>DATJUG010000024.1:0-8067 GCA_035502635.1 Bryobacteraceae bacterium
GCCATTCTGCAGAGCCTCTGGATCTTCGCCGCTTGGCTCCTCTTGACAGCGTTCGACCTGAACCCACGCGCTGTGATACTAGTCCTGGCGGTCTGCCTCTTATCTGGTTTTGTCTTCTTGAATACCTTCTATGTGTGGCCGAAGTTGCTCGCGGCGGCGTACATATTGGCTGCGCTCGCGATATTTTTTACACCCAAGTATGTTTCTCTCCGAAACAGTAGAATCCCGAGCATGCTGGTGGGAGCCATGCTGGCGCTCGCTATGCTGTCCCACGGAGGCAGCGCCTTCGCGATCCTCGGCATAGCACTTACCATGGCCATTCTTCGCAGGCATGTCCCGGTCAGGAGCTTGCTTCTCATCGCCGCCAGCGCGGCTATCCTATATACGCCCTGGATGCTGTATCAGAAGTTCTGTGACCCCCCAGGTAATCGATTGTTGAAAATGCATTTGGCAGGCGTCGAAAACATCGATTCTCGTCCTTTTTCTCAAGCCCTAATAGATGCATACCATGTACTTACTCCACAGCAAATCGTCAAAAATAAAGTCGCGAATATGAAACGGCTCTTTGAAAGCTCCAGCAGATTCTGGATCGAAACGGTACATCTTTTTCGATATCTTGCCGACGCTGTTATCGCAGCACAGATTGCGGCAGGCCTGCGTGGCTGGATGTTTTTTTTCTTCGTAACCAACCTGGGTTTTTTGGTGGTCGGCCCCATTGCGCTGTTGACAGGCATTAAGCAAAAATATCGCACTAACGAATGGCGTGCCGCAACTATCATGTGGATCTTTATTGTTGTAACTGCCGTAGTCTGGTGCGCGCTTATGTTCGGACCAGGGACCACAGTTGTTCACCAGGGGACATACACGATCGTTCTCTTAGGCTACGCGGGTTCGATTCTGGCGATCTGGGCCGTGTCGCGTTTCGTCGCTCTAGTGATCGGCTGCTTACAGGTATTGCTGAACGTCTTGCTTTATGTTGTATTCATGCAGCCTGCGGCTCGCGAAGCGCTGCTGGCCGAAACGCCGCTGCGCTTAGGCTGCCTGATCTTGTGCGCGCTTTCTCTAGCTTGCATGTTTTGGCTCCTAGCCAAGTTATGGCGACCCAGCTTCGATAGCAGCGGCCGCGCGCGCATGCACCAGGAACTCGCGATTGCCCTCAGCCCCGGTGATCGGGCTATCCATTAGCCGCGTGCTGAAACCCGCGCTCCGGAGCGCGCCGGTCACCTTGTCGCACGCCATTCGATGAGCCGCCGGATCGCGTACGATGCCGCCCTTGCCGACTAAGTCGCGACCCACCTCGAACTGTGGCTTAATAAGGATGATCCAATCTCCCTCGGGCACAAGCAAACGCGCCAGGGCCGGAATCAACAGCGTAACCGAAATAAAACTTACATCGCAAACGATCACATCCACGCGCTCGCCCAAGTCCGCAAGTTCCAGATAGCGCGCGTTCACACGCTCATGTAGGATTACTCGCGCATCTGTCCGCAGTCTCCAATCGATCTGCCCGGCGCCGGTATCCACCGCGTGTACCCGCTCCGCTCCATGCTGCAGTAAGCAATCGGTGAATCCGCCCGTCGAGGCGCCGACGTCGAGACAAACCCGGTGCGCAACGTCAATGCCGAAATGCTCCAGCGCAGCTTCCAGCTTCAAGCCGCCGCGGCTGACATATCTAAGTGGCTGCTCTACTTCAACTCGGGCTGCGGGCTCGACGGTGCGTCCCGGCTTGTCGGCTCGTTGACCCTCTACCGTCACTTTGCCCGCCAAAATCAATGCCTGCGCTTTTTCGCGCGAACTCACCAGCCCACGCTCAACCAGCGCAATATCCAAACGTGCCTTCTTCAACGCTGAATCCGGCGCAGCTCCCGGCGAGTCCATCTCCTCACGCTTTGCGATGCACGATGAAATCTGCAATCTGCCGCAACCGGTCGGCGCGGTCGTCGAAGATGCGCAGGGCCAAGTGTGCCGCCAGCCGCTCTTCTTCGGCCATCTCGCGCGATCGCTCTAAGCCGTAAACCGCCGGAAACGTGATCTTCTGTTGCGCCTCATCTTTGCCCGCTGTCTTGCCCAGCGCCTCGGATGATTCTTCAACGTCCAAAACATCATCTATGATCTGAAATGCCAATCCGACATGCTCGCCGTAAAACGAGAGCGCGTCGAGTTCGTCTTCTGCGGCTCCCGCGTAGATCGCGCCCATCCGCACGCTGGCGCGTAACAAAGCACCCGTCTTAGCTCGGTGAATCGATTCCAGCAACAAAGCCGTTGGACGCTTCCGCTCACCCTCAAGATCGTTTACTTGCCCTCCGATCATCCCGCCGACCGTGCCCGCCGCGCGCGACAATTCCTCTACCAGCCGAATCCGACGCTCGGCTTCTATGCGAGGCAACCGGCTGAGCACTTCAAATGCAAGCGTCAGCAGTGCATCGCCGGCCAGGATCGCCAGCGCTTCACCGAAGACCTTGTGGCAGGTAGGCCGGCCGCGCCGCAGATCGTCATTGTCTAGCGCCGGCAAATCGTCATGAATCAGGGAATAAGTGTGCACCAACTCCAGCGTTGAGGCTGCTCTTTCGATTCCTGCCGGAGAATCGGACACCGCGTGCGCCGCCGCAATCGCCAGAATCGGTCGAATGCGCTTTCCCCCCGCAAACAGGCTGTATCGCATGGCGCGATGAATGGATGCCGGTTCAACGTTTTCCTCGGGAACGCACTGCCCCAAGACTTGGTCTACCACTCGCACCTGCTCGCTCAAATAATGCTGCAGCTCTCCGCGTTCCGTCCGCGTCATTTGGAAGTCTTCTCAGGATTGAATGGAACCGGCACCATCTCTGATCCTCGCTTCATCAGGATCTCGACGCGCGATTCTGCTTCCTCCAGTTGCCGCTTGCAATCCGCGCTCAGCCGCATTCCGCTCTCGAAAAGTGTCAGGCTCTGCTCCAGCGGCAGGTCTCCCTTTTCAAGCTCTTTGACGATGCACTCCAACTCCTCCAGGCTCGCTTCGAAACTTCGCGAGGATGTATTCTCCTCTGGCATCGCTCCATTGTAACTGCGAATAATAAATTTCATCGCGCCTTAGATCTCGCGCCATCGGCCGTGAACACGCCGTGTGGTTTTTGCGTATGCTTATTCGTTATGGGATGGAAAAACTTTGCTGTTTTGTCCGGGATAGCGGCCGCCGCGTTGGTCCTCGGTTCCTGTGAATACCGCCGTGCCGAGATTGGTCCGGTTCACGACGAGCCTGTCTCCATTGATCTCGGCGATGTCAAGCGTGCCAACGTGCAGCTTGACTTAGGAGCGGGCGAGCTGATCGTTCGTAGCGGGGTTGGAAAGCTGTTGCGGGGCAGATTCGAATATAATGTCGCAGCGTGGAAGCCCGAGGTGACTTACTCAGCTAGCGGATCCAGCGCAGATCTCACGATTCGCCAGCCGCACGCAGGGGGCGGCTTCGGAAACACGCGCAATACCTGGGATTTAGAGCTAAACGACCGGGTTCTTCTCGATTTCACCCTGAACTGCGGCGCTGGCCAGAGCAAGCTCGAAATGGGCGATCTGGATTTGCAACACGTAGTGGTGAAGCTCGGAGCCGGCCAGGTCGACCTTGATCTCCGCGGCAAGCCCACGCACGATTACGACGTGAACATTTCGGGCGGAGTGGGCCAAGCAACCGTCCGCGTTCCCGAGGGCGTCGGCGTTCGTGCCGAAGCCCACGGCGGCATAGGGCAGATCAACGTCACGGGCCTCGACAAGCACGGTGACCATTACGAGAATAGCCTCTACGGCAATTCCAAAGTAAATGTCCGTCTCCAGGTGCAAGGCGGCATCGGAGAGATTCGAATCATCGGATAAGTCGCTACCGTAACCGGCCGGCGCGCAATCTACGTAGAGTTTCGGCTGTGAATTGCATCACTTAACTGGATGTCGACGCCGACCAACGTAGTGCTGCGCCTCCCAGATGAGGTCAAATCCGCCCAGCAGGCTGGGCTCCGCTATTTCATTCCCAAGGGGCCGGGGATTCGCCGCAAGCGAGCCGGCAGTGGTTTCGCTTATATCGGTCCCGATGACCAGCCCATCGCAGACGAAGCTACCCTCGAGCGCATCCGCTCGCTGGTAATTCCGCCAGCCTGGACCTCGGTTTGGATCAGCCCCAGCGCCAACACGCATATCCAGGCAGTGGGGCGCGACGCGCGTGGCCGGAAGCAGTATCGTTATCACCCCGCTTATCGCGAGGTTCGCGACTTAGTAAAGTTTGATCGCATGCGTGCCTTTGGCCGTGCCCTGCCGCGGATTCGCCGCGTGGCCGGGCGCGATCTGGCGCGCAAGGGCCTGCCCAAGCGCAAGGTGCTCGCCGCGGTCGTCAAGCTTCTTGAAACCACTTATATACGCGTCGGCAATGAAGAGTACGCCGAAGAAAACGGCTCCTTCGGCCTCACCACGCTCCGCAACCAGCATGTCCAGATCCTTGGCGGAATGCTCAAATTCAAGTTCCGCGGCAAGAGCGGCCAAAATCATGAGATCGTGTTGGAAGATCCGCGCCTCGCTCGCATCATTCGCCGATGCAAAGAAATCCCGGGCAGCGCCTTATTCGAATATCTCGATGAAGACGGGCAGCCGCAATCGATCGAGTCCGGGGATGTGAACGAATATCTTCGCGAAATCAGTGGTGCTGAGTTCACGGCAAAGGATTTCCGCACCTGGGGCGGAACCTGCCTTGCCGCGAGCTTCCTGTTGGAAAAATGCGCCGCGCAGGAAGGCGATTCGGCAACCAAACAGGTTCTGGTGGACATGGTTAAGGATGTCGCTTCAAAGTTAGGGAACAAGCCCTCCACCTGCAAGAAGTACTACATTCACCCCTCGGTCATGGAATGTTACTCGGCCGGCAAGCTGCGCGAATTTTCCGAAAAATTCCGGGACAGCCGCAGCAACTACGCCTATGAGCAAGTCGTGCTCGCGTTGCTCGCGCCGCTTAAGCGCGCAAGAGCCAAAGCAGCGTGAACGCCTTAACGGCCAGGTGGATTCCCCGGTATCTTTGAGAGAATCTGTTAATGAACTTTACCCGCCGGGATTTCGCGCGCACGCTTGGCGCCGCCGCTCTTTCCTCATTGCCAGTTCGCGGCCGCACACAAAGTGAACCTCCACCCACACGCAAATTCGGCTACTGCATCGTCGGCCTGGGCCGCATCTCGCTCGGCCATTTCATGCCGGCTTGCCGGGCATCCCAAAATTCCCAAGCCACGGCGCTTGTCAGCGGCCATCGCGATAAGGCTGAAAAGACCGCCGCCGAGTACAACGTCCCCCTCAAAAACATATACAGCTACCAGAATTACGACGAAATTGCGAATAATCCGGATATCGACGGCGTTTACATTGCGCTGCCGAATAACATGCACGCCGAATACACGATTCGCGCAGCGAACGCCAGTAAGCACGTCCTGTGCGAAAAACCCATGGCGACCACTGTCAAAGATTGCCAGAATATGATTGCGGCGTGCAAGGCGGCGAATAAGAAACTGATGATTGCTTATCGCTGTCAATACGAGCCCACTAACCTGCGCGCCATTCAACTGATCCGCGATGGCAAGCTCGGCGCGATTCAGGCGATCGAGAGCGCCAACGGTTTTATCGAACATGCGGGCGAGTGGCGCCTCAGCAAGAAAATGGCTGGCGGCGGCCCGCTTATGGATGTGGGCATCTATTCTCTGAATGCCTGCCGCTACCTCACCGGCGAAGAGCCGGCCAGCTTGGAAGGCTATTGCTCGGTTGTCGACAAGGACACCCGCTTTCGGGAGGTCGAAGAAAATTGCTCGTGGACTATGAAATTCCCGTCAGGCGTCTTGGCTGCCTGTAACACCACTTACGGCGCCAACATGCCCGGCTTCTTTCGGGTGCATGGCTCAAAAGGCATGATCCACATGGAGCCTGCGTTCGCATACCAGGGGCTGCATCTTACCGCGAAAATAGAAGGTGAACCGCCGATTGACGATCAGAACACGGAAGCGGATCCGTACCAATTCGTCCCGGAAGCCGACTACTTCGCCAATTGCGCCATGCAAAACAAGGAGCCCAAGACGAACGGCGACGAAGGTCTTCGCGACATGCAATACATCGCCCAGATCTATAAGTCGGCCGGACGAACGCTCGGGTAAGTCACGCTCTGCGCCAACTCTTCTATGCTCCGCTTTTAGCGGCCACATTCTCCGCAAACCGCGTCAAAGAGGTGAGTAAGTCTACAGGTAGCGGGAACACCACTAATTTTTGCGCGCCTATATCTACCAACGTCTGTAAGTACCGCAGTTGGATCGCCACTGGCTGCTTCTGTATCAGCTCCGCCGCCATGGCTAACTTCTCAGCCGCCAGATATTCGCCTTCGGCATGAATAATCTTCGCCCGGCGCTCGCGTTCGGCTTCGGCCTGCCGCGCAATAGCACGGATCATCTGCTCCGGCAGGTCCACCTGCTTCACTTCCACCATCGTCACCTTCACGCCCCAGGGCCCGGTGTGTTCATCGAGCACCCCTTGCAGCCGGACGTTGATCTTCTCGCGCTGGCTCAGCAGTTCGTCCAGCTCCACTTCGCCCAGTACGCTGCGTAGCGTGGTTTGCGCAAGCTGGCTTGTCGCATACAGGAAGTTCGCCACCTCCAGCACCGCTTTGATCGGTTCCACCACCCGAAAATAAACCACCGCGTTCACTTTCACCGTTACGTTGTCCCGCGTCACCAGGTCCTGCGACGGCACTTCCATCGCTTCGATTCGCAGCGAAATGCGAACGATCCGATCCAACGGTGCAAATACGAGAATGATTCCCGGTCCCTTCGGCCGCTCGAGCACCCGTCCCAGCCGGAAGATCACGCCACGCTCATATTCAGCCAAGATCTTCACGGATGAAATCAAGTAAAAAATCAGAATAATAATCAGGATCAGGAAGGCGCCTGAAAAAAGCTGCTCCGGCATCGTCCTCTCCTACACTGCCCTTCTGACAATCAGCACGAGATCCTCCACCTTATCAACACGAACTCGTTCGCCGGCCGATATGCTCTCGCCGCTTCGCGCCTTCCAGTACTCGCCGTGCACGAATACCGTGCCTTCCGGATCGACGGCGGTTCGTGACACTCCCACTTCGCCCACCAGGCTATCCATTCCCGTCGCAGGCTTGAGCTTTCGCGCACGCATCGCGAGCGTCCCAAGAAAGATCGTGATGAGCCCGAATGCAACCGACACGGAAAATGCCAGCGCGGGCGTGATCCGCCGGCGCCCCTGCAGCAAAACCACCGCGCCTATCGCCAGCAGCACGGTACCAGCCAGTCCTGAAATCATATGCGTGTAGTACTTTAACTCGATCCCCAGCAACAAAATCGCCAGGGCCAGCAAAGTAAGCCCGTACCAGCTTGGCGAATCCTGGTAAAGTCCAAAGGCACCGGCACACACCAGCAGGATTCCCAGAACGCCAGGCGCAATCATTCCCGGCGCATGCATTTCCCAATAGATCCCCAGCGCACCCAATACCAACAGCACGAATGCCACGTTTGGATCGGTCAAAACCATGCCTGTCCCCGATCTCCCAGTTTCTCAGGTCTGGAGGGCGCTCTGCCCGCTGCTCCCGAAAACGCCCTATTTGCCCTGAATGAACCTTAACAGCGCGTCCCAATAACCCAGCTACAGCTCCGTTCGTCTCATGTAGCAGAGGAGACAATCTCCCAGGAGAAATGAAATGAGAAAACAAATTTTTTCGCTCGCCCTTTCCAGCATTTTCGGCTTGGGCATAGCCATGGCTGCGCCGCAGGCCACCTCGCCTGCGCCTTCCCAGGATCAATCAACGGCTCCCCAGAACGGACATTGGGCAGGACGGCATGAGGCTGATCCCAACAAAGAAGTTCAAAGGATGGCCAAGAAATTGAACTTGACCGCCGACCAGAAGAATCAGATCCTGCCGATCCTCACCAACCGGCAGCAACAGATGGAGAGCATTCGCAATGATAGCTCGCTCTCACAGCAAGATCGCAGAGAGAAGTTCCGCGCCGTTCGGGAAGACTCCGACACGAAGATCCGTGCGGTGTTGAACGACGATCAGAAGAA
>DATJUG010000025.1:0-74056 GCA_035502635.1 Bryobacteraceae bacterium
ATCGCGCTCGAAGGCGTTAAGAGCAATCGCGACGGCATCGGCGCGCGCATCAAGCTGACCACGAAAAGCGGTGTGCAATACAACCACATGACCACCAGCGTCGGTTACGCATCTTCGAGTGACGGCCCGGTCCACTTCGGCCTCGGCCCTGATACAAAGGCCGACTCGATCGAGATCCACTGGCCCTGCGGGGTGGTGCAAACCTTGCAGAATATCCCGGCCGACCGCATCCTCAAGGTGAAAGAATCGGCACCATGATCCGCTCGTTCGCTCTGTTTATCGCTCTGCTGTCGCTGCCTGTGCAACCCATCCAAGTGGCATCCACCCCTCCCATGGGCTGGAACAGTTGGGATTCATACGGCCTCTCCATCACCGAATCGGAATTTCGTGTCAACGCCGATGTCCTCGCCGCCAAGCTTAAACCGTTTGGCTGGAACTACGCCGTCGTCGATGAAGGCTGGTATCTCCCCAACCCGGAAGCCAAGCCCGGCGCGTTCCAATTCAATCTCGACGCGAACGGCCGCTACGCGCCTGCTGTGAATCGCTTCCCCTCTGCTGCCAACAACTCCGGGTTCAAGCCGCTGGCCGATTACCTCCACTCCCACGGCCTCAGTTTCGGCATTCACATCATCCGCGGTATTCCTCGCGAGGCCGTCGCACGCAATTTGCCTATTGCTGGCTCCAGCTTCCACGCCTCCGACGCCGCCGACACCTCCGACACTTGCCCGTGGAACGCGGACAACTTCGGCCTCAAAAATACTCCCGCAGGCCAAGCCTACTACGATTCGCTCGCAGAACTCTACGGATCCTGGGGCGTCGATTTCGTCAAGATCGATTGCATCGCTTCCCACCCCTACAAAGGCGACGAGATTCGCATGTTCAGCCTGGCCCTCCAGCACGCCGCCCATAGGCCCATTGTGCTGAGTCTTTCCCCCGGGCCCGCGCCGCTCGATAAGCTCAACGAGCTCCGCCGCTACGCCAACATGTGGCGCATCTCCGACGACTTCTGGGATCACTGGGGACCCTGGGCCAAGCACGAGTTCTCCCAGAGCCTCTTCAGCCAATTCACCACTGCCGCCGCATGGGTACCTTATGTTGAGACCAGCCATTGGCC
The DNA here is from genome assembly GCA_035502635.1 of Bryobacteraceae bacterium. Classification (GTDB taxonomy): domain Bacteria; phylum Acidobacteriota; class Terriglobia; order Bryobacterales; family Bryobacteraceae; genus Bog-105. Next base: position 1,115 of record DATJUG010000025.1, read on the forward strand.
GGATGCCGACATGCTCCCCATCGGTTATCTCGGTCCGCGCCCCGGCGCCGGCGAGCCACGCGATTCGAAGCTCACCCACGACGAGCAGCGCACCGTCCTCACGCTCTGGGCCATCTTCCGTTCGCCTCTCATCATGGGCGGTAATCTCACCCGCCTCGACGATTTCACAACCTCGCTCTTGACGAATCCCGAAATCATTGCCGTAAATCAGCACTCGACAAATAATCGGGCGGTGATCACATCTCTGGACCGCGCCATCTGGACCGCGCAGCCCGAAACTGGTCGCGGCTACTACGTCGCACTCTTCAACCGCTCAGACCAATCCGCGACGCTCCACTACAATTGGGCTGAGCTCGGTCTTCCCAACGCCCGCTACACCGTCCGCGACCTCTGGGCGCGTCAAGAGATCCCCGTGGTAGCGAAACTCGACGTCACGCTCCGGCCTGACGCCTCCGCGCTCTACCATCTTCACGAAGCGATGCAATGAGACATTGAAATTATGTCGACCCGCCCTTTGATCGCGCCCAAGCATGGCCTATTCATCGGCGGCGAGTGGGTAGAAACGGATCGCTACGATGCAGTCAGACTCCCCTACGACGGCACTGTCGTTGGCTTGGTTGCCCACGCCGGCGATGCTCAAGTGCATCGCGCCATTGAAGCTGCCCGGCAGGGCGCCCGCGCCATGGCCGCGCTCAGCAATCACGACCGGGCCGTCCTGCTGTTCAACATCGCCCAGCGAGTCAAACAAAGCGAAGACGAACTTGCGAAGCTCATCTGCTCGGAAACCGGCAAGCCGATCAAAGAGGCGCACACTGAAGCCAAGCGTTCAGTCGATACCCTGGTCGCTGCCGCGCATGCCGCGCAAGACTTGCGGGGCGAAGTAATACCCATGGATTTCGCCGCGGGAGGCGAAGGCCGAATGGCTATGACAGTGCGCGAGCCGCTCGGCGTAATCGGCGCCATTACGCCCTTCAATTTCCCGCTGAATCTCACGCTTCATAAGCTTGCTCCGGCTCTCGCGGCCGGCAACTCGGTCGTACACAAACCGGCCGGGCGCACGCCGCTCAGCGCGCTGCATCTGGCTCATCTGGTCGCCGATGGCAGTGCCCCTAGCGGCGCATACAACATCGTCACCGGCGATGGCCCGGCGCTCGCCGCCGTAATGCTTGAGCATCCGGATATTGCGATGATCACCTTCACCGGCAGCATGAAAGTCGGCATGGAGCTTCGCGCCAAGGCAGGCCTGAAGCGTGTCACGCTCGAGCTCGGCAACAACTCCGCCGTGATCATCGAGCCCGATGCCGATCTCGCTACCGCCGTCTCCCGCTCCGTTCAGGGCGGCTTCACCCTCAGCGGCCAAAGCTGCATCTCTCTCCAGCGCGCCTTCGTACACGAATCCGTCGCAGATCAATACATAGACGGCCTGGTCGCGGGAGCGAGCAAACTCCGGATCGGCCATCCCTACGAGTCAACAACCGACATCTCTTCGTTGATCGACGAACCCGCCGCTATCCGTGTTGAATCCTGGATTCGAGAAGCCGTCGATTCCGGCGCTCGCCTGCTCTGCGGCGGCAAGCGGCGCAACGCCACCATCGAGCCTGCTGTGCTCACCAACGTTCCAGCCTCCGCCCGCATCTCTTGCGAAGAAGTCTTCGGCCCAGTGGTCGCAGTGTATCGTTATCAAAGGCTTGAAGACGCCATCGCGCTCGCCAATAGCACGCCGTACGGCCTGCAAGCCGGCCTCTTCACGCGTGATATCTCACGCGCCTTTTCCACTGCGCGCAGACTGCACTTCGGCGGCGTCCTCATCAACGACATCCCTACCTTCCGCATGGACCACATGCCCTACGGGGGCGCCAAGCACAGCGGACTTGGCCGCGAAGGCCCGCGCTACGCGATCGAAGAAATGACCGAGCTCAAACTCATCTGCTGGAAATCCGAATAGGGGCTCACTCGTGAACTGAAGCGGTCAACGCGCTAGATTTCTATTCAACCCCGTCCCAAACGCCACCAGCCCCAGCGCCTCTCCCAGCCCAAACAACCACCAGTGAAATGCATTCGGATTGCCGCCGGTCGCCGTGTTTCTGAAATCCGCGATGAAGGCCACAAAGACGATGGCGCCTCCCAACACGATGACCACCCAACGCAGCGCGCCGATCCGGACGGGTCGCTCCCCAAACTCCCGCCACAGCACGATGAGCCCCGCACCGATCATCGAGACCGATACTAATATCGGCGCCAATACAGGTCCCACCCACGGCACCGGCAATAGAAACAAAATGTCCAACGTCAGCAAGGAAGCCGGCCAGCTCAGCATCACCTTCAGAAACGCATAGAATGCGATGTCCCACATCCCAAAGCAGAGCACGAACGCCGCCACCCACTCGCGGGGTTTGCGCGTCGCCGCGAGGGCGGCCCCTGCCAGCATCAGCAGCGTTGCCATCTCCCGGCCCAACTCAATGTTCAGCCGGGTTATGTGTTCCGGTCCCAGAGTGCGCAGTTGATCGAGCGATAGCAGCGGAAACAATTCGCTGCTCGCTCCCGGATAGAAATGCGCCCGCAGCGGCGTATAAATGGATCGCAGATACGCCACCACCGCCGCTTCCACGTACCCGAATGCGATAGCGAACAGCGCGAGACCCGCAATTGTTCGCCAGAATTGCGCTTTCGAACCCACCCTAATGCGATTGCGTCGAAGCTTTCGTGCCGTCGCCGGAATGCTCCGGCTGCGGGACCGGCTTCGTGTCGGGATACTCTCGCGAAAGATAATCGAGCAACACCTGCCGATCCTTGATGATCGCGCCCCAGCGCTGCATCTTATCGAGTTCCTTGCCCCATGCCGCCGCGGAAAGCCGTTGAGACTCAACCAACCGTAGGCTGTGGCACGGCACACACGCGCGCTGCAACTCTTGTTTGCCACCCTGTGCAATCGATGGATCCACCGCTAACGCGGGCGCCGCAAGCGCCACCGCGATCAGCGCCGCCGTTGCAGCCCTCACGCCTGTTTCTCCACCGTCACTCCAACCTGGTCGATCGCATTGTACAAATAGCCCGACGGATTCCATGTGGCCGCAATCGGCTGCACGTTGCCAGCCGTGTCCGTCGCGCGCGACAAAATCACAAAATACCCGGCCTGTTGCGGCGTCCACTCCAGACTCCACAGCCGCCATGCGAATGGCAAATTCTTCGGCGACAATCGCGCATCTGTCCAATGACGCCCCGCATCTGTCGAAACTTCCACACGAGAAACGCGTTGCTCGCCCGCCCAGGCGATCCCGCGCAGGACCGTCGGAGCCAACCCGATCCGATCCTGATCGGCCGGACTCGTGATGTAAGACTTCACCGGCATTGCCTCAATGATCTCCAAATCGGCAGGGTTCGCACCCGTTCCCGGCGGCACCGCGTGTTTCGGAAACCGGTACGCCGGGTTCATAAAGAAGCCCGTATCAGGCTCGTTTGCGATGCTCAGCGTTGTCACCCATTTGACCCAACTCGTGCCGTCCCAGCCCGGAACCACCAGCCGCACCGGAAAACCATGTAAATCCGGAAGCGGTTGGCCATTCATCTGAAGCGCCAGCAGCGTCGCGGGATGCAACGCCTTTTCCATCTTGAATGAACGGATAAAATCGGGCGTCTTCGCCACACCCACGTCCGCGCCGTTCACGGTCACCCAGGAAGCGTTCCCGTCCGCACCCGCCAGTTTCAGAACATCGCTCAGCCGCGGTCCGCTCCATTCGGCATTGCCGATGGCGCCGCGCCCCCACTGAATTCCAGGAACGCGCGGCCGGAAGAGTCCGCGAGCATTTCCCGTACATTCGAGCGTCGCCGCCACCGTATATTGCGGCAATTTGCGGAGATCCTCAACGCTGAGTTCCATCTCTTTGTTGACGCGCCCACTCACTGCAATCCGGTGCGTCGCTTCGTCCGTCTTCGGGCGCGGCAAGTGCTGCCGCACAAAGAAAACATCGTTTGGCGTGATCCAGGTGTTGAAGTATTCGAGCGGCGTTTCCAAATCTTCGGGCCGGTCATTGTGCAGGAGCATCGCGCGCTTGCCCGGAATCTTGATCGGCTCTTCACCGTAGGCAAGTGCTGCGGGGAGTGCCAGCAGCCCGGCCATCAACTCGCGCCTCGAATGCGTCATGGTTGATGACATCGTATCAGCGCAACCGTGCGCTCAATCCGACCATGATTTAATATTTGACTTGTAATCCAACGCGAAGCAGTGCATACTTTTTCAGAAGATGCGGTGCTTTCGCGCCGCGTTCTTGTGAAGGGCGCACAACGGGCAGTAAACACCCTGTGCGCTTTGGAGGCTGAGGAACCGTGGACCTCTGGCCATTGGTCGTTTACGCCGCCCTGGTTGCGGCGTTGGTGGCTGCCATGCTCGGGCTGTCTTATGTCCTGGGACAGCGGCATCGCGACCGCTCTACCGACTTCCCTTATGAATCCGGTATTCTCTCGGAAGGTTCCGCGCGCGTCCGCCTTTCCTTCAAATTCTATTTAGTCGCGATGTTCTTCGTGATCTTCGATCTCGAAGCCATCTTCATATTTGCCTGGGCCGTCGCCGTCCGCGAAACCGGTTGGACCGGCTATATCGAGGTATCCATCTTCATTGCGGTTTTGCTCGCCGCGCTCGCCTATCTCTGGCGAGTGGGCGCGCTTGATTGGGGCTCCGGACGATTCAAGAGGAATAATTAGAGGCTTCCGCTCTATGCAGTGGTCAACCAGCCGTGTCGATGCCCCGCCGGACCCTGAGGGATCTTCGAAGGGACCTCTCGACACCCAGGTGCGCCGCAGCGTTATTCTCTCCAGGCTCGAAGACCTGATCGCCTGGGGCCGGAAAAACTCCATCTGGCCTTTCCACTTCGGCCTCTCCTGCTGCTTCGTCGAAATGGCCACCAGCATCACCAGCAAGTACGATGTCTCCCGCTTCGGCGCCGAAGTGATTCGCGGCACGCCGCGCGAAGCGGACCTCATGGTGGTTGCCGGAACGTGTTTCATCAAAATGGCGCCCGTCATACGCCGCCTCTATGAACAGATGATGGAGCCGAGATGGGTCATCTCCATGGGCTCCTGCGCGAATTCGGGGGGCATGTACGACATCTATAGCGTCGTGCAAGGCGTCGATAAGTTTCTGCCAGTCGATGTCTACGTCCCCGGCTGCCCGCCCCGTCCTGACGCTTTTCTCGAAGGTGTCATCCTGTTGCGCGATGCTGTCGGAAAAGAAAAGCGACCCTTGAGTTGGGTGGTCGGCCCGCAAGGGGTACAAAAGGGCGACATGCCGGCCATGCGCGATCTGAAGGCGGCGCAGCGCCAAACGCTCACCGTGCTGCGAACGCCGGATCAGGTGTAAGTCCGGATGCCCACTGCCCTCGTCGCGGATCAAGAGCTGCAACAGGAGTTAGGTCTCAACGCGACGCCGCAGTCTGCCCGCGATGGCATCCCCACTTACTGGCTGGGCGCAAACGAAATCCACAGCGCGGTGGATCAGCTCCGCCATAGCGTTCCGCAGCCGTTCAAGATGCTGTATGACCTCACGGCGATCGATGAGCGCGGCCGCCGCCACGCCAATGGGCAACCCGCTGCGGATTTCACCGTCGTCTATCACCTCTTCTCTTACGGCCGCAACGCCTTCGTTCGTCTTAAAGTGCCACTGTCAATCGAAGCGCTGCACCTGCCCTCCATCGTCGATATCTGTCCCGCAGCCGACTGGTACGAGCGCGAAGTGTGGGACATGTTCGGCATCCGCTTCGACGGCCACCCGCACCTATACCGCATTCTGATGCCGCGCTCCTGGCAAGGTCATCCTCTGCGAAAAGATCATCCGGCCCGCGCTACCGAAATGGGCCCATTCACTTTGCCCGATGAAAAGCTGGATGCCGAGCAGGAAGCCTTGCGTTTTCGTCCTGAGGAGTGGGGAATGGAGCGGGGCAGAGAAGACACTGACTTCCTCTTCCTAAACGTGGGCCCTCAGCATCCCGGCACCCACGGCGTGCTTCGCATTGTCCTCGAGCTCGATGGTGAAGAGATCGTCAACGCCATCCCGGACATCGGCTTTCATCATCGCGGCGCTGAAAAAATGGGCGAGCGCCAGACCTGGCATACCTACATCCCCTACACTGACCGGATCGATTATCTCGGCGGCGTGATGAACAATTTCGCCTATCTCACCGCCTTCGAAAAACTCGCCGGCATCACTGTTCCTCCGCGCGGCCAGATGATCCGCGTCATGATGTCGGAGCTCTTTCGCATCATTAGCCATCTCGTCTGGTACGGCACCTTCGCGCAGGACGTCGGCCAGATGTCCCCCGTGTTCTACACGTTCAACGACCGCGAGCGCGCTTTCGGCATCATCGAGGCGATCTGCGGCGCCCGCATGCATCCCAACTGGTTCCGCATCGGCGGCGTCGCGCAAGATCTGCCTAGCGGCTGGGACAAAATGTTTCGCGATTTCGTCGCGTATCTGCCTTCGCGCCTCGACGAATACGATCGCACCGTCATTCGCAATAGCCTGTTCAAAGCCCGCACCAAGAACGTCGGCGGCTGCAGCATCGACGAAGCCATCGAGTGGGGCATGACCGGTCCCAATCTACGCGCTGCCGGCCTCGAATGGGATTGGCGCAAGAAACAGCCATACTCCTGCTATAGCCAGCTTCAATTCGACATCCCAACCGGAAAATCCGGCGACTGTTTCGATCGCGCGGTCATCCACGTCGAAGAGATGCGCCAGAGTCTACGCATCATTCAGCAGTGCATCGACCAGATGCCCGGCGGCCCCTGCAACGCCGAGCATCCGCTCACCACGCCTCCGCCCAAGGCGCGCACCATGCACGATATTGAAACGCTGATTACTCATTTCCTGGGAGTAAGTTGGGGCCCCGTCGTGCCGCCCGGCGAAGCGTTGGGCGCCATTGAAGCCACTAAGGGGAACAACGGCTATTACTTGATCAGCGACGGCGGCAACGGCTCCTACCGCACTCGCATCCGCACTCCATCCTTTGCGCACATGCAGATGTTGCCGCTACTTGTACGCGGTCTCATGATTCCTGATCTGCTCGCGATTCTCGGCAGCCTCGATTACGTGCTGGCTGATATAGACCGCTAGGGGAAAAGATGCTCACCGCCGAAGAACAAAACGAAATCAACCACGAGCTTGAGCATTACCCAAACAAGCAAGCCGTCTGCATCGACGCCATGCTGATCGTCCAGCGCCATCGCGGTTGGGTATCGGACGAATCCATTCGCGACATTGCCGAATTCCTCGGCATGTCCACCGCCGACCTTGATGGCGTCGCCACTTTTTACAATCTCATCCGGCGGAAACCCGTCGGCCGCCATGTGGCCCTCATCTGCGACAGCATTAGCTGCTGGATCATGGGCTGCGATCGGGTGCGTGATCAATTGTGTGCCAGATTGGGCGCGCCGCTCGGCGGATCCACGGCCGACGGGCGTTTTACGCTGCTGCCCATTGTTTGTCTGGGAGCCTGCGATCGCGCACCCGCCATCATGATCGATGACGACTTGCACACCGATCTCGATGAGCAACGCATAGATCAAATCCTGGAGCAATACCGGTGACGAGCGAACGCCCGCTCACTGGCAATCTTCGGCCTGACGGCCAGGCTGTCGATATTGCAGCCTACGAGCAAGCGGGCGGTTATCAGGGCCTGCGAAAAGCTCTCACCTTGCAACCGCAGGATATCACCGATTTGGTGAAGCAATCGAACCTGCGGGGGCGCGGAGGCGCCGGTTTCCCAACCGGTATCAAGTGGAGCTTCGTTCCTATGGGCGACGATGCGCCGCATCCCAAGTACCTGGTGTGCAACGCCGACGAGATGGAACCTGGAACGTTCAAGGACCGCGTGCTGATGGAAGGCGATCCTCATCAACTCATCGAAGGCATGGCGGTCGCCGCCTATGCGATTCAAGCGGATATCGGCTACATCTTTCTTCGCGGCGAGTACCGCACTTCCGCGCAGCGGCTCACCTTCGCTCTCAACGAAGCGCGCGAGCGCGGCTATCTCGGCCAGAACATTCTCGGCTCCGGCTACAATTTCGAGCTGCACTTGCACGTGAGCGCCGGCCGTTACATCTGCGGCGAAGAGACCGCTCTGCTCAACGCGCTCGAAGGCAAGCGCGCCCATCCGCGCACCAAGCCGCCGTTCCCGCAAGTATCCGGCCTGTTCGGAAAGCCTACTATCGTGCAAAATGTCGAGACGCTGTGCAACATCCAGCACATCGTCGCCAAAGGTCCCGACTGGTTCCGCAGCTTGAGCCTCACCGAAGACGGCGGCACCAAACTCTACGGCGTCAGCGGCAAGGTCAATCGTCCCGGCCTCTGGGAGCTTCCGCTCGGCACGCCGCTCCGCGAAATCCTAGAAGAGCACGCGGGCGGCATGCGCGACGGCCTCGAATTTCGCGGCCTCCTGCCCGGCGGCGCGTCCACGGACTTTCTGGTTGAAGAGCACCTTGATACGCCCATGGATTACACGCAAGTGCAAAAGGCCGGCAGCCGTCTCGGCACCGGAACCATGGTCGTGCTCGACAGCAAGACCTGTCCCGTCGGCATGGTCTGGAACCTCGAGCATTTCTTCGCTCAGGAGTCCTGCGGCTGGTGTACACCCTGCTGGAGCGGCCTCGCCTGGACCGAAAAAATTCTGCTTTCGATGGAGAACGGTACCGCCGTCCCCCAAGACCTGGATACTTTGCGTTTCCAAACCAAATTTCTAGGCATCGGCAACACCTTTTGCGCCTTTGCTCCCGGCGCGGTTGAGCCGTTGCAAAGCGCGCTCAAATACTTCGCGGCCGATTTCGAGCGGCACGTCGACGAGAAGCGCTGCCCGTGGAGATGACTGTGGCCACCATTTACATCGACAACGAACCGCGCGAAGCCGACAGCTCTCAAAACCTGCTGCACGTACTCTTGTCTCTCGGCTACGATCTGCCCTATTTCTGCTGGCATCCCGCGCTCGGCTCGGTCGGCGCTTGCCGCCAATGCGCCGTCAAGCAGTTCCGCAACGAACAGGATACTTCCGGCAAGCTCATCATGGCTTGCATGACGCCCGCGCTCGATGGCACTCGCGTCTCGATTCAGGATTCCGACGCTGCAGAGTTTCGCGCCGCCGTCATTCAAGGCCTGATGCAGAACCATCCGCACGATTGCCCCGTATGCGATGAAGGCGGCGAATGCCATCTGCAGGACATGACCGTGATGACCGGGCACTGCGCTCGCCATTACAGCTTCAGCAAGCGCACGTTCCGCAATCAGTATCTCGGGCCGCTGATCAACCACGAGATGAACCGGTGCATCCAGTGCCAGCGCTGCGTGCGTTATTACCGCGAGTATGCGGGCGGCCACGATCTAAATGCCTTCCGTCTTCGCGATGTTGTCTACTTCGGCCGCTTCGAAGATGGGGTGCTCGAAAACGAATTTGCCGGCAATCTGGTCGAAATCTGCCCGACCGGTGTTTTCACCGATGCAACGCTGAAACGCCACTACACCCGCAAATGGGATCTGCAGATGGCGCCCTCGATATGCGTCCACTGCGCTGCCGGTTGCAACACCAGCGTCGGCGAGCGCTATGGCTCGCTGCGCCGCGTGATCAATCGCTATAACCACGAGGTCAACGGCTATTTTCTTTGCGACCGCGGACGCTTCGGCTACGAGTTTGTGAACAGCGAGCAACGCATCGAGGAATGCCTGCTCAACGGAGCGCCTGTAGATGCGGCGCAAGCGGCGTCCCACCTTGAAGCTCTGATCGAAACCGGTAGCTGCATCGGCATCGGTTCGCCGCGCGCGTCGCTCGAAAGCAACTTCGCACTTCGCCAACTGGTCGGCTCTAACAATTTCTACGCCGGCGTCGCAGACGACGAGTTGTCGGTTACCCTCCGTGCGCTCGAACTCTTACAAAACGGGCCGGCGAAATCGCCATCGCTAGATGAGATCGGGCACTCGGATGCGGTCTTCATTGTCGGCGAAGATGTGACCAACGTTCTCCCGCTTATGGCCCTGCGCTTGCGCCAGTCCGCCCGCCAGCAGCCCATCGAGAAAGCGAAACAAGCCAAAATTCCACTCTGGCTCGATCATGCCGTTCGCGAACTGCTTCAGGACGAGAAAGGTCCGTTTTTCATCGCCGCGCCCTACGCCACCAGACTCGACGACATTGCGACGGAAGTTTACCGCGCGGCGCCGGACGATCTCGCTCGGCTGTGCTTCGCCGTCGCGGAAGCTATCAATAGCGGCGCATCAGACGATCTGGCCGGCCGAATCGCTGTCGCTCTGCGCTCAGCCAAGTCTCCGCTCGTAGTCAGCGGCACGAGCTGCCGTAGCATGGCCGTAGTCGAAGCCGCTGCACAGGTTGCTTCCGCGCTCGTCACGGCAGGCCGTCCCGCGAAACTCGCCTATTGCTTCGCCGAATGCAACAGCGTCGGCCTCGCGCTCCTCGGCGCTCGGTCTCTTTCGGAAGCTCTCTCGGCCACGGCCGAAACCGTCATCGTTCTCGAAAACGATCTCTATCGCCGCGCACCTATCAGTGACGTTGATGCATTCCTTAACTCGGCGCGCCACGTCGTTGTGCTCGACCATCTGGCCAACCCGACGACCGCTAAAGCCGAGCTCATGTTCCCTGCCGGAACTTTCGCCGAAACCGATGGCACGCTGGTCAACTACGAAGGCCGCGCCCAGCGTTTCTTCCAGGCCTTTGTGCCGAGCGGTGAAATCCGCGCCAGTTGGCACTGGCTCAGCCGCCAAGACGCTCACTTGGATGACATCGTCTCTGCAATCGCCTCTGGAATCCCTGCCCTCGCCGGCATCCGGCACGCTGCCCCCTCGCGCAAAGAATCGGGCAAAATCGCACGCGAGCCGGGCCGTTACAGCGGCCGTACCTCGATGCTTGCCAACATCTCGGTTCACGAGCCCAAGCCGCCTGACGATCCCGATTCCGCCTTAGCGTTTTCCATGGAGTCCGGCCCGCAGGCCGCGCCGCCTCCGCTCATTCCTTTCTTCTGGTCTCCCGGCTGGAACTCTATCCAATCCGTCAACAAATTTCAGTCGGAGATCGGCGGCCATCTCACCGGCGGCGATCCCGGTATGCGCCTCATCGAACCCGCATCTCAACCCGCTCGGCCTCAAACTCCTGCTATCCCGCCAGCCTTCCACCCCGACGCCGCCAACTTTCTCGTTCTTCCCGCCTTCCATATTTTCGGCTCCGAAGAACTTAGCAGCCGCGCGCCCGCCGTCGCCTCTCTCGCGCCCGCCCCCTACGTCGCCATCAACCCCGCCGATTCCGCTCAACTCGGCTCCGATGCCACGTTGGCCGGTCTGCCAGTGTCGCTGCGCCCAGATATCCCTCGTGGTGTCGCAGTCGTGTCCTCAAGCAATTCCACGCCTGCGGCCGTCGAACTCGCTCCCGCTGCGGAGGTTTCGAAATGATGTCAATCGTCTTCCCCCTGATCGTCATCGCGGTCGTGCTGGGCATTGTGCTCAACCTAGCCGCGGTACTGGTCTGGGTCGAGCGCCGGCTGCTTGCCCTCTGGCAGGATCGCTACGGCCCTAACCGCGTCGGACCTTTCGGCCTGCTGCAGCCCGCTGCAGATTCGCTGAAGCTCTTTTTCAAAGAAGACTGGATCCCTCCTTTCGCCGATAAGCCTGTTTTTATACTCGCGCCCGGCATCATCGTCGCGACTGCGCTTCTCTCCTTCGCCGTCATCCCGCTCGCGCCCGGCTTCGTCGTTGCCGATCTCAACATCGGCATCCTCTTCCTTCTGGCCATGTCTTCGCTCGGCGTCTATAGCGTCGTGCTGGCCGGTTGGGCTTCCAACAACAAATACTCACTGCTTGGCGGCATCCGCGCCTCCGCGCAAATGCTCAGCTACGAAGTCTTTATGGGCCTTTCGCTGCTGGGGGTGGTCATCATCGCCGGCTCTTTCCGCCTCACCGATATCGTCGAAGCGCAGCGCAAAATCTGGTTCGTCATCCCACAATTTTTCGGCTTCATCCTTTTTCTGATCGCGGGCGTCGCGGAAGCCCGCCGCCTTCCGTTCGATCTCGCCGAAGCCGAAAGCGAGCTCATCGCCGGCTTCCATTCCGAATATTCCAGCATGAAATTCGGTATGTTCTTCGTCGGCGAATACATCGGCGTCACACTCATCTCGGCCGCCATCTCGTTGCTCTATTTCGGCGGCTGGCTCGGACCGTTTCTGCCCCCATTTGTTTGGTTCGCCATCAAGACGATGGTCTTCATCTGTCTCTTCATTCTGTTCCGCGCTGCCTTGCCCAGGCCGCGCTTCGATCAACTCATGTCCTGGGGCTGGAAATACATGCTGCCCCTGGCGTTGCTCAACTTACTCGCAACCGGCGCCGTCGTGCTTGCCTTGAAGTGATGGAGAGTAACTAGATGCTCAGCCTTGTACGCAGCTTGTGGGAAGTGTTCAAACATGGTTTTCACAAGCGCATAACCGTTCAGTATCCCGAACAAAAGCCGTACCTCGCTCCACGCTATCGCGGCCGCATCGTCCTCACCCGCGATCCCGATGGCGGCGAGCGCTGCGTCGCCTGCAATCTCTGCGCCGTCGCTTGCCCGGTCGATTGCATCTCTCTCCAGGCCACCGAAGACGATACAGGCCGTCGCTACCCGGAATTCTTCCGCATTAACTTCTCGCGCTGTATCTTCTGTGGTTTCTGCGAAGAGGCCTGCCCCACTTATGCCATCCAACTTACTCCCGATTTCGAAATGGGCGAATATAATCGCCAGAATCTAGTCTACGAAAAGAAAGACCTAATGATCGATGGGCCCGGCAAATACCCCGACTATAACTTCTGGCGCATCGCCGGGGTCGCCATCGGCGGTAAAGCCAAGGGGGAGGGCGAACGCGAAGCAGCGCCGGTCGACTTGCACAGCTTACTTCCTTAGAAAGCTTTATGTTAATTGCCTTCTATCTAGCCGCCGCGATCGCAGTTCTATCGACGATCATCGCCATTACCCGCCGTCACGCCGTGCATGCGCTTTTGTATCTCATCATTTCGTTGCTCTCCGTCGCTATTGTCTTCTATGTCATTGGCGCTCCTTTTCTCGCCGCGCTCGAACTCATCATCTACGCCGGCGCCATCATGGTGCTCTTTCTCTTCGTCGTGATGATGCTCAATCTCGGCGAGCATGCAACCGAAGTCGAAACCGAATGGCTTACCCCGGGTATCTGGGCTTGGCCAGCCGCTCTCGCCACCGTTCTGATTGCCGAACTAATCTATGTTTCGGTAACCGCAGCCGGCCCACCGCGCCCGCTGCATGTCGTCACGCCCAAAGAAATCGGCATTTCATTATTCGGCCCTTACGCCATCGGAGTAGAACTCGCGTCCCTGCTCCTGATGTCCGGACTGATCGGCGCCTACCACATAGGCCGGCGCGCAGTAAGAGAGGAGGAGCAATATGTCGCCCGTACCGATGGAACACGTTCTGTCCCTGGCAGTGACGCTGTTCGTACTGGGTCTGGTCGGACTTCTCACGCGGCGTAACCTGATCTTCACCCTCATGTCGGTCGAGGTGATGCTGAACGCCAGCGGTCTTGCCTTTGTGGCAGGCAGCTATCAATGGGGACAGCCCGACGGCCAAATCATGTTCCTCTTCATCCTCGCCATGGCCGCCGCCGAAGTCTCGGTAGGCCTCGCCCTCTTCATCCAATTCCACCGGCGTTCGCCCGATCTCGATTCGAACACGGCAAGCCGTCTTAGTGGCTGATATGCAATCGCTTCTCTGGTTAATCCCGGCGCTTCCGTTCGCGAGCGCAGCCATACTGGCACTCTTCGGGTCGCGTATCTCCCGCCGCTACGCAGCCTGGCTCGGCTGCGCTTCCATCGGTCTCTCGACTGTCGCGGCGATCACCGCCGCTGCACAGTTTCTCACTTCCACTCCGCCTAATGGAGCTTGGGTCGAGCATCTGTGGACCTGGATCGCCGTCGCGGATTTCCGCCCCGAAATCGGCCTCTATTTCGATCCCGTCACGCTCACCATGGTTCTCGTTATAACGTTCGTCGGTTTCCTGATTCATCTTTATTCCGTCGAATACATGCGCGACGACGAAGGATTTTCCCGTTTTTTCGCTTACATGAACCTTTTTGTGGCCTCGATGCTCACACTCGTGCTGGCGAACAACTTACTTCTTCTATATCTCGGCTGGGAAGGTGTCGGCCTCTGCAGTTTCCTGCTCATCGGCTTCTGGTACAAAGACCCCGCCAACGTACGCGCCGCCAACAAAGCCTTCTTGGTCACTCGCGTGGGTGACACTGCATTCGCCATCGGGGTGTTTCTCATCGCTACTAACTTGCATACCTTTAACATCCAGGAAATGATGCGCCGCGCCACCGATCAATGGCCCGTCGGCAGCGGCATCGCCATTGCTGCGGCAGCGTTGTTACTCGGCGGGGCCGTGGGCAAGTCGGCCCAAATACCATTACAGACGTGGCTGCCCGACGCGATGGCCGGGCCCACACCGACCAGCGCACTTATTCACGCCGCCACCATGGTTACCGCTGGTGTCTATTTGATCGCGCGCACGAATAAGTTATTTATCCTTGCACCTCAGGTACAGTTTATCGTCGCGCTAATTGGCGGAAGCACTATGCTGCTTTCCGCCTTCAGCGCCATCGCTCAGCGTGATATAAAGCGCGTGCTCGCTTACTCTACCATGAGCCAGATTGGTTACATGTTTCTCGCTCTCGGCCTAGGCGCCTGGTCAGCCGCCATCTTTCACTTTATGACTCACGCCTTTTTCAAGGCGCTTCTCTTCCTTGCCGCAGGCGTGGTTATCCAAGCCATGCACCACGAACAGGACATGTTTCATATGGGCGGCCTGCGCCGCAAATTACCCGTCGCCTATTGGTCTTTCATTATCGGCGGCTCCGCGCTGGCTGGTTTGCCGCTGGTCACCGCCGGCTTCTTCAGCAAAGATCTCATTCTTTGGCAGGCCTGGTCCGGGCCGAATGGTAACGGCTGGTTCTGGATCATCGGCATGTTCGGCGCTGCACTTACCTCTTTTTATACTTACCGGCTGATTCTGCTCGTTTTCTACGGCCCGCAGAAGCACGAAGTCTCCTACAAGCCGGGACCCGCGGTGGTTATCCCCCTGGTCACTCTCTGCGTCTTATCTATCGTCGGTGGCTATGTAGACACGCCTCCCGATTTCGGCGGTGTACCAGCGCTCTCAAATTTCCTGAACAGCGTATTGCCGCCGCTGAACCCGGTCCATATCGGCCCTATCACGGAACTCATCACCGCCCTGTGTGCGAGCGCGGTGTTCATCATTGGCCTGCTATCCGCTCTCACGCTCTACGGGCCCTGGCGTGTCGTCAAGCCCCGCGAGGATCCACTCATCCACCTTTGGTACACCGGTTGGGGCGTCGACTTTCTCTACAGCAAGTTATTCGTCGCGCCCTTCCAATTCATCGTGCGCAAAATCGCGCCGGATTTTGTCGACTACATCTACACCGGCATCGCTCGCCTCGCCGACATATCGTCGAACGATCTCCGACGCACCCAGAACGGCCGCTTGCGCTGGTATGCCGCGGGAGTGGCAGCCGGTTTCGTCGTGCTCTGCGCCATCGTGCTGCTGACGCACATCATTCCCGGACTTTGACATGACTCTGCTCTGGCTTATCCTGATTCCCCTGATTGGCGGCATTCTGTCGTTAGTCGCTGCCCGCAGAAACGCCATTCTCCCGCGATGGATCGCGCTCATCGCCATCTCCCTCGATTTGCTTCTCACCCTCACGCTCTGGTCTACCCGGCCGCACTCGCGCTGGTGGTCCGAATTCAATTCCGATTGGATCCCGCAGCTCGGCATCCGCTTCCATCTCGCCCTCGATGGCCTCAGCCTCGCGTTGCTCTTGCTCACGTTTTTCCTCGGCGTCATGTCAATCCTCGCATCCTGGACCGAAATTCAGGAACGCTCCGCTTTCTTCTATTTCAATCTGCTTTGGGTATTGGCAGGCATCACGGGTGTCTTTCTTTCCGTCGACTTATTCCTTTTCTATCTATTTTGGGAATTGATGTTAGTCCCGATGTATTTCCTCATCGGAATTTGGGGACACGGTCGTAAAGTCTACGCCGCCATTAAGTTCTTTTTGTTTACCCAACTGAGCGGCTTGTTAATGCTCGCCGCCATCATTTCCTTAGTCATCCTGCACCAACAAAGCACGGGCGCTTATACTTTCGATTACGAAGCCCTTATCAACACGCCACTCACGTCCGGCGTAGCCCGCCTGCTGATGCTCGGCTTCTTCGCCGCCTTCGCCGTCAAACTCCCCGTCGTCCCCGTCCACACCTGGCTGCCTGACGCTCACAGCGAGGCGCCCACCGCGGGCAGCGTCGTTTTGGCGGGCCTCCTACTCAAGACGGGGGCTTACGGGCTCATCCGTTTCGTTCTGCCGCTCTTCCCGCAACCTGTCCATGATCTCGCCCCCGTCATGATGACGCTCGGCGTCATTGGCATCCTCTATGGCGCGTTCATGGCCGTCGCCCAGCACGATCTCAAGCGCCTGGTCGCCTACACCAGCGTCAGCCACATGGGCTTTGTGCTGATCGGCATCTTCGCCGGCAACCAAATGGCGCTCACCGGCGCCTTCATCACCATGATCAGCCACGGCATCAGTACCGGTGCGCTTTTCATACTTGCCGGCGCGCTCCAGCACCGCATCCACACACGCGAAATCGACCGCATGGGCGGATTGTGGCAGACTATGCCGGCGCTTAGCGGCGCTGGACTCTTCTTCGTCATGGCGTCGGCCGGCCTGCCCGGGCTCGGGGATTTCGTCGGCGAATTTCTCGTCCTGCTCGGCGCCTATCGCGCCAACATCGGCCTGACCGCCGTGGCCACTCTGGGCATCATTGCCGCCACGCTCTACGGACTCAAGATCAGCTCGCAGGTCTTCCAGGGGCCAAATCGCCATCAATGGCGGCTCCCCGACCTCGCCCCTCGCGAATGGCTGATCGTAGGCTCAATGATGGCCATCCTGCTATGGATCGGCCTTTACCCGCAGGCCTTCATCCACATGTTCCAAACCACGCCTGTGCAGGACACGATGGCAGCTCTCCGGAGATAATTCGATGACCTCCTCCATCACTGCCTCGCTCCCCTTACTCATCCTGGCGCTCACCGCGGTCCTCGCGATGATCGGCATCGCGATTAAGCGCAGCCATACGGCCACTGCCGCCATTTCGCTCGCCGGACTCGCGCTGTCATTCATTAGCCTCTGGCGTGCGTCTTCCGTTACGCCAGTCCAGATAACTTCGCTGCTGGTTATTGATCAGTACGCTCTGGTCTATATGGGCATCGTCCTGGCCGCAAGCGCCGCGGTGATCTTGCTCTCTTTCCCTTATCTAGAAGGCCGGTCTGAGCATAAAGAAGAGTTCTACCTTCTGCTTCTTCTCGCCACTCTCGGCTCCATGACCCTCACGGCCAGCAGCCACATGGCTTCTTTCTTCCTGAGCCTGGAGTTACTTAGTATCTCGCTCTACGCTCTCATTGCCTACCCGCGCACCGAATCGCTCCCGCTTGAAGCCGGCATCAAATATCTCGTGCTGGCTGCATCCTCCTCGGCCTTCTTGCTATTCGGCCTTGCACTTATCTACATCGCGCAAGGAACCATGGAATTCGCCCGCATGTCGGCCGTTCCAGCAAACGCTACCGGCGGCTTCGCCTATCTGGCCGGAATCGTGCTCATGATCACTGGCATCGGTTTCAAACTGGCCGTTGTTCCCTTCCATTTGTGGACGCCGGATGTCTATCAAGGCGCACCCCTGCCGGTTACCGCATTCGTCGCTACCGTATCGAAGGGTGGTGTCTTCGCCTTCCTGTTACGCTGGCTGAGATCTGCGAGCGCCACCACCGATTCGCTCCCTCTGGTCCTCACCATCATCGCGATAGCCTCGATGCTCGCCGGTAACTTACTCGCGCTGCGGCAAACGAATATCAAGCGGCTGCTGGCCTATTCTTCCATCGCGCATATGGGCTATTTCCTGGTCGCGATCGTAGCTGGAAGCGATCTCGGGCGTGCCGCTGCCACTTACTACCTGATCGCTTACATCGTCACCATTCTCGGCGCCTTCGGCTCATTGTTAGTCCTGAGTCATAGCAGCCGTGAGACTGAAACCTTCAACGACATCCGCGGCCTGTTCTGGCGCCGCCCCGTCTTGGCGTCCATCTTCACCGCCATGCTCCTTTCACTCGCCGGGATTCCGCTAACCGGCGGCTTCCTCGGTAAGTTCTATGTCCTCGCCGCCGGCACCTCGGCATCCGCCTGGACGCTGATCATCGTTCTCATCGTCAGCAGCACAATAGGACTCGTTTACTATCTGCGCGTGATTGTCGCCATGTTTGCAGACCTACAGCCTTCCGAGACCGTTGTCGAGAGCGCCAGTGTCGGTATCACGTCCAGTGTCGCTCTAGCCGCCCTTACTCTCGCCTTATTTGTGCTGGGCGTGTATCCCGCGCCTCTCTGGGACGCCATTCGAGCCGCTGCCGCTGCGCTCGGTTAAGCGGAATTCAACGCGAACGAACCGCGAATTCCCGGCGGGCACCCGTCGATCCGGAGTCACGAGATACATCTCATCAGACAAGCCAATGCTTACCAATTGGCCCGGTACCCCTTCGAAACGGACTTCGACGCATAAGACTGCAGGGAACGGCCCCGATTCCGAAGTCTGCCATAACGGCCCCAGTACCTGCAGCGCCATGGCGGAAGCCAAGAAGTTGTTCCAAAGTTGCTTGTCATACTCCCGTGAGGGTACCTGCTGTAAAGGGATAATTACCTTTTCTGTTGACTTTCCCCGTTTATTCGCCAACACTAGTAATCAGAGGGGAACGGCGATGGCGCTAACGCGCAGACAGAAAGAAGTAATGGATTTCTTGTCCAGTTTTATCGAACAGCATGGATACAGCCCGAGCTACGAAGAGATCGCTCAAGGACTGAAGCTGGCGTCGCTCGCAACGGTGCACAAGCACATCCAGGCGCTCGAGACGAAGCAGTATCTGCGGCGTAGTTACAACCATAGCCGTTCGCTCGAGATCGCGGAGCGCTACTTCGCCGAAGAGCGGGCTCGCAGGCCCCGTGTTGCGGACGGCAGCATTCCGCTGCTAGGCCGGATTGCCGCCGGGTCGCCGGTAGAGGCAATCGTCAATCCCGAAGCGCTGCAGTTTTCCGATTTCGTGGGCAGCGAAAACACCTTCGCATTGCAAGTGCGCGGCGATTCCATGATCGACGATCACATCTGCAGCGGCGACTATGTGTTGGTCGAAAAATCCGATTCCATACGCAATGGAGAGATTGTGGTGGCCCTGGTGGATGGCAGCGACACCACCCTCAAGCGCTATTACTCGGAACCGGACGGACGCATCCGCTTACAACCCGCCAATAGCGCTATGGCGCCGATCTTTGT
This sequence comes from Bryobacteraceae bacterium, assembly GCA_035502635.1. GTDB lineage: Bacteria > Acidobacteriota > Terriglobia > Bryobacterales > Bryobacteraceae > Bog-105. The sequence goes on from DATJUG010000025.1 coordinate 20,542, forward strand.
GAACCCCGAAGCATTGCAAATTCAGGGACGTGTGCTGGCCGTAATGCGAAAGTATTAAAGCGCCTTGGAAATGCTAAAATTCAAGTAGTGGACGAGAGCGGCGCAGCACCCGGCACATCGGCGCGAAGGCTCGGCAAACGGCTGATATTTTGGGATTTTCCCCGCGCCTCCTGGCAGTACGACGTGGCCGTCGGGCTGATTCTGCTGTTTCTATTCGCAACCCCGCGGGACTGGTTTCACGATCAGCCCAAAGCCTCCAGCATCGTGCTGATGACATCGCTGCACGGCGTAAACCGGGTGTTTATTGCAACCGACTTGCTGGAAGATACGCCCGAACAGCAGAGAGCGGCGCGCGCCGAACGGCTGATTCGGGACCGCACCGGCAAAACATGGCATGTGGTTCGCGTGGAACCGATCCGGGATGAAGCGGAGCAGGAGATAAAGGGCTTCATCGCGTACACTGCTCGTTAACCTTGCTCGTCATCTAATTCGAGATATGAAAATTCTCCCGGTTAGTTTTTGTCTGCTGGCGCTCGCGGGCGTCTTGAAGGCCCAAAACATGGAAGCGGCGTTGGCGCGCATGGACCAGGCGGCGCCCGGCTTTCGTGCCATGACGGCCGATGTAGAGATGAAGACCTATACCGCGATTCTCAGCGATACTACGACCGAAAACGGCACTTTAAAGATGCAGCGGTTGAAGACCGGCGAAGTGCGGGCGATTATCGATTTTTCGAAGCAGACGGATGCGCGCGTGATCGCATTCCTGGGCAGCATCGTGCGGATTTATTACCCGAACCTCAAGGCATATCAAGACTACGAAGTGGGCAAGAACAGCGATGTATTGAACCAGTTTCTGCTCTTGGGTTTCGGATCGTCAGGCAGGCAGTTGGCGCAAAGTTACAAGATCACAGCCGAGGGCCAGGAAAAAGTTGCAGGCAAGGAAACCACGAAGCTGCTCTTGATACCGAAGGATGAGAAGGTAAAGGAGCATTTGGCAAAGATCGAGATGTGGGTTCCCGATGATGCGGGATATCCGGTGCAACAGCAGTTCTATGAGCCTTCGGGGAATTACCGCATCGTAACTTACACGGACATCAAGATCAACCCGCCCCTTCACGGCGTATTGGAACTGAAGTTGCCCAAAGGTGTGAAGAAGCAGGGCGCGTGATGCAGCCTCAGTAACGTGAGTCGCACACTTAACGCCCTCTAAGCGCGGATGGCTGAACAGAAAAAAGAATCGGGACGGCTGGCGTTCATCGATTGGACGCGCGGCTTTGCGGCGGTGGTCATGCTGCAGGGGCACGTGTTCGATTCCTTCACGCGCAGCGACTTGCGTACCCATGGCCCCTTCATGTTCTCGCAATTCCTAGGCGGCCTGCCACCCGCGATCTTCCTCTTCCTGACGGGCATCACGTTCGCGTTCATGATGCATCGCGAAGAGAAGCGAACGGCCAGCGGGTGGAAGCGCATCCTGAGCGCACTCAAGCGCTCGCGGTACTTATTCCTGATCGCCTTTCTGTTCCGGATTCAGTTGTATGTGTTCGGCTTTCCCACCAGCCCGGCCGGTGAGCTCCTGCGCGTGGACATTCTCAATTGCATGGGCATGGCCATGTTGATCTTTGTTCCCATGGCGGTATTCACTACGCAGGAGCGCATTCGATTGTGCGTCGTGCTGGGCTTGGTGATCGCCGCGCTTTCCCCGGTTGTAAGCATGATCGACCCTGGCAGCGTGCCGTGGATTATCCGTTCCTACTTCTTCCCCAGCTATAACTACTTCGGGTTCTTTCCATGGGCGTGCTTTCTGGCGTTTGGAATGGCGGCCGGAAGCATCCTTCGGACGGTGAAGCCTGAAGATCTGGGGCGCACCATGTTGTGGATGCTTTCGATCGGCATCGGATTGGGCGCCGTCTCGCACGCGCTCTCAAACCTGGGATATTCCGTTTACGCGAAAAGCGAATTTTGGCTGAACAGCCCGGCGATGATCATGATGAAATTGGCCGTGGTGCTGGGTCTGCTGGGGCTCGCATATTTATGGGTAAATGTCGGGACAACCCAGCGGTGGAGCTTGTTCCGGCAGCTTGGGACGACCTCGCTGCTGGTCTATTGGGTGCATATCGAGATCGTGTACGGTCGCTGGCTGGGCATCTGGAAGGAAGCGTTGACGGTCACGCAGGTGATCGTCTTCACGGTCGCGTTGTTGGGCCTGATGACCCTGCTGTCGGTGCTGCGAACTCGAGGGAAATCGATCGGCTCGTTTTTCAAGACGGGTCCAGTGCCCGAACCGCGGCGTGCCTCTGGCGATTAGCCATGGGCTCCGTGCTGGAATGCAGGCCGGATAAGCAGGGGCAGGCCGGACTCGGTTAGACTTTAGGCAGCGGCAAAAAAACAAATCATGCGTGTACTGGTTGTGGAAGATGAGAAGCGGATAGCCGACTTTTTGTCGCGTGGGCTGCAGAGCGCCGGCTATGCCGTGGATGTTGTAAACACCGGCGGCGAAGCGATCGACCGGGTGCATTCGACCGAATACGACCTGGTGGTCCTGGATCTAGGGCTGCCGGATGTCGATGGCCTGCAGGTCCTGCAAAAGATCAAAAACCGGAAGACGATTCCTCCGGTGCTGATCTTGAGCGCGCGCGATTCGGTGGATGATCGCGTAAAGGGTCTGGAGCAGGGCGCCGACGACTACCTGGTGAAGCCGTTCGCATTCGTGGAGCTGTTGGCCAGGGCGCGCGTGCTATTGCGGCGCGGGCAGCCAACGCCGGAGCGGCTGCAAGTGGGCGACCTCTCGCTCGATTGCATCCGCCGTAAGGTTACCCGCGACAGCGAAAACATCGAATTGGCGCCCAAGGAGTTCAGCATCCTCGAATATATGATGCGGAACCGTGGCCGCCCGCTGAGCCGGACGATGATCGTCGAGCACGTCTGGGACATGGATTATGACGGCCTGACGAACATCGTGGACGTCTATATACGGCACCTGCGCAGCAAGATCGACGACAAGTTTCAAACCAAGATGATTCACACCGTGCGGGGCATCGGTTACATGCTCGATGCGCCCGAGGCGGTCCAACCGGCATCGGCCGAGCCCGTCACGGCTTAGAGGTTCGAGATGCGCTGGAAGAAGCTGCAGGATATCAGGCCGCTCTTCCGTACCCTGCGTTTCCGGCTGGCGAGCACGTTTCTAATTTTGCTTACGGCCGTGCTCGGGGTGGTAGGAGTAGTAGGCACTCAAACCCTGCGCACCATTCTTGAAAACCAGAGCGAGCAGACGCTGCATGAGCAGCTTTCCGCGCTCAAGGGATGGATACGCTTCGAAGATGGAGACCCGATCTGGTTCATGGACCCGGCGGACTCGGAGGCGGTGGCGGAAGTGTCGCGTCTCCAGACCGTCTACGTAGTAGCGGACGATCAAGGGCACATCCACCTGGGTTCTTCGGATCCCGCGCTGAAGGATCTCTACGACCGGAAGACGATCCTTTCCGAATTGGGCGAAATCGAGCTGACTAAAGAGCCGGTGATCAAGACGATTATCAGCAAGGACAAAATTCCGTATCAGATCATCAGCAGCATATCGATTGACGCCGATCACGACCGGAAATGGTATTTCGCGGAGGGTCGAAGCCTTGCCGGCGATGAGTTGATATTGCGCCGTTTTCGAAGGAATTTCTTCATTTTCTTGCCCATCGCGCTGGTAGCGTGCGCGCTCGTGAGCTGGTACTCCGCGGGGGCGGGCCTGCGAGGTTTGCAATCGGTCGAAAAGGCCGCCCAGGATATTACGGGATCGAATTTGGGCCTGCAGATTCCAAAGCGTGGGGCGAACGATGAGCTGGACCGGCTGATCGACTCCTTCAATCAGATGAGCGGAAGGCTGCAGGAATCGTTCGAACAGATACGGCGCTTTTCGACCGATGTCTCGCATGAGCTGCGAACGCCATTGACTGCGATTCAGGGCCAACTCGAAGTGGCGCTCTTTACTGCGACCCGTAAGGAGCAACTGCAGGAAGCGATCGAGAATGCACTGCAAGACGTGGAGCGGCTGTCGAACCTCGTGAGGGCGCTGCTGCTGCTTTCTCAATCCGAATCCGGCCAAATTCCCATGAACAAAGGCGTGCTGGATCTGAGCGAGATGCTGCAGGACTTGGTGGATCAGTTCCAGATTCCCGCCGAGGCGCACGATGTCAAGCTGGTGGAGACACATGTGGGGCAGGTGCTGTGTGAGGCGGACCGCACGCAGATAGAACGCGTGGTGACGAATCTGCTATCGAACGCCATCAAGTACACACCGGCGGGCGGGTGGGTTCGCGCCACGGTGGAACAAGCGGGAGCAAACGTGCGGCTGCTGGTGGAGGATTCCGGCGTGGGCATACCGAAAGATCACCTGCCGCATATCTTCAACCGTTTTTATCGGGTGCCCGATCCGAACCCGGAGAAAGGGCTGGGGCTGGGGCTCAGCTTCGTGGCCGCCATTGTGAAGGCGCACGGCGGCGAGATAGGCGTTGAGAGCGAGATCGGGAAAGGCTCGCGGTTCGAAGTGGTGCTACCCGCGGGCACGGTACGGGCAAGCAGCGAGACCGCAGTGCTGCAGGGCTGAGGCTTCCACACTTGCGGTCAACTTCAATCTCCAGAGCGGGCTACCCAAATTGTGGCGCAATCGTGTGCCGCTATGCGCCGATTAGAGCGACGGCTGGCTATTTGACTCAGCGCTCTCCGGCGGATTCTGTGTGTTCGCGTCGCTTGGCGAGCCTGCAAGTGGACTCGCCGGATTCTGTGGAATTGACGCCGTGTGCGGTGGTTGCGCGGAGGGGGTCGGCTTCGGATTTTTCGTGGTTTGCGTGGACTTTGTTTTGTCCCTCGAGCTCTTAAATTGATAAGTGAATGCGAACCCAAGACGAGCTGACCAGCGATTCGTCGCGGTTGGCGTTCCCGTGTTCGGCGGAATGACCTGTCCGTTCCTGTATCCGGATGGGAAATCCGCGAATTCGCCGAAGTGGTAACCCACCGTCACAATGAATCGGTCAAACAGATGAATCGAGGGCCCCGCAAATACGCCGAAATGCGACGTATCCGCTTTCCCGCTGCTGACGTCGTACACCAGGCCAGAGGATGCGGCGAGACCGCACTTGCACCACGCACCGGTAGGCGTGAAGTTGAAATTGAGGAGCGCCGTCAAAGCGGGCCGAATACCCGAAGCGTTATCCACTTCCAGGACATTCTGTGTGCCGGTACCGCTCGCATTCGGCACCGTTCTGCTGTTATATGTTCGCGCAGCCAGTGTCGTCAATAGAAATCCGCCCGAAGCAGTGTAGATCGTCCAGGAAGGTTTCAACTCGTAGGTCGCAGTGTTAGTCGTTTGCCCCTTGTAACTTTCCGTAACAGTTGTGACCAGATCTTCGGTACGGTTCAGTGAAAGGACAAAAGTGATACTTGGAGAAGTTTTCAACATCTCGTCCACGTTCGTTACAGCGTCTTCAGCCGCCTTGATTGCCTTGCTCATATCTTGACCGGCCCTGCAGGGCGGCGACAGCAAATCAAAAGCGGAAAGGTCAGCGTCCAACTTCGGTTTGACATTTGCTGTCCACCGGATCCGGGTTTGCGCCAGGGTCTCGCTGGGATACTTACCTTTCGGATCCGCCGGGGGGTACAGCGTGTTCGCGTCGTTTTCGAACGCCGTAATCGCTTTCGAGAAATTCGTCAGATCTGTGTTGCTGCACGCTCCGGCGGGGCTCAAAGAGCCTTGCTCTGAAAACATCTTTAATTTGACTTCATTCGTCGTGGATGCTCCGACGAACGCGTTTTTTAGTTGACCAATGGCTGCTGTCAGATCCGCAAGCGCGTTGGTCTGCTGCTCCACCACCTGGTTACTGACAGCATACGAGTACAGCGGATTTGTGTTCTTAATTGTGAAGCAGTAATTACCCGAGTGCGCGATCTGGCTAGCGCTCGCTGCCTCAGGAGCGTTCCAGTCAAGAGTAACTTGGTATTTAGATGTGTTGCTCGTCTCGCCGCAGATCGTGTTCGCGTTCAGCAATCCCGGAACAAATAACATCGAAGCAACCAGCGGAAGCAAGAAGCTCCGGCCAGCAAGAAATGTCCTCATATGATCCCTCCAATCGAGCGAGCTTAGAACTCGCTTACAAGAGGGAAAGCGCTATTTTTATAAGAAAGAGGACAAATTTTATTTTGGTCTTTTCGGCCAGCCGATCTTCTTTAGGAAATCCTGGAACGCGGGCGTCTTTCTAATTCCGTCAAAGTACGGATTGCATCCGGCTGTCAAGACAGTACTATCTTCGCGCTTGTATCCTTCGTTCAAGATGTCCAGCGCAGCGTGCGCATCATCCAGTTGCGCATAGAGCGCCGCCAGCAGCGCGCTTTCAAATGGCTGCTTGTCCCAATAGCGCCGCAGGGCATCAGCGATCTTGCGTCCCGCTGCCGCATTCCCTCGTGCGATTTCGATTGAGCTGCGGTAGCAAAGCGAGGTCTGTGTGCTTCTCAACCGGTCGGCCTCATCGCAACTTCGGAGGGCTTCGTCATACCGTTTCTCCCACTCCAGAGCGCGCGCTAGAACCAGGTGCGACCCGGCTTCAAAAGGCTGCAGCCGGACGAGTTCCCGCGCCTCGGTCAAGAATTCGGAAAACCGCCCCTCCCAAAAAAGCTCCGTCGCCAGTTGCTGGTTCAATGGCATTGACGAAGGCGCCTGCTCCAGCCCTGCTCGCAACTGCTCGAACGCATCCCGAGCCCGCGCCATTTTCCCCAGATATGCGCCGTACCATAGCCGAATCATGGGATCGCTCGCGTCGAGCGACACGGCCTTTCGAAAATATGGCTCGGCTCTCAGCCATTCATGCACATCGAGCGATAGAATTCGACCGTAAACGCCCTGCGCTTTCCCGGATCTGCCACCCAGCGCCACTGCTCGCGCGGCGGCTGCTTTCGATCTCGCCATTGCCTCGCGCGGATCGATCAAATCGAAGTTCCCGAGCGCGGAGTACGCATCCGCCAACCCAATCCATGCCGGCGAATATCCGGGTTCGAGTTCCACAGCGCGCTTGAATTCAACGACGGCGTTCTTCAGTCCCTCCGCATTACGGCGTTGCGCAAAATCCTCTCCGCGTTTGAAACTGCGCAACGCCTCGGCGCTGATGGGCTTTTCACGCAGCCAAAGGCGTGCCGAAACGGCGGCTCCGAGGCTTGCTGCCGCCGTAATCGCCACCGCTCGTCGCGAGATCCGGCCCAGCATAAGCAGGCTCAGAACCTGCTCGGCACTAGACGGCCGCCGTGCGGGATCGTATGCGAGGCAAGCCAGGATCGTCGCTTCCCACCTTTTCTCCAGCTTAGGAACTTCCGACCGTGGCAAGGGCGGCGATTCCCGCTGCCGCTCCGCCATCTCCAACGAATCGGCGGTTTCGAAGGGAAGCCTTCCCGTTACCATCTCAAACACCACCACACCGAGAGCGTAAATATCGGCGGCTCGACTCACTGTGCTCCCGTGCAACTGCTCCGGCGCGAGATAAGCAAGGGTGCCTTCTATGGCGCCTTTATACCAGGCGGGTTCATCCTCGATCGATCGCGCCAAGCCAAAATCGGTGATCAGCGCGCGCACCGCTCCCCCTTCTTCAACCAGCAGAATATTCCCGCTCTTGAAATCGCGATGAACAATTCCCGCCTGATGGGCTGCGTTCAGACCCGCCACCAGTTGCTTCACAATCGGCAAGGCTTGATCTTCCGTGAATCTGCCTTGGGTTCGAATCCGCTGCTCCAGCGTCTCGCCATCAATTAGCTCCATGGTTAAGAACGCGATACCCTGCCCTGAGGAACCCTCCAGGCGGTGCCAGAACAGGTCGAATACGCGGCATACGTTCGGATGCGTCACTCTGCGCGCGGTTTGAATCTCCAGTTTGAAACGATCCAAAAGCTCTACGTTTGAGGACAAGCAGGGACGCAACGTCTTCAGCGCCACATCCTCCCCTAAATCGAGATCCCTCGCTGCGTAGACCTCGCCCATTCCTCCCTCGCCGATAAAACGCTGGATTCGAAAACGGCCCGCTACCAACTCGCCGGGCTGAAATGTTCGCACTCCGGCCGACAGGTATTCAATGATCCGCTGTTGACTGATCAGCGGCCCTTCGAGCAGCGCCGGAGCCGAATCGTAATGCCGCACCAGGCTGCGCAAGCTTAATTCGAGCGTCGGGTCGCGCTTGCCGAGTTGTTGGAGGAATTCGGCCTGTTTGGCCCGATCTAATGCCAACGCCTCATCGAATAAGCTTTTCAACAAAGCCCACCGCTCAGCCGTCATGCCCTGAGGAGCGGCCACCGAGCTCTCCATGCAGCCAAGCTTTCGCCATTCGCCAATCGCGTTTCACCGTTCTGACCGAGACGGAAAGAACCTCGGCGATCTCGTCTTCGTTCAGCCCGCCAAAGAACCGGAATACCACAACCTTGGCCTGCCTCGGATCCCAACCCGCCAGCTTCTCAATGGCGCGATCTACGTCCAGGATGTACTCCGCATTCGCATTCGCATTCGCCGCAACCGGAAGGCCTCCCAATTCGATTCGGGCGGCGCCGGATCCCCGTTTTGCAGCTTGACGCCTGCGCCCATAGTCCACCAGAATTGCATACATCAGTTGCGCCGCGACGGCGAAAAAGTGCGACCGATTCTGCCAGACTTGTTGCTGTCCCGCAAGCCGCAGATAGGCTTCGTGTACTAAGGCGGTTGGCTGCAGCGTGTGGCCGGGCCGCTCCGCTCGTAATTGGCGCGCGGCGATTTTTCTTAATTCGGGATAAATCAGCTCTATCAACTGCCGCTCGGCCCCGCGATTGCCGCCTCGTACGTCATTCAGGAGCTTCGTAATCCGGGTTGTATCCATGGACTCCAATTATGTCGAAAAATCGGTGGCCCGCTTTTCTGCTCCATTGCGCTTACCTGTTTAGTCGTATCTCATCTAAGAAAGGATTCACCCATGAGGTTTGGAACAGAAATCATGACTAATTTCACCCCGCCCGTCTCGACCGACGTTGGAACCAGCGTCTTAGAGGTTGACGGAAACGGCAACCCGACCGGCACCTCCTATGTCAGCCGGGGCTGGACCACGATTTGCCGTCCCGCAGGAAGAACGGACGGCTGCCCTCAATGGATCAGCACCCTGATAGTGTCAGCTACAGTCGCCGGCGCTAACGCCGGGAACAGCTTGCTGCCTGCCGTGGCCACAGTTGCCAGTTCCTCCCCAAGTAGCCGGGACGTAACCGTTATTTACGTCGATACCAATGGCAACCAAATCTCCCGGTTCGTCAAGCCATTCTTATTCGTCCCGGACAGCACGCCGGACCCCTCAGGCAACGGCGATGAAATAGCAAACGTCATATGGATCTCGGACGTGCAAATCCAGACGCCCGCGGTCACCGCAGCCGAGCAGGCATGCAATGCAGGCGGCCCTGGTCCCTGCGCCTGAGAGCACTTCGCTGGGCCAGACCCGTTCGACGAATCTCGCAGTTTAGCCGTTTTTGTATATCATCACTGAAGCATAGGACTTACCATGGCAAACAAGAATCTGGACCCTCTACAGATGGGCACACCGGTCAAGGAAGTCGATGGAACTGGTAAACCTACCGGAAACCATTATCTCAGTCTGGGCTGGAGTACGCGGCCCCGCCCCACCAACAGAAAGGATGGCTGCCTGCAATGGATTGACGTTCTCATCGTCTCCGATACGTTCGCTGGCGCCAAGGCGGGCGCCGCCCTGCTTCCGCCCAGAACGAATGTCGCAAGTTCTTCCCCAAGCAGCCGCGAAGTTACGGTTTTGCACGTCGACAACAACGGTCAAACGATAACCGCACTCAGAAAGCCTTACTTGTTTGTTCCATCGATTACGAAGATCTCAAAAGCCGACGCGGACGGCATCGCCAATGAGATTTGGATTTCCGATACGCCGATAAGCACGCCCGCAGTTACTTTGGCGGAACAGAACTGTAACCCGGTCAAACCGGCTGTGGAATCGTGAGCCGGAAGGTACTTTCGTGTCCTTTGAAGACCGCGAGACAATTCGGATCGCCCCGCGCTGGGCTGCTCTGTGCCGCTCTGGAGATCGCCTGCTACTTTCGACAGAAGAGACAGCGCTCTGCCTCGATGAACCGGCTACGGCCGATGTTGCGGAAGCTCTCATCGAGACGCGCACAGTTTCACAACTTGAACGATCTCTCGCCTCACGTAGAAGCCCCGCGCAGATAGGCCAGGCGCTGGATGATTTAGACGCCCGCGGATTATTGCAAACGGGTCCCGATCCTCCGACCGCCCAATCCGCTTATTGGGACAGCGTTGGTTGCCCCGCTCCGTCGGCCACTGTTGCTTTCCTGCCGCTTTGTCAGGCCGGTCGCGGCGCTATCGAAACCGCATTGAAATCCAATGGCCTCAGGCTCGCTACGAACTCGGAATTCCTAATCGTCACGACCGATGATTATCTCTGCGCCGAGCTCGTTCCGTTGGCGTCCCGCGAACATCCTTGGCTGCTCGCAAAACCGGTCGGCCACACCGTGTGGCTTGGTCCGCTTTTCATCCCCGGAACCACTCCATGCTGGTCCTGCATGGCTTTGTGGATGAAACCTCACCGTTGGCAACAAATCGCCTTTTATGGATGCCACGAAGAAAATCTACCTCCACAGCCCTCCTTCGCTGCCATTCCGGCGTCGATAGGAATCGCGGCCAATCTCATCGCCGCGGCCGCTGCGCTTTGGATCGCTCGAGGCCGCCATTCCGAGTTGGAAGGTGCAATTCTCTCTCTGGATACCCGCTCATTGCGGTTCCATCGCAGCGTTCTTCGCAAGCATCCCGATTGCAAGCGCTGCAATCTCGCCTCACCCGTCCCGAAGCCCGCGGCACTTCACAGCTTTGTCAGCCCGTTGACCGGTATCCTTTCTGCGATTCAAGTGACCGACGAGCCCGTCTGCGGATTCTTTCACGCACTCGGCCACTTCGCTGCACCTCTTCCTGAACCAGCCGTGAGCCGCATGCTGCGAACGCAGCACTCGGTAGGCAAAGGCCTCACCTCCTATGAAGCTGAGGCCTGCTGCATCGCCGAGGCACTGGAGCGTTATTCGGTTCTTTTCCGCGGAGACGAGCCACGGGTCCGCGCTCGCATCGGCCAACTCGAGGCCGCCATCCCGCCGGAGGACGTGCTCCTTTTCAGCGAAGCGCAATATCGCGACCGCGAGCATTGGAATGACACTCACAGTGAGATTCAATGGGTTCCTGAGCGTCTCGATCCGAGCGTGGAAATCGATTGGACGCAAGTGCGTTCGCTGGCCTCCGGCCGTCCGCGCTTCGTTCCGACGGCGCTGTGCTTTATGCATTATGATTTCCGAAGCGACGCCCAGTTCTGTGCGGCCGATTCTAACGGTTGTGCCGCCGGGCCGACTTTCACTGACGCCACTCTCACTGCGTTGCTCGAGTTGATAGAGCGCGATGCGGTCGCCATCTGGTGGTACAACCGGCTGAATCTTCCGGCTATTGATTTGGCCGCCCTCGGGGATGCAAGAATCCTGCAGGCCGAAAAAGCTTTGCGTGATAGCGAGCGCTGCCTCTATGTCCTCGATATCTCTAGCGACCTGGGGTTGCCCGCCTGCGTCGCTATTGCACCTAAGCTCGATGGCTCAGAGCCGTGCTTCGGCGCCGCAGCCGAACTCACCCATCAGCGCGCAGCGTTCAAGGCCATCGCCGAGGCTTCGCAGGTTTGTTTTTGGGCTCGCACCGGCAACGGGTCGGAGGAGTTATTATCCTGGCTGCGCCACACTTGTATTCAAGACCACTCATATCTGCGTGCACACGGCACCAAGATCGCTCCGGCCCCAGTGGCAATGCCCCCGAGCGCTGCACTGGAACATACCGTGAAGCGCTTGCAGATTGCCGGGCTGGAAGCCTTTTCGTTGGACTTGACAAGGACCGAGACCGGTGTGCCTGTCGCTCGTGTATTTGTGCCCGGTCTCCGCCATTTCTGGGCGCGGCTCGCACCCGGTCGTCTCTACCAGACGCCCGTGCGGCTCGGTTTACTAGATAGCCGTTACGAGGAAGCCGAACTCAATCCGGTACCTTGCATGATTTAGAGGCATCTCCTTGCTCCGTAGCGCATCCGCGCCCTTTGCGCTTCTTAGCTCGCGCTCGCGTCTGCGGCGCGCTTTCGGGCGGCTTCTTGAGGATCGGTTATTATGTCGACCCACTTCGGGTCAGGCGTGGCCTCGGCGCCATAGTTGTCGTGCCAGTTCCACCACTTGTACGGCGGGGTCTGGGGGTAACCTTCTGGCGAGTCCTCCCAAGTCTCCTGACGGCCGAGCGGCGTGATGTCGAGATAGCTCCAGATGCTCCCCATCGCCTCGTCGCCACGGTTGTTGACGAAGTAGGTGCGAAAGACTTTGTCGCCGTCGCGAAAGAACACGTTGTGGCCGTGCCATTCATCGACGCCGAAGTCCACGTCGAAGCTGTCGGTGATGGTGTACCAGGGCATCTCCCAGCCCATCCGCGCCTTCAGGCGCGAGATGTCCGCCTGCGGCGCGCGTGAGGCGTAGGCGAGGGTGGTATCGCGGGCGTTCAGATGGGCCAGGTGGCAGACCTGATCGGCGCCCAGAGAGCAGCCGCGGCAGGCATGCTCGGGCCAGCCGAACACCCCCGGCTCGTAGAAGGCGCGATAGAGGATCAACTGGCGGCGGCCCTCGAACAAATCGAGCAAGCTTACTTTGCCGTTGGGTCCGTCGAACTCGTACTTCTTGTCTACGGCCATCCAAGGCATTCGCCGGCGTTCGGCGGCCAACGCGTCACGGGAGTGCGTGAAGGCCTTCTCCTTCACGAGGAGCTGCTGGCGCGCAGCCTCCCACTCCTGCTGCGACACGATCGGTGGTGTGTTCATCACTAGATGTCCCCTTTCCCTTCTTCACTGATCTCTTTCTTTGCTTGCTGCCATTTTATTTCTCTTTTTCGATCAGTCTGCTTTCGGGCGCAGATTTTGCTTCAGCTTCTTCTTTGATGCGTAGCAGATGGGTCGGAGCGAGGGTTCTACCGGGCCGTAGCAGCGCTTTGCGCCCCGCCTGCCCCACCCGCCTTCAGGTACTTGTCGTACCACGCAACATAGCGCTCCAGCCGGTCGCGCAGAAAACTCGGGCGCGTGAACTCATGAAATTCACCGGGATAAATCACCAGCTCCGTAGGCACACCCAGGGTTTGCAAAGCCTGATACATCTGCTCCCCGCCAATCAAAGGCACATTGAAATCTTTGTCGCCGCCCATGAACAGCGTCGGCGTGTGGATGCGGTCGGCGTGGAAGAACGGATACGACACCTTCATCCAGCCTTGCGGGTTGCGCCACGGCGGCCCGATCTCAATGTCGTACTGGAAAACGTATTCGTCCACTCCGTACATCGAGATCTGATCCGCGCTGCCGGCGCCGCTGATGGCCGCTTTGAAGCGCTGGTCGGATGCGATGGTGTAGTCGGTCAGAATGCCGCCGTAGCTCCAGCCGCCAATGCCGAGACGATCCGGATCGGCGATTCCCATGCTGACGACATGATCTACACCCGCCAGCAGGTCGGCCACTTCTTTATCGCCCCAATCGGCAAAGATGCTTTGGCCGTATTTTTCGCCGCGCCCCGCGCTGCCGCGATAGTTGATCGAAATGATGACGTAACCGTTCGCCGCCAGTAATTGGCGCTGGAAGCTGAACGCATGGCCGTCCTGTCCATTCGGCCCACCGTGGATGCGCAGCAGCGTGGGGTATTTCTTTCCGGCTTCAAATGATGGCGGCTTTGTGACGAGGCCGTGGACCTCCGTGCCGTCGTGGCTCTTGAAACTGATTTCTTCCACGGCGCCGAGCTGAATCCCGGAGAGCAGCGCTTCGTTGTGGGTGGTGAGCTTCCGCAGCGTGCCGCCATCGAGCGCGAAGACTTCGGAGGGTGCGGCGTCCGTGGCGCACAGCACAGCGGTGTGGCCGGCCTTCGACGTGAGGGCTTCGACCACAAGAGGCGAGCCAGTGAGGCGCTCAACCGCGCCCCCGGCGAGTGCAATGCGCGCCGGATATTCCGACCGGTCGTCGGCAACCACAAACAACAGAGAATTGCCATCGGCCGCAAACACGGGAAAAGAGACGCCGCGATCCAGGCCCTGCGTCAGTATGCGCGGAGCGCCGCCTCCGGCCGGAACCACCGCGAGGCGGTCCATATTGTAAGCCGTAAATTTGCTCTCGCTGCCCTGAAGATAGGCGATTAATTTGCCGTCCGGGCTCCATGCCAGCGGCCCGGAATCAGGACCGGAATAGGTCGTTAATTTGTGCGGAGTGGCGCCGGGGTGTGCATCAATGACGAACACGTCGGTATTGTCACTGCGGTCGGGATCTTTATCGCGGTCGCTAACATAAGCGATCAGGGCCCCGTCGGGCGACCAGGCTGGATTAGTTTCGTCGAAGGGCTGATCGGGCGTGAGCGGGTCCAGCTTTTCGGTCGCGATCTCGAACCGAAAAAGATGGTTGTGAGCCTTGGCGTCTAGGTAGCCCTCCACGTCTTCCTTGAAGTGGTAGCGATCGATGATAACCGGCTTCGGCGGTTTTTCTTTCGCGGCAGCGTCGGCGCCTTTCTTTGATTCCTCGTCCGGCTCCTCTTTCTTGCGCAGGACCAGCAAGAGTTTGGAAGAATCAGGCGACCATTCGTATTGCGAGATGCTGAAGTCCTTAATGTGCGTGAGCTGGCGCGCTTCCCCGCCCCGGCGATCGAGCAACCAGATTTGAGAACCTTTGGCCTTCCCCGCACGAGAAGAAACAAACGACAGATACTTACCGTCGGGGCTCCATCGCGGCGAGCTTTCCGATTCAGTGCCATAGGTAAGCCGCACGTTCTGTGACCCGTCCCAGCTCACCATCCAAATGCTGGTGACATTCTTGTCATCCTCGCGGTCGACTGTGGAAACGGTGTACGCGATCCACTTGCCATCCGGCGAGACTTGCGGATTGGCGACTTCGGCTAGGCGATCAAGGTCATCGACTTTCAGCAGGCCTTTGGCAGGGGTTTGCGTGAACGAGACCGCGCAAACGCAGAGCATCAATAGCGGACAGAATTGGCGGACAGGGCGCATCGCCCGCAGTCTAGCATTAGCTATACCGGGCGCGGTCACTGGTCGCGCCCGGTTACGGTCTCAATCTAGAACGCGAAGTGCAAGGCGAGTTGCAGAATGCGGCCGGGATATGTGGTCGAAATCTGGCCGAAGGTGCTGTCGTCGATGCTCGTGTCGGGATTCTCGAACTCCGTATGGTTGAACACGTTGAAGGCATCCATACGAAGCTCCACGTCCATCTTTTCTCTGACCTGGAAGTGCTTAGAGATCGCTATATCGAGATTGGTGAAATCAGGTCCGCGTAAACCGTTGCGCGGAAATGAGCCGTAAGTAAAGTACGGAAGCATGGATGCATCATTACTCGCGATGTTATCTAGCGCCAATAGCCGGCTATTGCTGAAAATCGCCGGATTGAAATAGTAGTTGCCCCCCGCGGTCGTACTGGAATTCGGATTCGTCAGTGACTGAAAATTCTTGGGATTCATAGTCACTAGAGGAGATACAATGTCGGCGTGGACGTTCCCCGCATCGCCCGCGCCTGAGGGGCCCGGATCGCTCCCCGTTGTGTTCAAGTCCGCGAAGACATCCAGCGGGAAACCGGTATGCCAGGTGAAGATTGGATACAAGCTCCAGCCCCTAGTAAGCAGTTTCGGGCCGCTTTCCCAAAGCTGATCAAATGGTAGCTGCCAACCGCCCGAAAAGGTGATGAGATGACGCACATCCGTGTCGCCTGACGCGTAGAATTCGCTGTGATCGTAAGCGGGAATGCCGGAGTTTCGTTCGCGGAAGCCGGATTCGTTATCCAGCTCGTGTCCGTAGGTATAGCCAAGCGTGAAGAAGCTGTTTCCCCACCTACCCATAGAGGCGTTGCGGCGCAGCTTCATCTCGAGAGCATTGTAATTCGCCCTCCCGATATTCTGAAATTCGTCTAAGTAGCTGTACTGGCCGGGAATAACTGCGTCGTAAATTCTAGTGTTTGTACCCAGAATGAACGGGTTTACGTCCACCAGGCCAGTCAACCCATGCGCGGAATAACCGAGGTAACCCGCTTCTAACATCAGGTTCGAAGCAAGTTCCTGCTGGATCGACAGATTGTATTGGTACACGTAGGGAGTGCGAAGATTCGGGTCCACGAAGAACACCCCGCCTCCGCCGAAAGGCAGGTATCCGGCCGCACCGAAATCGAGATTCTGGGTGGGTGGCTTCGAAGGAAACGGATCGGGCGCGGCCGTGCAGTTCGGACCCGCGGTCGCGTACGGATTTTGCAACCCGCTCGGCGAAGAGCCTGCCCCGCAGGGATAAACATCCGCAAAGCCGTAGAATGGCGCCTGTCCATTGAACTGCAGATTGTCTTCGCCCTTCAGGATGTCGTAGAACACCCCGAATCCGCCGCGCACCGAAGTCTTTGCATTGCCGAAAACGTCATAGGCAAAGCCGAACCGCGGCGCCCAGTCGTTCTTGTCTGGAAAATTGGCGCCTTTGGGCGCGCCGGGATCGCCCGGAAAAAGGAGCCCGTTCGGCGCGTTCACAAAGCGTTGCGACTGCAGGCCGGGAATGAAGGAAAATGAACGCCCTTGCGTGTCGAACTTCGGCTCGGCATATTCGTACCGCAATCCCAACGTGAGAGTAAGCCGCTTACTGACCTTCCATTCATCTTGTCCGAACCCGGCATATTGATGCGACCGAATGTTAGACGGAGCTTTACCGAATTGGAGAAATTCGTCGGGCAATCCCATCAGAAAGTCAGCCAAGTCTACGCCCGAACCGACGAACGTACCCGGACCGTAAAAGTAATACTCGCCATCCACGTAGAAGTCGTAAACCGTGTTGTCCTGATACGGCGAAAAATAGAAACCGTACTTGAGATTGTGACTGCCTTTCGTCCACGAAAGATTGTCGTAGAAGGTGTACGTGTTATCGATCTCGCGTGTGGGACCCTGCGGGCTGAATCCAAGCGATAGATTCGTGCCGCCCAGATCCACCCGCGGCGGTCCGGTCGGGTCGTCCGACGGAACGTCTGCCCCGAGCTCCAAAGCGGTGGGCTGCTTCGTAGCCGGAATCGCCTGCGTATGATTCAGGCGCTGGGCAGTAACGTGCAGTTCGTTTAAGAGAGACGGGGTGAATGTGTGCGTGTAGCCAACAGAGCCGAAGTAGTCAGTGTTCGAATAAGTTACTGGAAAACCCGTCACATTGTTGGGGCCCGGTGAGCTGAATGTCGGGCCCGTGTTCCCAAAGGGGTAAAGAATCGGATTATCGCGTGTCGTGAAAGTTCCGGTGATAAGGTCCTTCGATGTGAGATTGTAATCGAAGCGCCCCAAATACTCGTTGTAATTGCTTGTAGCCGCTGCTTCTGGGAATAGAATCCCGGTAGGCGATGTCGGAATAAGTCCGGCCGCAAAATAAGCCTTCGCCACCGGGTCAATAGCGCTCGGAGCAATGATGCCCTGCGCAGCCAGAGTAGGATTCGGCTGATATTGCGGGTTCGCCGCCAGGAATGTGGCTACCGTCGAGGCATAACCGGTGTTTGAGAAATCTCCGTTCGCTTCAGCCGGCGTGTAGGTTGTGACTTTGCCAGCGCTGGTGTCGAGCGCCGTCTGACGTTGGCCTTCATAGGAGAAAAAGAAGAACAGCTTGTCTTTGACGATCGGGCCGCCGACCGTGCCGCCGAACTGATTCCGCTTCAGGACGGGAACCGGCAGGTCCTGCTCGTTATTGAAAAATGTATTTGCATCGAAATAATTGTTGCGCACATAGTCGTACAATGTGCCTTGGAACTTGTTCGTGCCGCTCTTCGTCACAACACTCACAATCCCACCGGCATTGCGGCCGTATTCAGCGCTGTAGTTACTCTCGAGAACGCGGAACTCGGCAACTGCGTCAGGATTGGGATCGGCGACCACGTTATTACTTAATAGGTCGTTGTTTAACCCGCCATCCAGCAAATAGGTCACCGAGTCGGTTCGCTGCCCGCCGATGCTGTAATTTCCGGCGGCGCCCGAATCCGGATTGGTTGGCGTGACGCCAGGCTGTGTCTTGAGCAGATCGAGGGTGTCGCGGCCGTTCAATGGCAATTCGAAAATGGCTTGGCCGGTAACAGTCTGCATCAAGGTCTGGTTCTCGGTTTCCACTATAGATGCGTTGCTTTCCACGGTGACTGCATTGCTGATCCTGCCCACCTGAAGATGCACGTCGATACGTAGCGTCTGATTGATTTCGAGCGGAGTCTGCGAATCGACAGTGACTCGCTGGAACCCAGGAGCCTCCGCCGACACGCTGTAGAGGCCGATGGGCAGTTGAAGGACTTGGTAGGTGCCGGAGGAATCGGACGTGGTTTCACGTGCAGTGCCGGTGGCCTTGCTGGTAACGGTCACCTTCGCGTTGGCCACAACAGCGCCTGATGGATCGGTTATGGTGCCGGTAATCTTGCCGGTGACGTCCTGAGCGAACAGGGCAGAACAGGAAAAGGTCACAAATACGAGCGCAGCTACTACGAATTTGGATTGGTACATAGCAGTCTCCCTGAATGGGGCTAGGGTAGCACGACTGGCGTTAGCTCTGCGTTATGGAAGCTAGAATCTAGGTTGTAACCAGCTCATGAACAGAATGAAAACAGCAGTGGCCGTTAGCTTGTGGCTAGGCGCGGCGTGCCTTTCTCTTCGCGCAGCAGATGCCCTGAAGCCTCTGGACGGCTACACGCCCGCGGCTAGCCGGGCCGAGCGCGATTGGGAAACCAAGTTCCGCGCGCTACCCTCGCCGGACAAGCAGCGCGAATACATGCGCCGCCTCACCGCACACCCACACCACGTCGGTTCGCCCTACGACAAAGACAACGCCGAGTGGCTGCTGGCGCGGTTCAAAGAATGGGGCTTCGACGCGCATATCGAAACATTCGACGTGCTATTTCCAACTCCAAAAGAAGAAAAACTGGAGATGATTGAGCCGCGCCGCTTCGAAGTGAAGCTGGCCGAACCTCCAATTGCAGTGGACCGGACCTCCTCGCAGACCAGCGAGCAGTTGCCGGCATATAACGCCTATTCGATCGACGGCGACGTAACCGGACCTTTGATCTACGTGAACTATGGCAATCCCGACGATTACGAAGAGCTCGCACGCTACGGCGTGTCGGTCAAAGGTGCCATTGTTATCGCGCGCTACGGCCACGGCTGGCGCGGGACCAAACCCAAAGTGGCCGCGGAACACGGCGCCATCGGCTGCATCATCTATTCGGATCCTCTCGATGATGGATACACAGATGGCGATGTATATCCGCAGGGTCCTTGGCGCCCGCCCGCCGGCATTCAGCGCGGCAGTGTGATGGACACCGATTATCCGGGCGATCCGCTCACGCCCGGCATCGCCTCCGTTCCCGGCGCGAAACGGCTTTCACTTCAGGAAGCGAAGACCATCACCAAAATTCCAGTGTTGCCCATTTCCTATGGCGATGCGCAGCCGTTATTGGCGGCGATGGAGGGCCGAGTTGCGCCGCGCGGCTGGCGCGGTGGGCTTCCGGTCACCTATCACTTGGGACCTGGCCCCGCCAAAGTGCACCTGCTGATGAAGTCGAATTGGGACCAAAAGACGATCTATGACGTAATCGCGCGCATGCCGGGCTCGGATGTGCCGGGCGAATGGGTGCTGCGCGGGAACCATCACGATGCCTGGGTGAATGGCGCGGAAGACCCCGTCTCGGGCTTGATCGGGCTGCTTGAAGAAGCTCGCGCCTTCGGTGAATTGGCGAAGCAGGGATGGAAGCCCAAACGCACGATTGTCTATTGCGCCTGGGACGGCGAAGAGCCGGGTCTGCTGGGCTCCACGGAATGGGTGGAGGCGCATGAGGATGAGCTTTTGCGCCACGCCGTGGCGTACTTCAACAGCGATGTGAGCGGCCGTGGATTTTTCGGAGCAGAGGGATCCCACACGCTAGAAAAATTCCTCAATTCCGTGGCGCGGGATGTGATCGATCCCGAAAAGAACATCAGCGTATTGGAACGATCGAAGCTATACGAGATCGAGCATGCGGCTAATGACGAGCAACGCGATGAGATTCGCAGACGCGAGGATTTGCGCATTGGCGCTCTGGGCGACGGGTCAGACTACACGGCGTTCATTCACCACCTGGGGATTCCGTCGGCAGACATTGGGTTCAGCGGTGAAACGCATGGGGGCGTCTATCATTCCGCCTACGACGACTTCTATTGGTACACCCACTTTGGCGACCCGGATTTCGCGTATGCGCGCGTGGAATCGCAGTTGATTGGCAGCGCGGTTATGCGCCTGGCCGACTCGGATTTGCTGCCCTTCGATTTCACGGACTTTGCCGATACGGTCAAGACCTATGTGAGCAATGTGCAAGAGTTGCTCAAGACCCAGCAGGAGAGCCTGCGCGAGCGCAAACGCGAATTGGAGGAAGGTGTCTTCAGCGCAAACAGCGACCCGAGGCAGCCGCTGCTAGCTCCAGCTGCGCCGGAGGTTCCACCGTATTTCAATTTCGCGCCGCTCGAGAACGCCCTGGACGCTTTGACGCGAAGCGCGAATCGTTATGCCAAGGCGATTGCGAAAGCACAATCGGACGGTATGGATCTGCCCACGGCGGTCATCGCGCGAGTTAACGGATTGCTGATGCGGAGCGGGCCCGCGCTGACCGATCCGGCGGGGCTGCCGGCGCGGCCCTGGTTCAAGAATCAGATCTACGCGCCAGGTGCTTATACCGGCTACGAATCGAAGCCGTTGCCTGGGGTCCTGGAGGCGATGGATCGGAAGAACTGGACGGAAGCTGAGTCCCAGATTCCGCGCGCAGCCGCCGCGCTCGAGCGCGAAACCGAAATCATCGACGCAGCCAGTGCGGCAATTGAACAAGCGGCGCCGCAACCCTAAGTGCCACGCTACTTGGCCGCGCGGCTCGCTTGCTGCCGCTGCTTCTTGTATTCTTTCTCCAGCTCGAGCTCGTCGCGAACCTGCGGCATCTCGAGCGTCAACCGCTTCGCCTGGACGTCGATCGTCAGATGGTATGGTCCATCTCTGGTGCCGAACTCGTCGAAGAACTCCAGCTCGGAGCCATCGAGCTGATAGTTTCCATGCCGAGCATCAGTCTGCCCGTGAATATGGACCTGTTGCACGAACGTGTTGTCCGGATTCAACGTCAGCGTGCCGCTGCACTCTTGCGGATGCGGCTGGCCGTCAAAGCACGTGTGCTTGGTTTGTATACCCGCATCTTGGTCGCTGATGGTGATGTACTCCCAGCCGCCCGGGTCCTGCAGCATTTTCAATTCGTCTTGGTTCAGCGTGTCGCGCCCGCTTAGGCACGCCGCGAATCCGAACAGGGCAACGCAGCCGCCAAAAGCACAGCTCCACCGGTAGTGAAAGTTTGTCATGGAATCAATGCGTCATCGCGTAGACGACATAGTTCACTCCCAACCGGATTCCGAGCGCCGAGTATTGCTCCGGATACTCGGGATCGTCAGCCCATTCCCAGGAGTCTCCCAGATCGGAATTGAACGCCATTGCCACCATCAGGCGGCCCTTGTTGTCGTAAATTCCGCGCCAGTGCGCCACGTATCCGTCGTTCCTGTAAGAGGTGCCGGTGCGCACCGCCCACGCACCTGGAACCTGATATCGCCCATCCAGATCGTAGACGGTATGAAAGATGGGATCTGAATCCGGAATCTCAACCACGGGCTGATCGGGGAAGATGCGCTTCATGCTGTGGTCGAAAACCGACCAATCGACTGTGCCCCAAAAATCGTCGCACATCAGAAAGCCGCCGCGCTCCAGGTAATCGCGCAGAATCTTAGCTTGCGAGTCGGTCAGGTCCCACTCGCCGACAAATACCGCGTAGAGCCACGGGTAATTGTAGACGTCTCCTGGGTCTTCCAGATTCACCGGTTGTTCCACAGACCGCGCGTGGATACGCGTCAAGCGCCGGAGCGCCTGGGCGAAATGACGGTCGGCTCTGGGGTAGTCATTGGTCCAACTGGAGTGTCCTCTGGTCCAGTCCCATCCCGCATGGTGGAAGTGAGCCTCGGGAATGGAAGGATACATCAGGCGCGCGAATGCCCATTCCGTCTTCTCCTGATAATCAGGCGGCAGCGGAATCTGGCCTAGCCGATATTCGTCGCCAGGGTATTCGCGGAAGGGCTGAAGAGGCCGCTGAAGAGCGTAGAGAGCGCCCAGAACGACAAGTCCGCAGCTCAAGCGGAAACCAAGCTTCCAGACACTCATCCGCGGACACTGCCCTCGACCCGAGCATATCATCGCGGACGCGACCGGCAGCCGCGTTCACGCGCCCGATGCGGCTGATTGCTCCAACTTGGCGTCCAGTACGATCTCGGTATCGTAAAGCTTCGAGACCGGGCATCCCTCTTTGGCGGCTTGGGTCGCCCGATTGAAAGCGTCCTCCGACGCGCCCGGTATCTTCGCCGTCAATTCCAGATGGCTGCGCTTGATGGCAAACCCATCGCCGTCTCTATCGAGCGTGATGGTGCACGTCGTGTCGATACTATCCGCCTTGAGGTGCTGCTTCGCCAGCTCGGCCGACAGCGCCATCGAAAAGCAAGCCGCATGCGCCGCCGCCAGCAGCTCTTCCGGATTGGTCCCGTTTCCTTGCTCGAAGCGGTCCCGGAAAGAATACGGCGTGCTCGAAAGAACTCCGCTCGCCGACGATATCGTTCCTACCCCGGATCTCAGATCGCCTTTCCACTGCGCCTTCGCTTTGCGGTCCATTCACTCTCTCCTTTTAGGGGATCACATTCATGCGAGCCGTGAAATCGAGGCCACCATGCGCCCCGGATTCTCCGGTTCTCGCCGGTACGAAAAGAACTGCGCGGTCTGGCACGTGGTGCACAAACCGCAATCAAAGATGCGGCTGGGATCGATCCCAGCGGTCTCCATCTGCTGCCGGTTCGCGCGCGCTAGATTGAGGCGGTGTTTACCGCTTGCGCCACCGGCCCTTTGCACAGAGCTGGCTTCAAATTGCTCCGCGACGTCGCGCCCCACTTCATAGCAGCACCCGCGAATGCATGGCCCCACGGCGGCGTAGATATCGCTCGCGTTGGTTCCAAAATCGCTGCGCATGCGTTCGATCGCGCGCATGACTACGCGCGCCGCGGTTCCACGCCAGCCGGCATGCACCGCGGCTATCGCCCGGTTCGTGGCGTCCAAGAGCAGAATGGGAACGCAATCGGCCGTTCGCACGCCGATGCTCCTGCCAATCTCATCGGTCACCAGGGCATCGCCTTCGCGCTCTCTGTTACCCAAGCCGTTTGCGTTCACAATGCGATCGGAATGGATCTGCCGCAGTGTGATATCAGCACCCGGATTGCCTTCGCGCGTTCCGAATCCGTGCTTCTGCCACACAAACTCCTGAAAGCCCTCGCACCGGTAGATGCCGTCTGCTCCAAGGCGGAAGCTTTGCTGGATTAATGTCTGCTGCACGGCGGGCTTCTACCGCCAGTCTAGCGCCCGCGCCGCTCGCCGCTCCGCCCCGCCGCAGCCAGTTCTTTTCCTTGCAGGCTGGCGCGGTACCACTCCAGCGTCAGGCGCAACCCCTGCTCAAAAGTGAAGCGCGGCTGATGTCCCAGCTCACGCACCGCAGCCGTCGTATCCGCTTGCGAATCGCGAACGTCCCCTGGGCGCGGCGCGCCGTAATTCGCGGGCAAATTTACACCTTCAATCTTCTGCAGCAATTCCCAGGTCTGGTTCAGGGTATATCGCCCGCCATTGCCCGCATTGAAGACTTTACCGGAAACACCCTGCGCTTCCGACGCTTTCAGCATCAAACCCACTACATCTTCGACGTAAGTGAAATCGCGCGATTGTTCGCCGTCGCCGTAGATGGTCGGACTGCGCTGCTCGATCAAACACGTGAGAAAAATCGAGAGCACCCCGGAATAGACGCTCGTGGGGTCCTGCCGCGGGCCGAACACGTTGAAGAAGCGCAGCGAGACTGTCTCGAGCTGAAAGCAATCCGAGAAAACGCTGGCGTAGTATTCGCCCACCAGCTTTTGCACGGCGTACGGAGACTTCGGGCGCGGCGTCATGGTTTCTACTTTGGGCAGCACCGCAGTATCGCCGTACGCCGACGACGAGCCGGCGTAAATCACCCGTCCTGCTTTGCCTTCGACGGCCGCTCGAAACACGTTGAAGGTTCCATCGATGTTGGATTCGTGGCTCGGCACCGGCTGCAGAATCGATTTTGGAACGGACGGAATAGCCGCCAAATGAAAGACCCGCTCAGCGCCCGCGATCACCGGCGCAATGCGATCATAATCGCGAACATCGAATTCATGGACCGTAATCTGGTCGGCGACTTCTTCCAGGTTGTCAAGATGGCCTGTCGCAAGATTGTCGATAACGTGAACACGCCGGCCTTGCGCCAGCAGGGCGCGAACTAGAGCAGAGCCGATAAATCCTGCCCCGCCGGTAACGATGTATCGGTTCATATAGCGTGAGATGCCGCCGCCACCGGCGGTGCGCCTTTCAAGGAATGGATTGCACGCGCCGCAACTTCGTGCGCATCGCGGCTGAAATCGAATGCTTCCACCGAAACCCAACCCGGATAATTCAGCTCATTGAGTGTGGCGAGCAAAGTCTTAAAATCGTAGTCGCCGGCGCCTGGCTCACGCCCGTCCATCTCATTGACGTGAACGTGTTGGATATAGGGCGCGTATTTGCGCAGCAGCTCAACATGCGGCTCGGTTTCGTATTTGGCGTTATGCGTGTCGAACATGGTTTGAATAGCGGCGCTTCGAATCTGCTTTACAATGGCTACCGCATCCGCAAGGCAGGTCACCACGTCTGTTTGATCTGGCGACAAAGCCTCAATCAGAATCATCACCCCGCGGCTCTCCGCGTGCGGCGCAGCATGCGCCAGCCCATGCGTGAGCACGTCCCCTGCCTCCCGCGGGCTCATCCCCGCCTCGGTCGAGCGCTGCTTGGGTGACCCAAAAACCATCACGCTTTTTGTGCTACTCCTCGGATCGGCGAGATCCGCACAAAGATCGATCAGACTGTCCACGTAATCCCAAGTGCGTTTTCGGACGCGCTCGTCTCGTGCCGTTGCGTGAAGACCAGGGGGAGCGGCTAGTAGCCAATGGAAACCTACGAAATCGAGCTTATGGTTGGCGAGGGTTTCTCTGAGGTGTCGCCGTTCATCAGGATTCAGCGATGCCGGATCGTCAGCCAGCGTGAAGGGCGCGATTTCCAGCCCATGATATCCGAGCGCGCGAACTTGCTGACAGATTTCGGGCAGCAGAAGCTGCTGAAACAATTCATTGCAAATCGCCAAGCGGTGCTGGACGCCCATCGGCACCAGTGTAGCTGGCAATAGTCATCAAAAAAGGACGGCACTTCATCAGTGCCGTCCCTCGTTACCGCACACAGTGTTGGTGTGTTGTGCGGTTTAGGTCGATCAGTTGACCCGCGAGTCAACTAGAGAAGGCCGTCTAGAGCTTGCCGGTACTGGCCGTGCGGGCTCGGGTACCCGCTGTGGTTGCATCCAGATCCGCATTGGTAGCGGCCGCCCACTCATCGGCTTCCCGTTGCGCTTGCTCCCGCGTGATTCCATATCGCTCTTGAAGTTTCCCTACGAGTTCGTCTTTCTTTCCGCTCAGCGCCGTGACGTCATCGTCGGTGAGCTTGCCCCAGCGCTGTTTCACATTGCCTTTAAGTTGTTTCCACTTTCCTTCGAATTGATCGGAATTCATGTCCGAAACTCCTTCCAGTGTTTACGTTGCAATCACCGCTCCAAAGCGGCTATGCAACTGTTTACAGGCCAAACAGGAAGTTTTACGCGCAAATTCTTCACGCTACTCCGTGGCTTTTTTTCCGAAGCTTCGAAGACCGCCGTAGTCTCTGGGATACTCAGAAATAGCTATGTGCCAGGACGAGATCCTGCTTCAAACAAAGCTCCCGCTACCGCTGTTGACGCGTGGCAAAGTTCGGGATATCTACGATCTTGGCGATACGCTGCTATTCATTGCTACGGACCGCATTTCCGCTTTCGATTGCGTTCTGGCGAGTGGCATCCCGTGCAAAGGCCGCGTGTTGACACAAATGTCTGTCTTCTGGTTCGATTTCCTGAAGCCGTTCGTCCGCTCTCATCTGGTTACCGCATCCATTGGCGAATATCCCAGGAAGTTGTCGAAGCACCGTGGCGTCTTGGAGGGCCGCTCGATGCTGGTCAACAAGGCCCACATGGTTCAGGTTGAGTGCGTCGCACGCGGTTACCTGGCGGGCTCGGGTTGGAAGGAATATAAGGCGCAAGGCAAAGTATGTGGCATTCCCCTGCCGCCGGGGCTGCGCGAAAGTGACCGCCTGCCCGAACCCATCTTTACGCCGGCCACCAAGGCGCAGACCGGGCACGATGTCAATGTCCCTTTCCGGTATGTCGCCAACTTGCTGGGCGTCGACCTGGCCGGCCAACTTCGCGATCTGACACTCGAAATTTATCAGCGCGCCGCAGCTCATACGCTTGAGCAGGGCATCATACTGGCCGACACTAAGCTGGAATTCGGCTTCGTCAACGACGAATTGGTATTAGCTGACGAGGTGCTAACTCCTGATTCCTCCCGTTACTGGCCAGCCGATACTTACAAAGCCGGCCAGCCGCAATATTCATACGACAAACAGTATGTGCGCGACTATCTGGAGACGCTTGCCTGGAACAAGAAACCGCCCGCGCCCGCGCTCCCGGACAGAGTCGTGCAGAGAACAAGCGAAAAATATCTAGAGGCTTACTCGCGGCTAACAGGCCAACCGTTACTTGCGCCGGCCGCTAAATAACAATCTTATGGCGTTCAACTGGTTCGATGTCGTGCTGGCGATAATTTTATTGTGGTCGGCGGCCACGGGATTACGGGCCGGATTTGCACGCGTAGTAGTAGGGCTTATTGCCACCGTAGTTGGACTCATCGCCGGTTTCTGGTTCTATCGAATCGTCGCTGCGAAGCTCATGCCATGGTTGAAAACTCCGGTCGTCGCCGACGTGCTCGGATTTCTGATCATCTTCATAGGTGTTGTGCTTGTGGGGTCGCTGATCGCGGCGCTCTTCTCGCGCTTATTCCGGTGGTTTGGTCTTTCCTGGTTCAATCACGTGCTCGGCGGTGTTGCCGGATTTCTGCGTGGCGCTCTGATTGTCGCCGCCATGGTGGACGTGCTGATAGCTTATTCGCCTTCTCCCACGCCCAATTTCTTGGAGAGTTCGCGCGTGCTGCCGTACGTGAGTGAGCTTTCGTCGTGGCTCGTGGACCTTGCGCCCCGTGAGCTGAAGGATGCCTTTACCGAGCAGATGGAAAACCTGAGGCAGCTCTGGCATCACACGCACCCGCACGTCTCGCAGGAAGTTTAGGCCTTTCGGTACCGTTCTGCGCGCTTAAATAATGGAGGAGCCTGCACGCTTGCTGATCATCTTCGATCTGGACGGGACGCTCATCGATTCCGCCAAGGATTTGGCGATCTCTATGAACGCAACGCGGGTACATTTCGGCTTGCCCGCTATCGACGCCGATCTCATCTATTCCTACGTTGGAGACGGCGCCGCCGTTCTGGTTCAACGCGCCATGGGCGGACACGTTCCCGAGGAGCGGCTGGCCGACGCGCTCAAATTCTTTCTCAAGTTTTACCGCGCTCACGCGCTGGAGCATACCAAGCTATATCCCGGCGTGCGCGAGGCTGTCGTGGCGCTCTCACAAGCCGGGCATCAACTTGCGATCTTGACTAACAAGCCGGTGCGTATCAGTTCCGATATCGTCGCCGCGCTGGGACTTGCTAGTCATTTCCTGCGGGTCTACGGCGGCGATAGTTTCCCCGCCAAGAAACCCGATCCCGCCGGGGTCCTGGCGTTGATGGAGGAAGCCGGTGCATCCACCGCCGCCACGTTGTTAGTCGGCGATAGCCGCGTGGATGTTAAAACTGCGCGTAATGCCGGGGTGCGGAGCTGTGGCGTCGCTTGGGGGTTTCAGCCCGATAGCTTTGAGTTAGAACCCCCCGATATGCTCATTCGCGAACCCGGCGAGTTACTCGAACTGGTATAAGCCGCGCCAGACTAATCAATGGCTCCGTTCGCCTGAGGGCTCCGCCATCGGGATGCCTAAAGGCGCCGGCCGGCCGAAATTCGGCGTACCGTCCGGATTCCATTTGAAAGACTGTGCGCGCGTCGAGCGCATCGCCCCGCAACCCTCGTTTGGCCCAGGATTCGCATGATAGATGATCCAATCCTGTTTCCCATCGGGTGACCGGAAGAACCCATTGTGCCCGACCCCGAATGCGCGCGCCTCCTGTGATTCGACAAATACAGGTAGCGGCGATTTCTTCCATGAGTCCGGGTTCAGAAGATCGCTGTTAGCGGAGGCTGTCAGCATGCCCAACTCGTAGTCGTCTGTCGAGCAATGGCTGGCCGAGAATACCAGAAACAGTTCGCCATTGTGTTTCAGCACCTCCGGCCCTTCGTCCACTTTTACGGGTCCGTGCTCTTCCCAATCATGGTCCGGCGTGGAGAGCAACACGCGATGTCCTTCAATAGTCCAGGGGTTCTTCAGCCTGGCTATATATATGTTCTGCACGCCATCCGCATCATCCGGCCAGCCGGACCAGACTACGTACCACTTGTGTTTGTCTTCGAAAACGGATGGATCGATGGCCCATTTATCCGAGGGATCGGCAAGTTCTCCCTTCATCACCCATGTACCTGTCGTAGGATCGCGCGCAGCATTCTCCACGACCCAAATACGATGTGTGTCGTTATGCTTATCCGCATCGCCCGCGAAATAGATGTACCACTTCCCGTCGATCGAATGCAGTTCGGGCGCCCATATATCAGTAGCGTAAGGCGCAGTTCGCGATGGCGGTTTCCAGACAATATGCGGTTCCGCGTTCTTTAGGCCGCCGAGCGTTGACGATTTCCAAATCGTCAGGTTGTCGCCGGTTGTCGTCATCAAGTAGTAAGCGCCATCGCGATACTCGATCCAGGGATCGGGCCCCGAATCGCGGATCGGGTCTGTGAAAGTACCTTGAGCGATCGAATAGCACGTTACTGCGGCAAAGATCGCCAGTAGCCGAGCGGCGCGCCGGGATCCCCTTCGAGTCAAGCGTTTCTTCAAAACACCTGCCCCGCTTCTGATTGGATGGCACGAGAGCACGAGCATAATACGGCGCGTTTTGGATTACCACTTTTAGATCGGGCTAAATCCCAGAGTGTTACGTGCCTCGATTGCATCAGCACAGGATAAAATCGATACCGCAAACACTTTCATGCGAAAAACATTCACCCGGCTCCTCACAACCGTTTCGCTATTGCTACCTGTTCTGCTCCTGGCACAGGAGCCCGGGCAAGTAGGGCACGAGCGCTGGACCCCCGAAGCTGCAAACACATGGTACGCGCACGAGCCTTGGTTGGTAGGAAGCAACTATATCCCGTCCTACGCCGTAAATGAACTTGAGATGTGGCAAGCCGAAACCTTCAATCCCAAGCGCATCGACACCGAGCTCGGCTGGGCCCAAGGGCTCGGCATGACGACCATGCGTGTGTTCCTGCACGACCTGCTCTGGCAGCAGGACAGCGAAGGATTCAAAAAGCGCATCGATACGTTTCTCCGCATCTGCGACAAGCACAAGATCAAGCCGCTGTTCGTGCTATTCGATTCGTGCTGGGACCCCAACCCGCACCTCGGCCCGCAGCCGAAGCCAAGGCCGGGCGTTCACAATTCCCGCTGGGTGCAGAGTCCGGGCGCCGCGGCGTTGCAGGATCCTTCTCAGTATCCCCGGCTGGAAGCGTACGTAAAGGGCGTTATTGGCGCTTTCGGCCACGACAATCGCGTCCTCGGTTGGGACATCTGGAACGAGCCTGACAATACGAACGACTCCAGCTACGGCAAATTGGAGCCTAAGAACAAGGTCCAACTCGTGTTGGCGCTGCTGCCACAAGCGTTCGCCTGGGCGCGTGATGCCCAACCGCAGCAACCGCTCACCAGCGGAGTGTGGCACGGCGACTGGTCCAATCCCGCTCAGCTAGAGCCCATGGCAAAAGAGCAGCTCGAGCTATCGGACATCACATCGTTCCACAACTACAGCGTCCCGAACAATTTTGAGACGCACGTGAAATGGCTCCAGCAGTACGGCCGGCCGATCATCTGCACCGAGTACATGGCGCGCGCCGAAAAGAGCACCTTTGAAGGCATTCTCCCCATCGCGAAAAAATACGATGTGGGCGCCATCAACTGGGGCTTCGTCCAAGGAAAGACCCAAACCTATCTGCCTTGGGATTCCTGGCAACACCCTTACGTATATAGCCCGCCCACCGTCTGGTTCCACGACATCTTCTACCCCAACGGCAAACCCTATCGACCTGCCGAAGTGGCTTTCATCCGGAAAATGACCGGCAAGAGCGCGGAGTAGGTACGCTTCTATGCATAGGCCGGTTCCAGTTCTTCCGCCGCGCTGAAGTATACGCAATCCGGGTGATGGAACACTAGAGCGGAAACGCTCGCTTCCGGCTCCATCATGAAGCCTTCAGTCAGTTGTACACCAATATCTTCCGGCCGCAGCAACCGCCACAGTTTCGCTTGGTCTTCAAGGTTCGGACACGCTGGATAGCCAAAACTGTAACGCTTGCCGTGATAGCGCGACGTAAAGCGCTCCTGCATAGTCAAGGTTGGCGGATCGGGGAAGCCCCAATCTTCTCGAATGCGGCGGTGCAGCCATTCCGCGCACGCCTCCGCCGTCTCGATGCCCAGCGCCTGAATGGCGTGAGCCTTGAAGAATTCGCCGCGCGCCTTCGCCTCTTGAGAGTGCTCAATCACTCCTTCTCCCGCCGTAACCACAAACAACGCAATGTGATCGCGACGGCCATCTTGCGCGTCCAGTGCATAGTCGCTCAAGCACAAACCATCCGATTTCGCCTGCCGCCCGAAGCGGAAGCTCTCGATCGGCGTATCGCCCCCAGGCGCGAATAAATGCAGCGTGTTCCCGTCGCGCTCCACTTCGAAGAACTGCCACACCGCCCGAGCGCGCATAAAGCTAGAAGCCTCTCGCTTCACCTCTTCCATGTTGTGAAAAAGCTCCAGCGCCTTGGCGTCGCGCTCGCTCAGCAGCTTCTCGAAATTTCCCTTGAAGCCGAGGTGCCGCCCATACAGCATGAACGGATTGATGTAGCTCCAAATCTCAGTCAGGTGTGGAATCGTTCGAATCTTGCGGTCCAGGTAGGGCGCCGCCGGAATCGGAATATCCGTGTGTACCTTCGGACTGCGCATCTCGCCCGGCGGCACGGTCGCCTGCTCGTGCACCACCGTCTCGGCTGGCACATCGCCGAACACGTGCGATTCAAGCACCTGCTCGCGCGTCCCCGGATCCATGATCTCGTTCATCAGCCGCAGACCGGTCATTGCATCTTTCGCGTAGAACGTGGCCGCCGCGTAGCTGGGGCCGATCTTGGTTCGCGTGAATTTCTCTGAAAGTGCAGCGCCGCCCACCAGCAGCGGCACCGCGATACCCGAGTCCTTCAGGTCGCCCGCCGTGGTCACCATCTGCTGAGCGCTCTTGACCAATAGCCCCGAAAGTCCGATCGCATCCGGTTTGTGCGCCTGGTACGCCTTAATCAAATCCTCCGGCGGGACTTTGATCCCAAGATTCACCACCTCATACCCGTTATTGCTGAGAATAATCTCAACCAGGTTCTTGCCGATATCGTGCACGTCCCCTTTCACCGTGGCAAGCACAATTTTGCCCCGCGACGACGACGCCGATTTCTCCATGAACTGCTCCAGATGGTTGACCGCCGCCTTCATCGCCTCCGCTGATTGCAGCACCTCGGCTACGATCAGTTCGTTGTTGTTGAAGAGCCGCCCCACCTCCGACATGCCGGCCATCAGTGCGCCATTAATGACGTCGAGCGGCGCCATGCCCTCCCGCAGCTTCAAATCGAGATCCGGAATCAGCCCGTCTTTCGTGCCCTCGATGATGTAGTTCGCCAGCCGTTCATCGAGAGGCAGGTCCGCCGTCGCCTTCTTCGTTCTCCCCGTCGCACCGCGGAAATGCTCCGCGATTGCGGCGATATGAAACTGATTCACCGCGATTTTCTGTTCGCGCGTCTGCTCGCGCCAGTCCTCCGGCACGCCCTCGAAGACGGCCGCATCCGGATGCCCCGCCGGCACGTTTACCGGAGGTTTGTTGGCCAACAGCGCTTCTGTCAACCGCCGCTCTTCTTCCGGAATGGACGCAAAACGCTCGAGCTTCTCCGCGTTCACAATCGCCAAATCGAGACCGGCCTTCGTGCAGTAATGCAGGAACACCGAATTCACCACCTCGCGTGCCGCCGCCGGCAGCCCGAACGAGATGTTCGAGATCCCAAGCACCGTCTTCACATACGGAATCTTCTCTTTGATCAGCCGGATCGCCTCGATCGTCTCCACCGCTCCGCCGATGTAGTTCTCATCGCCCGTTGCGCACGGAAACACCAGCGGGTCGATGATGATGTCCTCCGGCGCAATGCCGTATTTCCCTGTGAGCAACTCCACCGAGCGTTCCGCAACCGCCAGTTTGCGCTCTCTGGTAAACGCCTGCGCCTGCACCGGGTCTTCATCGATGCATCCCACCACCAGCGAGGCCCCATATCGCCGCGCAATCGGGCACATGCGCTCGAATTTCTCTTCGCCGTCCTCCAGGTTGATCGAATTAATGATGCTCTTGCCCTGGCAATATGTCAGCGACAGCTCCACCGAGCGCGGGTCCGTCGTATCGATCATGATCGGCGCTTTGATCTTGCGGATCAGCTTCTCGTAAAACAACGGGATGTCGTTCAACTCGTCCCGATCGCTCGATTGAAGGCACACATCCACCACGTGCGCACCATTGCGGATCTGCCAGCGCGCAATTTCGGTCGCCTCCTCCCATTTCTCCTCGGCGATCATCTTCTTGAACAGCCGCGACCCGATCACGTTGGTCCGTTCGCCGACAATCAGCGGACGGTTGCTCTCCTCCGCTTCAATCAGCTCGATGCCCGAGAAATAGGTGCGATGGTTCCCCGCCTTTAGCTGGCGCGGCCTCTTGCCTTCCACCATCTGCGCAATGGCCCGTATGTGATCCGGTCGCGTGCCGCAGCAGCCGCCAACTATGTTCAACCAGCCATGATCGATGAAGCGCTCGAGTTGCGCGGCCAAGCTAGACGGAGTCTCCAGATATTTGCCTTCTTCATCCGGCAGCCCGGCATTCGGATAACACGATACTCGCGTGGTCGCCAATTCATGAATCGATCGGATGTGATCGGTCATGAACTCGGGCCCCGTCGCGCAGTTCAGTCCTACGGAGAGCAGGCGCGCGTGCAAGATGGACGTGTAGAATGCATCGGCCGTCTGGCCGGCCAGCATTGTACCCATCGGTTCAATGGTGCCCGACACCATGGCAGGTATTAGATAATCCAATTCACGGCCGAGCCGGTCAATCGCCAAGAGACCGGCCTTTACATTCCGCGTATCCTGGCAAGTCTCGAGCAGCAAAACATCGGCTCCGCCTTCTATCAGCCCCTTGGCCTGCTCGTAGTAATTTTCAACCAACTGCTCAAACGTGACACCGCCCGTCACGGTGATGGCCTTCGTCGTGGGGCCCATTGACCCTGCCACGAACCGCGGCCGTCCGGAGCTGGAAAGTTCCTCGGCGACTTGCCGTGCCAATTGGGCCGCTACAAGATTCAATTCGTAGGCGCGATCCTGCAATCCATATTCAGCGAGCACGATCCGCGTGGCGCCAAAAGTATCCGTCTCGACCAGGTCGGCGCCCGCCTCGAAATACGCCCGGTGAACATTCTGAATTACGTCCGGGCGCGTAAATACCAGATTTTCGTTGCAACCTTCGAGCGCCGCGCCGCCGAAGTCCGCAGCGGTTAACTGGCTTTGTTGCAGCATCGTACCCATGGCTCCATCGAGCACAAGGATACGGCTGGCGAGTGCGTCTTCAAGCGCCTGGCGGCGCAACTTCCGATTATTCATAAGAAGCGGGGACGTCTTTTAATTGTACCGACGGCCCCAAGCTTCTTCTAACCGAGTTGTCCAACTGCCCGTTAGGTATGCGGACCGCTCGGGCCGATATCTTCCGCTGTGTTGTTCGGCTTTACGGGCGCGGTGTGAGGCCCGTTTGGACCGATAAGATCTTCCTTCTTAGGTTGTGCGGCCGCACCGCCGGTTGATGCCAGGTGTGGGCCTGCCTCTTCATCCGATCCGTGTGGACCTGTAGGTCCGATTGGATTTGATCCCATGTTCTTGCCTCCAGTACTCATCTTCGAGAAGCGCGACGAAATAGCATCACGTCGCTGTCTGCTCGCCCGCGGATGTATGCAAGTTTAGTGCCACTTGAATTCCATGCGAAATAAACGATCCTGTCCTCGGCGGGTCGCGTGAGCTGACGCGGCGCTCCGCCGCTCAAAGGCTGACGCCAAATGTTCGACGAACCGCCCTGCATAGCCACGTAATCTAATGCCGAACCGTCCGGACTCCAGCGCACAGGCGTGGAGTTGGGACTGCTGATCGGCAATTGCGGGAACTCCTTCAGCACCGCACCATTTGTCAGAGCTAGAATCGCAACGTGCCAGATCCCGTTAAACTCGCGAATCTGACACACAATCTGTTTCCCGTCCGGCGATACAAACGGGTACTGCGCCTGTTGTGAGGAAACTTGCACCGGCGTACCGCCGCTGACCGGCACTTTCCACACGGATGGACTGTTGGACGGCCAGGATGTATAGACAACCCACTGCCCGTCGACCGATACATCCGGCTCGTTGTCGTAATTAGATCCGCTCGTGAGTTGCACTCGTTTGCCGGTCCGCAAATCCAACCGCCACAGATTGAAATCGTCACCTCCCGTGGCACAGTTCGAGGAATAAATCACACCCGGTCCCTGCGTTAAGCTCACGGGCTGTTTCTCCACGCACCGCTCCGGCGTTGCAAGTGTCTCAACATTGCCGTCAGCGCCGATGCGTGATAGGTTCACGTTGCCCGTACGCGAGGAGGGGAAAATAATCTCGTCTCCTGACCAAGCCAGCGACCTGATGTCTTCAGCCTGCGGCATTAGCATGTGCGGTTGATCGAGACTGCTCGCATCCGCGATCCAGATCGACGATCGCTGGTCCAAGCTAACCGCTGCCAGAATGCTGCTGTCTTTGGTGGCGCTGATACTGTCGAAGGCCAACGCAGAGGGCAGCTCATGAAACTGTCGCGTTGGGATGTGCAGTTGCTCCAGGCGGCTCTGCTCCGCCCCTTCGGCAGTCCCTGAAAGCATCAGAGAAGACCCGCCATCCAGCCAGACCGGGTAGCGAAGCGAGCGAAGATTGCGGGTAGAAAACTCGCCCCGGATCCGTTTATCCAAGGCAAACAGATACACAGCCGGCCGTGTGGGTGCATCTATTTGTGGCGGGAAGACAATGGCCGCAATCTCATCGCCGCGTGGCGACCAAGCCAGTTGTTCTCGCATCTGCGTGTTGCTTTTGCTCACCATGACGCGAGCATCCGCCGGATTCTTCGTGGACGCCAAGAGGATTGACGCCACGCTGGACCCGCGCTCCTCGGCCCGTCGCACGAATGCAAATTGTTGTCCGTCTGGCGAAAACGTCACCGCGCTGTCGACGTTCTCCAGAATGAGGCTCGGGATGCTCGTCGGCAGCTTCATTCGATACAACCGTCCCAGCTCTTCTTGGGGATTCTTCAAAACGTAATACAACGCTTGCGTGTCCGGCGAAAACGTCAACCCAATGCACCGGTTTTGGGTAACTGAGACTCGCGTTTCTGTGTTGTCGGCCAGCCGGCGAAGGTGCAACAGTTCATCGGGCCCGTTTACCGAAGCATAGGCAAGATAGCGGCCGTCGGGGGAGATCGTCCCGATATTCACGTTGCCGTCAAAAGTGACCCGTTGCGTCGATTCGAATTCAAACCAGTCGGGGCCGAGGAATTGATACTTGCCGCCGAAGCCCCACCACCAGACCGCCCATCCCAGCAGAAGCGCTGCCATAAGGCCGCCCGAAAGGCCCAGCCTTCTTCTGGCGCGGCCCGGCGTTAAGAGCGTCAGCGGCCCAGCAATCGTAGCCGGACTGATCGCCGTATGCAGCTTCCTTAGATCCGAACACATCTCGCCGGCCGATTGGTACCGCTTTCCCGGATCTTTCTCAAGCGCCTTGTAGATAATGCGCTCAAGCTCCTGCGGAACCGGCGGTGTCTCAGGCAGCGGCGGCACCGCTTGGTCCAGGATGGCGACAATTACATGGCTGTCAGTCTGCCCCTCGAACGGCCGCTTGCGCGCGATCATTTCGTAGATGATCACACCCAGGCTCCAAAGGTCGCTCCGGCGGTCCGCCTCTTCGCCCCGGGCCTGCTCCGGCGACATGTAATGCACCGTGCCCAATACAGAGCCCGGTTGGGTCCACGAGCCGCGCGATGATCTCCGAACCGGCATCTCCACCAGCTTTGCCAGCCCGAAATCGATCACCTTCACATACCCGTCTTGCCGGATCATGATGTTACCCGGCTTCAGATCCCTATGGATAATTCCGGCGGTGTGCGCCTGCGCGAGCGCTGAAGCTACTTGCGTCGCGATATCCAGAGCCCGAGTGGTGTCGATTGCGCCACGATTTAGAGCCGTACGCAGCGTGACGCCATCGATGTACTCGCTCGCAATAAAGTGGTCGCCCTCGATCTCCCCAATATCGTAGATCGTCAGAATGTTCGGGTGATTCAAGGCCGAGGCTGTTCGCGCCTCCTCCTGAAACCGGTGCAGAATCTCTTCTTCGGTGGTGAGTTCAGCGGGCAGGAACTTCAAAGCTACCCGTCGGCCCAGGCGCGTGTCGATTGCCAGGTAAACGTCGCCCATTCCGCCTGAACCCAAGTGCTGTTGGATTTGGTAGGGTCCGAACTGGCGGTTTTCCCGCACACCGGGCCGAATCACAGTGTCATCACTCGAAGGGGAACGTCGGCGCGGATCACCGCGTCTACCCAGTCGTCGCAAACTTCTCGTGATTTCTTCGCGCAGCCTAGGCATGCCGAGAGCGGGCCACTTTCAAATTAAGGTCGTGCCTTAAATTGTCGCGCACCCAACGGAAGATTACCACTCCCGCAAGCTGCTAAGAAACCGCTGCCGTACTACTGTTGCTTCACGTGCAGGCTGTTGTGAATCGCGTAAAGTGCCAACTCAAGCCGGTCGGAAACGCCTAGCTTATCGAAGACGTTGTGAAGATGATTCTTTACCGTCTGCTCCGTAATGAACATCTTCTCAGCGATCTCTTTATTTTTGTATCCTTGCGCGATCAGCACGATAATTTCCCTCTCGC
The DNA here is from genome assembly GCA_035502635.1 of Bryobacteraceae bacterium. Lineage (GTDB taxonomy): Bacteria > Acidobacteriota > Terriglobia > Bryobacterales > Bryobacteraceae > Bog-105. The sequence goes on from DATJUG010000025.1 coordinate 57,915, forward strand.
GCTGACTCAGTTGAGCCCGCTCCCGGTTCGTCTTTCCATTGGAGTGCGCGGCCGGAAATTCCGCCGGAGAGGCAAACTGCCGTATTACCGCTGCGGTGGTCGTCGAGTCCAGCCAAATTTCGCCGGCATGTACCTTGTGAATGCTTTTTTCGATCAGACTCGTCGAGGAATCCTTCAGCAGGATGCCGCAGCATCCTAGTTTCATCGCCTCCACAAAATCGTCTTTATGGTCGACCGACGCAAACAAAATCACCTTTGAACGAGGCGCGCGTGCCTGAATGCTGCGGAGAACCGTCAATCCGTCCACTTTCGGCAGCTTTACATCCATCAGGACCACGTCCGGATCTAGCTGAACGGTCCTTTCGATCGCGTCGATGCCGTCTGCAGCTTCAGCAACGATCTCGAGACTGGGTTGACGATTTAAAACGGCCCGTAGACCTTCGAGTACTATCGGTTGTCCGTCGGCGATTAACACGCGGATTGGCGTTGTTGACATCCACTCTTCCCTGAGCTTGGGTCGTCGACCCTACATGGTACCCCCTGTACCAATTATCTAGAACTAACGTCGTGTTACGGATTATAGTGCTAAACGGGAGCATTTCTCTAGCCAAAACTTCGATCTCCTTAGCCCCAGGGCCCTCCTGAAGTACTATTCGGCTTGAATCGAAAGTTTCTGCAGAGCTTTCTGTCACCTTTCGACCCGCCTCGCCTTGCACCAGGGTACCGGAATTTTCCGACCTCCCGGCACTGGCACAACTCACATGCTTCACGAACTCTCACTGACCGCGCAGAACGGCACCAAACGGCCGGTGCGCTCCAGGCCACCCCCTCTCGTCCCCTACAATGGCTGAATGGCAAAGTTGTCCATCAAAGATCTGGATCTCAAGGACAAGACGGTATTCATCCGCACCGACTTCAACGTGCCGCTGACGCCCGATGGCAACCAGATTACTAGTGACAAGCGCATCCGCGCCTCTCTTCCCACCATTCAGTATGCAATTGAGCACTGCGCCGCAGTAATCATCGCGAGCCATCTTGGCCGACCTAAAGGTAAGCCCAATCCCGCCATGAGCCTGGCGCCGGTCGCCGCCCGTTTGGCCGAGTTACTCGGCAAGCCCGTACCCCTCGCGCCAGACTGTATCGGACCCGCCGTCTCCAGCATGAAGCCCCACCCGGGCGAAGTCCTGCTGCTCGAGAATCTCCGCTTCCACCCCGAGGAAGAGGCTAATGACACAGAATTCGCCAAGCAGCTCGCCTCCCTCGCCGACGTGTATATCAATGACGCCTTTGGCACTGCCCATCGCGCCCATGCCTCTACCGTCGGGATGATCTCCTTCGTGCCGCTCGCAGCCGCCGGCCTATTGATGGATCGTGAGCTCGAATGGCTCGGCCGCGCAACCCACAGCCCGGAGCGCCCCTGCGTCGCTCTTTTGGGAGGGGCCAAGGTCTCCGACAAAATCGAGGTCATTCATAACCTCATCACCGTGGTTGACAAGCTGCTGATCGGCGGCGCCATGGCTTACACCTTCCTGCGCGCGAAAAACGAACCCACCGGAAAATCTCTGGTTGAAGAGGACAAGATCGATCTCGCCCGGCAAGTCTTAGCCAGTGCCGGAAGCAAGCTGGTCCTCCCTACGGACCATGTGGTCACCCACGAACTGAAACCCGGCGCTGCCTCCGAGGTGGTTACCAGCATCCCCGCCGATCAGATCGCGGTCGACATCGGCCCTCGAACCGTGGAACAATATGCCCAGATTATCCGGGGCGCCAAAACCATCATCTGGAATGGTCCCATGGGCGTGTTCGAAATGCCGCCTTTTGATCGAGGAACTGTGGAACTCGCCAAGGCGGTTGCCCAATCGGGAGCCATTTCCGTTGTCGGCGGCGGCGATTCCGAAAAGGCCATCAAGAACGCCGGGGTTTCGGACAAGATCACCCACGTCTCTACCGGCGGCGGCGCTTCGCTGGAATTTCTCGCCGGAATCGAATTGCCCGGAGTCGCGGCCCTTACCGATAAATCCGCGACCGTCGCCTGAAGCGCACAGGCGTTCGGTGCCGTTGTGCGCGATTAAGAAAAAATCTATTCGGTGTTCTGCGTGGAGGCGCGCTTCACCATCGGCTTCAAGATATCGTCCAGATAAGCAGGCGTTTGCGCTTCGCGCACCAGGTGCGGGTATTTTTCGCCGCCGTGATAATCGATCTTCACCACTTTGAAGAAGCCCGTGTTCTCCACAATCAGTTCAACCCCGTTACCCCCTTCTTTGGTCTCCCGGATAGCCTGCCGCAGTAATTCCTCGGTCGCGCGGCGGCCATTCACCGCCACCAGCCTCATTCCCGGCCCCAAGCCAGCCTGGTAAGCAGGCGACCCCACCAGCACGTCCTCAATCGTGTTATCTGCCTCCAATATTCCGAGCGAATACCAAGCGTTCACCCCGCGATCTCGAGAATCCGCGGCGCGCAAGAAATCGTTCGGCTCTTCTGTATATTCAATCCGGTAACCGCCGTTCGCGATGCCCTCTAGCGGCGCGTGCGGAGACTTCGATGTCAGGCGTTCCTTCAGCACTCGGCTCCAATCGTATGGTTGAATCGCATTCAGGTTCGCCGCCACATCGTCGAACGTATAAGTCAGCGTTATCGGCGGCGTGTTGCCGCCCACGCCCAAAAATCGTGCGCAGAAATCATTCAACGATTTCTTGCCGCCTGACAGCTTCCGGATCGTGGTATCTACCTCCAGCCAAACCAGCTCGCCCTCCGGATAATAATCGACCGATCGCCGCCAGTTGTCCCACTGATCGCTCGCCCCATACAGAATCTGCGCCGATGTCGCCGTATCTTGCAAATCGCGCCATGTGCGCCCCGGCCGATGATCCAACTCCGCTGCCGATTCCGCTAGATAAGAGCGGTATTGCTCCGGCGTCCAGATGCCGCTGCGAGCCGCCAGCACGTCGCCGAGATATTGCGTCAGCCCTTCATAGACCCAGAGCAGATCGCCTTTCATCGGGTGCTGAAAATCTGTCGTGTACAGTCCGGCAGGCCGGCGATACTTCCCATTCCAAGAGTGTGTGAATTCGTGCGGTAGCAGATCGCCGTTGAGCATGCTCAGATCCTCATCCAGGAAGTTTCTCGCCTCCACGCGGTCGTCGCTCGATTGGTGATGTTCCAGCCCGAAATGCGCCACGCTATCGCTCAGCGTCAGCAGAAAATGATAGCTCTCGTAATGCCGCGAAGCATACAGCGCTCCCGTCTCGCGAACCAGATTGCTGAATGCGCCGCTCAGATCGCTGCTGATCTTCAGGTCTTCCGGACCGTCCGCGGCCATGTCCAGAAAATGCTTGGGCGTGACTTCTTCCGCCAGCGGTATTTCTTTGAAGAAACGCCCAGCCAGCACCGGCGAGTCCACCAGCATATTCAGCGGCACTGCACGGAAATGCGTGATGCCGCCTTCCGAAGACGCAGCCGTGAGCGCCGTTCCAAACTTCCACCCGTCGGGAAGTTTTAGCGACGGCTCGACCATCACCTGCGCAGAAGCTTCGCCGGCAGGATAGAGAACCATTTCGTTCCAGCTGAGAACCGCCAGGTTAGCGCTTGTCGATGCACCCGCCGAAAAACCTGTCGGCGCTGCGGTTGCCAGAAAATCGACGTGCGCATCCAGGGTGGTCACCTCCGCCGGCACAGTCAGGTGAAACGCGAACATGTTCACGTCATCGCGCTGCCACGCAACTGCCTGTCCGTTCGCGGTAAACGTCACCCCCGCGAAATTGTCAATCGGCCCCGTCGGCCCATGCTCGCCTGGTATCCATTGCGGATACACCAGAGTCAACGGCCCCGGCTGCACCGGAATCGTGAGCTGCGCATGCAGAAACTTGCGCGGTGCGTCGGTCAGATCCACGGAAATAGAAATCGGTCTCCGTGATTGCGCACCCGGCTGCCCGAATAGACAAGTTGCAGTGAGTGCGAGAGCTAAGAAGCAGGATGTTCTGGTTGTCAATTACCATCATAAAGGCGGAGCAGTGCGGAAATGGCTCGAGAAGACTGGACCTCGGTGAATAACTTCGGCCAGAGCATCCGTAACATCTCCGTCCGCGCAACCGCTCTCTGGCAAAGCCTTACCGAAGGCATAGCCTTGAACCAGCTTTGGGAGGATCTCAAAGCGGACGCGCAAGCAGGCTACAAATTTTATTCCCGGGACGTCGATTGGGCTTCCTTCGAACAGCAGAAGAAGTGGAAGCGTCGCCTTTACGCTGCTCGTGCGCTCTCATGGGCAATGCTGCGCAAGCTCTCTCCGGCGCGGCGCATGTTTTTGCTGCTGATCATCGGTTTCGTGATCTTTGCCCTCATTCAGAGCAAGGGCGACCCAAGTATTATCGTGCTGGCGGTCGCATTCCTCCTGCTGCTGTCGCTCGAATTGGCGGATCGCGTCACCATGAAGCGCGATCTCGAAATCGCCCGTGATATCCAACGTTGGCTGGTGCCCGCATCTCCGCCGGTCGTCGAGGGCGTCGATATCGCGTTTGCCACCCGCCCAGCCAACACCGTGTCTGGCGATTACTACGACGCCTTCCGTCGCGATCATCCAGGCGGAAACAAGCGGCTCTTGCTGATCGTCGCAGACGTCGCCGGCAAGAGCATTCCTGCGGCGCTGCTCATGGCCACCATCCAGGCCAGTCTTCATTCGCTCGCCGCCTCGACATTATCGCTGGGTGAATTGTTAGCGGGATTGAATCGCTATGCCTGTGCAAACAGCCTGGCGGGAGCGCGCTTCACCACCGCATTCGTCGCCGAATGGGATGCCGCGTTGAACACCCTCACCTATATCAACGCCGGCCACAACGCGCCCATAGTGAAGCGTTCCTCCGGCGTCATCGAGCGGCTGGAAGCAGGCGGCCTGCCGCTCGGCATTTCGACCCAGCGCCAGTATGAACAGGGCCAAGTCACGTTGCACTCAGGCGACCTGCTGGTCGTGTTCACAGACGGCGTCGTCGAAGCCGAAAACGAAACCGAAGCCGAATACGGGGAGCCCCGCCTGCTTGCATGTGTATCCGCCATGCGGCCCGCGACCGCTCAACAAGCGCTCACGGCGATCATTTCTTCGGTGGACACTTTCGTCGGCCACACCCGCCAACACGATGACATCACCGCATTGACTCTTTTGGTCCGTTAAGACTCCGCCCGTTAGTATCGCCAGCTCGTCAAATCCGCCCCAGGAGGCGCGGTCTTCTGAATTCGTTCCAGAATCTGGGGCAAATACATCTGGTTATAATGCAGCCGCGAATACCAGTTCGGCTTCGTCGGGTCGCCATTCCAGCAGTGCTCGGCGCGCGGCCCATAGCGAACCTCACCTTCATAAGGCACACCGTGTCCCGGCGTTCCGGTCTGCTTTAGAAAGTCTTCCATCAGGTACACCGCGTCATTCAGGAAGTAAGTGTCGTCCGATCCCACATAGAAATGCAGCTTGCCTTGTAACTTCGGCCCAAGCGTGAGCCAGTCACGTTGTAACATTGCGTCCAAGTCATAGTGCTCACGCCAGTACTCAGCTGTCTTATGATCGATCGCGCCCGTACGCTTATCGAAGATCGGCTGCGGATAGCCGTCCTCTCCAGTTGGCGAATAGACCGCCTGCCAGATATCGAACTGCTCGCCTGACCTGCCGCGATCTCCCAGCGCCGCTTCATACGCGATGTTGTCTCGCATCGAGATCAGCGTGTGACCTAGATAGTCGCGCATTGCCGGCTGCTCGACCCTCTTATTCGCGCCTTGAAGATAGAACATATTGTCCTGCTTATACAGGTCAACCGTCATGTAAGCGTGGAAGTCGACCGGGTCCGGGCAGGCGACGAATGCCCCATTGTAATCATCCGGATAAAACATCTGCACCGCAAGCGATTCCCAACCACCGGTCGACCCTCCGTACACGAAGCGCGCCCATCCCTGGCCGATGCCGCGAAACTTCTGCTCAATCGCCGGGATCAACTCGCTCTCGAGCGCATCTCCGTATGGCCCCAGATTGGCCGAGTTCACCGCATAGGAATCGTCGTAATAAGGATTTGCATGCTGCAGCTTCACGATCAACACGCGCGGCGTGCCAGGCGCAATCCACGCTTGGTAATTCTTAAACGCTTCTTCCTGCATGATGCGGTTATATCCGGCAAGGTGAAACCGCTCCGAGTAATCGGGTTTCAGGTTCGCATCCGGCGGCCTCTCACGAAAATCGTCGAAGCCCGTAACAAAATGGTCATGGAAGACAATCAGCGGATAATGAGCGTCCGGATGCGTATCGAAGCCCTCCGGCACCAGCACCACCGCGGAAAGATAAACCGCCCGGCCCCAAAACTTTGTCAGCATCTTCGATTGAATCCGCAGGTGGCGAATATACTTCGTATCCGGCTCTGGCGCAATCGGCGGGATCACTTGGTCGAGCGAAACGGCGATCGCCGGAGCTCCGGGACCGATGTGTACCCGCCGCGGTATCGACAGCAGATTCCCCGGCGCGAGATTCCAATGTTGCCCTTCGCCGCGATCTGGCGCCAGCTTGACCGTCTTGCCCTCCGGCTGAGCGCACTGGCCATTTGGTGGCCCTTGTGCGCGGTCTAAGCAGCGGTGAAAGGTCTCGTAGACATTCAGCACGGCCTGGATCGTGTACTCTCCCGGCGGCACATCTCGCAAGCTGGCCCGCGGATAACCCTGCGCGTTATCCCCGATCGTCAGCGCCTCACCGGCCTTCCATCCGTCGACCGTGACCCCGAAGACCATCTGTGACTTCGGCGTGTCGTCGATCTGCATGCGCGGCTCGGCACTCGGGTCGTTCGAGAGCAGAAGCAGCACCCGCCCATCCAGCGGCTTCACCGACCGCGCCGTTGGAAAGCTCACCGTTATCGTCTGACCCCAGGCGCCGGCCACGGACACTAACAAAGAACAGACACAAGCGCACAGGCCGTTTGGTGCCCGTTGTGCGCGTTTGGAAGAAGGACGCATACCGTGATATTCTCTCCGAAGCCCACTATAGGAGACCACATGGCGCTCATCGGCGCTCACATGCTGCTCTATTCATCCGAGCCGGAAGCGCTCCGGGCCATGCTCCGCGACGTCTTCGGCTTCCCTTTCGTCGATGCGCATGCCGGTTGGCTGATCTTCGCGCTGCCTCCCGCCGAACTCGGCGTGCACCCTGATGAAGGCCCTAACTTCGAATCCGGCATGCGCCACGAGATCTCCTTCATGTGTAAAGACCTCGACGCGACTATCCTGGATCTGCGCGCCAAGGGCGTGCAGATCGATGGCGAGCCGGAACAACAGAGTTACGGCACCACGATTATGATGACCCTCCCCGGCGGCGTCAAAGTCATGCTCTACGAGCCGCGGCACAAACTGGCCATTACGCCAGGGAGATGATTTTCGCGAATTAAGGGCGCTCAAAATCGACACGGGCTGGGTATAATTGGACCGAATTTAATGAGTCAACAGCGTTCGGAACGCGACGCGAGCGGACGGTCGCTTGATCCAGATATTTAATTTCAGTTCGAAACCACCCCGCACCAACAGCAACGTGCGCGCCCATAACCGAAAGCCACCGGCAACACTGCGCGCTCTTCGAAAATAGAAGAGTGCAGGTGCAGGCTCTGACATCTACCAGCTATTCGAAATCTCTGCGATCACCGCCGCCGTCACTATGCTCGGCTGGTTTGTCGTCAATCTGGCCGGCGGTTGTTTCGCGCGGGGATGAACTGCTCGGTGAGCATAGCCGGATCCGCGAATTTCTGAACCGAAAGGAATGTGCCGGGGAGTGTTGCTGAAGCGCTCCCGCAAGTCACCGGAACCGGCGCTCCGTCCACGGCCGCGTCCAAGCGGTCACGTCCGGACCGTCCCAGATGCGCACCGTGATCTCAGTCCTCCTTTAGCCGTTGCGAAACGACAATCTGCGCCTGGACAAGCTCACCGCCTCGTATGAGCTGCGCCGAAACAGCGCGGCCCACGATATCGCCGCGCAGAATGGCTTGCAATTCTTCGATGCTGGACAGGTGATTCTTGTCGAGCGAGATGAGAATGTCACCCAGTTGCAGATCGGCCTGCCGGGCCGGCGAATCGCCCGCCACGCTCAACACAATCAGGCCGGTCTCGGGTATATCTCCCAACTTGGCGCGCAGATGCTCTGGAATCGCGACCGGTTGCAGGCCCACCCCGAGGTAGCCGTGTCGAATCCGGCCTTCTTGCAGCAGTTCCTGCGCGACGCGGTTCAAGGTGACCAGCGGGACAGCGACCGCGGCATGACGCAGCAAACCGGGTGTTGCGAGACCGATGAGGCGGCCTTGCGCATCCACAACCGCGGCGCCGGATTGTGAGGGATAGAGATTCATATCCAAGCGAAAGAAGTAATCCAGGGTGCCGCTGCGCCAGGTACGCCGGGCGCCTCCAGCAGCCCCGATGATGCCGACGCTGGCAGAAGGACCTACATCGGTGGTCAACCCAACTACCACAGCAAGCGAACCGGACTTCAGGAAAGCCGGATCGGCAGCAGGCAGGGGCTTCAACGAGACACCCTCCACTTTCATAATGGCGATATCGATACTGCGGTCGCGTCCCAGGATGCTGGCGACTGCTTTCGTACCATCTGCCAGTTCTACTGGAATGCTGTCTTTGCGGCGCAATGTGTGATCCGCCACGGCGATCAGATTTTCGCTGATGCTCACTCCGCTCGTGACCCGGTAAGGCGCGGCCTTGACGGCAACCACCCCCTGCGTGGCGCGCTCGATAACGGCTACAAGCGAGTCGGAAAAACCGGCCAGATCTAAAGAAGCTTCATTGCTCATAGCTTCAGCTTGAGCGCGCACGGGGCATTGCGCATCCGCCGTTCGGGCAGGTTGGCTAAGGCAAGAACCTGGAAGCGGGAAATTCCTGTATATCTAGGATATTTGGCGGCAATTAAAAATATTTCCCTAATTTTATCAACCATTTCCCACTTGAGGGTGGTGTCTTCGTCGTTTCTCGCCTTGCGCAGGCATCCGGACCCGTGCTAAATCTCACAGACATCGAGGTAATCCATTTGCATCATTCGAATGCTTTCCATACCGCCTGCCAGCGATTCGCCTCAGTTTCGCTTCTGGCGTGCCCTCTACTTTTCCATACCGCGGCCAGCGCACAGACCGTGCATGCTGCACCGCGCCCTATGATCACCGAAACCATCGACGATACAAAGCTGGTGACGCTGCATGGCAACACACGTTCGGAAGCGAATGCAGCCAATGACCGCGGCCGAGTGGACGACGATTTCGCGATAAACCACATGCTGCTTCAGTTGCAGCGTTCGCCCGAGCAGGAGCAGACTCTCGATCGGCTGATCGATTCCTTGCATGACCGCACCTCGCCGAATTACCAGAAATGGTTGACCGCGGCTGAATTCGGTAAAGAGTTCGGGCTTGCACAGGAAGACCTGACCGCGATTACCAATTGGCTGCAATCGCGCGGATTCAGCGTGAACGTGGTTTACCCGAACGGCATGCTGATTGATTTCTCAGGCACTGCCGGGCAGGTACGCGACGCCTTCCATACCGAGATCCATCACCTCAGCGTCGACGGCAAGCAGCACATTGGGAATATGAGCGATCCGCAGATTCCGGCGGCGCTGGCGGGCGCAGTAGCGGGCGTAGTTTCGCTGAACGACTTTATGCCTCATCCGGCGAACAAGCCGCGCACGAACTACACCTTCAGTTCGGGGGGCAGCACGTATTATGCCGTTGTCCCGGCGGATTTGGCGAAGATTTACAATTTCAGTCCGCAGTTCAGCGCCGGCATCAGCGGTACGGGCCAGACGATTGTGGTGATCGAAGACACGAACGTGTACAGCACCTCAGACTGGACCACGTTCCGGTCGACGTTCGGGCTCTCCGGGTACACGTCGGGGTCCTTCACACAGGTTCACCCAGGCAGCAACTGCACGAATCCGGGCACGAACGGCAATGACGGCGAGGCGATTCTGGATGCAGAATGGGCCAGCGCAGCCGCGCCGAACGCGGCGATCGAACTCGCTTCCTGCAGCGACACGAGCACCACCTTCGGCGGCCTGATTGCCATCCAGAACCTGATCAACGGCAGCAATCCACCGCCGATTTACAGCATCAGCTACGGGGAGTGCGAAGCGGAAAACGGCGCGACTGCGAACGCGGCGTATAATTCCGCGTACCAGCAGGCGGTTTCCGAAGGCTTGTCGGTATTCGTTTCTTCGGGCGATGAAGGCGCGGCAAGCTGTGATGCCGATGAGCCGTACGCGACGCACGGCATCGGGGTGAGCGGCTTCGCCTCGACGCAGTACAACGTTGCCGTCGGCGGCACCGACTACAGCGATACGTACTCGGGGAGCGATAGCACCTATTGGAATTCGAGCAATGGCAGCTATTACGAGTCTGCAAAGTCTTACGTGCCGGAGATTCCCTGGAATGACTCGTGTGCGAGCGTGTTGATTGCAACCATCGAGGGCTACAGCACAACCTACGGATCCAGCGGGTTCTGCAATAGCACGGTGGGTAAAGACGATTTCCTCACCACGGCGTCCGGCAGCGGCGGTCCCAGCGGTTGCGCGAGCGGGAAAGCATCGACGAGCGGAGTGGTAAGTGGAACTTGCGCCGGATGGGCCAAACCGTCCTGGCAATCTGTACTCGGCAATCCGAGCGACGGCGTACGCGATCTTCCCGACGTCTCGCTGTTTGCCGCAAACGGCGTCTGGAGCCACTATTATGTGTTCTGCTGGTCCGATAAGCGCGAAGGCGGTACGGCTTGCACGGGCGCGCCGAGTGGCTGGTCGGGCGCGGGCGGAACCTCTTTCGCTTCACCGATTTGGGCCGGCATTCAGGCGCTGATCAATCAGAAGAAGGGCGCCAAACAGGGCAACCCAAATCCCAGGTACTACGCGCTGGCGAGCAGCGAATATGGAACCGGCGGCAGCTCCACCTGCAACTCCAGCAATGGGAGCGGCGTAGGAAGCACCTGCACTTTCTATGACGTGACGCTCGGGGACATGGATGTTCCGTGTACAGGGACGCACAACTGCTATAAGCCCTCCGGAACTTACGGCGTGCTTTCCACATCCAACAGCTCTTACCAGAAAGCCTACGGCACAACCACCGGCTGGGACTTCGCGACCGGCATCGGAACCGTGAACGTGAACAATCTGGTCAATAACTACTAGCATTTTTATTTTTGCCCGAAGCGCTTCTGAATCTGCGCGAACGGTTTCGCGGGTTCGGAAGCGCTTTTTTTTGCGGAACGAGCCGCTCGAAAAGACGGTAGAATAGCGACACAGTGAAATCTGGCTCACTCGCCCGCAGCTTATTCGCTTGCATGGCATCGGCCGCAGTAATGTTGCCACAAACAGTAGCGCCGGCGCGCGATGCGAATGGACCGGAAATCAGCTCGCAAGATACGGCGGCAACGTTCAATGCGAAGGTAAATCTAGTGATGGTGCCGGTTGTGGTTCGCGACCGCGCAGGGCACGCTATCGGGAACTTGCAGCAGCAAGATTTCCAGCTATTCGATAAAGGCAAGCCGCAGGTCATCACGAAATTTTCGGTTGAGAAGCCTGGAAGCCGCTCGATCCAGGTGAACAATGCCTCTGGCGAGAACGCGGCAAGTGCGGAGGAGCCGAACACGAAATCGGTTGCGCTGCCGGACCGCTACGTCGCCTACGTTTTTGACGATCTGCATATCGATTTCGGCGATTTGATGCAAGTTCGAAAAGCGGCCCAGCATCAGCTATCGACACTGGCGGCTTCCGATCGCGCCGCCATTTTTACGACTTCCGGTCAAGGAAACCAGGATTTCACGGACGATCGCGACAAATTGCAGCAGGCATTGGCGAAGCTGATGCCGCGTCCGATGCAGACACCTCGTGGGGGGCTGGATTGCCCGGATCTGTCTTATTATCAAGCCGATCAGATTGTAAACAAGAACGATCAGCAAGCGTTGACGGCCGCGGTATTGGAGGTGACGACCTGCATGCCGAACACTCCGGCCAGCGCCGCCCAGGCGTTGGCAACTTCAACGGCGATGCAGATCGTGAATATAGGAGAACACGACGCGCTGCTCAGTCTCGGCGTTTTAGAGGATATAGTGCGCCGCATTTCGGCCATGCCAGGCCAGCGAACGATGATTCTGATCTCTCCGGGATTCATTACTCCCGATCCTATGGCGCTGGAGCGGATTACGGATGTCTTGAATCGGGCCACGCACGCGAACCTGATCATCAGCGCGTTGGATGCTCGAGGACTATCTACAACCGACGGCGACGCGAGCCGCGGATCTATCAACCTGACGGCGACCAGAATGAAACAGGAGTTCGATCGCGAGGCGGCGCGCGCCAACGAGGACGTGATGGCCGAGTTAGCGGATGGGACCGGAGGGACTTTCTTTCACAACAATAACGACCTCAATGAGGGCTTGCGGCGCGTTGCAACCGCGCCGGAGTATTACTATCTGCTTGGTTTTTCGCCGCAGAACCTGAAATCCGACGGCAGTTTTCACAGGCTGAGGGTTACGGTGAAAAACGCGGCTGTCGCGCAAGTGCAGGCCAGGCGCGGATATTTCGTTCCGAAGCACGCCGAAAGCGAGGCAGACGCGGCGAAGCAGCAGATACAAGATGCGATCTTCTCGCGCGATGAGATGCACGATCTGCCGGTTGACCTGCATACGCAGTTCTTCAAGACGAGCGCCGAAGATGCAAAGCTCACAGTGCTGGCGCACGTAGACGTGCAGCGCATTCACTTCGAGAAGGTAGACGGGCGCAATCGGAATAATTTGACCGTGGTGGCGGTCTTGTTCGACCGCAACGGAAATTACATCTCCGGGCAGCAGAAGCTGCTGCAGATGCGATTGCGCGATGAAACCCTCGGAAAACTGAGCTCCGGGATTACAGTAAGAACAAACTTTGATGCGAAGCCGGGCAGTTACTTCATCCGGCTGATAGTACGGGATACGAACGGGCAGATGATGGCGGCGGAAAATGGGGCGGTGGAGATTCCATAGGGGAGGGTTTTCAATGCTGCGGAGCGTGCTGATTCTGATAGGCATTGTGTGGATAGCGAATGGAATTGGGCGTGCGCAACAGCCGAGTGCCGCAGCCCCGGAACAATCGAGCACTATTATTCGGGCGGAGACGCGCCTGGTGCTGGTGGATACGGTCGTTACGGACAAGAAAGGCAACTACATCCGCGATCTTACGATGAAGGACTTCCGCGTATGGGAGGACAACAAGGAACAGCAGATCAAGACCTTTTCGTTTGAGGCCGATCCCGCAGCTCCGGTTAGGGATCAGCAACATTACTTGGTTCTGTTCTTCGATAACTCGACCATGAGTTACGGCGATCAGGCATACGCGAGGCAGGCGGCGTTGAAATTCATTGATGCGAATGCGGGTCCGAACCGGCTCATGGCGATCGCGGACTTCACAGGCAGCTTAACCATCGCGCAAAACTTCACGGCCGATGCCGAACGCCTGAAACAAGTCGTGAATGGCGTTAAGTTTTCCTCGGTTTCGCCAAACACCGATCTCGCTTCCATCGCCACGCCATCGTTAGGACACGCCGCCGCGGATTTCGGCGCGCGCGATGTCTTGCTGGCCTTGCGAAGCCTCGCGAAGAGCTTGGGTACTGTGCCTGGCCGGAAGACGCTGGTCTTTTTAAGCGAGGGATTCACACTCGATTTCGAGCTGCGATCCGAGCTTACGGCCGTGATTGACACTTGCAACAAGGCGAATGTGGCCGTATATCCGATAGATGTTCGCGGGCTCATGGCGCGCAGAGAACCTGGGCCTCTTGATGATTCGCAGAAATTTCGATTGGTGCTCGCGTCCTATAGTCCACAGCACGGTGGCGGCTCGGCGGGCGGTGGCGGAGGTCACGGCGGCGGTACTGCTGGCGGCAGCTTGGGAGGAGGGCGTGGCGGCACTACGGGAACTGGCGCTTCGGGAGGTAGAGGAGGCAGCACTGGTACGAGCGGCATGGGAAGCCTAGGGCAGCCCGGACTCAACAATCCATATAACCAGGCGCGCAACATCGTACCGCAGCTTCCGCCTAGTCCGGTTCCGAATCAAATGGTGTTGTACGAGTTGGCGAGTGGTACGGGCGGCTTCGTCATCGTGAACACGAATGACCTGCTGGGTGGATTGCAAAAAATCGGTAGCGAGCAGAACCAATATTACGTGCTGGGCTATTCGCCCGAGGAGGAGTCGAAGGAGGGCACGTGTCACACCCTAAGGGTCAAAGTAGAGCGTGGCGGAACGAGCGTTCGATCACGCAGCGGTTACTGCAACGACAAGCCGCTGGATCTGCTCGCGGGTACATCGATTGAGAAAGATTTGGAGAATCGCGCAGCCGGTCAAGCGGCCGGAAACGTGGGCGCTTCCATGGAGCTTCCGTTTTTCTACACCGCGCCCAACACGGCGCGCGTCAATGTGGCGATGGAGATATCGCCATCTGGGTTGAAATTTCAAAAGGTGAAAGGAAAGTTTCACGCGGAAGTGAACGTTCTAGGCATTGCGTATGCGGCGGGGGACAATAGCCCAGCGGCGAAGTTCAGCGATACGGTGAAATTGGATTTCGACAACAAAAAGGCGATGGAAGAGTTTCAAACGAAACCCATGCACTACGACACGCAATTCGACCTGGCGTCGGGGCCCTACAATCTGAAGGTCGTTTTCAGCTCAGTCGGCGCGAACTTTGGGAAGGTTGAGATGCCGCTCAGCATTGACGCCTACGACAGCAAGAAGTTCGGGCTGAGTGGCATCGCACTGAGCAAAGATATTCATAAAGTTTCGGATTTGGACGTGGGTCTCGATGCAGTGTTGCTGGAAAACAAGACGCCACTGGTGAGCAGCGGCATGGAAATGACGCCGTCCGGCTCGAGCACATTCAAGAAAGAGGGGCCGGCCGCACTTTACGTGGAGATATACGATCCTCTGCTGACCGGCAAGGATATACCGAAGATTGGTTTGAAGCTACGAATCGTAGACCGCAAGAGCGGGGAACAGAAGCTGGACACTGGATACATCAGTATGGCGAACCATGTCCGGGCCGGCAACGCGGTCGTCCCCGTTGGACTGAGAGTGCCTGTCGAGACACTAACCCCTGGTACGTATCGCGCCGAGCTAAAGGCGATCGATACGGCGGGAAACGAGTCTATCACTCGCACGACGGATTTTGCGGTGGAATAGTTCGGGCGCGCCATGAATGATCTCAACTCCAATAGGCGAGGTTTCCTACGGGCGGGACTAAGCGGGCTGGCGGGGCTCAAGCTTGCCACCGCCCAGCGCAGGGCTGCAGGCGAGCCGCAGACCTCTTCGCCCCAAGGGATGCCGCCGCCCAAGACAGCTAGGGTTACGTCGAGCGTGATGCTTTGGACCCTCAAGGGTTCCATGGAGGAGCGGCTGGCCACGGCTGCCGAGGCTGGAATTCAGTCCGTGGAGCTGGTCAGTGAATACGTCGATTGGTCCGATTCGGATGTTGAGAAGTATAAGCGCCTGGCGCAATCGTATGGCTTGGGTATGGATGCGTTGTTATCGCAGACGGACTGGGTGCATCGGCCGGTGACGATGGTGAATCCGGCGCATCGCGAGGCGTTTCTGAAAGATGTGCGGGACGCGACGGTATGGGCAAAGAAGCTGAACGTGCCTCAGGTGATCGTGTTGAGTGGCAATGAGCAGCCGGGGATGACGCGTGAAGCGCAGCACGCGAGCATGGTGGAAGGCGGGAAGCAGGCGGCCGCGATTGCAAACGATGCGGACGTGAAGCTGATACTCGAAAATCTAAATAGCCGCGTGAATCACAAAGGCTACTTCTTGACTAGCGCGAAAGAGGCGCTCCAGGTTGTGAAAGAAGTCGATAGCCCGCACTTCCGGTTTCTGTTCGATATTTATCACGAGTACGTCCAGAACGGGAATGTAATTCCAACGATCATCGAAGCTGTGCCTTATGTAAGTGTTTTTCACGTGGCAGATGCGCCGGGGCGGCACGATCCGGGGACCGGAGAGATGAAATGGGATGACATCTACCGGGCGCTTGGGAAATCCGAATACGCTGGCTACATTGCATTGGAATATGAGCCGAAGGGCGATGAAGTGCAAAGCCTGATGGCCGCGGTGACGCAGATGCGAAAAGGGTTGAATG
>DATJUG010000026.1:0-4520 GCA_035502635.1 Bryobacteraceae bacterium
CGCCTGCACGAAAAGGGCGGCAAGCGCCACGAGATGCCGGCACACCATAATCTCGAAGCCTATCTCGATGCCTACATCAAGGCGGCCGAGATCGGCGACGCCGGCAAGTCTCCCCTCTTCCGCTCGGCCGCCGGCCGCACGGGCATGCTGACCGAAAGACCGATGCATCGTATCGACGCCTGGAACATGATTCAACGCCGCACCTCCGACGCCGGCTTGAAGACCCGTATCGGCTGCCACAGTTTCCGTGCAACCGGGATCACCGCCTATCTCGACAATGGTGGCACACTCGAAAACGCGCAGCTGATGGCCGCACACGAAAGCCCGCGCACGACAAAGCTCTATGACCGCACCGGCGACCAGATCACGCTCGACGAAGGTCGAGCGGATCCAGATTTGAGGCGGCCGCTTCCGGACGACCATCTCTCCGACAGGCCAGTGGGAAATCCATTCCCCTAGAAGGAATTTGGAGCGTTCCATGACTTCAAGCACACAAACCCTTCGCAAGGACATAAACCGCGTCACCGCAAGGTTCGCTCTCTACTTGGCACTCGATGATCCCCATCGGCATAGCGATCCGGCAAGCTTAATTTCTTGGGTCTCCGATTTGAGTCTGATGGGCCTTGCCGTTGAGGTTCTTCCCATTGTCGGTCATCGGCTGGTCGAGCATGCTACCGATTTTTTGCTCGATAAGGCGGTAACGCTTAAGACCCGGTTGCTGGCGCTGGTCCGTTCCGGACCTGACCACCCTGTCCCGGCAGCGCGGACCGGATCGTCTGATTTAGAAGCGATTATCGCAGCACTGACGGAAGCTCTTGCACGCGGCGATAACGAGGAGCTGTCGACAGCGCTTACCGCGGGCGAAAACGCCGTGTCTACGTTGGCGAAAGCGGAACTGCACTTTTCTGCCGAGAAGGCGCGCGAATATTCGGTTGCCGTCACGCGCGAAATCCGCATAGCCGTCAGCGCCAAATGACCAGGACGGCCCAACCGGGGACCCTCCAGATGTTGCATTCGCGCGGCCAGCAGGCTTGGCGCGTGGAGGCCGGTCTGCGCTTTCTCTCGATGGTCACTCCGGCATACGCCCAAGCCAAGTGGGCCTCAAGGCAGGCGCACCGGCGGGCGGTCGCCGATCTCGTTGCCTCGGGTAAACTGCCGTCGGGTTCTTACAACATCATCCAAAAGGAGCCGACCGGGGAGACGCGATACATCACGCATTTCGGCTCCGGAGCCGGTCGCAACTGGGACGGCGGCTTTCCACCTGAGGTGGACGCCCTTGAGACCGTTGAAATCGACCTCACCGGCGCGGCAACCGGTTCCGCCGTAGCCGACGCCGTCGCCGTCGCGGCCCGGTCGATCTCTCCAACCGCGGCCAAAGCCGTCGCCACCAAAATCGCGAAACTGGGGCCAGCATCAGGGGAACCGCCGCTGGCCGCGCTTAGCATCCTTCATTGGGGCGCAGACGAAACGGGCTTCCAATCCACAAATATGAGCTCACTTGCTGTCTGGCTGATCGAATTCTTTCAGCAAGCGCTCATCATTCGTAGCGATCGGCGGATTCAGGCGGCCGCCGCTATCGAGCGATACGGAAACGGTCTTCTCGCCCAATACCGTGACCACTCCCAACCCGGCCTTAAAGTCGTATATCTGCTGCTTCTGCTCGAGATCTGGCGCGCGGCATTGCCAGACTGGCCCTTCGGGGCAGTCAACTGGGTTTGCGGTACCATGGATTGTTCGCATTCACTGTGCGCCGCGCATCGTAACAATATCCTCTCGGCCACGGGATCCCTGCCCGGATTTCTCGGCTCGGGGCTGGCGATACGAGAGGTGTACTCCTACACCCTTAAGAACACTGCCACGGTCGGCGGCGTCTTTCGCGCGATCCTGGCGCAGCCGCATGGACCGCA
This sequence comes from Bryobacteraceae bacterium, assembly GCA_035502635.1. Lineage (GTDB taxonomy): Bacteria > Acidobacteriota > Terriglobia > Bryobacterales > Bryobacteraceae > Bog-105. The sequence continues at coordinate 1,908 of DATJUG010000026.1, forward strand.
GTGGTTCAGCCATGCCGGAACGGCAATGTTGCGGGCGGCCGAGGAGCTGCGCGACCAGCTCCCTCACGCGGCATCAGCCGAACGGTTCTACTCTATCCAACATGAGATCATGGCCTTTGCGCCGGCGGCCGAAGTTGCCTTCGACCAGATCTTAGCCGGTCGCAGCCATGTGGCGAGCCCCGAGGCGAACCGCTTCAAACACGCCGCCGATGAGATCAAGGCACGCTCCGGAAATGCCGTTCAGTTAGATTTCGAGAATGCGATTAATTTACAGCCCTTGCTTGAATGCCGAGCCGATCTACTCGAACTCCGCAAGCGATCGCCCACCGACGCAGAGGCACTCCTGCAGAAATGGCTGCATGACGAGACGATGTTTCCAGTTCTATGGGAACCTTTCCTTTCGGGCCTCACCGACGAACTCCCGTTCGCAGATAAGGGGCTCGGCGAACGGATATTAAGGAGTCTCGCGCGCGCAAAAGAAGTAATCTCGCGGCTCGTTGTAAAAGCCAGTAGCGGACCCGGTGGGTCATGAACCGACTAAGAGTTTTACTCGGATGGACTCGTGCTCTGTGGCAAGTGAAAAAACATTGCATGACCAAAGCTGTTGAACCTCGCCGTAGACTCGCGGTTGCCCGTAGGTGCCGACGTGGGCATAGCCGAGGGACCGGTTTTGCGGTTTACTTGCGGTCATATCTTACGGAGCGCGCAACCCCTTGAAATGTCAAGGGCGCGCAGAGTGCCCGAAAGTCTTGATTTTTGCGTCGCAGAAGATTGGCTGTGAAGGTTGCCAAGGAGCACCGCCATGCGCTAACGCGTTGCACCCGAGGTGTTGGTCAGTATGTCGGCGGCGCGACCTTTGATAACCATCAAATGTTGGCGCTAACTCTAAGCGGCAGGGAGGAGCCAAATATGGCAATTCAGGTGTTCAAGCCCGGCGACAAGCTTCCCGATCTACCGGGAAATCTAAAGGAGTTCTCCCACCCCGGATTGCGGTCTTTTTACGGGTTCAAGATCGTCGCAGACGGCGGCGACTATTATTGGGTTCCCGCTACAGAGGCCGATTTTAGGAAGTCTGAGGCCGAGAGGCTCGGGATTGGCGAGATGGCCGTGCAGCCGCAGTTCTCGTGCTATAACACTGGTCCACGAACCTGCGGCGGAACTTGTTTTTCCGGATTCTGCACCGCTGTCTACAACCCCACCAATGGCCATTACTATTGCATATGTGAAGAATAGGGAAGCGGTCACGGCGGTTCGGATTCGGCGGTTGCCTGAAGAATGCTGGGCTCTGCAATGAGCAGTCCAGTGGCACGGTTGACGGTCAACTCAGTTGTTGGATTCAAGAGGCGCGTAAGTCTCTGCTGCAATCGCAGTTGATCTATAATCGCGCCGATCACTATTGAGAGGATCAGGCCAAGGGCTGTCGCCGGAATCCTTTCGTTAACCCCTATGCGATGCGCCCAAGCCGTCTTTTGCTCGATGTAGTGCATCACGTCGAAGACCGGGTGATGGATACAATAGAGCGGGTATGACAACCAACCAAGGAAGCGGGAGACTTGGCGGGTTCGCTCGCTCCGGGCTGTCGAGAAGCTTCCGCACCAAGAGCGGTGACAACAACGCAACACGGCAAGAAAAATCCACAACGAACCGCTGAAAAGCCAACTCACCGCAATCTCGTTCTCAAATTGGTTGTGCTATGAGTTGCCGCCCTCGATGCCGTGGGATATTCCCTGTGCGGCTCAATCAATATGTTGTGGTTCTCGCACGGCGCACATGGTTAAAACAAGTCGCATAAGGCCGCATTATGGCAACCTGTTTCAGGTACTCGCCAAGTCCACATCGAAGGCCGACAAGTATAAACACGGAGGGCGCTTGGCTAACTCCGACTTTCGGGAGTCCGACCTGGTGCCCTGATTACTTGCCGCGGGAATTTTGACTTGCTCGCAGGCGACCCCAGCCTGTGTGTCAATAAGGCGGCACCCTCTTGCGGCTGCCCGGAGCCGGACCCCCGTCGGGTCCGGCCCCTCGCGCATCGCGCTTAAGGGAGTTGGAGTGCCGCCGGTGACGGGTCATCGAAGCAGCGCCAGGCGCCCTTGCCGCGTGCGATATGCCGCTTCTTGCTCAACCGGGCAGTCGAGATGCCGTTGGCCTGCAACTCGCGCCGCAGCACCCGCTCACAGATGCCGATCTCCTCGGCAATGTAGGAGAAGATCCTGCCCTGCTTGCGCATCGCGACAACCGCCTCGATCTCGTTCGCGAACAGCGTCATCCGGCGATGGCCGACGCCGGCCGGCTTCGGCGGATGGGCTGCCCGATGGGCGATCTGTGCGGCCATCAGTTTCGCCCGCTGCGCCGCGCTCAAGGGAACGGGTGCGGTCGAGATGCCGGCCGCCCGCATCTCTCGCCCCAGTGTGTCGCGGGAGATGCCGAGTTCCTCGGCGACGTAGGACAACGCCCAGCCCTCCTTGCGCATGGCGAGAGTTGTCTCGATTTCGTCCGGGGTCAGCTTCCTGCGGTTCTTGATTTGGGCGTCCGCCAGTTTCTGCCGGTGCGCGGCCCAACGTGGATCGTTTGCAACGTAAGCCTTTTGTGCTGCTCGCAGCTTAACCCGCTGTT
>DATJUG010000027.1:0-218133 GCA_035502635.1 Bryobacteraceae bacterium
AAGTGGCAGGTGGTGACGCACACCAATGCGACGGGCAACCCGTACCTGTATGCGGAGCCGGGGAACGTGGACGATGCGATCAGCTATTACCTTCCGACGATCGTGCAATTCACGCCGGGGGTGATCTTCAGCAGGCAGAGCACCGATTCGAGCGCGGGAACGTTTCCTTGCACAGCGGGCGGGGTTGCCGGGACGGGATACACGTACTATTACGGCGAGCTGCTAACGCGGGTGACGTTCATCGACGAGACAGGCACGGAACACGAACTGGTGGACACGCAGACGAACGGGCAGCCGATTGCGGTGTCGCCGCAGCCGAATTGCGCGACCGATCCGATCAACGGCGGCACCGACCGGGGCCGGGTATTCCGATCGACCGATGCGACCGGCCTGATCTTCGTGGCCGATAGCGACGTGCGCGATCGAATCGCGAGACTGACCAACGATCCCGAGGTGGTGCCGGTCATGCTGTCGGGTTGGCTGCTGTTCCCGGACTGGTCTGCTCCCCGAAAACTCTACCAAGACAAGATAAGATCTAAATGTTTTGGAGAGGACACATGAAGAAGAAGCAATTCAGTGAAGAGCAGATCGTAGGTGCGTTGAAGCAACTGGAAGGCGGACGCACAGCGGAAGATGTCGGGCGGGAGGTCGGAGTGAGCAAACACACGATCTATGCCTGGAACAAGAAGTATGGCGGTCTGAGTTCGGATGACGCGCGCCGGCTGCGGCATTTGGAAGACGAGAATCGGCGCTTAAAGCACATCGTGGCGGATCTCACGCTGGACCGGGAGGTGTTGAAGGGGGTCATAGAAAAAAACGGGTGGAGCTCGTAAGCCGTCGCCAGGATGTGGCGTTCGCGATCGAGCAGTACGAAGTGAGCGAGCGCCGGGCTTGCGAGCTATTGCGAGTGGAGCGGAGCAGTTATCGATATCGAGCGGCCAAGCAGAAGGATGAAGCAATGAAAGAGCAATTGAGCGAACTGGCGCGCAAGCATCCGCGCTACGGCTATCGGCGCTTGACGGCATTGCTGAACCGGTTAGGACAGGCGGTGAATCCCAAGCGCGTATGGCGGCTGTATCGTGAGCTGGGGTTGGGCCTCCGCCGCTGCCGGCGGCGGAAGCTGCACCGGACCGCTGCACAAACCGCGCGGCTGTCGGCTGCCAATGAAGAGTGGGCAATGGACTTTGTGAGCGATGCAACCGCCTCTGGACAGAGACTGCGCGCGCTGACGATCGTGGACAGTTATACGCGGGAATGCCTTGAGATTCGGGCGGCCACTTCGTTGGGCAGCGCTCGGGTAATCGCAGCACTCGAGCAGCTGGCTGAAACTCGTGGGCTGCCGAGCACCATTCGAGTTGATAACGGCCCCGAGTTCACCAGTCGGCAATTCCGCGCCTGGTGCGGGCAGAAAGGCGTCGGCATTGTTTACATCCAGCCGGGCAAGCCAACACAAAACGCCATCATAGAAAGCTTTCATGCCCGCTTCCGCGACGAGTGCTTAAACGCGAATTGGTTCTGGAATCTGACCGATGCCCGCTTGAAAAATTGCACTCTGGCGGGAACACTTCAATCACCATCGGCCCCACAGTAGCCTCGGTTATCGGACGCCAGCCGAGTTTCGCGCCGGACATCCTCTCCCCCCAGGATGCCCGGCCATATCCAAAGATCATGAATTCGGTTACTCAGGTTAGTATGTATTTCTGGTAGAGCAAATGGGGGCAGATCAGGACGGGCGGAAGTTCCGGTTCGACAGCGGCAACGTTTCGTCGATCACGGACCGGAACGGAAACCAGGCGACGATTGCCAGCAGCGGCGGAACGACGACCATTACCGATCCGCTGGGACGGACAACCCAGATTGCGTCAGGAAGCATTACGTATCCGGGGGTGAATGGAGCCGCGCGGCATATTACCGTGAATTACGCGGCGCTGGGGAGCGTGCTGGCTTCCGGGCAGGGGCTGGAGACGATGGCGCAGTTGTTTCCGACGCTGCCGAACGAGTCGACGCAGACCGAATACGATCCGGAAGTAGTATCGTCGGTGGCGCTGCCGGATGGCAGCAGTTACACGTTCCAATACAACAGTTATGGCGAGGTGGCGCGCATGACGCTGCCGACGGGCGGGGCGATTGGGTACCAGTATCCGGGGGCGATGGGAACCTGCCCGGCGAGCGGAGCGACGGGGTGCGTGGAGAGCGACCACGATTCACAGGGAAACCTGGTGGGGATTGTGGAGCGGCGGCTATTGACGCGGTATGAATATGCCAACGGGGGGACAACGCCGACCCGGCAGACGAATTACACCTATGCGGTGACGAGCCAATACAACACGCAGGTGACGGAAGTGGATGAAGACGGGAGCGGGAACACGCTGCGACAGGTGCAGGATTATTTGACCGGAGACGCGTGGACGCCCGATGTGTGGGGAACGGCGGCGGATTATTATGGCGACGCGGGAACTGGGATGCGCTACGAAACGGTGACGCTGAGCGGGAGCGGGCAGGTGCTGCGGCAGGAGTACCAGACGCATGGGTGGCGGGCGTGCGCGGCGAGCAACTGGCCGCAGACGGGCGGAGGCGCGGAGCCGTGCTGGTGGGTGAGCCTGAATTGGCCCATGGACCACGACCCGCAGTTGTGCGCGGAATGGACCGTGTTGAGCGACGGGTCGCCGGCGCCCTCGGCCGCGACGCTGTATCAATACGACCAGAACAATAACCGCACCGACAGCTACGAATACGATTACGGGGCGGGGCCGGCGGCCTCGAGCACGAGCTGCCCGGCGGTGAGCGGCGGGTGGACGCGGCATGTGCACACGGCGTATACGGGCGGGACTTATGGGACGTTCAACACGGGGACGCCGGTAACGAGCGCGTGGCAGCCGGGGCTGGCGTCGGACCGGCAGACGCTGAATGCGGCTGGGACGAAGGTGGGCGAGCAGCAGTACTCGTACGACCAGGCGAATTTAGTGAACGAGCCTGGAATGGTGGGGTATTCGTCGTCGTTTGCGGGAGTGAACGTGGGGCGTGGGAACCTGACGACGAGCGCGGCGTGGTGGAACACCAATAACAGCTATCCGGCGCATACGTATACCTACGACATAGCGGGCAATGTGGTGACGGACAAAGATGCGAACGGGCATACGACGAGCTATGGATATGCCGATACTTACAGCGATGGGGTGAAACCGGAACACGTATGCGCACGTGACGAGCGAGACCAACGCGCTGGGGCAGGCGGCGAAGTGGCAGTGGGATTTCGGGGCCGGGAAGGTGACGACGGCGACCGATATCGACGGGGTGAACACCACTTACAGTTACAGCGATCCGCTGGACCGGATGACGCAGGCGGTGCGGGCGGCGAATGTTGGTGGATTTACGACGCAGACGAACGTGGTGTATACGAGCCCGACGGACGTGAATGTGTACAACGACCAGGTGACTGCGGGAGACAAAGCGCTGCGGGCCGAGACGGTGTATGACGGTTTTGGGCGGGAGAGCGAGAGCCGGCAGTATGAGAGCGCGAGCGGGTACATCGCGACGACCAAGAGCTACGATGCGCTGGGGGCCTCATCGGTGCCGGCCATGTCGCGGCGCTTCCGCCGATAAAGCCAAGCGCTCGAAGGGCCACGTAACTCGTTTCCACTACAAAATTCTGGGGGTGCGGGCGCTTTGGGGGTTTCGGGTTTGGGGTAAAGCGCCCGCGTCGTTACGGGGATGTACCTATAAAACGTCCGCCGGGTACGGGCAGGTTACCGGGCATTAACAATTTTTCCGAAAACTATTCAAACATGCCCTCGAAAAGCGGCGAGCTCAGATACCGTTCGCCCGCATCGGGAAGAACGACCACAATCATCTTTCCGGCCATCTCGGGCTCCTTCGCGACGCGCACAGCAGCAACCGCCGCCGCGCCGCAGGAAATGCCGCTCAACAGACCTTCTTCCATCGCCAACCGGCGGGCCATTTCAATCGATTCCTCATTTGTGACCTGCTCCACTCTGTCGACGACCGAAAGGTCGAGAGTATCTGGGACGAATCCGGCTCCCAGGCCCTGGATTTTGTGGGGTCCTGGCTTGAGTTCCTGATGATTCAGCGTTTGCGTGATGACCGGACTGTTGGCGGGCTCGACCGCAACGGAGAGAAGCGGCCATTTCTTCTCCCTCTTGATGTAGCGGGAAACTCCTGTGATTGTGCCGCCCGTACCGACGCCGGAAATCAGCACGTCGATGCCGCCCTGCGTATCTTCCCAAATTTCCGGCCCGGTCGTTTCGAAGTGAATGCGCGGATTCGCTGGGTTCTTGAATTGCTCGGGAATGAAGTAGTGGTCCGGATCGGAGTTGCGCAGTTCTTCGGCGGCAGCCAGCGCACCCTTCATACCCTTGGCGCCTTCGGTGAGAATCAGATTGGCCCCAAGAACCTTTAGCACCTTGCGGCGCTCCAGGCTCATGGTATCCGGCATCATGAGCGTGACACGAAATCCGCGCGCCGCGCCCACAAACGCAAGCGCGATGCCGGTATTTCCACTGGTAGCTTCGACGATCTCCATTCCGGGCTTCAGAATGCCACGCTCTTCGGCGTCCCAGATCATGGAAGCGCCGATGCGGCATTTGACGGAGAATGATGGATTCCGGCCTTCTATTTTTGCGAGAACGGTCGCCTTCGCGCCGTCTACCACGCGATTGAGCTTGACGAGCGGCGTGCGGCCGATACTGAATGAGTTGTCCTGGTAGATCACGAAATCCTTTCAAATATCCCAGGTGGGGACGTATTGCGTACGCTTTTCCTGCCAGTTGCGCGCCAGCTCAGCGAAGCTGGTCTGGTCCAACACATCGGACACCGCCGAATCCACACGAGTCCAGATCTCCGCGAAAGGGTCGCTGGCGTCCACGCGAGAGTTTGCCCTCACATTTTCAACCGCCCGGAGTACCTCACCGACCGTAATGGAATCGGGAGGGCGCGACAGCAGGTAGCCGCCCTCGGCGCCACGGCGGGAGTCCACGAAGCCGCTCTGCTTCAAACCGGCTAGGATGAGCTCCAGAAACTTCTGCGGGATCTTTTGACGTTTCGCGATGTCGGCGATTTTCACAGGCGGCATCGAAGCGCCCTGGGGAGCGCTCAGGTACTGGGAAGCCAAGTCGAATACCGCCTTGAGCGCGTATTCGCTCTTGACCGAGATGTTCATTCCGATTCCACTATCGATTCTAATCCCACTAACCGAAATAGCCGATGAAGAGATTGAGGCGCCATGCGGCGCAGCGGAGTCTGTCACAGCGGCGCAAAGGGCGCGGATACGCGTCACGAGTCAAGGAATGAACCGACGGTTCTTTGCGTGGCGCGCCAGAGACCGCGCCCGTTTTGCGCGGGTTTCTTGATAGGCGGCAGATACCATAAGACTTTGAAGAGGCTTGGCCGCCTGGGCAGCCAGGCGTGTCTCGGGAGTGAAGGTGTCAAGACAGTTATTTGGGACGGACGGCATTCGCGGGGTCGCCGGCGAGCCGCCAATGGACACAAGAACCGCGCACGCGCTCGGAGTGGCCTTGGGAGGCTGGGCGCGCCAGAGCGCATCCGGACGCCGAGATAGCGATCCGGCAGAAGTCTTGATTGGAATGGACACGCGCGAGAGTGGTCCGTGGCTCGCCGCCCAAGTGGCCGGAGGGCTCGCCCGCGCCGGCGTCGGAACCCGGTTCGCTGGTGTGATTACTACGCCCGGGGTGGCATACCTCACGCGAACAGGGCCGTTTGTGGCAGGCGTAATGATTTCGGCTTCTCATAATCCGTACCACGACAACGGCCTGAAAGTGATCAGCCACTCAGGTTACAAGCTGCCTGACGAGGTTGAAATTGAGCTGGAACGCTCAATGGCGCTGTGGATCGAGACGCAACAGGAGGCGGCTCCGAAAACGCTCACCATCGATCGCAGCCTCGACACTCTGTATACCGATTATCTTGCTGGGACCGTCAGCGGGCCGTTCCCTTTTCGCCTGGTGATCGACTGCGCCAACGGCGCCGCGACCGAAATTGCCCCGCGCTTGTTCGAGAGAATTGGGCCGCGGGTCGAGTGGATTTGCGCCTCGCCCGACGGCCGCAATATCAATTTAAATTGCGGGTCGCTGCATTTGGAAAGATTGCGCGAACGAGTTCTTACAACCAAAGCAGACCTGGGAATCGCGTTCGACGGCGACGCGGACCGTGCGCTTTTCGTCTCCGGTAGCGGCAGGGTTGTAGATGGCGACGTGGTCCTGTTTCTGGCGGGTTCCACCCTGAAGCGTGAAGGGAAGCTGAACGGCGATATGGTGATCGCGACGGTCATGTCGAATCTCGGGCTTCAGAAAGCACTCGAGAGCCGCGGCATTCAAATGTTGCGGACGCCGGTCGGGGACAAATACGTCCTCGAAGAGATGCTGAGGCGCGGCGCGGTGCTGGGCGGAGAGCAGTCGGGGCACGTCATTTTTTCCAAGTATGCGACCACCGGCGACGGGCTGCTGACGGCGCTGCGGATTCTCGAAATCGTCCGCGATTCGGGTCAGACGCTGGACGTCCTGGCCGAAGAGGTCAAGACATTTCCGCAGAAATTGGTGAATATTCGCGTGAAGCATAGGCGCCCGCTTGCAGAACTGGAAACAGTTCAGGCAGAGATTCAGGCGGCCGAGCGCGAGTTCGCCGGTAGCGGACGCGTGGTCGTTCGTTTTTCCGGAACCGAGCCACTGGCGCGGGTGATGATCGAAGCGGCGTCAGATGCGGAGGTCGATAAGTGGACCGGCCGTATCGCCGACGCGATTCGAGCGGAGTTGGGCGCTAGCGGCTGAAGCTCCGCCTCCGTGGTAAACTCGGATCTCCGAGTCACTCTGACTCCCTCCACCCAGGCAGATGGAACGCGCTGCGCGGCTGATCCAGAAAAATAAATATTCCCGGCAACTTCTCACCGATGATGAGCTGGCGCGCGCAGTCTGGCCGGCGGCGGTGGGAAAGGCGATTGCGGCGCATACCTCCAATCTCCGGCTGGTCCGCACAACCCTGGTGGTCGAAGTAGAAGACGCCATCTGGCAGAAGCAATTGCACGCGCTGAGTTTTCAAATTGTGGAGCGGCTGCGAAAGATTACCGGAAGCGACGCCATCCAGGACGTGGAATTTCGAATTGCCGTTCCGCGGCGGCAGCCGCAACGGGCTGAATCTCCACGCCCGGATGCGGAGCAGCGCGATGATCCCGAACAAGAGGCGGACGCCATTCAGGACCCAGTGCTGAAGAAAATTTATCGGATGTCTCGCAAGAAGGCAAGCGCGTAACGACATGAAACTGACCGAAGACGAGGTGCGTTATGTCGCGGATCTGGCGAATCTGCGGCTCTCCGAAGAAGAAATCCATCGCATGTCTCACGATCTCGGCCAAATCCTGACGCATATCGATCAGTTGAACGAGCTGGATACATCGGACATCGAGCCTATGGCGCAGGTCTTGTACTCGGCAGACGAGATCGCCACGCTGCGCGAAGACGTGCCACACGCGTGCTTGGACAATCGGGAAGCTCTCGCGAACGCGCCGGCCAAGGGCGCGGGTTATTTCAAGGTGCCGAAGGTAATTGAGCGATGAGCGCAGCGAAGGTCAAACGATGAGCGGAGCGCCGGAAGTTACTTCGCTAACCATACCCGCCATCCGCGAGGGTCTGCTGAACAAGAAATTCTCCGCGACCGAACTAGCCCAGGCCGCGCTATCGTTTGCTGAAAAAGAAAATGCGGCTACCAATGCATTCCTGACGTTTTCGCCTGAGCGCGCGCTCGCCGCCGCAGCCCGTGTCGATGAACAAATTGCCAACGGCGAATACGTTGGGACGCTGGCAGGCGTGCCGCTCGGCGTCAAGGACGTCATCATGACGAAGGACCTGCGCTCGACTTGCGGTTCGCGCATTCTCGAGAACTATATTCCGCCCTATGATGCGACTGCGGTTTTGCGCCTGGAAGACGAAGGCGCCGTCATCATCGGGAAAACAAATTGCGACGAGTTCGCGATGGGCTCTTCGAACGAGAATTCGGCGTTCGGGCCGGTGCGAAATCCGCGCGCGCTCGATCGCGTGCCCGGCGGATCGAGCGGCGGTTCTGCGGCCGCGGTCGCACAAGGAACGGCTGTCGTGGCCATCGGCTCCGATACAGGCGGCTCCATTCGGCAGCCGGCGAGCTTTTGCGGCGTGGTCGGCGTGACTCCGACTTACGGCCGCGTTTCGCGGTATGGCCTCGCAGCCTTTGCAAGTTCGCTTGATCATATCGGGCCTTTTGGGCGTACGGTGGAAGATGCTGCGACGGTATTGCGCGCCATTGCGGGACGGGACGATCTCGATTCCACCTCCGCCTTCGCGCCAATTGACGACTATCACGCGCTCATGCGAGAGCCTGTACGCGGGCTGAAGCTGGGTTTGCCGCGAGAGTACTTCGACGGCCTCGGCACTGAGACCGGCGGCCTGATTGCTGCCGCCGTGCGAGAGCTTGAAAAGCTCGGCTGCGAAGTGCGCGAAATCGGCATGCCGCACACCAGATATGCGCTCTCTTGTTATTACATCGTTGCGACGGCGGAGGCGAGCTCAAACCTGGCGCGCTATGACGGCGTCCGGTACACCATGCGCGTCGATGGCGACACGCTTTCTGAGATGTACCGCAACACACGCGGCTGCGGTTTCGGGGCCGAGGTCAAGCGGCGCATCATGCTTGGCACTTACGTGCTCAGCGCCGGGTATTACGACGCCTATTACCGTAAGGCGCAGCAGGTGCGAGCGCTGATTGCGCAAGATTTCACTAAAGCGTTCGAAGAAGTTGATACCATCATTGCTCCCGTTTCGCCGTTTCCGGCGTTTCGAATCGGCGAGAAGGTAGACGATCCGCTGGCCATGTATCTTTCCGACGTGTATACGTTGACGGCTGATCTGTCCGGCGTGCCTGCAATGAGCGTGCCGTGCGGGGAATCCCCGGACGGTTTGCCGGTGGGGCTGCAAATCTTAACCAAACATTTCGACGAGGCCACGATGTTCCGCGTCGCCTATAACTACGAGCAAGCGACGAAGCTCGCGCGGGGCCGCGCGTGAGCGCACAGGGCGTTTGGTGCCCGTTGTGCGCGGTGACAAATGACAAGAATAGGTCCAGCCGGGTGGTCTTACAAGGACTGGTGGGGGATCGTCTACCCGGCGAAGAAGCCTCGTGGATTTCATGAGCTGTCGTTCTTAGCGCAATATTTCGACGCCATCGAAATCAACGTCACGTTCTACCGGCCGCTTTCAGCCAAGACGGCGGCAACCTGGCTGAAGCATGTCGAGACGAAGAAAAATTTCCGCTTCACGGCCAAGCTTTGGCGCGGTTTTACTCATGACCGGAACGCCACGCCGGCCGACGAAAGCGAGTTCAAGGACGGTCTTGCGCCGCTGATGGAGGCAAGTCTTCTCGGCGCATTACTGCTCCAGTTTCCCTGGTCTTTCCGCAACACTGCGGAGAACCGAGAGTACATCGCGCGGCTGCGAGCACGCTTCGAAGAGTATCCGCTGGTGCTCGAGGTTCGGCATGCAAGCTGGAGCGAACCTGGCACGCTGGACCTGCTCGAGCAGCTCGATCTCGGATTGTGCAACATCGATCAGCCGTTATTCAAGCGATCGGTAAAACCGGCCGCGCTGGCGACATCCGGCGTTGGCTACGTGCGGCTGCATGGACGGAATTACCAGAGCTGGTTCACTGAGAACAAGCACGCTGGAGAACGTTACGACTATTTGTATTCAGTGCGTGAGCTGGAGCCGTGGCTCGACCGAATCAAGACAGTCGAGCATGCGACCAAAGATACCTATGTCGTCACCAATAATCACTATCTTGGGAAAGCGGTAGTGAATGCGATTGAGATCTCGTCCATTCTCAAAGCTGAGCCGATGACCGCGCCGCCGTCGTTAATTGAGAAATATCCTGAGTTGAGAGACTTCACCACGCCTTCTGAGAATCCGGGTCAGCTAGCGTTCGAGTCCGGATAACTTACGCATTTCGCTCATTGGCTTGTCTTTCCAAAGCCGATTAAAATTTTCCACGCTCATGAATGTCCTGGGTTGCATGCGGTCGATGTACATAGCGCCGTGGAGATGATCGATTTCGTGCTGGAGAATGCGCGCATACCATCCCGATGCGTGAATTACTCGCGATTCGCCCTTGTGATCGAGGCACTCCACGCTCACCTTGCGCGCGCGCGGCACCAGGGCCGTAAAGCCCGCCAGACTCAAGCAACCTTCGAAAAATTCCGCACTGCCGGCCTCGCCGAGCGTAATTTTCGGGTTTATGATCACATGAAACGGCACGGGCTTTCGCTCGCGCTCTTTCAGGAACTCAGCTCCAGCATCCTTCGTGTACTCAGGCTTATCTTCAATCACCGCCAACTGCAGCGAGATCCCGACCTGCGGCGCAGCCAGACCGACTCCGGGCGCATCGTGCATGGTTTCCCGCATCCACTCGATGAGCTGCTGAATCTCGCGGCTGCGAATTTCGGCGCTAGATAACGCCTTGCCCGGTTGCCTGAGCACGGGCTCGCCAGCCTGGACGATTTTGAGTCGCATGCTCTGAAGATTGTAACCGCACGGGGGAAAATCACCGCATGGAGCAAAGTACACGCACCAAACGAAGAACCGAGCCGCGCTGGCCCGCCCTCATTTCACTGCTGGCACTGGCGGCCCTCTACGAATCGCTGCCGGAGCGCCTCACGCCCGGTCCGAGTTGGATCGTTCCTGCAGCCATCGCGGCGCTCCTTGTGCCAACGCTTGCAGCGCGCCGCTCACAATCGCACAAGGCGTATCTAGCATTCGGCATATCGCTGAACCTAGTAATCACCGTTGCGGTCGTGTGGTCGCTCGGTGCGCTCATTGCGGGCCTACCAGGCAAACGGGAACCACCAGCCGAACTGCTGCGCTCTGCCGTCGCACTCTGGATCAGCAACGTTCTGGTGTTCGCCGGGTGGTATTGGCGGCTGGATGCGGGCGGTCCTTTACGCAGAGAGCTGCGCACTGCTCACACGAAAGGCGCATTTCTGTTTCCGCAGATGACGTTCCCGCCGGAATCTCTGCTCGCCGACCTCGGCTGGAAGCCCGGATTTGTCGATTACCTGTTTCTCGCCTTCAACACCAGCACCGCGTTCTCTCCCACCGACGTGCCCGTCCTATCGCGCTGGGCCAAACTGTTGATGATGGTGCAAAGCTGCATTTCGCTGAGCGCGATCGCCATCCTGGCTGCCCGCGCGATCAATATTCTGTGAGCGTTCGAAACGGCTCGGCTTACTGCTCGACCAGCGTCTCTTGGGCCGGCCAAACCGTAACTGCTTCGCCGGAACGCCTCGGCTTGCGGCGACGGGTGACCAGCCGGTCCATGTAGAGGTAAATGACGGGTGTGATGTAGAGCGTCAGAAGCTGCGACACGATCAATCCGCCGACAACCGCAATACCAAGCGGACGCCGAGCCTCGCCGCCTGCACCGGTACCGAAAGCGATTGGCAACGTTCCAAGCAGCGCGGCCATGGTGGTCATCATGATGGGGCGGAAGCGCCGTAAGCACCCTTCGAAAATCGCTTCCTCCGGCGATTTGCCTTCCGTGCGCTGCGCCGCGAGCGCGAAATCGATCATCATGATCGCGTTCTTCTTCACGATGCCGATCAACAAAATAATGCCCACGAAGGAATACAGGTTGAGATCTTCGCCAAAGAGCAGAAGGGTCAGCAAGGCTCCCAAGCCCGCGGCGGGCAGACCGGAGAGAATCGTGATCGGATGAATGAAGCTCTCGTATAAGACGCCGAGTACGAGATAGATCACAAGGACCGCGATAATCAGCAAGATTCCCAGCCCGCGAAGCGAACTCTGAAACGCCGCGGCTGTGCCCTGGTAACTGAATGAGACCGTATCGGGCATGCCGATCTGGCGCGCTGCTTCGTCGATCAGGTGTGTTGCCTGGCTCAGGGCTACGCCAGGCGCCACATCGAACTGGAAGTTCACGGCCGGCAATTGGCCGATGTGGTTTACGCTCAACGGAGCGACAGTTTGTTTTAGCTCCGCGACCGCGGAAAGCGGAATCATTTTGCCCTGACTGGAACGGATGTACAGATCCTTGAGCGCGGCCGGATTGCGTTGGTCTTGTGGCAGCACTTCCAGAATCACGTCATATTGGTTCGCCGATGTCTGAATGGTGGTCGCCTTGCGATTGCCGTATGCGTCGTACAACGTATTCGCGATCTGATCCGGCGTCACGCCGAGCGCCATGGCGCGGTTGCGTTCAATGTCCACGTCGAGACGCGGACTGCTCAATCGCAAATCGCTGAAGATGTTCCTCAACTGCGGTATGGAATGCAGCTTCGCTTCCAGCACCGGCGCCCATTTGTAAAGTTCTGCTGTATCGGCATCTTGAAGCGCGACCGAATACTGGCTGCGGCCTTCATTCTGTCCTAACGGAATCAACGGCGGTACCTGCAGGAAGGTCATCAAGCCCGGAATCTGCAACAACTTCGCCTCGAGTTGCCCGATGATGACTCTCGCGGGCGGACGGTTCTTGGTGTCCTTGAACGCAACAAATACAAATCCCTGATTTCCGCCTACGAAGCTGCCCGTGCCGGATCCCCAATCCTGAATCCACGGGTTCTTGCTGAGAACGGCGTTCACCTGTTTCTGCAATCGGACCATTTCGTCAAACGAGGTATCCTGCGCCGCTTCATCGCCGCCCATGGCGAAGCCCTGATCCACCGTGGGCATGAAGCCCTTCGGCATAACTATGAACAGATAAACGGTCGCAACCGTCAGCAGAATGGTGCCCACCAAGGTAATAGGCCGGTGCCGCATTACTATTTGCAGCGTTCGCCGGTACGTGTCGTTCAGCCAAACAAAGAAGTGCTCCGACCAGCGGTAAAACGCCCCGGTGGGATGGGTCTCGTGCCGCAGGAAGCGGCTGCACAGCATGGGTGTGAGCGTCAACGAAATGACGCCCGAGATGAGAACCGCCACTGCGATGGTGATGGAAAACTCGCGCAATAATCTGCCGATAATGCCGCCCATGAAAAGCACCGGTATGAAAACCGCGACGAGCGAGACGGTCATCGAGATGATGGTGAACCCCACCTCGCGCGCGCCCTCGATAGCGGCTTGCATTCGCGGCTTGCCCATTTCCATGTGCCGCACGATATTTTCGAGCATCACGATGGCGTCGTCGACGACGAAACCCACCGACAGGGTCATCGCCATCATCGAAAGAATGTCGACTGTGAAACCCAACAGCTTCATCGCAGCAAACGTGCCCAGCAGCGAGAGGGGAACCGCAAGGCTGGGAATGACCGTGGCCGAGACGTTGCGCAAGAAGACAAAGATAACGAGAATGACCAAACAGATGGTCAGGATGAGAGTGAACTTCACGTCGGCGATCGACTCGCGAATGTTCTTCGATGCATCGAATGCCCGGCCAACGTGGATTCCCGCCGGCATCGATTGCTCCATGACGGGCAAAAGGGCCTTCACCGCGTCGGCGACTTCTACAGTGTTAGATCCTGGCTGCTTGTTAACGGCCAAAACAATGCTGTGCTGGCCGTCGATCCAGAAGACGGTGTGTGTGTCGCTGACGCTGTCGAGCACTTTACCCAGTTCGTTCAGGCGCACCGGGCTTCCGTTGCGGTAAGTGATAATGAGCTGTCCGAACTGCGCCGCCGACGTAAGTTGGCTGTTGGATTGAACGGTATACGATTTCGACAGCCCGTACAGCGAGCCCGCAGGCATATTCAAGCTTCCCTGAGCCAGGGCGTTTCGTACCTGCTCCAGGTCAATCTGGTGCGAGGCAAGCTGCGAGGGGTCCATCTCGACTCGCACAGCATATTTCTGGGAGCCGAACACTTGCACGCGCGCCACGCCGCTGACCATTGAAATTCGCCGCGCCATCATGGTCTCGGCATAGTCATCGAGCTGGAACGGCGACATCGTGTCTGAGTTCAAAACAATGAACAGGATCGGGCTTTCCGCTGGATTCACCTTCGAGTAAGAAGGCGGCGCGGGCATATTGGTGGGCAAACTTCCCTGAGCGCGTGCAATCGCGGCTTGCACATCTTGTGCCGCGGCATCGATATTGCGGCTCAAGTCAAACTGCAGCGTAATCGAGGTCGAACCCAACGAGCTGGAAGACGACATGCTGTTGATGCCCGCGATGTTCGCGAATTCGGCTTCGAGCGGCGTCGCCACCGAGGATGCCATGACGTCCGGATTGGCGCCGGGAAGCGAAGCGCTGACCTGAATGGTGGGATATTCCACCGCGGGCAGGTTGCTGACCGGCAGCGTCGTGTAGCTGAGCAAGCCAAAAACCAAGATGCCCGCCATGATCAGCGTGGTGGTAATGGCTCGGCGAATAAATAAATCGGTAAAGTGCATCCCCAGTCCTATCGGTGTCGCCTATGAGTTGTCTTGCCGCGGCGCCTCTGAACTTCCCTGCCCCAATTGCGGCTCGGCCTTCAGCACGCGCACCTTCATTCCAGGCGCCAAACGCATCTGGCCTTCTGAAATGACCGTCTCTCCAGCGTGAAGCCCCTCGCCGATCACTGCCTCCTCGGTGGCTTTGGGCGGCGTGTAATTGCGCAAAACCTGAACAGGCCGCATCGCCACCGTGCTGTCGGTCGCATTCATCACCCAAACGTACTTGCCTTGTGGACCCGTCTGAACGGTACGGCTGGGTACCACGACACGGTTATGTTCCAGGTCCAGGCGCGCCTGCACATTTACGAATTCACCCGGCCACAGCTCGCGGTCGGCATTCGCAAACTCGGCCTTTAATTTGATTGTGCCAGTAGTCGAATCTACGGTGTTATCAATAAAGCGCAGCGTACCGGTCACCACAGGTTGCCCGTTACCTGGACTGGCCTGAATCAGCAGCGGATGTTGCTCATTATATTTTCGGACTTCCGGCAGCAATTGCTCAGGCAGGCCGAAAGAAACATCGATGGGCGACATCTCGAGCAATGTCACCAGCGCGGCGTCGTTATCCTTGATCAAATTGCCGGCCTTCACATTGATGGCTCCTGCGCGGCCGGTAATCGGGGCGGTGATTTTCGTGTAGGTGAGTTGGAGTTGTGTCTGCGCCAGACGCGCGCGATCCGCCTTGAGAGAAGCCACCGCGCTCTCGACTGCCGCTTGATCCGCATCGATAGAAGCCTGGGTGGATTCGTTCGTCGCTACCACCTGTTCGGTCTGCTCTCTCGAAAAGATGCCTTCCTTTTGCAGCTCGAGACCGCGATTCGCAGCCGCCGCCGTCTGTTTCAGCATCGCCTGATCTTTGGCCACATTGGCGCGAGCCTGTTGCTCCAGCGCAGCGTCTTTCACCAGATCGGCTTGAATCTCGGCGATCTGCTCCTGCAGAGGTTCGGGGTCGATCTGGAACAGGAGCTGCCCTTTTTCAACGTTCTGGCCCTCCTGGAAATCGACGCGGAGAATCTGTCCCGCCACGCGCGACTTCACGTCCACGGAACTGATCGCCTCCACGGTTCCAACCGCCGACGCGTCGAGCGGCACGTCCGTTGTAACCGCCTCCACCGTACGCACGGGAGCCGTCTGCATCATCATCATAAAAGCTGCATTTGCATTCTGCTTTTTCGCGCAGGATCCCAGCAGCGCTACGCAAGCCAGCACGAACAGCACCATTGTCGTCGGAATGAACCTTCGGACCTGTTTAGACACGAAACCTACTTGTTGTTTTGGGGTGAATTCCATCTTCTCACAAGAATCCTGTTGGCGTTGGAGCAAGCCCCTCTTTGGATACGAACAAAAGCCGAAAAGGTTCCTCCCCGAGATAAAGAAATTCTAAGTTTCGCCGGGCAGCGTCACTTTACCTGAATCGTGAGCTGCTGGGAGGCGGTGTGCCCAGCCGCGTCCGCCGCCGTAATCGTATAGGTAGTGGTCTTCCGGGGCCGCACTTCAAAGCAGTGCAAATAGCTGGGCTTGAGCTGCTCCACCGGAGGGTCGATCTTGACTGTTTTGGCGTCCACGATGCCATAGCAGATGTGAGCGACTTCCCCGGGCTGCACCACGCCCTTATCAGCCGACCAGGTCCGAAAGGACAATCCGCCGGAGCCGAAGATGGTTTGCGCTTCCCGCTGCCGCTGCTCTGCCCGCTGTGCCGCCAACTCCTGCTGTGCTTTGACATTCGCTTCATGGCGTGAATAAAAGGTCCAAGCTACATAGAGCGCCGCGATAACCACGGCGACGGTCGTGTAAGGCAGAACTGCAGCCACCGCAGATCTTTTCGGCTGCTCGGGCGGCGAAGGTGCGTCCGTCAAAGCCATGCTTCTAATTTAGCGAGACCTGATCTTAAGCATTCATGCTGATCGCGCTGAGGCAGTTTACCGCGGGCTTAATAACGTCCCCGTTCTTGGACGACAAGGTCCGCACCCGGCAAGACACGCTCGCCAAAGATTCCCCTTACACGGCGAACGAAGTCAGGCCACGCCCGGGACTCCGAAGGAGCCTGTGCCGAGGGCTATTTAAGTTGGGAGCCTCCCGACCGCTAGGCGTTACACGCTTCGGGGTGCTAAGCCGACGAGAACGGTAGGGCCGACGAGTGTCTTTGGTACGCGTACGTACGGCTATTGTGCCATAATTTCCACCCAGGCCGGGCGAGCGGTACTTCACCGCTCACAAAGCGGCGAAGCCAACGCAGCCTGATCCACAATATAGGCATGTCAGTTGACCTCTTCGATCTCTCCGGACGCGTAGCGGTGGTGATGGGTGGAACATCGGGAATCGGCCGAGCACTCGCGCTCGCTCTTGCCGAGACTGGCGCCAATGTTGTCGCCAGCGGCCGACGCGAGCCTCTGGTTAAGGAAGTGGCCGGAGAAATCGAGAGGCTCGGGCGCAAATCGCTCGGCCTGACGGTTGACGCATCCAGCCGCGCATCCATCGATACGTTGCGCGATGGAGTGCTGTCGAAACTGGGGCGGGTCGATATCCTACTCAATGCTGCCGGCCAGACGTTTCGAAAGCCCACCCACACCGTATCCGAAGACGAATGGGCCCGGATTATGGACGTCAACGTTACCGGCATGCTGCGCGCCTGCCAAAGCTTCTACGAGCCGCTCGCTCAGAGCGGCCGCGGACGGATCATAAATATAGCCTCACTAACGTCTTACGTCGGTTTCTTTGAAGTAACGGCTTATGCGACCTCCAAAGCGGCGGTTCTTGGCCTCACGCGCAATTTGGCGGTGGAGTGGGCGCGCCAAAACATCAATGTGAATGCCATCGCGCCGGGTGTGTTTCGGACAGAATTAAACGCTGGCCTGCTGGACGGAACGGAGCGCGGCCGCGAGCTTCTTCTTCGGACCCCCATGAAGCGCTTTGGCAACGTTCGTGAGCTTGCGGGCGCCGCCGTTCTGCTCGCCTCCGACGCCGCCAGCTTCATAACAGGGCAATGTATCGCGGTCGATGGAGGATTCTTGGCTTCGGGAGTGAATAGCTAAGGTTCGACATTCACCTCCACATACGAACCCGCATTCTTCGATCGATAAACCCGCTCGGTCGCCTTCACGAACTGCGACGGGCTCGCGTTCGGAATATCTGTAAACGTTTGCGGGTTTCGATCCACTAGCGGAAACCACGAACTCTGCACTTGCACCATAATCCGGTGCCCTTTTTGAAAGCAGTGGTAAACGTCGGGCATGGCAAATTGGATGCGCTGCACTTCGCCGGGCTTGAACGCCTGCGGGTGCTCAAAGCTGTTGCGAAACTTGCCGCGGAACGGCTCGCCCCGCACCAGTTGCTCATAGCCACTTAGCGCGCCCGGCGCATTCCCGGGATAAACATCGATCAGCTTGACCACGAAATCCGCATCCGTTCCGGTCGTTGATACAAAGAGCGACGGCGCAATCGGACCCGCAACGGTCACATCCTGAGTTAGCGGCTCCGTTTCATAGGTAAGTACGTCCGGCCTATGCTCCACAAAGCGCTGGTCCGCATCCATATACTTCCGATCCATATCAAGCGTGGGCTTGCTATAAAACGGCACCGGATCGTTCGGGTCGCTTGTATATTCATCGAATGCCGAGGGCTCCTGCGGCGCTCCGCTGGCCAATCCTCCGTGAGCCTCGAAATAGTAACGTTTCGGAACGGCGTTCGCGGGCGGCCATTGCGCCTCGCGCCGCCATACGTTCTTCCCCGTCTCGAAGACGTAAGCTTTCGGAAGTTGCGGATCCGGTCCGCCTTTCAGATAGTGCCGGAAGAACGGAAGCTCAATCTCATCGCGAAACCAGTCCGAGGTGCGAGAGCCGAAATCGAGGTCGCCAAGCTTGTCTCCCGCGGTATGAAACCATCCGCCGTGCACCCACGGGCCCATCACGATCTTCTCTTCCGTACCCGGAGACTGCCGCTCAATGGCGCGATACGTCTTTAACGTTCCCGAAAGATCCTCGGCGTCGAACCAGCCGCCTACAATAAGCACCGCCGGCTTGACGTCTTTCAAATGCGGCAGAATATCGCGCGACTTCCAGAATTCATCATAATTCGGGTGGCTGATGATATCGGTCCAGTAAGGATTTTTGTAATGAAAATATTCTTTGTCCGCATTTACTAATGGCCCCATGTCCAAGTAGAACTTATAGCCGTCCTTCGTGCCGTAATTGAACTCGGACTCGCGCGACGGTAACACCGGATTGTGCTGCTTGTCGAAGTAAGTATAGAAGCTAAAGTTCGCAATGAGGAAGAAAGCGCCATTATGATAGGCGTCATCGCCCATGTAGAGATCGGCGATAGGCGCCTGCGGCGACACGGCAACCAGCGCTGGATGTGCATTGATCAAACCCGCGCTGGCATAAAAACCCGGGTAGGAGATGCCGTATAACCCTACCTTGCCGTTGTTGTTGGGAATGTTCTTGAGCAGCCATTCGATGGTGTCGTACGTGTCCGTGCTTTCATCCACATCCTTCGGCCCGCTCGTGCGGTCGCGTTCCGGCCGCATTTCCACAAACTCACCCTCCGACATATAGCGTCCGCGCACGTCCTGATACACAAAGATGAACTTGTCTTCTGTGAATTTAGTCGACGGGCCTAAGTGGTTTGGATAAGCTGTCGCTCCGTACGGTGCAACGCTATAGGGAGTGCGCGCCATCAATATAGGATATTTTTCGGATGCGTCCCTCGGCACATAGACCGCGGTAAACAAACGCACGCCATCCCGCATGGGAATGCGATATTCGTATTTCGTATAGTGAGCAGGAATGTAGGAGGGTTGCTCTGCAAACGCGCTCGCTCCACCGATGGCGAGGATCGCTAAGAGGAATAGTCGCATGCAAGACCATCGTAGACGGCGCGCGCACAACGCCGCTATACTGGGCAAATAAACGGCGAATCTCGTGCTAGACGTGGAGCAACAATTGGCTCGCCTGCGGCAGCGTATTGCGGCCATCGACAGTAAGTTCGCTGCCAGGCACACGAGCGTACCCGCGGATTCCGCGCCTGCGCTCGTCTCTAGCGCAGAGGCCGATTTGGAGCCGCTGTGCGCGCGCAAGAAGGGTGCGCGTTGGTTCATCGAAGAATGGTCTCACGGCGAGGTGGTTCGCAATGATTTCGGCGAGCACTTTCAAACCGAGCGACTCTTTGCGCGGCACAAGCGGCACGGGTCGGCCGATATCGGCGAACTGGCCGAACTCCCGCACGACTTGCTCGATGCTGTGGGGGAAAACGAAATTCCCGCCGTCCCGCCCAACCGTTGGGCCTTTTTGGATACCGAAACGACGGGCCTCGCGGGTGGTGGTGGCGCGTATGCGTTTCTGATCGGGGTGGGGCGCATCACCCACGAAGGTTTCCGCGTGCGGCAATTTCTCATGCGTGAGTACGTGGAAGAAGGCAGCCTGCTCGCGGCGCTCGAATCGCATCTCGCCGATTTCGACGTGCTGATCACCTACAACGGCAAGACCTATGATCAGCCGCTGCTCGAAGCGCGTTATCGCACTGCCTGGCGCAAGCCTCCCTTCGCGCGCTTGCATCATCTGGATCTCTTGCACGGTGCGCGCAGGTTGTGGAAGCTGCGGCTGGAGGGTTGCCGTCTGGTGCAATTGGAACAGGAGATTCTGGGCGTCGAGCGCGAAGGCGACCTGCCGGGTGAATTAATTCCGCATTTCTATTTCGACTACCTCCGCACGCGCGAAGCACAGCACCTCGTGCCAATTCTTCATCACAACGCGATCGACATCTTGACGCTGGCCTGCCTGACCGCAATCGTGCCCGCAGCCTTCCGCAGCACGGATTCGGAATCGCTGTCCAAAGTGGGTGTGCGGCGCGGCGAAGAGCTGGCCGGTCTAGCACGCTGGCTGTTGGCGTCCGATGAGAACGAGCCAGCGCTCGAACTTTTCAGGCGCGCTGTCAATGCCGGGCTCCCGGATCCGCTGCTGTTCCGCTCTCTTTGGGACATCGCACTGCTTGAAAAAAAGCTGAAGCGCCCGCAGGCAGCTTTGCAGGTCTTCACTGAGCTGGCAGGTTGCCGGAACGAATATCGCGCACGCGCTCTCGAAGAGCTCGCCAAATACTATGAGCACGAAGAAAACAACTGCTCTTTGGCTCTCGAATTCACCGAGCAGGCGCTTCGGTTCGACAATTCCGCGGCACTCGAGCGGCGCCGGGCGCGGCTCGAGAAGCGGCTCTCTAAGCCGCGGCGTCCTCTGTAAAGTTCAGGGGTGTCGATTCGATCTTCTGATTCGCGCTCGCCTCTAACATTTTTCCTATAGATAAGCGCCCTCCGCGAACGGCACTCTTTTCTAAACATCGAGGCCGCCGTCTCTATGGATATTTCCGTCGTTCTCTCCACTTACAACCGCTGCGACATTCTGTCGGAGGCCCTGCAAGCTCTTGCCCTACAAGAAGCGCCCGGCATCGAGTATGAAGTCATCATCGTAGACAACAATTGCACCGACCGCACCAGGCAAATAGCCGAGAAGTTCACCGCTTGCGATCGCCGCTTTCGTTATCTGTTCGAAGCGCGCCAGGGGCTCTCCTACGCCCGCAATGCCGGTATTCGTGCCGCGCGCGCGGATGCCATCGCATTCACCGATGACGATGTGGAGGCTTCGACCGATTGGATCTATCACATCTATAGAGCGCTGCTCCGCTATCCCGAAGCCGAATTTATTGGCGGTCGGGTGCTGCCGCGCCTGCACGAACCAATGCCCGCTTGGGCGCACTGCAAGATGAGTCCTTTCGCGCTGCAGGATCTTGGAGACCAGCCCGTCAGGATATGCCATCGCGACCGTCGTTGCCTCATAGGCGCGTGCCTTGCCATCCGCAACCGGGCGATCGCCAAGGCGGGGCTATTCAGTGCGGAAACGCAACGCGTCGGGAACGGCGTCGGTTCCACCGAAGATGCGGATTGGGAGGCCCAGGTCTGGAATTACGGGGGCCACGGCATGTATGTGCCCGAAATTGTCGTGCATTCGCGGCTCTCAAAAGATCGCCTATTGAAGGCCTACCATCGCAGGTGGCACGTGGGTCACGGCAAGTTCAATGCCCGCGCGCGCCGTCCCGAACTCGAAAGCTCGCGGAACTGGCTGGACGTTCCCGCCTTCATTTACCGGCAAGCTTTGCAGAGTGGATTCGAATTCGCGCTGCTTTCTTTAAAACGCAAGCAAATCGAGGCGTTCGAGCGCGAGAACTCGCTCCTGTTTTCACTCGGCTTCATTGCGGAACGTTGGAAAACGCAGCTCTTTCATCCTTTAGGCGCCAGACGGCCAGCGCACGTCAACTCGCTCGCCAGTTGAAGGCTTTGCGCCCGCAAATCACCATCAACCCGGTCTGCTGCTTCTGGTCTGCTAATTTAGGATGACTGCAGGAAAAAATGGACATTTCGGTTGTAATGTCAACCTACAACCGCTGCGCTCTTCTTGACCAGGATATTGAAGCTCTTCTGAGTCAGAAGACGGATGGCCTCGCGTACGAAGTCATCATCGTAGATAACAACTCAACGGACAAAACGGCCGCAAAGATCGCTTCTTACGCGCAGCGGGACAGCCGCCTGCGTTACATTTTCGAAGGGCGTCAGGGGGTCGCTTACGGACGGAACTCGGGCATCGGGGCGGCACGCGCCGATGTGATCGCCTTCTGCGACGATGATGTGTACGTCTCCGAAGATTGGCTTCAGCGCATACACGAGGCGCTTTCGCGCTATCCGGATGCCGAATTCGTCGGCGGCAAAGTTCTTCCCGTCTGGCAGCAGCCGCCGCCGCGCTGGATTATGACCAAAATGGGCCCGTTAGCTCTACAGGATTACGGGGAAGAGCCGATGAGGGTTTCGATGGACAATGCGCGCTGCTTAGTCTCTGCCTGCCTGGGCGTACGGAGGCGCGCTTTCGACAAAGCCGGGTTGTTCCCGCTCGAGACGCAGCGTGTCAAGGATAGCGTCGGTTCCTCCGAGGATTACGAATGGGAGCTGGAAGTCTGGAAATACGGCGGTCATGGCATGTATGTGCCCGGGATCATCTGCTATTGCGAAGTGCCTCCCAGCCGGCTGGTGAAGTCATATCACCGCCGATGGCATCTCGGACACGGGAAGTTCAACGCTTTGGCGCGCCGGCGGGATTTTGAAGGCGGCCGCTGGCGGCTATTGGACGTCCCCGCTTTTGTATACCGCCAAATTTTCGGAGCAGCGGTTGGAACCATCGCGCACTCGATTAAAGGAAACAGCGCCGCTGCTTTCGAGCAGGAGAATTATCTGCTGTTCTACTTTGCATTCATCAGAGAACGCTGGAAAGCGCAACTATCGCGCACCCGAAATAAAAATCTGGGATCAGGCTCCGGCGCAATGCGTCATACGGAAAATTAGGAACTGAAACTGTGGATCTCTCGGTTGCACTCTCAACCTATAATCGGGGCGCGCTATTGCAGAACGCGCTCGAAAAGCTTGCGGCTCAGGAAACGCATGGATTTGAGTACGAGATCCTGATAATCGATAACAATTGCACTGATAACACAAAGCAGCTTGTCTCCTCGTTTATCGAACGAGACAAGCATTTCCGTTACATTTTCGAGAAACGCCAGGGTCTTTCCTACGCGCGCAACGCGGGCATTGAGGCGGCACGATCCGATCTGATCGTGTTTTGCGATGACGACGTGGAGGCTTCCCCGACCTGGATCCAGAAGAATTACGAAGCTTCTCTCCGGTTTCCCGACGCCGACTATATTGGCGGACGAGTGCTCCCGATTTGGGGTGGGCCGGTACCATCGTGGGTGCGTCAAACCATGGCGCCGTTTGCCCTGTCCGATCTGGGCGATCAGCCCTTTGCCGTCTCACCCCAGAAACCGCACTGTCTGGTCGGCGCGAGCTTGGCGGTACGCCGGCGCGCGTTTGCCAAAGCAGGGCTCTTCAGCATCGAGACGCAGCGTGTCAAGAACAGCATCGGTTCCACCGAGGATTTTGATTGGCAGATGAAGGTTTGGGCCTATGGCGGCCACGGGGTGTATGTGCCCGATATCGTCTGTGCGACGGAGGTTCCTCGCGACCGGCTCTCCAAGTCCTATCACCGGCGGTGGCATCTAGGCCATGGCAAGTTCAACGCCATCGCTCGCCGCCCCGAATGGGAAGGCGCGCGCCGCCTGCTGGGCGTACCCATGTTTATGTACCGCCAAGCTGCGGAAGCAACGCTCAATATGACGAAATGTCTCGTTCGCGCGGATAGAGCGGAAGCGTTTGAGTGCGAAATGAGCCTGCTCTTTTACATCGGATTCTTCAAGCAACGTTGGAAAACGCATTTCCGCGGCTCAGCTAACAGCGGCGCACCAGCCACGCAGTCCTCGTAGCCGTTTTCGACGGGCGGTTACTTCTTCCCTACCGTAACGATGTCATATGGACGCTCGATCGGCAAACGCAGCATTTCCATCGCCTTGGTAAGCGCCCGCGTCTTCCAACCGTCATGGTCGTAAATGTTTCTCAGACTTCGTCCGGGTATATGCCTGCGTAAGTGCGCGTCTTCCAGTGATTCGCATCTTGACAAAGTGACACGCAAATTCGCGTCGTCGTACAGCGCTTTCATTCCTTCCGGGTAGGCCCGCCAGCAGTCTATCGGGTACTCATGATAAGGCCAACTGACAGGGTTAATTGTCATCACATAGCCGCCCGGTTTGCAGATCCTCACCAATTCTCTGATCCATACCCAGGGCTTTCTCACGTGCTCCATCACGTTCGCGGCCACCACAATATCCGCTAGGTCGGGCTCGATAGGATACGAATATTCGCTCCCCGTGTACGTAACCGCGGGGCTCGGCTCCAACCCGGCAGTTTCCCAGCGAATGGAAAGGTCACCCACGGCTTGCTGAAGCGTGGATGGCGGCCCATCCGGACCTATCTCCACCACACGCATGTTGGGCCGAAAATACTCACGGGCGTATTTGTTGAACAGCAATAGGGTGTTGGCGTGCACGGTGTATCCGCCATTTTAGACCACGTTCGCCGGATCTGAATCCACCGCGAACTCCGCCAGACGCTCGCGAATCGATTGCGGCGCGTCCGCCACCACCTCGCAGTAATCTTCCGCGTATCGCTTGTAAATGATGGCCGCGCGATCGTGCAGCAGGTGCAGTGCCCGGCCTTCGCCCAGAGGCAGCCGGAAACGCTGCCGTGCGACCGGATCCTGGACCAGTTCGCGATCCACCAGCTCGAGCAGTTCCGGCAGCCCTGCTCCGGTCAGCGCGGAGATCAGCACCGCCCGCGTCGCGTTCTGGCGAGCGGCCTCGCCCAACAGCCGGTGCGTGAGCGCAGGTAGTTCCTGACTGCGCTCGGCGTCACTAAGCCGGTCGCTCTTGTTGAGGACCAGGATTTGTGGCGTTCTTTCGGCCCCGATTTCCCCGAGCAGTTTCATGACATGAGCCGACTGCTCGCTGGCCGTCGGAGCGGTCAGATCCACCACATGCAACAGCAGCGCCGCCGCCGTGACTTCTTCGAGCGTGGCGCGAAACGCGTCTACCAGCGTGGTCGGCAGGTTGCGGATGAAACCCACTGTGTCGCTCAGCAGCACGCGCCTTTGTGATGGCAGCCGGATCTGCCGTACCGTTGGGTCCAAGGTTGCAAACATCCGCGCATCGGCCAGCACGCCCGCTCCGGTGAGCCGATTGAACAGCGTAGATTTCCCGGCATTCGTGTACCCGACCAAACCGACAGTCGAAAGCGGGACGGCCTGGCGCTGCGAACGCTGCACGCCCCTGGTAGCCCGTACCCGCTCAATTTCGGTCTTCAGCTTGGCGATGCGGCCCCCAATTCGCCTTCGGTCCGTTTCAAGCTGGGTCTCACCGGGGCCACGCGTGCCGATACCGCCCCCGAGCCGTGACATTTGTGTGCCGCGTCCGGCCAGCCTCGGCAGCAGGTAACTCAACTGCGCCAGTTCTACTTGCAACTGCCCTTCGCTGGTCCTCGCCCGCCGGGCAAAAATGTCCAGGATGAGCTGGGTGCGGTCGACCACCTTCACTTGCAATCTGCGTTCCAGATTCCGCAACTGCGTTGGGCTCAGATCATGATCGAAAATGACTGTGTCGACCCCGTCCGCGTCCACCCGCGCCTTAATCTCCTCCAGCTTCCCGGAGCCCACCAGGGTCGCTGGATCAAGCGCCGGCCGAGCCTGAGAAATGCGGTCCACCACTTCGGCGCCAGCGCTTTGCGCCAGGACCACCAATTCTGCCAGCGATTCGTCCGTTTCGTCGTCACTCGCGATCTTTCCGGCAAACAGCCGCTGCCGGCCGGTCACTTCAACGCCGACGACCAGCGTACGTTCTGCTTGGGCTGGCACTACTCGTTGGATTCCGGCTGATCCGGTATCAGTACGGGCGTTCCAGGTGCGCCCAAGCCATGCATGGCCGTCGCGTGCAGCGGTTTTGAGACCACCACGGTCGAGATGGCGTGCTTGAAGATCAGTTGCTCCTGATTATTTGTTTCCAGAACCACGGAATACTTGTCGAAGCTCTTAATGCGCCCCGACAGTTTCACCCCGCTCATCAGGTAAATAGTTAAGAAAGTCTTCTCTTTTCGGGCGTTATTTAAAAACGCTTCCTGAATATTCTGCGCAAGCTTGTCCATTATCCGTTTATTCCTGTTCGTCTCCGCAGCGGTAAATGGGTTCGGCCATACCTTCACAGCCGTCCCGGTAGCGGAGCACAGCGCTTTGTCCGGCCGGCACAGCCAGCCTCTCCCATAAGGAGCTAAAGATCCAGCGCGATACAGTTCCCTCAAAGGTCGGTGCCAGCGGTCGGCCCCGGCTGATGCCTAACCCGGGAGCGCCGTGGTAGCAAAAGTCCACAGTATCTGGATTTTCAATTTAAACCCTCGGTTTCAGTAGTATCTCTGCTCGAGTGGTGCTTTTGGTACCCCCATGCGTCTGGGAGGGAATTTGCCCGTCTTTTTGAAGAAAAACCCGGTCTGGGCCGGTTAGGCGTCGCCGGAACATCCGTCCCCCGTTTTTCCCGGTGGGGCAGTATTCCAAGGTACTGGGCTGTTACTTCGCCTGCTATCGTCCGATTCCAGCCCTAAAGCGCAAAAGAACTTCAGCCGATGTGACCTATAAGGACTACTGAGAGAATCCCGGCCATGCATCGCACTTCCACCATTAGCAGGTCTCATTCCCGGCCGCGCCGGCGCGCGCGCGAACGCGGCGCTTCGATGGTCGAGTTTGGTCTGGTTTTGATTCCTTTGCTGGCAGTGGTCATGCTAATGCTGGATGTTGCCTGGGCAGTCTTTGCACAGTCCACCATACAAGAGGCAGTGCGCGAGGGCGTACGCGTCGGCGTCACCGCCACGGCATCGGGTTCCTGTACGACCGTAACCTGCACCGTTCAAAACACCGTCCAGAGCTACTCCTTCGGCTTTATTTCGCCAGCGAACGCGAGCACTCTCGTCCAGGTCTCATACTATTCCCCGAGCGGCGGTACCCTCACTCAAGTTTCTGGGAGCGGTGCCGACGTAGGCGGAAATATCATCCAGGTCACGGTAAGCGGAATTACTCTCAAAACACTCGGCGCCATTATGCTGACTCAGAAAACTTTTCAAGTGGGAGCTACTGCCTCTGACATTATTGAGAGCAATCCGAGCCCCGGTTCTCCCTGATTATGGAGCGTTGGAATGGGATGTCGCGGGCTAGAGCATACTTTGGCGAACGCGGAAGTGCGCTGATTGAATTCCTGCTCTGCATGGCCCTGCTGATCGTGCCGCTCCTGCTTGGGACAGCCGTCCTCGGGCTAAACCTAACGCGGGAGATCCAGGTAACAGAAGTCTGCCGCGATGCCACCCACATGTACTCTCAAGGCGTCGATTTTACGCAAACCTCGTATCAGACAGAACTGTTCAAGATCGCGCAAGGCTTGAACATCACTGCGACCGGCGGGAATGGGGTGATTATCTTATCCACCATCAGCTACGTGGATGATGCGGAGTGCAAGGCCGCGTTCGGGAGCAGCTACACGACCTCACAGTGCCCGAATTATCAATACACGGTCTTCACGCGCCAAGTGGTGATCGGCAGCAGCAATTTACGATCGAGTGCATGGGGGACGCCGCCCGTCGACCCAACCAATAGCGATAACGTCACGCAGACGAATCAACTGACTGCGCCCAGTGCTCGCGCCCTAAGCGGCGTAAATAAATTCTCCCTCGTAACTGTGAATTCCTCCACTCAATTCGCTTATGTCGGAGAGGTCTATTTTCAAACTCCGGACTTGAGCTGGTGGGGTCCTCTAGGCACCACCGGAATAAGCGCAAGATTTGTCTTCTAGAGAAATGAAGCCGATGAGTCAATTTCACGACATGGATTCCGGCAAGAAATGGAATGCGCTTCCCTGCAGATCCAGGTCCGGCGAGCGCGGCGCCACCGTGATTCTATTTTCCTTTATGGTCATAACGGTTATGGCGCCGCTCATCGGTTTCGCCATAGACGGTTCCATTTGTTACTGGATGAAGACCAAACTATCGTCCTCGGTTGACTCGGCCGCCCTCGCCGCGGCGCGCTCACTGAGTCTCGCCTCGGATTCGGGCGCGTTACAGAGCCAGGGCGCGTCGACGGCGACTGAATATTTCGACGCGAACTTCCAGCCCGGTACTATGGGCACCTCCCTGCCCAGCGTCAGCCAAGCAAGCCCGTGTACAGACAACTCCAACCCCTGTACGACGGTGGTCCCGACCAGCGCGCAGGTCATTACTGTTACGGTCCAGGCTACCGTCACGGTGCCCCTGTACTTCCTCCGGATCCTTGGGCATAGCAGTACAAACCTGTCCGATACCGGCCAATCGGTACGCCGGAGCGCTAACGTCATGCTCGTTCTCGACCGCTCTTACTCCATGCAGGAGGCGGGTGCTTGCAGCACGATGGTTGCGTCAGCGCAAAATTTTGTAAACAATTTTGTGGACGGACGAGATACACTCGGGCTGGTTACTTTTCAGGTAACGGCGAATTACGACTACGCCTTAACCACATCTTTCAAGTCCGGTAGCCCCAGCCTCAACTCCACTTTAAATAACCTCGTTTGCACCGGCTATACCAATACCGACGAAGCTCTCAATCTCGCCTACACGAAATTATCGGGGCTCAATCAGCCATCTGCTCTCAACGTCATCGTGATGTTTACGGACGGCCAACCTGATTCATTTACTGCGTCATCGTTTACTGTGAAAACCTCTGCCGACACCCGCTATAATTGGCAAAACCCCACCAGTTACGTAAGTGTACCTGCAAGCTCCTGTACAGGGACGATTGGAGCGGGAGTCATGCTGGATGTTGACGGTGCGCCCGACGCGCAAGGGTACACGGGAGGAATCTTCCCCGATACACCCACCGCGATCAACTATGCGACCCCCAATTACCCGCCCATTCCAACCAGCGTAATTTCAGCTACGAACTGCTTATTTACCACCAGCCCGTACACGACTTACAGTTACGCAGTTCGAAACGACGTGGCTTATTTGCCGTCCCAGGACGCCTATGGAAATAGCCTGACCGGATACAAGACGCTCGCACAGTGTCCGTATTCTCCATACAACACGGGCTCTTTCTATCGCGTCGATACCCCACAGAACATAATGTACGCTGCTACCAACGCCGCTTGGCATATGGGGAACACGATCCGAAACAGCGGTATCTACATCTACACGATCGGCCTGGGCGGCACGCCTGAGGAGGTAATCGATTCCGACTTCCTCATGCGCCTCGCCAATGATCCCACCCTTCCGTCCAGCGAATACAGTTCGAGCCAGCCAACCGGACTATTCATCTACGCCACTGCGGGCAGTCTCGGGCAGGCGTTCGCACAGATCGCATCCGAAATTCTCCATCTCTCGCAATAAGCGCTTTCGCGCGTTATCCTCGGATCGTATGGCACCTGGCCCCAGGCCTGCCGAGGCGGAAGAACTCGTCGGCCGACGCATCGCGCTGCTTAGCATGAGCGTTGGCGCCGTGCTCGCCGCTGCTAAAATCTGGGTGGGAGTGAACGCCGGCTCAACCTCCGTCGTTTCGGACGGTCTGGAAGCAACCGGAGATGTGCTTTCCTCCGGCATCGTCTATGCCGGTCTCTGGCTTGCCAGCAAGCCGCCCGATTACGAGCACCCCTATGGCCATGGCCGCTATGAAACGCTCGCCGGGTTGGCCATTGGCGCCATGCTGCTACTCGCGGGAGCCGGCATCTTCTGGCACAGCTTCACTTCTCTGGGCGAGCCGTCCCGGTTGGAAATGTATGCGCTTTATCCGCTCGTCGCAGCCGTTTTCATAAAAATTGCCCTTGCCGGCGTCAAATTCCGGATCGGTAGACGGATCGCCAGCACGTCGCTCGAAGCCGACGGCTGGCACGATATCACCGATCTGCTCTCCACCTGCGTCGCCCTCGTGGCGGTCATCCTCACGGTATTCAGGCCGCAGCGCTTTGGCGCAGCCGACCACATCGGCGGCATGATCATCGGCATCATCATCTTCTTCCTCTCCGTGCAGGTAGTGCGCCGCACCATCGGCCAGTTGCTCGACACAGCGCCCGAGCCGAAGAAACTCACGCAGATCCGCGCCGCCGCCCTGAGCGTCCCCGGTGCACTCGGCATTGAGAAATGCCTGGCTCGCCGGACCGGCCTCCGCTACCACGTCGATCTGCATCTGGAAGTGGATCCCGAGATGACCGTTCGCGAATCGCACGAGATCGCCACGCGTGTCAAAATTCGCATTAAGGATACTCTGCCCTGGGTCGCCGACGTGCTGGTCCACGTTGAGCCTGCTCGGCTTTCAGCCGAACAGATGGCGACTCGCAAGGCAGCCCTCAGCCGGGCGCATGGAAAATAAGGAAATTGCCCAACTGCTTCACGAAACCGCCGACCTGATGGAAGTCGCCGGCGAAGACGGTTTTCGCATTCGCAGTTATCGCAACGCCGCTGCCGTCATCACCAGCTATCCCGAGCGCGTCGCCGACATCGTCTGCAACCCCGAGCGTAAGGTCACTGAGATCGGGGGCATCGGCAAAGGCTTGGCCGCGGTGCTTGCTGAAATCTGTGAGCGCGGTTCGTTCGACCGCCGCGACCAGATGCTCGCGAAATATCCGGCATCGGCACTCGAATTACTCAAAATCCAGGGGCTCGGTCCGAAAAGTATCGCTGTGCTTTACGAACATCACGGCGTCAAAACCGTCGATGACCTGGAACGCATCTGCCGCGAGCACAAGCTGCGCGACCTGCCTCGCATGGGCGCCAAGCTCGAAGAGAAGGTCTTGCGCTCCATCGAAGCCTACCGCAAGAGCGCCGGACGATTCCTGCTGAGCTTCGGCCGCCGCACCGCCGATGAACTAATGGCCGAGTTCGCCGCCCTGCCCGGCATTGAAAAAGTGGAGGCCGCCGGCAGCCTGCGCCGCGGCCGCGAAACCATCGGCGATCTCGACATCCTCGTCACGGGACCCGGCGCGGGCGAGGCCCTCACGCATTTGGTTCACCACCCGAAAGCGCAGGAAGTGCTCGGCCAGGGCGTGAACAAAGCCAGCATCACCTTTGGCCTGGAGCGCCTCCAGGTGGACGTCCGTGCCCTGGGCCATGAAAGCTTCGGCGCCGCCCTGCAATATTTCACCGGCAGCAAGGAGCACAACGTCGTTCTCCGCACCAACGCGATCAAGCAGGGCCTCACATTGAATGAATACGGCCTGTTTACTCTCGAAGGAAACGAGCGTATCGCGGGCGCCAATGAGCATGAGCTCTATGAACGGCTCGGCTACGCCTGGATCCCGCCGGAGCTACGCGAGAATTGCGGCGAACTCGAAGCCGCCCAGGGTGGAACGCTGCCGCATCTGGTTGAACTAACCGACATGCGCGGCGACCTCCACATGCACACCACCGAGACCGACGGCAGAGCCTCTCTGCGCGAAATGGCGGAAGCGGCCGCGGCGCTCGGCTACGAATACATCGCCATCACCGACCATTCGAAAGCTCTCGCCATGGCCAACGGCCTCGATGAACAGCGCGTGGTGGCCTTTGCGCGCCAGGTGCGAGAGCTCAACCGCGACGGACTGCCGCTGCGCATCTTCTCCGGCCTCGAATGCGACATCCTCCGCGATGGCGCCATGGATATCGCCGAAGATGCGCTCGCCGAGCTCGATCTCGTCATAGGCAGCGTTCATAGTCAATTTAATATGGAGGCCGAAGAAATGACCGCTCGTTTTCTGCGCGCCCTCGACTCGCCATCGCTAAGGGTGGTCGGCCATGCCACCGGGCGTTTGCTGCTCAACCGCGAACCCTATCCATTCGACTTTGATCGTGTCGCCGCCAAGGCCGCCGCGCGCGGTGTCTGTTTCGAGATCAACGCCAGCCCGGAGCGGCTCGATCTTCCTAGTCACCTGGTTCGCGCGGCCAAGCGCAAGGGCTGCAAATTTACGATCTCCACCGACGCCCACCGGCCCTCGCATCTGCACAATATGCGCTTCGGCGTCATTACCGCGCGGCGCGGCTGGCTGGAGCCGGCTGACATTTTGAATACGCGACCGCTCGCCGAATTCGAGTCCTCTCTCCGCTCCCTCAAACATGCCTAAACCGCTCAAAATCGCCGTTGCCGGCCTCGGCCGCATGGGCCAAATCCACGCGCTCCACATAGCCGAACTTGCTCGCGACACGCAGAGCTGCGAACTCGCAGCCCTGGCCGATCTGGATATCGAGCGCGCGCGCCGTATCGCAGGAGATATCGGCGTCCATGTGCCGATCTTTTCCTCAATCGAAGACCTCGCGCGCGCCAAAATCTGCGATGCCGCCGTGGTGGTCACACCGACGGAAAATCACCGCGCCCATGCCGCTCTCATGATCCAGACAGGGCACCGCGTGCTGCTCGAAAAGCCGCTTACTGGCGCCGTCGAGACGGATCGCGAGTTCGCGGGCCAGCTTGAGCGCCATCATCCCAATTCGCTGATGCTCGGGTTTCAGCGTCGCTTCGACATGCCCTTGCAGAAGGCCAAGGAACTCATCGATAGCGGCGTCATCGGGCGCGTCTTCAAAATCTACTCGGCGCTTGAAGACTCGAATCCCGCCCCGAACGGCTACAAAAGCGGCGGCATTCTCCCGGACATGTCCATTCATAATGTGGACGAGATTCTCTGGCTCACCGGTCGCATGCCGCAGAGAGCGGCTGTCATAGGCTCGCGCATCTACAGTCATCGCCTCACTACCTGCCAGGAAGATTTCGACGATGCGCTCTTGTATCTATGGTTCGAAGACGAACTGGTTGCGCAAGTCCAGGTCAGCCGCAACCATGTCTCCGGTTACCGAAACGAAACCATCATTTTCGGCGAGGAGGGCCAGATTCACGTCGGCCATTTCGAACAGAAGCCATTCGAAGTTTTGGTGGAGGCGTATGGCCGTCGAGGACTCGCGGAACCTCTCGCCACTCGAGCCTTCCAAATGCGCGACTACGGCCGGCCGCTTCCGGAGTTTGTAGACCGTTTCGGTCCGGCCTACAAAGCCGAGCTCGCCGCCTTCATTGAATGCTGCCGCACCGCCGCGCCATTTCCTTCGACACACCGCGACGGCCTGCGTGCACAAGAGGTAATCTCCGCGGGAATGCAGGCCGTCATTAATTCAGAGCGAGCCGCGCGTGTCGAGCCCGC
This sequence comes from Bryobacteraceae bacterium, assembly GCA_035502635.1. Lineage (GTDB taxonomy): Bacteria > Acidobacteriota > Terriglobia > Bryobacterales > Bryobacteraceae > Bog-105. The sequence continues at coordinate 33,063 of DATJUG010000027.1, forward strand.
CTAAGTATGCTTACGCCCCTACTTTTTCGCGAACCTGGCTGCGCGCGTACTGCTCCAGCTTGCGCGCATCGGCGTAGAACTTGCGGATCCCTTCGCTCAGCTTGTCCACCGCCATGGGATCCTCATTGTGCATCCAGCGGAAATCCTTTTCTTCGAGATGAAGCTTCTCGCCCGCGCTCGCTTTCGCGTGCTCCGGCGTAAGCTGCGGAGTGATTTCGCCTTGCGTCGCCTGCATCTTTTCGAGCAGGTCCGGGCTGATGGTCAGCAGATCGCTGCCAGCAAGATGCGTGATCTGCTCCACCTTGCGGAAGCTGGCCCCCATCACCTGCGTCTTGTAGCCGAATTTCTTGAAGTAGTTGTAGATTTTCGTGACGGACGCCACGCCCGGATCTTTCTCGATCGGAATGTCTTTGCCGCCGTTCTCTTTCTTGTACCAGTCGTAGATGCGGCCCACGAAAGGAGAAATCAATGTGACTTTCGCCTCCGCGCACGCCACAGCCTGAGCAAAACTGAACAGTAGCGTCAGGTTGCAGTGAATGCCTTCGCGCTCCAGCTCTTCCGCGGACTTGATGCCTTCCCAGGTGCTCGCAATCTTGATCAGCACCCGTTCACGGCTGATGCCTTCCTTATCATACAAGCTGATCAGATGGCGGGCTTTCGCGAGCGTGGCTTCTCGGTCGAAGCTCAATCCCGCGTCCACTTCGGTGGAAACGCGGCCCGGAATGTGCTGCAGGATTTCACGGCCAAAGCTCACAAACAGCCGGTCCATGAAGGCTTCGGCCTGTTGCTTTTCGTTCCCGCCCTGCTGGTCGGCGTGTTCTACCGCTTCCTCTACCAGGTGCTGGTATTCCGGACGCTGTGCGGCAGCGTACAGCAACGAAGGATTGGTAGTGGCATCCTGCGGTTTCAGCCGGGCGATCGCCTCAATGTCGCCTGTATCGGCCACCACGGTGCTGTATTTCTTCAGTGATTCGAGCAGTGTCATCCTTTTCGCTCCTTACCTCTATTGACGCACATTGCCCGGCGAGAGGCGCGTGAAAGTTACGCCGCGCCGGTCTTTCCAGCCGCTAGCCGATACAGCACATGCCTGCGAAGCGGGTGCCCAGGGGGTAAGCGCGGATGCTCGAAATCATCAGCGGGGTCATGCGTCATCCCCAGCTTCTCCATGACTCTGCGGGACCGGGTGTTCCTAGGCATGGTGAACGAAACCAGTCCCTTCAGCCCAATGACGTCGAAAGCATAGCGAACCATCTCGCGCGCACCCTCGGTCGCGAGTCCCTGGCCCCACCATTTGTAGCCGAGCCTCCATCCAATCTCGACCGCGGGCATAAACCGCTCTTCGAACTGCGGTACGAAGAGCCCAATGAAACCCATAAACGCGCCGGTCGCCCGATGCTCTGCGACGCATAAACCAAACCCGTGTTGCTCGAAATGGGCCTGGATCCGCTCGAAGAAGTCGTCGCTTTCCTCTCTCGAAAGGAGCCGCGGCATGAACTCCATCACTCGCGGATCGGCGTTTAGCTCGGCGAAAGGCTCGCGATCCGCTTCGCGCCAGGAGCGGAGTAGGAGGCGATCTGTCGTGAGCGTAGCGGCCATTGAGTCCGTTCCCACGATACGGCAGGTAGATGATAATCTTTCTTCCCGAATGAGGTGAATCGCGGCGTGGCCGCTCCACACGTCGGCTTAGTCCTGTTTTGGCGCGCCTCGGTATCGCCGAATCTCAAAAACGATTTGCTTTGCGTTTCCCTGGGCATCTCCACTTACAACCGCAGCGGCGTATTCTTTCTCCCGGCCTGCTAACTTCAGGCAGCGTTCAATAGCGGCGGAATAGTAATTGAGTGCTCGTTCCGTGCGTGGCAGTTCACGTGTAAATAACGGATCGGTCGACGCGAGACATCCCCAGAGCTGTTCCTCATCACCCTTTGGCTGAATCTTGGCAGGGAATCACGGCTCTTCGTCCGCCAACGAGCGTGAGCACCGCGCCCGGTTTATCGGGATACACCTCGTAACCGTAGCCCACCGCCTTGACTAGTGGCTTGGCGTAGTGAATTCTTTAGCGTGTGATTCGGCGGTTGATGTTAGTGTACTTCCAAAGAAACGGTTTCGCCGATACGGAATATGCATGGATGTGGCGCATCAGCTTGTGAGCGAGATCTTTCACCGAAGAAAAGATGCCGCGCGCGATCACCTCACGTTCAATGCGTCCAAACCAGATCTCTACCTGATTGAGCCAGGAGGAATAGGTCGGTGTGAAATGCAACTTCACGTTGAGATGCTGGTGAAGAAACTCTTGCACCTTGGCTGTTTTGTGGGCGGACAGATTGTCCAGAATGATGTGGATCTCCTGCTTGCGCTTGCATTTGCTAACGACTTGTTGGAGGAAGGCCACGAATTCGTCACTGGTATGCCGGGCAGCCGTTTTACCGTGCACCTGCCCGGTTTTCACATCTAAGGCTGCGTACAGCGACAAGGTTCCATGCCGGTAATACTCAAAGCCATGGCGTTCGGCACGGCCTGGCGACATCGGCAACACCGGATCCAACCGGTCGAGCGCTTGAATGGCTGATTTCTCGTCCACGCAGAACACCGCTGCATGTTGTGGAGGATTCAATATAAACCGATGATCTCGGCTGCCTTGCGCCCGAAATCGAGGACCAGTGAGTAGAACCATCACTGGGCTTGCGACGAGTGGCGGCTAAGACCTTAGCTTCCAGTTGCGGTGTGATCACGCTCGGCTTCTGACCCGGATGCCGCTCCTGCAACAAACCATCCATACGCCGTTCCACGAAACGCTTCCTCCATTTCGAGATGGTCGGAGCCGTGGTTTGCAACCGCTGCTGAATTTCTGCGTAGCTACGCCCCTCCAACAACATTAGAATCAGCCGAGCGCGAAAGACATCTCCCGCCGGGAGTGAGCGTGACAGCGACATCCGCTGCAACTCCTCGTGTTCATCTTCACTCACGATCAGTGGCTCGGCGCGAAATGGCATGCCATAAAGACGCTGCCCCATCTAAATGTTACTCACAGACGAGTCTGTAGTCCTGTCGCGGTGATCTTGTGGCAAGCGCTGTTCACTTTCAAATCATTGACATCTTGTCCGACCGCTAGCCCTGAAAGGCGAATCACGGAATCGGCCGGCAATCGAGTCCCATGCACCTTGATCTCTTCGATCCGAACAAGTTTATTCGCCTCAGGCGGCGGAGTACTCTGGCCGGCGATCAAAAAAACAGGTAAGTAGCGGCATTGCGGCCATATATCGAAAGTAACGCGTGCAAACTCTCATAGGGGGCAATAAACGCAAGCACATCCAATGTAATAGTTGTTCTCTCGTTCAACCACTATTCTCTTGTTCCATGGAGATTCTGGCGCTGCTGGTCTGCCGGGCCGTGCGGCAGATTAACGATTGATCGGCGACTCGTCCAATACCTCCGGTCGGCAAAACTTTTTGTGCAACCCGCATTGCGGCAACTGAGCACGCGTCGCGATTGACATTGACCTAACGTGTTGTTTCCGGGCCGGCGGCAACCCGCCACTTAGATCGCATTGCCATCACGAATCGAGTTCTTACGGACGGGGCGGCGGTCCGCCCGGACCTCCAAATCCTTCAGGACCTGGCTCGGCGTCGGGATCGACGTAAAAGGCAATTGTGCCGGCGAAGCCTTGGCTCGGGTCATCAGCATTATAGACTGAGAGTCTAAGCATCACGTTACTGAGGTCGCCGTGAAAAACAGTGTCATGGTTCAGCCGCGTGCGTGCTTGCTTATGCCGTACATAGGGCTCCCACTTGCCCACAGCGTCGCTGATCTCGTCCGGAAATCCAATCTGGCCGATGTGGCAGACATGCCCCCCTTTGTACTTCTGTCCAGTTCCGTTCCCGCCTGTATGGACTTTCAAGTGAATGTGGGTATCGCGTGAGACGTACCAGCCAGGATAGATTGTTGCGAACTCCGCGACTCCGTCAGTGTCGGTCAACTGAACTCCGCGCAGAAAGGTCTCATTATCGGTCGTTTTCATCTGCGGTGGACGTCCGTGGTGGCTTCCCGGCGGCGGGCCCGCGGGCATCCCATCTTCTCCCGGCGACGGGGGCGGCGGAGGCATGCCGGCGCGTTCTTTTGTTCCCGGAGGAGGTCCCATAGCATCAGGGTTCATCTTTGTATAGCTCGAATAGATACCAAGCGCATCGCAGTGCCACACATCGACGGCTGCACCCACTAATGGCGCGCAAGTCCTGGCGTGGAGTATAGAAATCCTCAGGTTCAGAGGAACTCCGGGCCTTCCTTCGCGAATATCGCGGCGCATCAGTTCGTAGTCCACATAGTAGGGTCCGACGGTCAGCTCGGGCGTCAGAGAACACGCGTTTCCTGTTTCGGCCCAAAGAGGCACACGTGCAGCCGCCAGACCGGCGGCGCCAGCCAATAATACCTTCCTACGACTCCATTGATTCACTTGAATAGCTCCCGAGCGATATACACGTATTTGCAGGATAAGACGTTGTTACACGCGAATTCGCGTACATCCGGCACAAGTGTTATTTGATCTCGGCCGGTAAGAAAATGTCCACGATGTGTAACGCCAGGCTGGTTGGGTCGAGATCTGTACGGTTCGAGAGAATTATGATGGACAGCCTCTCACGGGTGAAGCGGTCGATGACAGTTCGGAAGCCGCTGGTAGTTCCAGAGTGCCAGATGCGCGCGTGGCCTTTGTAAGGATCCAGGAACCAACCGAAGCCATAGGAGACCGGCTTGCCGGGATCGAGGTTATCGTCACCCGGTTCGAGGGGCCACACGGGCGCGGAGCCGTCAGCCAATCTGACGCGCGTAAAGGCGGCTGACATTTCTTTCGGGTCGAGCAGCGAGCCCTTGCGCAGGGCGTCATCCCATTTCGCCAGGTCCAAAAGATTGGAGTACACGCCGCCATCGCCTAAAGTCGCCGACGTTGCACTTTGATCGGCGGCCACAAATTCGCCCTGCTGGTTACGGCTGTAACCATAGGCGCGATTGGCCACTTGGTTTTTCCCCTTGACATACACCAGAGTGGATGTCATGTCGAGCCTGTTGAAGATGTGATCTTTCAGGAAATTCGCAAAGGGCTCGCCCGATATCTTCGCCACGATGAGGCCCAGCACGACATATCCCGAGTTGCTGTAAGCCCAACGGCTTCCAGGAACGAATTTACCTTGAGACTGCCGCTCTAACAAACCCAGTACCTCCTCATCGTCAATCTGATGGTCGGCCGACCACTGCGGGCCCATCAAGTCTTCGTAATCAGGCAGGCCGGAGGTATGCGTGAGAAGCTCACGAATGCTAATGTTGCGGCCGTATTCCGGAAACTTCGGGAAAATCTCACTTAGGGTTTCCGCGTAACGCAGTTTACCAGCGTGGACGAGCAGCATAACGGCCATCGCGGTGAACTGCTTAGTTACCGAGGCAAGGCGAAAATTGGTTGATGGTCCGATTCGCTCGAATGTATGCAGATCGCAAACACCGTAGCCACCGAGGAATACCGTCCGCCCATCTTGGCGAACGAGAACAGCCGCGCCGGGATCGCGGGATGAGATCAGCGGCTTGAAGATAGCATCGACGGCTGTAGGCGCGACAGCGGCGGCGGAAAACGCCGCGGCTAAGAACAAGCCCGCCCAACGGGTCTTCATCTAATTACTTACTTCAAAACTCATAGCGCGCGGCAATCTGCATAATCCGGGGATTTGTTAGCAGGCCGGTGTAGTTGCCGAAGCTGGTAGAGCTTCCGAGAGTTAGTGAGGACGAAAGCAGACTGGATTGCACATCGAACCGGACCGAGTTAGTAACATTGAAGACCTCCCAGCGGAGCTGGAAACTTTGTTTCTCGCTCCAGGGCATCAGCCAGCGCTTGGCGAGACCCATATCGATACCGAAGTAGCCTTGACCGCGAATGGCGTTGCGGTCGCCGGATTGGCCAGGCAATGTATAGGTGAAATCGCTGATGGCGGCAGGACCCGCCTGAAAGATGTTAACGGCCCCGGCGTCGGGCCCGCTCTGGACGCTGTATCTACCTGTGACAGGCTGCGTGACAATAGTCGCGTTGCCTTCCTGCTCAAAATTGGTGGGATAGTTGCTGTAACCGTTGTCGACATTCACCGGAAAACCGCTGGTGATGCGGAACAGGCCAGAGAGCTGCCACCCGCCGATGATCGCGTTCAGCCAGCCCGGAGAGCTGCCCGCGAGCAATTTGCCGCGCCCGAAAGGAAGCTCATAGATCCAATTGGCGTTCAGTTGATGCCGGACATCGAAAGACGAGACGGCGCGCTCCTGTTTGGGATCCCAGGTGTTGATGATGTCGTTATTCAAGGCGCTCCTGGCGCTGGCGGGGGCGATCCGTTCAGCGTCGGAGGCGAGATCGATGGATTTGGAGAGCGTGTAGTTCACATCGAACTGGAGCCCGTGAGCATTTCCGCGTCGCAAAGTCACTTGCATGGCGTGATAATTCGCATTCGCGATGGAACGCCACGCGTAAAGCGACGCAAACTGCGGGCTGTAGTAAGTGTATTGCCCGGTGTTAGGGAAATAAACCCGATTGGGATTATTCGCATCGGGAATACCGTTTTCATCCAGCTCATAGAGCGCCAGCGATTCGTTGAGGCTGGTTGAGCAGAAGAGGTCGAAAGCGGCAACTACGGGGCTCTTGGTGGAAGTCTGGCCGGGTGCGGTGCAGGCGCCGATACTGTAGGCGCCGCCGGGCGCTAGCGGTTGGATGGTGTCGGTCCAAAACTGCTGGACGTTCTTCGGCAACTGTGCGGGATTGAAGGTCGAGGTGGGCGTGTTGTTGCCCGCAGCAAGAGCAGGGCGATAGATGTTCGCAAGCGCGGTAGCAGCGGTGAAGTAATCGATCCCCGACTTCGCGTCGTAGATGTCCAGCGGCTCGGCGAGATCTTCTTGCGCGAGCTCGCGGTGGGAGAGCCGGCTCACGTAAGCGATATCCAAAGTGAATTTGGAGGGAAGTTGGCGGCTGATGGCGAAATCGAGAGTGTAGGCGTAGGGCGTTTTCAAACCCTGATCGATGCCCCAGGTGATTGCGCCCAGTCCGGTTGGATACGTCTGCGGAAAGGTGGCGGGCGGCGCGGGAACGAAGATATTTGCGCCGGAATAGTCCGTGGTGGGAATCGTGTTCAGATTCGTGAGCCGTGGGGCCGTAATGGAAGTTTGAACGGCGGAAGGATTGGTGAGCTCCGTGAAAAGTCCGAACGCGCCGTTCTGATCGAAGGTGTCAACGATGCTTTCGCCGACGCGATCATAGACCACGCTAAACCCTGCGCGAATGCTGGTTTGATCCGGTCCGCCGAACAGCTTGCGCAGCCAACCGGAATCGGCGCTGGGCGAGTAAGCGATAGAGGCGCGCGGACCGAAATCGTGATAGTCCCAGTTGTAATAGCCAGGCTTGCCATTTACGGGACCCGACCAGTTATAAGAAATCAGCGGTTGAGCGCTGGAAGGAATGTCTTCGCGCATGCCTACAGCGCGATCCGTGAGCCAGGCGCCCAGGTTCTGAGTGGGTGTAACTTCCAGGCCATTGGTCTCCCAAGGCGGAGAGAACAGCGAGTATCGCAGGCCAAGGGTCACGGTGAAATTTGGCTTTACTTTCCAGATGTCCTGAATATAGGGTTCGTAGGCGTCTTCGGCGAAGTTGCGCGAGACCGGGGTCCCCTGCGCCAACGGCATGCCATTGCGCTGATAGTTGTAATTGGCGTTCACAAGCGTGACCATACCGAGCAGCGCGGTCATCGGGTAGTCGTATGAAGTGTTGAAGGTTTGCGCGACGGCTGGGTAGCCGTTGGCAGCCGGGTCCAGGGGAACGCCTTTGTTGGCCAAGCCAGAGTCTGCCAGCCATTCTGGATTTGCGGACGCGTTGCTGAACGAGTTGTTGGAGTTCGTTTCGTGGTCGCGCAAAAGGGAGATCTGAAACCCGAATTGCAGCGTGTGCTTGCCATGAATAGAAGTCAGGTCATCGTTGAAGTTATGAATCGGCCGCTGGAAAGCCTGGCCGTAAGTGACTCCTTGATCGAAGCTCAGCAGATAAATCCAAGGTTGGTTGGAGTCTCCGCCTGTACCGATGCTTTCGCGGATGAATCCATAGCGGAAATCATTGAGGAGGGTGGGACTAAGTGAGGCCTCATAATTGGCGATGATGCCCTTGTTGTAATTCACGGTGGTGGTTTCCGGCGCGGTTCCGGGCAGGAACGGCTGGCCTGCGTCGGCTTCATTCGATAGAGCGCCACTCACCGAAAGCCGATGTTTGCCGTCCTGCGTGATGTTGTAGTCGAGTTTGGCGATGTACCAGTTCTTATCGGTACCGGTGGGAGCGCGGAAGCGATAGCCGGCGGTATTGAGCAGATCGCCGGTGGTGAAATCGTTGGGAATGGGATACACCGTGTTCATGTAGTTGATGACAGCGGGATCGGGTCCATGCGGCCCCAGGCTGCCGCTATCCATCTGCGTGATCTGCTGGGGGCTCAAGGCCATGATGCCTGGCGCATAGGAATACTGCTTCCCGCTAAGGCCGGTTACAGAGCCGCCCGGACAGGCGGAGGGGTCCTGGCAGACATATTGAATGATGCCATCGCGCATTGTCTGGGTGGGAACTGTGCGCAGAGCGCTGATGGCTTCGGCATCCCGATAGCCTTCGTAGTTGATGAAGTAGAAGAGCCGGTCCTTCTTGATGGCGCCCCCGAGTGAAGCGCCGAAAATATTGCGGTTCAGTTGAGGAGGCTGGTTGGGTTGGCCGGACTCGATCTCCGCGGCCTTCACAAAATAATCATTCGCGCTAAAGAACGAGTTGCGGTTGTATTCGTACAGTGACCCGTGAAGAGAGTTGGTGCCGCTTTTGGTAATCAGCGATACCTGCGCACCACCGGCACCGCCTTCGTCCGCCCCATAGTTGGTGGTAGTGACGCGGAACTCTTCGACCGAATCGAGAGTAACGGGCAGCACGGATTGGAAGGCATAGCCGCCCTTTTCGTTGACCTGTATCCCGTCGAGCGTGATGTTGCTTTGATCGCTACGTGCGCCGTTTACCGCCCCGCTGCGAGTGTCGGTATCGAGATCGATATCCGGGCGGTTGCCCGTGTAGACAACGCCCGTCTGTAGGCTGAGCAGGTCGGGGACATTGCGGCTTTCGAGCGGAAGTTCTTCGATTTGATGTTCGCTGAAGGCGTTGCCGATGGAAGCGTCGGTGGTATCGATGGCAACGGCTTGAGAGCTGACCTCAACCTGCTGCGTAACCGAGCCGATTTCGAGAGTGACGTTACTGGTCACCGACGAATCGACCAGCAGGCGGAGGTTGTTCTGCTGGTATTTGCGAAACCCTTGCTTTTCGACGGTGAGCGTGTAGGAGCCGGGCGGAAGCGACGTGAAAGTATATTCGCCAGCGGCGCTCGTTTCAGCATCGCGTTCGAGGGCTTGGGCATTGTTTCGGAGAGTGAGGTGCGCGCCGGCGATGTGGGCCTTGGAGGGGTCAAGCACGACGCCGGAGAGCGAAGACGTTCCGGTTTGCGCGAACATGAGATGCGCGGCGGCAATAGTGAGGGCGCAAGACGGCCCCAGAATTTTGAGTACGCGAAGCATATTCCACCCCGTGCCAGGTGAGATTTGTTCAACTATACAATCTACGGGGCCGGTGCGCCAGAAAATTTCCGGCGCTAAAGGTCACATCATCGCCACCGGAGGAGCGGGCTCGTCCGGGCTGCCCGCGCTCGAGAGCGGACTGCGGATCATGAGAAACGCCAATCCCGCCAGAACTGCCAGGCCGATCAGATACGAAGGATGCGCAAAGAGCTGTAAGTGCGAGCGAATCTTCTCCGGCGCGAACTGCAAACCTGCCCAAACCAGTCCGAGAATGGCCTCGCCGGCAATCAATCCCGATGCCGTGAGCACGCCGGCATTCTCTACGCGAGCCTTTTGCGCGGCATTGTAGCCCCGGTAGTCAGCCACGCGGTCGCCAATCGCACGAATGATCCCGCCCACAAAGATCGCGAACGTGGTTTCAAACGGCAGATACATGCCGACGGCCACCAGCATCGGGCTCTTGACGTTCATCATGATGAACGCAATCCCCATGAGAATGCCGACCAGCACCAACGGCCAAGGCATGTCGCCCGCCACGATGCCTTGCGCCAGCAGCGCCATCAATCCGGCCTGCGGCGCGGGTAACTGCCGGTCTCCAAAACCGGTGCCGCCCGCTTTGATGTTCCCTTCATGCAGCAGCACCAGGGGGAAATACATCACCAGGCTCGCAACCACCACCGCGATCAGCTCGGCCACCTGAATATTTCGCGGCGTGCCGCCCAGGATGTAGCCTACTTTGAAATCCTGCAGCAGTTCGCCTGCCACCGCCGAAGAGACGCAGACAACAGCCGCAACGCCCAAGACCGCAACCACGCCAGCGGTGCCCGATACGCCGAGCGAAACCATCAGCAGCGCCGCGATAATCAGCGTCGAAAGAGTCAGCCCGGAGACCGGATTATTAGAGGAACCGATCAGTCCGCAGAGGCTTCCCGAAACTGTAGCGAAAAAGAATCCCAGCAGCAGCATCACCAGGGCTGCCACCACGCCGCCGATTACTTGGCCGGAGAAGTAAATATACAGCGCAATCATCAGTACGAACACCGCCCCTATCAGCGAGAAGACAATTTTCGAGCTCATGTAGCGCTCGGTCCGGCTCAGGGCCGCGGTTTCCGCAGCCGTCTGGCGAACATCTCCGATGGCGCGCTTCAATCCCGAGGCCAGACTCGCGCGCATTCGAAACAGCGTAAATGCGGCGCCCACCAGCATGCCGCCGACCGCGATGGGACGAACAATGTAGCGCCACACGCCTCCCGCCAGATTGCTCCAGGAATCAACCGGCGCTCCGGCTGGAAGAAAGGCCTGTAACTGCGGCCCTAGGAAATAAATCAGAAGTGGAACCATCAGCCCCCACGCGATCACGCCTCCGGAAAACTGCAACGCCGCAAGCCGTAAGCCGATCACATACCCGACACCGAGATAGGCGGGGCTCACGGTGGGCGCCGCAAAGGTTGAGGTGCCGCCTGTGTGAATGAAGTTAGTAGATCCGGCGCCGCCCAGGCGCACGCGGCTCGCGCCTAATCGACCAATGGGAGTAGCGAACTCCGCATCCGACGCGAAAAACCCAAAGCGCCCCAACAGGAACACCAGGCCGCCCAGGCCGATGTTCCAAAACAGATACTTCGCCGCCTCAGCGCCGCGCTGTCCGGCTTTGTGAATCTCAGACGCCGCCAGCGACTCGGGAAACGGCAACTCGGCATCCTCCACCATCACGCGCCGAACCAGCGAGATGAACAGCACCCCCAACACGCTGCCGACAAGCAGCAGCACGGTCGTCTTCCAGTACGCCTCACGAAACCCGAATGACGGCCACACATGCGCGATCACAAAGGCCGGGATGATGAAGATCGCACCCGATGCCAGACCTTCGCCGATGGTGCCGCTGGTACGCGCAATGTTCTCTTCGAGCAGCGATCCCTTCCAGGCCCGCAGCGCCGCCATGCTGATGACCGCAGCCGGATAGGTGGCCGCGACCGTGATGCCCGCCCGCAATCCCAAATACGCATTCGCCGCGCCTAGAATCACGGTCATGGTCAATCCCAGCAACATCGCGCGCAGCGTCAGCTCGCGCATCTGCATGTGCTCGGGAACGAATGGTTTGAAGGGCGCTTGTGTGCTCATCGTGACGCATCCAAAATACCGTATAGTCAAGTCATGGCGAGTTCGACCGCGATTTCAGTGGAGGAATATCTCCACACTTCCTACGAACCGGATTGCGACTACGTCGACGGTGAGTTGGTGGAGCGCAACGTGGGCGAATACAAGCATTCCCTTCTACAACTGACTCTTTGTGTGTATCTCTATCGTGTCGCCCGGCCTTTGGGCGCTCGCGTCGTCACGGAACTGCGGATGCGAATCAGCCCCACACGCTTCCGCATCCCAGACCTTACCGTGATGCTCACGAGTCAACCCCTGGAGTCGGTGCCCACGCATCCTCCGTTTCTCTGCGTCGAAATCGTTTCGCCAGACGACCGCATGAGCCACATCATCGAGCGCGTAAAGGAATATTTGGCGTTCGGAGTGAATCACGTTTGGGTCGTCGACCCTGCCAGCCGCACCGCGTACAGCTACACCAGTGAGGAAGGCCGCGAAGTCCGCGACCGCCTCACGACCCAAAACCCTGAAATTTCCATCTCGCTCGCGGAACTCTTCGCTGAACTCGACGAGACCCTGCGGGAAGAAGCTTAGCCGAGCCGCTGCTTCACCATCTCGCTCAACATCTTCCCATCCACGTGCTTACCCGCCAGCTTCGCCTGCGCCGCCTTCATCACCCCTCCCATTTGCTTCTGCGATGTCGCGCCGGTCTCGGCAATCGCCCCCGATACCGCCTCCTCCAGCTCCTCCTGAGTCGGCGCGGACGGCAGATACTCCTCAACGATGCGGATCTCCGCCTCTTCTTTCTTGGCCAGCTCCTCGCGCCCGCCTTTGCGGAACAAATCGACCGACTCCCGCCGCTGTTTCAGCAAAGTGCTCATCACTTGCATTTCCGCAGCTTCGTTCAGCGGCTTCATCGAGTCGATCTGTTGCTTCTGTAGGGCCGATTTCATCATGCGCAGCACGCTCAACCGGCTCTCGTCCCTGGCCTTCATGGCCTGCACCATGTCTGTTTGTATGCGATCGAGAAGCGCCATCGTCCAACATTGTACGTGCTACATTTCCAGGCCCGTGATTCTATTGAAGCTTCGCTCCTTGCAACCCGGTTCGCGCGCCCCACGTCCCACCCGCTGTTATACTTAGCTACTTTTGAGGCTTAGTTTGAGAAAGTACAGCGCATTCCTAGCTCTTTTTGTCTCTGCCTGCCTGGTCAGGGCCGCCGACTTCACCACCGGACAAGCGGCCCGCGCCGTCGTCGGCCAATTGACCTTCACCGCCCAAAACACCACACCCGGCAAGCAGGTCGTCGGCGCGGTCGGCGGTCTTGCCTTTGCAAACGGCATGCTGTTTGTCGCGGATTCCAGCCCCTTGGGCGCAACCGAAGAGGACTTCGGGCTCACCGGAGAACCGGTCACCGTGAACAATCGCGTCCTCATATTTCTCGGCGGCGACATTCCTACCCCCTATACCGACCTGAGCACCCTCGGGGTGTTCGACCCTGACAACTGCAACGTGTGTGGATACCCGGCATACAACGTTCTCGGACAACCTAATTTCACCTCCAACAGTCCGGACTACCCGGTTCCCACCGGCCAAACCTACGGCACTCCGACCAGCTCGAACATGCGCGCAGCAGCCGGTGTCGCCAGCGATGGACATATTCTGGCTGTCGCCGATACCGGGAACAACCGTGTTTTGATCTGGAACTCCATTCCCGCCAGTACCGTGGACGCGCCCGCCGACGTCGTCCTGGGTCAGGCCGATTTCACTCACGCCACCGTCTATTCGCCACCCACCCCCAGCTCCCTTCGGGCTCCACAGGGCGTCTGGATCCAGAACGGAAAACTGTATGTCGCCGACACGCAGGACAGCCGAGTGTTGATCTGGAACCGTATTCCTACCAGCAACAATCAACCCGCCGATCTGGTTCTCGGCCAGACGAGCTTCACCACCGCCAACGCGCCGCCGCTAACCGCGATCAGCCCCAACACCGCCGCCAATCAGCTCTGGAACCCCACTTCAGTAACTTCCGACGGCACTCGGCTATTCGTAGCCGACTATGGCTTTAATCGAGTGCTCATCTGGAATAACATTCCGGCCTCGATGGACCAGCCTGCGGACGTGGTTGTCGGACAGCCGGGTATGACGACCTCAGTACCGAACTGGACGACCTATTTCTGCCCCGTCAGCGGATCCGACGTGAATGGCACGCCTTGCGCGGGAACTCTGAATTTTCCCTCTTATGCGCTCTCCGATGGCACACGCCTCTTCATTGCTGACCAGGGGAACGACCGCGTTCTGATCTTTAACAGCATCCCCACTCAGAATGGCGCCAACGCTGATGTCGTCCTCGGCCAGCCGAACATGACGACCGATGTCATCAGCAGTCAGACGATCAGCATCGCGAGCACTGCAATCGACAATACAGCGGGCGTCGACACCATTCCCAGTCCCACTTCACTGGCTTTCGACGGCACCAATTTGTATGTGTCGGACCCCTTCAATCTTCGAGTGCTGGTCTTCACACCTGGAGACACAAGTCTCCCCGACAACTCGGTCGTGAATTGGGCCAGCGAAATTATTCGCCAGGAAGGCGTCATCACCATGACCGGAACCATCGTGGCCAATGACACGGTCACCGTCACGATCGGAACGGCAACATACACTTATACCGAAAAGAGCAAAGACACTCTCGATGATGTCGCGCAAGGCATCGTTAACGCGATCAATTCCAGCAATAGCGGCGCCGGTGACCCCAATGCAACTGCAATTTTTGCCGGAGCCGGCAGCGGGAGTGTCTATCTTAGCTCGAAAAGTGTCGATCTCGCCTACGATTCGATCGCGCTTTCGGCAACCAGCTCGAATATTGCCGACGTCAATCCGGTTGTTTCCGGAGCCTATCTTTCCGCGGGCACGGCGGCAACGGCCGCTCCCGGAATGCTGGTCGAAATTGACGGTTCAAACCTTACCGACCAGAGCACGCCGGTGGTGGCGCCCTTGAGCGGCGCTGTGCCCACCAGGCTTGCCGGCGCTCAGGTCTTTATGGACGGATTGGCCGCACCCATTTTTCGAGCCTCCAATGTCCAGATCATCACGCAAGTTCCATTTAACTTTACAGACCGCAATAGCACGAGCATCTACGTTCGCACTACGCACAGCGACGGAACCGTCACCATAACCAACGCAACCCCGGTCTACATTGCGCCTGCGAATCCCGGACTCTTCGCCACGGCCGCCACTCCCGGTGAGGCACCCGTATTGAGGCCGGCGGCTGGCGCTTTCCATCAATCCGGCAACCCGGAGGCTGTTATCGATTTCGAAGGAACTGTGACCGCGGGCAATACAGTGACCATAACCGTCAATGGGCGCAATTACACTTACACGGTTCAGGCCACCGACACTCTCACCAGCATCGTCCAGGGACTTGTCAATGCGATCAATTCTCCCGGCGATCCGCAGGTCACAGCCAGTGTCGGCGGCCAGTTCAACCGCGTCGTGCTTACTGCCAAGCAGGGCGGAGCGGCGGGAACCGGAATTCCAGTCGCCACCACCAACAGCGCGAGTGCGACCGTGAGCGGCACGGCGTATACCAGCGCTACCTGCTGCGACGTTACTCCGAATTCGGCCATCACTGCTGCAAACCCTGCCGTGCCTGGAGAAACAATCAACGTGAGCGCAGCCGGCTTAGGCATTCTCACCGACCCCACCGGTACGGCCGCAACCAGCGCCTTCGCTGGGTCACCCTATGCCGGTCCCCAGCCGAATACCGCCGCCAACTTCGTCACCGCAACCATGGGTGGTACCACTGCTGAGGTCGTAAGCGCCGGTTTCCCACAGGGCTCCTATGGCGTCTATCAGGTCCAGCTCGTTGTTCCCACAGGCGCCACCACCAACGCCAACACACAATTGTTCATCGCCCAGAACGCATACATCAGCAATCTCGTCACGCTCCCTGTTGGCCCAGCCGCACAGACTGCCGGCGGTTCGGGCAATCCCAACTCGGTGTTCACATCCGGCGTGACGTTCACAGCCACCCCGAATCCAATCCCGCCCGGCGCTAATGGCTTGGGCAGCACCACTCTGGCTTGGACCGGCGCACCGGGCAATGTGGCCATCTATAACGGCAACCCGACCAGCGGCGGAGGCCAAATCGCCCTGGGATTCAGCAGCGGAACGTCGGTGACCAAAAATGTCGCGGACGGCACCACGTTCTACTTGCAGGATCTGACGAATCCCAATCCCAAGAGCCTCAACGCCACGCTCGCAACGCTCAGTGTGCACGTCGAGAGCGGAATTGCCATTGGCATTGATAGCCCGAGCGCCTCAAGCTCTGCCTACAGCGGAATTGCTCATTTCGGCGGTTGGGCCCTCGACTCCATCGGCACCGTCGGAAGCGTAACCGTGTCTATTGATGGTGTTTCGGTGGGAAGCGCCGCTTATGGAGCAAGTCGGCCGGACGTCTGCGCTCACCACCCGGGCGCGCCCAACTGCCCCAACGTCGGGTGGGATTTCTATTACGACACTACAGCGCTCGCCAATGGTAGTCACGCTTTTCAAGTGACTGTTCAAGCGGTCGGCGGCCAACGTCTCTCTCAGGCCTCGTCTTTCACCATCAGAAATGCATTTGCGGCAAGTGGCACTATTGCCGTCATCGATACGCCGAATAGCGCGGACGGCCCCATACAAGGTGCGATCTTGCTTTCTGGGTGGGCCCTTAATCCGAACTCAGCCATAGCCAGCGTCGCCATCCTCATCGACGGCGCATCCTACGGCAATGCTTCCTATACCGTTTCCCGACCCGATGTCTGCGCCGCTAATCCCGGCGCTCCGGGCTGTCCCATTGTGGGCTGGTCTCTGCTTTTCGATACCAATAGCCTGTCCAACGGGACCCACACGCTCGAAGCGGTCGCTACTGCGAACAACGGCGACGTGGGCGCGGTCGCGACCACCTTGAATGTTGCGAACTGGACCTCGGCGAATCCCATGACCCTTTCGATCGGCGTTCCGAACCAAATTAACGTCTACAGCGGCGCTGCGGTAGTCTTTGGCGGCTGGGCCCTCGACAACGACGCCGCGATCCAAACCGTCTCCGTGTCCATTGATGGCGTGGGTCACGGCAACGCCATTTACGGCGGCAGCCGCCCCGACGTCTGCGTGGGCTTCCCGGATCGGCCCGGATGCCCCAACGTCGGTTGGAATCTTGTCGTCGATACAACTCAGCTTGCAGACGGCCGCCACAAAATTGCGGTGACGGGTACAACCACAACTGGCCAGAGTTCCACCATAAGCAGCACCTTTACGGTTAAGAACCTCACGACGTCGAATGCGCTGCACGCTTACATCGATTTCGCCGGTAACCCGAGCACAACCTTCAGCGGCACGGCTTCGTTTACCGGCTGGGCCCTCGCTGACAATGGCGCCATCACCTCGGTTCAGATCTTGGTGGATGGCGTGGCGCGCGGCTCCGCCCAATACGGCATAAGCCGGCCCGATGTCTGCGGGGGTTACCCGAGCGGCGTCGGCTGTCCCAACGTTGGCTGGACCTTCAGTTTCGATACCAGCGTGCTCACCAACGGTCCTCACATCTTGGCAGCGGATGCTACCTCGAGTACCGGCGAGCACGGCACCGTTGAGGCAACTTTTATTGCCTCCAATTCCTACGCCGGAAATCCCATCACCATTTCCATCGATCAACCCGCCAGCAACGCCAGCCCGTATGAAGGCCTGGCGCAGTTCTCAGGCTGGGCAGTTGATCTGAGCGCCGCCATCACCACCGTCTCCATCTCCATTGATGGTGTGCCCTATGGCGCGGCTCAATACGGTGTCGCTCGGCCGGATATCTGCGCCGTCTACTCCACTGCGCCTGGATGTCCGAACGTCGGCTGGTCGGCCTTGGTCGACACAACACATTTAACCGATGGAGTCCACACTCTCGGTGTGACCGCCAATGCCGCAAACGGCGCTTTCTCGGTCGTGAGTTGGGTGTTCACCGTCGCCAACTGGTCCACACCGGACCCCATCCGCATAGGAATCGACAATCCCAGTGCACAGAATTCGGGGTACTTTGGAACCGTCAACTTTGGCGGATGGGCTCTCGACGTCGACACGCCGATAGCCAGCGTGCAGGTTGCGGTGGATGGTACTCCGGTCGGCATCGCTGCCTATGGCGGCAGCCGGCCTGATGCTTGCGCCAAGAACGGCAATCCGCCCGGCTGCCCCAATGTCGGCTGGGGAATCGACCTCGATACAACTCTATTCGCCGACGGCGATCATACGCTCGATGTCACAGCCATTTCGGCCACCGGCCAACGCTCTACCTCTTCGGCGAGCTTCACGATAATCAACTAGCGCCCTCGCGGTGTGACTAAGAGGCATGCCGCGAGTCGCACCGGCTTTGGTATTCTGAGGTTCTGCTGCTCGTCGCAGACCTCGATGCACATCAAGAAACAACGCCTTCTGACGCCAGGGCCTACGCCTCTGTTGCCCGCCGCACTGCACGCGATGATGGGTTCCGACATCCATCACCGGACCGAAGATTTTCGCAACCTCTATAAGCAGGTGCTGACCGATCTGAAGGCCATCTTGGGAACGTCGAATGACGCTCTTGTGCTCGTCGCTTCCGGCACCGGCGCGCTCGAGGCCGCAGCCCAAAACTTCTTCTCCCCTGGCGACGAAGTGCTCGTTTGCTCGGCCGGTAAATTCGGTGAGCGCTGGGTGGAAATCGCAAAAGCCTGGGGCATGAAAGCCACCGTCTTGTCGGCTCCTTACGGCGACGCCGTAAAGGCTGAGGCCGTTGAGCAGGCTCTCGCTCACAACAGCAACCTCAGAGGCGTTTTCGTTCAGGCATCCGAAACGTCCACCGGCACCCAGCACGACGTGAAATCCATGGGCCTCGCCATAAAGAAGACGAGCGCCATCTTTGTCGTCGACGCGATCACTGGCATCGGAACCATGCCTTTGGACATTGATGCGTGGGGTTTGGACGTGGTGATCGGCGGTTCGCAAAAGGCGTTTATGATCCCGCCGGGATTGGCTTTCCTGGCCATCAGCCAGAAGGCCTGGTCGATGGCCGATTCGTCGAAGTCTCCGCGCTATTATTTCGATCTCAAGCGCGAAAAGAAGAACGCCGTGAATGGCGAATCCGCCTGGACCCCCAACACCGCCCTCCTGCTCGCCTTCGCCGAAGCTCTCAAATACATCAAGTCGCTCGGCATCGAGAAGCTAGTCGAAAACGCCCAGTTGCTCGCTAGAGCAACGCGCGAGGCAGTCACCGAAGTCGGTTTAGAGCTGTTCTCCAGCTCGCCTGGCTCATCGGTCACTGCTGTCCGTCCGCCGGCGGGCATGGATTCGGGCGTAATCGTCAAGGACTTTCGCAGCCGCTTCAACGCCATTATCACCAACGGCCAAGGCTCCATGAAGGGTCAGATCTTCCGGCTTGCTCACCTCGGCTACTTCGATTTCCACGACTTGTTCGCCGTCATTGCGGAATTAGAAATTATCTTGAATGCGCATGGGCGCCCGGTGCGGTTTGGATCGGGAGTCGCAGTCGCGCAGAACGTTTATGCGAACGCCGCTTTGGCGAAGGAACCAGCACTCGCAGTGAGCTGAGCGCCTCCCATGAAAATTCTCGTTGCTGAACCGCTCGCGCCGGCGGCTGTCGATATTTTGCGCGCCCAAGCCGGCTGGGACATCGTTCTGGCCGATCCCAAAACCTACCAGGCCCATCTTCCCGATTGCGACGCCCTCGTGGTGCGTAGCGCTGTCAAAGTCACCAAGGACGTGCTCGCGCAATCCCTGAAGCTGAAGATCATCGGCCGCGCCGGCGTCGGAGTCGACAACGTCGATTTGGCGGCGGCCACGCAAGCAGGCGTCTTGGTCATGAATACGCCCGGCGGCAACGCAGTCTCAGTCGCGGAACACACCCTCGCGCTTATGCTGTCCATGGCCCGTTCCGTGCCTCAGGCCAGCGCTTCCACAAAAAGTGGAAAGTGGGAGAAAAAGAAATTCCTCGGCACCGAGCTTCGCGGCAAAACGCTCGGCATCATCGGCCTCGGAAGCATCGGCCGCGAGGTCGTGAAGCGCGCCAAGCCGTTCGAGATGCGCATCCTCGCCCACGATCCTTACGTCAGCGCTCAAACCGCGCGCGATCTGGGTGTCGAGATCGTCTCTTTGCACGACCTTTACTCGCAGAGCGATTACGTCACGTTGCATGTCGCGCTCACACCCGAAACCGATCACATGATCAACGCCGAGGCATTTGCCCAGATGAAATCGGGCATCCGCCTGGTCAATTGCGCGCGCGGAGAACTCATTGACATCGCAGCTCTCGAAAAAGCCGTCCAAAGCGGCCATGTGGCCGGCGCTGCGCTCGATGTCTTCGAAGTGGAACCTCCCGCAGATAATCCGTCTCTCAAACTGGAGTCTGTCGTCGCCACGCCTCACATTGCCGGTTCCACCGAAGAAGCGCAAGAGATCGTTGGAATCCGCATCGTCGAGCAGCTCGTCGCGTACCTGAACACAGGCGTCGCGCTCAATGCCGTGAACATGCCCGCGCTGACCGCCGAACAATACCGGACGCTCGGCCCCTACGTCGATCTGGCCGAGCGTTTGGGCCTTTTCCTCAGTCACATCTCGAATGGCTCTCCGCATACCATCCGGTTCGTGTACTACGGGCGCCTGGCGGATCAGAACATACAGATCTTGCGCAATGCCGGCCTGGCGGGCGTGCTCAGCCGGTCCATGGAATATCGCGCCAATCTAGTCAATGCTATGCAGGTTGCTACTCAACGCGGCTTTCGCGTCATTGAGCAGCTCGAGCCGGGCCATTCGCAGATGGATTCCGTGCGAATCGAAATGGAATCCGAAGCCGGTACGTCCTCTGTGGTGGGCGCGCTGGTGATGGGCAAACCGCGGCTGCTGCAAGTAGAAAACATTTCCTGCGAGGCAACCCTCGATGGCAATCTGATGTATTCGAAAAACCAGGACGTTCCAGGCGTGATCGGTTATTTCGGAACGGTCCTCGGCAAGAACGGTATCAACATCGCAAGCTTCGCCCTCGGCCGCCAGGACGCTCCCAACCGCGACCCCGCCGAGCCATTGACAGCCATCTCCATCGTCGAGACCGACGAGCCGGTTCCCGATTCCGTTCTGTCGCAGATCCTCGAGCACAAAGCGGTGAAGCTCGCGCGGCGTGTGATATTGCGTCACGCGGAGCCGAAAACGGCGGTTCGGTAGAACCGCCTCCGTCTATGCAGTTTCAATGCGCTGCTAGCGAACGGGAGGGACGGTTTCATAAGTGAAACCATCCCTTAAACAAAGATTACGGTTGCGGCTCTGCGGCTGCTGTGCTGGCGAAATTCGTGATCAGGTTATAGACGTTTACGGTGCCGTTGCCGGTCGTGAAATCCCAACCGATGCCGGCCGCGTATGCGGGGTCGTAGGCCGAATCGGAAGTGGAAAGCACCCCTATTGTTACACCGTCCGTGAAGCAGTCGTGAGTGCCGTCGCAGTCCACCGATGTGTCGCCGGCGGTGATGTCGTAGAACGTGCATGTGCTAGCCACTTTATTGCCGGCATTTGAATAGCAGGCCGAGTTGCCCTTGGTGCCGTACTCTTTTGCGGCAATCTTATACAGCACCGGATTGGGATTTCCTTGACGTTTTCCGATTTTCTCGTTAATGAGCGCTTGAAAACCCGCCCAAATGGGCGAGGCAAACGAAGTTCCGCCTGCGGTGGACCAATTGGCGGGTGCTCCGGTGCAGGCAGCTCCTCCATTGCTTGTGTCGGAGTCGCAATACACATACGAATGTCCCCAGGGCCCGTCGGACGAAAAGAGCGCCACATCAGGCAGATCGCGAACGCCATCTGCCTTGAGTCCGTAGACGCCGGTCTGCCACGAAGGCTTGGCATACCCTTTACAGGTTCCACCAACTACGCCTTTGGTGGCCGGCGCCCCAGTTGCGCACCCGCTTGGCCCGCCACTGCCACCGACCACGTTAAAGAAGTCCTCCGCCCCCGTCTCACTGTTGCAGAACCCGTCTGCCCCGTAGGTCGTTGAATAGCCAAGATAGTAAGCGATGAGTATGCTGCCGCAAGATTGGTTCCACGGAATTTCGGGAATGTAGGACTTCGCGGATTCGTAAGTCGATGAATTGGTCGAGCTCCAGTAAGTTGCATTAGTCCCCGAGTAAGTGTCGCTGAAGTCCGTACCTCCGACCGCTACGTTATAGGGAGTCGAAGCCCACCCGTTTACCCCAATACCGTGAATTGCGCCTTTTTCGCCGCGATCGCAAGGCGCGGATGCCTGGTCGCCGGCCGCGACATAAACCGAGACGCCTTCGGTGACCGCTTGTTGATATGCCTTATTGAACGCAGCATTCGCCGTCGCCCCCGAGTTTACTTCGCACTCGCCGTAGCTCACGCTCATAATTGCCGGCGGCGTCGCACTCTCGTTCAGAAGATTTTCAATGGCGATCAGTCCCCCGAATGTCGTGCTAGTATCCTCGCACGACGCCATTTCGATAGTGGCGTTCGGAGCCGCGGCACTGGCATATTCCGCATCGAGGATTGCCTCGCCATCGTCGCCGTTATATCCCGGGTTCGTGCAGTTGTTCGTTCCGCTCTTGGGCGCCGGGTGCACGGTAATGAAGGAACCTGAGGTGTACCCCGATAGGCCGAACGTCTTGCGGAACGTGGTCCAATTCGCGGTGCTGTAGACGTTCGTGTCTTCGATCACCACTACGGTTTGGCCCTTGCCGGTGTAGCCTGCCGCAAAGGCGGGGTTCAGATTGTAAATCTTGGCGAGATCTCCCGGCGTGACCAACTGACCACCGCCATCAGCTAAGGTGTACTGCGTGTGCGGCTGCAACATGGAATGCGGCATGAAGTCGTTCAACGAGACGACGCCGGCCACAACCGGGGCAAGCGCCACTGGAATCTGCGGATCGCTCATGTTCGAAATGTGCGATTCGCCGTTCACGATGAGGGTGTGAATCTCGGTGTGGAACGCCTCGCGCACCTGGCCCTCCGTTCCCGAGAAATCGATCAGAAGCTGGTTCGGATAAACATTGGCTTGGAAACCGTGCCCCTGGAGCCAATGCGTGACCTTGTCGATGTCCTGAGTGGCGACTCCGAACCTCTGGCCGAGCTCGTCCGCGGACAGCCAGTGCTGGTAATTTGGCGAGCTGGGATTGTACAACTCGTCTATGTAACTCTCAAGCGCTTGCTCTGACGCAGTAGGGCGCTGCAATTGCAGTAGCATGTGCGCGAGCGGAAAATTATCAGGGAGCGCGCCCCGGTCGTTTGCGGGAATCGCTTCCGGCCGTGTGTTGCCCACGAGGGTCACCAAAACTTTGTCGTTGACGGGCTGGGTGACTATAGGCCTTGGAGCTTCTTGACCTCGGGCGATCGCAACGGTCGAAAGCAAGGTTGCTGCGGCCAAAAGAAAGCTGGGAGATTTAAATTGCATACGCGTGTGTGAACGTCCTTAAACAACTAGCTGGCGGTCTGAATCACCGCCAGGCTGGTTGAACTTAATTGCTTGACATGCAAGCATGGACCGGAAAGGAAAACGAAACAAGTGGTTTTCGCGGCTTTTACGGTAGGTAACGCACAGAAAATCTCCAAAAAAAGCCCGCAAACCG
Organism: Bryobacteraceae bacterium; assembly: GCA_035502635.1. Lineage (GTDB taxonomy): Bacteria > Acidobacteriota > Terriglobia > Bryobacterales > Bryobacteraceae > Bog-105. The sequence goes on from DATJUG010000027.1 coordinate 56,393, forward strand.
CCCGTTTTTGACAGGCATTTTAGTACCTACAGTACCGCCTTCGAAGGAGGGGGGTATGTTACCGTAGAGACCTCAATTGATATGCCTAAGGCCAGCGGACCTGTCGCAGGCCATCCCCCTCAGGAGCTAGTGCGGCAGCAACTCGACACCATTCTTGCGAGTGAGTCTTTCCGCAACGCCACGCGGCTGAGCCGGTTCTTACGATATGCAGTGGAGGAGAGCCTGGCGAGCAATGCGGAGGTTTTAAAGGAACATCGGATTGGGCTGAAGGTTTTCGGCCGCAAGACGGACTACGACACGCGAACCGATCCGGTGGTGCGGGTGGAAGCGCGGCAGCTTCGATTCAAGCTGGCCGACTACTATTCGCGGTTTGGCACGGCGGATGACGTGATAATTAGCTTGCCAAAGGGTGGTTATGCGGCGCATTTCGAGTGGCGGAGCGAAGGCCCGGACGCCGCCACGGAACCGTCCGCGCGTATGGCGGAGTTTCGCGAACCCTCTGTATCGCAGCGACCAGAGCCGAATATTCGAACGCGGCGGTATCCGGCGCGGACCGTCATTTTGGTCGCACTCGCCGCGGCGGCTATCGTCGCTGGCGCGATCACACTCGCGGCCCGCCGTGGCCATCCGCTGTGGGGTTCGATGGCTACCGATCGGAGTACGAATGCAGAAGCTCACGAGCTGTACCTGAAAGGCAGATACTACTGGGATAAGCGGACGCCGGAGAGTTTGAATCTGGCGGTCGATTCTTTCACCCAAGCCATTGTCAAAGATCCTGGATACGCGGCTGCGTATGTGGGACTGGCAGACACATACAATCTGTTGAGCGAGTACACGGCGATGCCGGAGGCAGAAGCGTTTTCGCGCGCACTGGCAGCAGCCAAGAAGGCGGTGGAGCTGGACGACCGCTCCGTCGGCGCTCATACGTCACTGGCGTTTGCATCTTTTTGGGGAGCATGGGATCCGGTGATGGCGGAGCGCGAATACAAGCGCGCTATCGAGTTGGATCCAAATTACGTTGCTGCACATCACTGGTACGCCACGATGCTCAACGCCGAGGGCCGATCGCGCGAATCACTTGCTCAGATTGAACGCGCCCGGGAACTCGATCCTGCATCGGCAACCATCCTCGCGGACAAGGCGGTGATCCTCTTCAAGGCGGTACAAAAAGATCGCGCGACCGCGATATTGACTCAGCTAGCCGAGTCCGAGCCATCGTTCATCTCCACGCACCGATATCTCGCGTTCATCTATCTGGCGGAAGAAAATTTCGACGCTTACCTTTCCGAGCTGGGAAAGGTGGCAGGCCTATCGCACGATCAGGAACAGCTAGATTTGGTTTCGACCGGCGAAAGGGCGTATGCGGCGGGTGGCGGCCGAGCGATGCTTGAAGCGATGCAGCAGCGTCTGGCGGGGTACTCTTCACCAGAACGGCCGCGCAATTATGAAATGGCCCAGCTATGTGCGCTACTTGGAGAAAACAAACGGGCGATCGAGTATCTGCAGGCGGCGATCGGAAGCCGAGAATCCTCAGTCCTGGACATGGCCTCGGCCGCCGAATTCGCGGGGCTGCATAAAGACCCAGGCTGGAACAAACTTCTGAACCAGATCCGCGCGGCAAGGCGTTCGCAATAGCCTCGGACTTTCATTACCGGCGCGCGATTGCGTCAGATCTTGCCCGCGGTGCCCCCCCGCGTCCCTGGCTTGGTTGGTGTTGCGGACTCGCCCCGCCTTATCTACCGCGATTGACGCAGGCCCTCGGTCGACGGAACAAAATAATAGGCGCCACTGATCGGCCGCGTGAAGCGCGTGAGCGCGTCGCGCACTCCAGTACGCAGACCCGCCATGCTTTCCAACATTGTGGAAAGCCGCCGCTGATCGGAACTGAATCCAACGAACATCGTTCCGTGATCGGTGACGGTTCCGTATGGCATATTCCGGCGAAAGATCTTCCCGTATTGATCCTGGTCCGTGCTTGCCACGTGCGAGTTAGCCGGCTTGTCGTCGAGCTCGACACTATCCAGTTTCCTGCGCCCCATAATCAGCTCTTGCTGAGTAACTGAAAGTGACTCCCATGCGGCCGTGTCGTGCTTCCATTTTTGGAGTAAGAGGATGCTTCCTCCTTCCCCAGCATTACCCTCTGCGATGAGCGCCGCGTCCGAGGCATCGACCAAGCTTGGGTTCTCCGAACCATCGATGAAACCGGTGAGGTCGCGATCGTGCCGGTACGGCCAACTCGAAGTCTCCTCGGCGACCGCCGCTAGATCCTTAACCGCGACGATTGCGGCATGAGCGACGTCAAAGAGGACGTCGTATGCACTTCCCGAAAGCCACAACACCGCGTCGTGCTGAGCGGCTGGCATTACAAAGCCGTCTTTCCCGATGATGGGAGTGTTGAATCCATGTACGCCTGTCGGCGAGTGATCGGGAGAGACTTCGTGCCACAACTCGGGCCGGAACCCCGCCACCAAGTTGACTCCGCCGATCGTGGTTCTCGGCTCGCGCAAGGCGGAGATGGCGGCCACTAGCTTTTCCCCTAGGTCTCGGCCCAATACGTCAAATTCCAGGTAGGCATGCGACGACGTCCCGAGGGCGAATATTCCAGCTTGACAAGCCTTCATGAGAGGTAGAATAACGGCTCCGAAAATGTCGCTTATGCCTTCGTCCAGGTTGTGTTGTTAGACCAGAGGATTTTGTTGACGATTGCAGTCTACCCGTATAAACCTTATCGATCCAAGTGGAAACTATCTCTATTGCTGTAACCAGCGCGCCGATGCCATCACCTGCTTCCGCCTCAATCGCGCCACCGGCGCCCTGACCTTTACCGGCCGCTATACGCCCGTCGGAACGCCTTCAATCATTGTTTTCCGTACTGCTCCCTTTTCTTGAAGCTCGTTGCCGTTAGAATAAGATTGTCTCCGTAAAACGCAGAAAGGATTTAATGTTTAGGGCAAAACTGCCTCGGCTTCATGAGTTGAAGAACTGTTTCGGAGCTGCCACGCCACCGGACGGGTACTTCCAAAATTTTGAGCATAATCTGGCAAGCTCAGAGCACATCAGAACCATTTACCAGGGATGGGAACAGACGCTGGCCAGCCTTGACGCATCAGCTTGGGAGTACATAAAAGCCGAGGCAGCGCCGCGCCTGAAAGTACGAGACGGGCGTGGCCGAGGCTGGGAACAGCTCTTTGATATTCTCAACGAGGCCCGCGCTTACCGTTACCTGAAACAAGTCGGCAGCACAAACCTTCGCTTCATTCCTCGGTCGGATAAGAGAACACCAGATCTCGGAGGATCGCTGAAATCCCACCCCATTCTTTGCGAGGTCAAGACCATCAACGTGTCAGACAACGAAGTTGCAGTGCGAACCGGAGCACCCAAAGGCCGTGTTCTTCCCATGGTTCTTTCGGTTGGCTTCTTCAAGAAGCTTCGAAACGATATCGAAGACGCGAAGCAACAGATGGCGACCCATGACCCGGGAGCGCTTCACTATGTCTATCTGAACGTTCTTTTCGATGATTTTTTCGGCGAATACAAGGAAACGTATTTCGGTCAGATCGATCAGCACTTGGCTAGCGCGCCGGTAACGGGCGTCCGCATTATCGTCTCAAATGAGAGCACTGCATTTTACGCACCCCTTAAAATGATCTCCGCGACAGTCGATAACATCGGGTGATCCATGGTGACCGTAATGGCGACAAATAGCAAGTTGGGCCTTTGCCACCGCCGACATAAATCCTTCAGTTCTCAGATCGGCTCATGAATCGGAATCGAGCAAACCCTGGCTTAACCATCTATTTCACCCATCTCTTCTCTCCACCGGCCTTTCGCTTCCGCTAGTCGCCATCGAATGAATTACAATTATCGACGAATTGCCTTTAGCCCGATCGGTGCGCCGCGGCAGGCTGCGAAAGCTCCTGATTAACCGCTGCGTATTAAAACCGACCCCGGTTCGCTGGATAGTTGATTCGGCTACGTGGCCGGCGCCGCGGTGAGCTGCTCGATAATTGTAATGATTTCGCAGGTCAACCCCTAACTGTGAGCAGCAATCCGAAGCCTGCGTCCTACCCATGCAATCACCAATCAGGATGCATTTACGATTGCCTTCAGAAAGGGAAGCCCTATATATGCCGCCAATCGCCTGCATGACAGCATCGCCGTGCTCTCTATCGGCGCGTCGGGCGAACTAACTTTTGCGAGCGAAACCTGGACCCGCGGCGACTACCCCCGCAGCTTCACCATCATCTGGGAATGTGAAGGTGATATCGGAGGCATCGGTGATGCTCCCGTGGCCGGTAGGACGCTTTAAGGCGGTCATATCGACTGTGATCGCATTTCCAATGACCGAAATGACCGGACCACCGCTCCATTTACCGTTTAGATCGAAGATAGTTGATGAGTCCTGCGGTGGGATTACCTTGATTGGCGGAAACGGCGGCGACAAACGGTAAAGATCAATTCACGCGCGCTCTGTTTAAACGCCATCTAATGGTACGCGATTTGATAGCCACCCACAATAGACTTTCTCAAGTTGTTCAAGAAACTCAGACGCTACCATTCAGCGCCAAGTGCTAGCTAACGCGCGTCCCCAGACTTGCGTCTCTCAAAATTCGGCGAGGTGTTATACTCGCTGAAATTCGGGTTCTAAGCGTTGGAATCCTGTTCACCGGCCCTTTTCAAGTCAAGGCGGTGCATCCAGGTCACAGCCCGGCCGAGAGCTGAAAGCGCAAATTTCCCGATAGCCGGCTAGAAAATCGTCAAAAGGAAATTATGATTCGAAAGCTCAGTACAACTTTACTAACCGTCGTCGCGCTGGTACCCGTCGTGAATATCGTTTCCCAGGCGCAGGCGCTCCCCCCGTTGACGCATCACGTGCGGGAAGCGATTGCAAACGGTGCGGCGAAACCGCTCGGCGAGCTGCCCCCAGAGCGGATTATGACCTTGAACATTGTCCTGGCGTTAAGGGATCAGGCGGGGCTGGACCAATTCTTGAAAGATGTCTACGATCCCGCCAGCCCCTTGTATCGGCAGTTTCTCACCGTGCCGGAGTTCACTGAACGTTTTGGACCCAGCCAGGCCGACTATGATGCCGTGGTTCAATTCGCGAAATTTAACGGCTTCACCGTTGTTGGCGGCTCGCGCGATGGCATCGACGTGCAGGTGAAGGGCCCCGTTTCGGCCATCGAGGATGCTTTCAAAGTAACTATGAGAATCTATCAGCATCCCACCGAGAACCGTACCTTTTACGCGCCAGACCGTGAGCCTACCGTAGACCTGCCGTTCCCGCTCTGGCACATCTCTGGTTTGGATAACTACTCCATCCCGCATCCGCTGTACGTCAAGAGGAGCGACTACGCAGCCGCGCACGGCATCGACACAGAAGCTGTCGTGTCACATGCCACCACCGGGTCCGGACCTTCGGCTTCCTTCTTGGGCAGCGACATGCGTGCCGCCTACTACGGCGGAACAGCCCTCACCGGCGCTGGCCAGAACCTCGGATTGCTTGAATATTACGGGACGGATCTGGCCGACTTGAATACCTATTTTACAAATGCTAAGCAAACTAACAAGGTCCCGATCACCCTGTACTCCACCGATGGGACCAGCACGTCCTGCCTCGCTTCCAAAGGCTGCGACGATACCGAACAGACGCTTGATATGACCCAAGCGATCGGCATGGCTCCCGGACTGGCAAGTTTGGTGATGTACATCGGTTCCACCGATACCGCGATCATCAGCGCTATGACCGCGCACAGCCCGCTGCCCACCACCATCGGCTGCTCCTGGGGTTGGACCCCGGCGGACCCAAACACGCTAAATCCTTACTTCGAGAAGATGTCGGCTCAGGGCCAGAACTTCTTTGCGGCGTCTGGCGATGACTCGACCTGGTCCAAGAAGAATGAGGCTTGGCCAGCCGACGCAGCGTATGTCGTTTCGGTCGGCGGCACGGACCTGCAGACCCAAAGCGCCGGAGGTCCCTGGAAGTCTGAGACCGCCTGGTCTGACAGCGGCGGCGGCATCTCGCCCGACAAAATCGCAATCCCCTCGTGGCAGAAACTCGCGGGCGTGATTAATTCCAGCAACCATGGTTCAACCACTTACCGGAATGGCCCCGACGTAGCTGCAAACGCAAACTTCACCTTCTACGTCTGCGCCGACCAAACCAAGTGCACGGCAAACGAATATGGCGGCACCAGCTTCGCGGCGCCCATGTGGGCTGGCTTCATTGCCCTGGTCAACCAGCAGTTGGTTGAGAACGGCGACAAGACCATCGGCTTCATCGACCCAACCATCTATCAGCAGAATGTGACCTCCAGCTACAGCACGGACTTTCACGACATCACCAGCGGCACGTCCGGCAGCTATTCGGCTGTGACCGGTTATGATCTGGTAACCGGCTGGGGCAGTCCTAAGGCTGCCCTGATTAATGCTCTAGCTCCGTAGAGCACGCCTTCAGCATTCGTTGACGAAAAGGGGCCACAGAAGCTTTCCCTGTGACCCTTTTCTATTTTCCGTCCTCTGTGCGTCCCCAGCCCCCTCCGCCGGGTGTCTCGATCCTCAGCACCGCGCCCCCACCAGCCTGCACGTTGCATTTGCCCGGCAACTCTTTCTCGACGCCTCCCTCGATCAGTACGCTGCGCCCTTTTGTTCCCGCCGAGCCGCCGTTTAATCCATAAGGAGCGAACACACGGCGGTCGCTGAGTAACGTCACTTGCGCCGAACTTAGTAACTCAATTTCGCGCACTAACCCATTCCCGCCCCGAAACTTCCCCACGCCGCCTGAATTTCGCCGATACGAATATCTCCGCACGCGAAACGGATACGCATATTCGAGCGCCTCAATCGGAGTATTAAGTGAGTTCGTCATATGCGTATGCACACCGGAAACGCCATCGGAGTTCGGGCGCGCACCCGCACCGCCCGCGATCGTCTCGTAATACGCATAGGGCTCGCCAGTTCTAAAATCAATCCCGCCGATCGTCAGATTGTTCATCGTGCCCGAGCTCGCCGCGGGAATTCGATCCGGCACGATTTTCGCGAACGCCCGCAGCAACACGTCCACAATGCGCTGCGACGTCTCTACATTTCCTCCCGCAACGGCCGCTGGCGGACGTGCATTCACGACCGTCGCAGGTGGCACAATTAGCTCCACCGGCCTCATCAATCCGGCCGTCGGGGCTGCTTCCTCCGGCAACAGGCAGCGCAGCACATAGAAGACGGCCGAGTAAGTGATCGCATAAACTGCGTTCAGGCTTCCCTCCACCTGCCGTGCCGACCCGCTGAAATCGAACCGCAACCCCCCGTGCGCCGGCTCGGTCGTAACGCGCACAGAAATTTTCACCGGTCCATCGCTGATACCGTCGCTATCCAGGTAATCCTCGGCCGCGAATTCGCCTTCCGGCAATCGCTCCAGTTCCGCTCTCATCAGCGCCTCGGAATGATCCAGCAGCGATCGCACGTTCGCCTGCACGCGCGCGAGCCCATACTTCTCCACCATCTCGGACACGCGCTGAACACCGATCCGGCAGGCGCCGATCTGCGCCGTCAAGTCGCCCTCGCGCTCGCGTGGCGTCCGCACATTATTCAAAATCAAATCGAGCAGGCTTCGGTTGACTTCCCCGCCCGCCACAAGCTTCAGCGGCGGAATGCGCACGCCCTCCTGAAAAATCTCGCGGCACAAACCCATCGATCCCGGGAACGTCCCTCCCACATCCGCATGATGCGCACGGTTCGCCACATAAAACGCGGCGCTCCGCCCTTCCTCGACGAAAACCGGCATCACCAAAGTAACGTCGGGAAGGTGCGTGCCGCCCTCATAAGGATCGTTCAAGATCGCTACATCGCCCGGCTCGAGCGTCAGCTTGTCGAGCGCCGACCGCACCGACATTGGCATCGACCCGAGATGTACCGGCATATCGTCACCCATTGCGATCACATTTCCGTCGTCATCGAAAACCGCGCTCGAGTAATCGCGCCGCTCTTTGATGTTGGGCGAAAACGCCGTCCGCCTCAGCGCCGCGCCCATCTCCTCCGCGATGGAGTGAAACGCGCTTTTGAAAATCGCGAGTTCAATCGGATCAGCGTTCATAACTGAATCACCAAATTCGCGAATTCATCTACCTGCACCCGCGCATCCGCCGGTACGTACGTCGTGGCGCTGTATTCGACAATCACAGCCGGTCCCGCGAAGCCGTCACCCGCTCTGAGCCGCGACCGTTCATACGTCCCCTGATCGACCATTGCCTGCTTCCCGTCACCATTCCCGAGCGCCTCAGGCTGCGCCTCCATTCGTTCCGTTGCCACGATCTTCCGCACGCGCACATTTACCACCTCTACCGGCCGCTTGCGATCGGCGTATCCATAGCGCTGCTCGTGCGAACGATGAAAGTCTTCCACGAAGCCGCTCGTCCAGGGCACGTTCAACTCGTACCCTTGTCCCGCATACCGCAAATCCACCGACGAAATACCTACGCCTTCGCGATCATTCGCCACGAGCTCCGTCACATGCCGCCCTATCGCCGGGTCGCCCGGCTTCAACATCACCGTCCGCGAGTAATCACGCACCACATCGGAAACCAAAATTCCATACGCCGACAGCGCTCCCGGATGCCGCGGAACCATTACTTTAGGAATTGCAAGAGCCCGCGCCAGTGCGCACGCGTGCAGCGGACCCGCACCCCCGAAACTCACCAAAACAAAATCGCGGGGATCCCGGCCCTGCTCCACCGAAATCTTTCGTAGCGCCTTCTCCATATGCGAATCGGCCACTCGAACAATACCCTCCGCAAATGTTTCAACGCTCGCCAGCTCTCCCTTCGTGCGCTCGAAATATTCGTGCGCGCGCAGCCCGTCCAGCTTCATCGCGCCGCCCAGAATCCCGTCCGCATCCAGCCGGCCTAGCAGCAGATTTGCATCCGTCACCGTCGGCCTCTCCCCGCGCCCGTAGCAAATCGGTCCCGGCACCGCTCCTGCCGATTCCGGCCCCACCCTCAGCGCGCCGCCTCGGTCGAAGCTCGCAATCGACCCACCGCCCGCGCCTACCGTATGAATGTCCAGCATAGGAACCGCAACCGGCATGCCCATGATCTGAAACTCCGGCGTCGTGCGCAGCCCATTCTCGGTCTCAACCAATGCGACATCGGTCGACGTGCCGCCCATGTCGAACGTCAGGATGCGCGAGAAGCCCGCCGCCCGCGCCACTGCTAGACCGCCCACTACGCCTCCCGCCGGTCCCGACAGAATCGTTCGAACCGGTTCACGCGCCGCGATGGTTGCCGGGATGATGCCACCGGACGACTGCATCACGTGCAACCGCGAGCCTCGTGCGGAAATCGCGCCATCCAATCTCTCCAGGTAACTCTGCATCTTCGGCGCCAGATATGCGTTGATCAGCACCGTCGACCCGCGCTCGTACTCGCGGAACTCGGGCAGAATCTCATGCGACACCGACACCGGAACACCCAACTCGCGCAGCGCGCTTGCTACCGCGTGCTCATTCGAAGGGTTCGCAAATGAGAACAGCAGCGAAAGGGCAATTGATTCCGGCCTCTTCTCGCGAATCGCCATCCCCAACCTCTGAAGCTCCGCTTCGTTCACTCGAAGCAGCACGGTGCCATCGCTCGCAACGCGCTCCGCAACTCCGAAGCGCATCTCATCCGGAGCTAGCGGCGGCTCTTTGGTGAAAAGCAAATCGTATAGCTTCGGCCGCGCCTGACGCCCAATCGCAATAGTGTCCTCAAACCCCGCCGTCGTAACAAACGCAACCCGCGCGCCCTTGCGCTCGAGCAGCGCATTGGTCCCTACCGTCGTCCCGTGGCGAATCTCTGCCGGTTCGCCTAGCGCGATCTGCGCCACCGCATCCAAAACTGCTTGCGCCGGATTCGCCGGCGTGGAGGGCAGCTTTAATACCTGCAACCGGCCCTCGGCGAAATAGACACAGTCGGTGAACGTTCCGCCCGTATCGATTGCTATTCGCATGCCCATCCTATTCTCTATTTAGGAACACGCGCAAAACGGTCGCGGACCCAGGCGCGCCACCTAAAAGGACGGCGGTGATCCGTTTGCTCTCTGGTGGCGTGCAACCGCGCCCTTTGCGCTTCTTTATGGACCCTGCGTTTCGATGGCGAAGCACCACTTCCGCTCAACGCCAGACGTTGGTGGCTGCCGGCCTCGGCTGGATGCTCGACGCATTCGACGTAATGCTCTATTCCATCGTTCTCGCAACTCTCATGCGCGAATTCGGAATGACCACGGGAACCGCGGGCCTACTCAACACCCTGACGCTCATCGCCTCCGCCATCGGCAGCCTCATCTTCGGCCTCCTCGCCGACCGCGCCGGCCGCCGCCGGATGCTCAGCCTCAGCATTCTCACCTACTCCGTCTTCACCTTTGCCTGCGGCTTCTCGACCACCATCACGATGCTCGCCGTCTTTCGATTCCTCCTCGGGCTCGGCATGGGAGGCGAATGGAATTCGGGCGCCACACTCGTCGCCGAAACCTGGCCCAGCGCCTGGCGAGGGCGCGCGCTCGGCATTGTGCAGAGCAGTTGGGCGCTCGGCTATGCGCTCGCGGCGGTCGTCGCCAATCTCATCCTTTCGCGCACCAACTGGCGCTGGGTCTTCTTCGCCGGCGTGCTGCCAGCGCTCGCCGTCTTCTGGATTCAGCATGGCGTGCCTGAGCCCGCTCTTTGGCAGCGCCACAGAGAGCAACCCGACTCGGCGACTCACCTCCGCGATCTCTGGCGTGCCGCCATGCCTCGCCTGCTCGCGCTGCTCACCATGAACACGTTCGGCATGTTTGCCTGGTGGGGCCTCTTCACTTGGATTCCCGCCTATCTGGCACTCCCAATCGCGCGCGGCGGCCGCAACTTCAGCACACTCGATTTCACTTCCTTCCTCGTCGTCTTGAACCTCTGCGGCATGCTGCCCGGCTATCTGCTGTTCGGCATCCTCGCCGACCGCTTCGGCCGCAAGCGCACGCTCATCTCGTATCTTGTACTCGCCGCCATCACCGTTCCCGCCTTCGCCGCCGCACGCCGTCCCAGCCTGATTCTCCTCACCGCTTGCATCGCTGCATTCTTCGGAACTGGCTTCTTCACAGGTTCGGGAATCCTCGGCAGCGAGCTCTTTCCAACTCCCATTCGCGCCACGGCCCTGGGCATCTCCTACAACGCCGCTCGCGGCCTTAGTTCTTTCGCTCCGTTCATCATCGGCTCTCTCAGCGAAGGGCGTGGCCTCTCTTGGAGCTTTACCGTCTGCGCCATCGCTTTCGCCTGCGCCGCCGTAGCCGCCCTATGGGTGCCCGAAACACGCGGTCTCGAGCTCACCTGAGTCCGCCGCCAAGCAACTCGATAAACTGTGTTCACCTATGACCAGACGCACCCTCGTTGGTTCCCTCGCATTCGCCGCCGCGCTCAAGGCCCAGACCCAATCGCCCAAGCCCGCTCATCCGCACCACCGCGAGCCGCATACAGAATGGAAGCCGAAGCTCGGCGTCCTCGGCCCTTATACGCCCGCCAACGTCGAGTTCGCCAAGTCCGAAGGCTTCACCAACATGATCCTCGGCTCCAGTCCCAACTCGACCCTTGACGCTTTGACTATCACGGATGCCCAAATCGACGAAGTCAAAACGACGCTCCGCAAATTTGACATGCATGTCTCAGCCCTGCAGGTCGGCAACAATTCCATCGCCGCTGATCCAACTGAGCGCACCCGCGAGATCGACTATTTCGTCAAGGCCATCGGCCTCGCAGGCAAGCTCGGCGTTCCTTACATCGGCACCCAATCCGGCAAGGACCCCAACTTGGATTTCCAGCAGCAGGTAGACGAGATCGTGCGCGTCTACAACGAAAAGTATTTTCCCGCCTGCGAGCAGAATCACGTCCGCATTCTCTGGGAGCCTTACCCGGAAGCAGCCAACATCGCCACCAGCCCCGTCGGTTTCGAAGCGCTGTTCAAAGGCTTCGGAGATTCACCCTATGTCGGTCTGCAGTACGATCCGTCGCATCTCGTTCGCCAGTTCATGGATCCCATCCAGACCGCGCGTGACTTTGTCAGCCACATTTACGATGTGCATTTGAAGGACACGGAAATCTTCTGGCCCATCCTGCGCGCGGGCGGCATCAATCCCGTCAATAAGGCGCGCTGGTGGACCTATCGCATTCCCGGCATGGGCTCTATTAACTGGCGCGAGTTCTTCAGCGTGCTTCAGGAAGTCGGCTACGACGGCGCCATGAGCGTCGAGCAGGAAGATCCGTTCTACGGCGCCGACGACCCAGGCCCGAATTTTAGCCCCGACTTCAAAACAGGCTTCATCATGGCCAAGCGCTACCTCACGCAATACGTGCCGATGTAAGCGCCGCCGGGAACGCGGCGCGAAAGGATGCCGTTACGGCTTCACGCCGCCCACTTTCGTCCGCACGCGATACACGCTGGTGCTCGCCGTGATGTACAGCGTCTTGCCGTCTTCGTCGCCCCACGCGACGTTCGACACTTTCTCGGGCATCCGAATAGTGCCGAGATGCTTTCCTTCGGGTGATAAGATCAACACTCCTCCCGGACCCGCGCTATAAATATTGCCGCTGCGGTCCACCTTCATGCCGTCCGGCGCGCCCGGTGCTGTATCCTTGGTCGCATCGAAGAATAGCTTGCCGGCGTGGCTCAAAGACCCGTCCGCATTTACCTCATAGCGCACCCACACCTTTTGAGGCTCGGAGTTGTCCACGTATAAATACTTCTCATCCGGCGAAAACGCGATGCCGTTCGGGCGCGGCATGTCGTGCGTCAGTAACTCCAATTTCGAATCGTCGGGCGGCGCTCCGGGCTTCCGGTCGATCGCATGCGGAATCCGATAGACGCCATTCACCTTCAACTCCTTATCAGGATCGTTGTCGCTCTGCGTTCGAAACCCGTAAGGCGGATCGGTAAAATACAACGCGCCATCCGACTTGTACACCAGGTCGTTCGGACTATTCAGCCGCTTGCCTTGGTATCTCTCCGCAAGGATCGTCACCTGCCCGTGCGGGTCCATGGTTTCGAGCCGCCACACATCCCGTTGCGCATGCCCGGCCACCGTCAATCGCCCGCGCGAGTCAAGCGTCATGCCGTTCGAACCCGGTTCCGGTCCGCCATATGGAGCCGTTCCTTTGTATCCGCTCGGCTGCATCCAAATGCTCGTGCCATCGCCTGGAGTCCATTTCCGGATGCTGTTGCTTGGAATATCCGCAAACAGCAGATACCCCGCGTGAATCCACACCGGACCTTCCGTCCACTTGAATCCGGTGGCCACGCGCTCGATCTTCGCATCCGTCTGGACAAGCGCATCGAGCCCTGGATCGAGCTTCTGCATCGTGCCGGTTTCTTCTGAATACGCCCAAATCGCCGCCCCGCATAGAACCGCCGCCACCGCAACAACCGTTCTCTTGATCATCACGGTGGATTGTATAACGGGGACATCTCAGCAAGTGCGTTTGCCAGTAATACGCTGATTAGGGTGGTGGTATTCGCGGTGGGTTTGCAGCGCTTCTTTTGTTAAAGGATTCGAAAACCGCTCTTATTCAATTAGGCACCTAGAGCGGTATTTCAAATGGCCGGGCGCCATATTTCCGCCATTCTACCCACCTGCCGCCAAACTGCGGCGGATGAGAAAAACACGCTGGCCGAGCTCAGTTGCTTCTAATGCCGCCCCTAGACGCCCGGTGACCGATAACTGCTGGGCGGTACGCGGGAAGGTGTTGGGTAGATGGCAATAAGCGTTATTCTGGGTTACTGATGTGTTCCACTCCGACTAACCATCGTCTTGCCTATCTCATCAGCCAGTACCCGAGGTTGACTCACGATTTTCTGCTACAGGAGATACGCGAACTCCGAATTGTCGGATGGGATGTTCATACCTTTTCTATCAGCCCGCCGGACCGGTGCAACGGCGATCTTAATCCTCTTGAGCAAGAAGAGTTCCGGCGCACTTTCTACATCAAAACGCAAAGCCTCTGGTCAGTTTGCAAAGCGCATATGCGAACGCTCCTCACACGGCCACGCGGATATCTCTACGGTTTACTGTTCGCAATCACGCTTAGCAAGTGGCATCCGCAACGGTTCCTATACTCGTTGTTCTATTTTGTTGAAGCAGTAATACTCGGCCAGCAGCTTCGGAAAGCTAAGCTTTCCCACGTCCACAGCCATTTCACATCCACTGTTGCGCTTCTGTCGACCAAGATCTTCCCGGTGACGATGTCGATAACTATTCATGGCTTTCGCGAGTTCCGGGACCCTGACGGATTTCATCTGCCGGAAAAGCTTCGCTCTTCGCTGTTTATTGTTGCGATTAGTAACTACTGCCGCAGTCAGCTTATGCTGGAGTGCGGTGCGCAGCTTTGGCACAGGATCTACGTTGTGCCCCTCGGCATTCATCCGGAACTTTTTTCACCGCGCAGCCCAAGCGCTCCGAAGTCCTTCTTAGAGATTATCTGCGCGGCTCGGTTAGTGCACCTCAAAGGCCATGTTCTGCTCATCGAGGCTTTCGAGCGGATTATCAAGGATGGCTTCCCGGTCCGGCTTACACTGGTTGGCGATGGACCCGAGGGGCCCGCCCTCCGGGCTGTCGTCAAGGAACGTCGCCTGGAACACTGCGTCCGCTTTACCGGTCCCATCAATCCGGCGCGCATCCGGGAGCAGTATGAGCGGGCCGATGTTTTTGCTCTGGCAAGCTTTACAGAAGGCCTTCCAATTGCGCTTATGGAAGCTATGGCGATGCAAATCCCCTGCGTGGCTTCGTGCATCACCGGCATCCCAGAACTCATTCGCGACGGCGTGACCGGACTGCTATTCAGTCCTGGGAACATCGATGACTTGACCCGTGCTCTCAGGATTCTAATCGGCGACCCCGCTCTCCGGCAGCGAATAGGCGAAGCAGCCCGGCTGCACGTGACCCAACATTACAATCTACATGTGAACGTGGCGCGTCTGGGTGAGGTTTTCGGCCGGGAGTTGCTCCCCGTCAATGCGTTCTGAATCGGTACGGGCAGGGTGTTTAGCGCTCCCTCCGTCGTGCTCTCCTTCAACATCACCCCCCCGCAACCCACGCGATACCGGCCACAGACAAGTGAATCAGTTGCATCCACACCGGGGCCAGGAGCGTGACTGAATCTCACACCTTTGAACTCACCTCAGTCTTAAGCCTGTCAGCGGCCCGAGCCGCCAAGGACCTTACGTCAGGTAGCTATCATAGATTTCCCGCATCCGCGCTGCCGAGGCCGTGAGCGAAAAGCCCGTTTGAATAGTGCGGAGCGATGCGCGCGCCAGCCGCTCGCGCAGCTCCGCGTTGCAGGCCAGCAGGGAAACCTTTTCCGCCAACTCCTGGATGTTGGCTGGTTCGAAAAGGAGACCGGTCTCGTTATCACGAACCAGTTCCGGGTTCCCACCGACCGAGGAGGCGATGCACGCGCACCCGCATGCCATGGCTTCCATCAAAGAGTTCGAGAGAGCTTCTGAGAGTGAAGGAAGGACAAAAATATCTATCGACCGCAGCCATGGGGCAACGGCGGATACGGTCGGTTGAAATACGCACTGCTCACGAACGCCAAGTTCTTGCGCGAGAGTCTCCAAGCGGGACTGTTCAGGCCCGCTGCCTACGAATACCAGTCGAACTCCTTCCTGCAGATGCCAGAGCTGAGCGAAAGCCCGCAACAAGGTCTGAAGTCCTTTTTCGGGACGGAGGAGGCAAACAACGCCGATAACGAGCGAGGCATTTTGCAAAACCGGCATACGCAAGCGCGGCTCAGGGTTGAACTTGCGGATGTCGACGCCGTTGTGACAAAGATGTACGCGGCTGGCGGGGACATTCTCCTCCTGAACCATTTCGCGGCGGACGGACTCGGAGTTGACGACAATGCCGCTCACGATGCGGTCGGTCATGCGAATAAGCTTACGGAATCTGGGCGGCGTGAGATGGCGGTGGAAACGCTGGCTGGACAGCACCACAGGAATGCCGCACGCGCGCGCCACGGGGACGCCGAAGCAGTTCAAATTAGAATCGAATGTGTGTACGAGGCGAATCTTGTGCCGCCGTAAGTAGCGGCCGAGTTGCCACGCCCCGGTCACCGCGCTCGAATTCATAAAAGACGTGACCGGCAGGCGCAGGATGGGTATGCCTCCCAAGCGCAATTCGTCAGCCCGAAAGCCTTCGTGAAAACAGCCAACATGAACCTGAAACCGCGAGAGATCGAGCGCCAGCGCCAGTTCGGTCAATTGCCGTTCGGTGCCCCCTGGCCCGAGTTCGCGCGTCATCAGCATCACCGGGATGCGATCGGGCACTTCTTGTATGGTATCGGTCCCCTTCTTAAGCTTCTCCTTCACCGGGACAACTGGAACTTCATCTCCCAATTCGTTCTAACGCCGCTTAGGCGCAAATCGCCGCCCGGCACAGCGCCACGCCGAACGCAAACAACCCTCTATTGATCATCACGGCTGGATTGTATAACAGGGTTCGAGATAATCGTCCATAACCAGGCGCGTGCGCAGGTCTCGGCGCCCCTATCGAGCTCCGATTCCGGATTTATTTAAGTCTGGTGTTTAGGCTGACTTGGAGATTTGAATGGCGCGATTAACTCGAGCTCAAATAGGATTCTTGACGATACTTTTTGTTCTCTTGCCCGTAAGTGCCGCTGCGGCAGCCGACCTTGACGAAGTACAGCCGAGAAGTGGACACACCTTTTATGGCACCTTCCAACACGCTGACAAAGATCATATTTCTTTCTTAACGGACGCAGGCGTCACCCTGACGATTCCGTGGAATAAAGTACAGGCCCTCGAGCTGCACGAAAGAGTTTTGGTGAAATCTGCCCAATTGCCCGGAGCACCGCCTCTAGACCTACACAGCCCGCATATCACGGCCAAGAACGACCAAATAGTGTTGACCGACCGTTCGACGAGCCAACCTCTCCGTGCGCAAGATATCGTGTCAATGACGCCTGTGGCGCCTGAGGCCGCTGCGCCCTCGCCGGCTACCTGGACGGCAACCGCATCCCCTGCCTTCAGCCTTACGGAGGGATCGCAAATTATTCAAACGTTCGGCGCGCAAATAGTTGTAAAACGAATCCAGAATCCCGGAGAGCTGGATTGGAAGCGCCAGCAAACCTCTCTGACTTTAGACGCCACGAATACGCTTCTCGAGCAAACCGGCTCACCATCCATTCGGATTCACGAATACGATGGCCAGGCAAGTCATAGCGTCTCGCTAGCTGACGGATGGTATGCCGTCGTCCTCGCTAGTGGTTATCACAATAGCGCTCAAAACGTTTACCTGCAGCAGTTTTATGGTGGAGGCATCGGAAAGAGCATGTCGTTGAAGAACGATACGTTCGAATTCGCGGCAGAACCCGTTTATGTTGGTCAACATTTCTACGGAGCCGCGAGCGATGGATTTCCCGGAATGCGGTTATCGGAAGAGAATGGGGTTCTACTCAAGAAGACCGAGGGGGGTTACATCGTGTGGACGGAAAGTATCGCCTACATCCCGGCATTCACCATAAGCGGAGCTTGGCAGATACGAGGCGTGACGGCACTCAGCATCCCCATTAATAAGAAACTTACTTTCAAGACCAGCTATTTTGACGATTATATGGAGAATGCGCCGGTCCGAAAGAATTACTCGGCGACTACTGTTGGACTGACCATCTCCGTGAGCCCGTCGAGCAAGTAACCGGCCGGCCATCAACAAAAAGCCAAACAGAATAGAAGAAAGGCAGATAGGTATGTTGGAAAAATGGATGAAGAAAGTGGAAGAAAAGATCGAAAAGGCGAAAGCGGCAGGCGAAACAGTGGGGGCATGCATAATTCAGGATCCAGCTGGCGGACAGCCAATCTGCGTACTAGCCGATAAGGACACCTGTACAAACGTACTCAACGGGACGTTTGTCGGAGGCGATTGTGCCGGAGGCTAAAGGCCCGCGTCCTTGGCGGCGCGTGTCCAGCTTGCCTGCCCAAAGATGTCTCGATGAGCTACACGCCCGCAACAGTGGTGCTGCCCTAGCCCCGATGCTTCGCTATCAGCTCACGAATTTGCGGTAGGAGATCGCGAGGAACACTCACAACGGTTTCGGATGAGTCCATTGCCGCGTCCTCTTCGGCCGCGGCGTCGTCATAACTCTGGTTTTCGTAATGTGCGAGTACGCGTTGCACTTTCTCTTCATCCCATCCTTCCGGAAACTTGGTTTGCGTCATCGATGCGTCTTCCTTATGCTCATGAATAAGCCGGAGGCGATTTCCGCTCATTTGATATACCCTCCTCTCATCTCCTTCGGCAGCGTCTCCAAAAACGCCCTCGCTGTCGGCGTCTGCACTCCGAAAAATTCATCCGGCGTCACCAACGCCTCCAACTTCCCGCGATCGAGCACCGCAATCTTCGTCCCGATCGTCAGCGCTTCCATCAAGTCGTGCGTCACGAAAACCGACGCCACCTCGTAGCGCCTACGCAGTTCCAAAAACTGTTGCTGCATCTCGTGGCGAGTCACCGGATCCAGCGCGCCGAACGGCTCATCGAACAGCAGCAGCCGTGCCCCCGCCGCCAACGCCCGCGCCACCGCCACTCGCTGCCGCTGCCCACCCGAAAGCTCATGCGGATGCCGCGCGCCCATCTCTTCGCTCAACCCAACCTGCGCCAGCAGCTCGCCTGCCTTCTGTTTCTGCTTCGCCTCCGGCCATCCCAACAGCCGCGGCACCAGCGCCACATTTTGCTCCACGGTCCAGTGCGGCAGCAGTCCAAACTCCTGGATCACATACCCGATCCCGCGCCGCAGCTCAATGGCGTTCACCGTCCTGGTGTCCCGCCCGTTCAGATAAATCGTCCCCGCCGTCGGCTCTAGCAGCCGATTGATCAGCCGCAACGCCGTCGTCTTCCCAGATCCGCTGCGCCCCAGCAGCACCAGCGTTTCGCCCAGTTCCACACCGAGCGTCAGGCGTTCCAGAATCGCCCGCCCGGCGACACCGTAGGAGACGTCACGAAAGGAAAGGTACGCCAGGTCGCTCATTAAGAATCAATTACCGCGTGTCATAATGACCGTAAGGGGTTCTTCTAACCGAATGAGATGGGTTCTCGCCCCTCAGTGGTAACGTTACCAGCACTGCTTTGCTAAATTTAATAGATTCCAGCCACTACATCTTGGGAACCACTGAGTAGTACGACATGCCTTATCAGATTCAGCCTCTGAAAGAGTTCTTGGTCCGCCCTGCGCTCCCAGCTGCGCTCAATCGCCTCTCCGACATTGGATACAACCTGCTCTGGAGTTGGGACCACACCATCCGGTCGCTGTTCCGCCGCCTGGATCCGTCGCTTTGGAAAGAGTGCAATCACAATCCGATCCAGCTACTGGGCAGGATTCCTCAGGAAAAGCTCGATCGCGCTGCTTCCGATCCGCGCTTCCTGCTCCTCTATAAGCGCGCTTGCGAGCGGCACGACAGCTACCTGCACATGGCGCCGCCCAGCGAAGAGACGCCGCAGATCGCCTATTTCTCCATGGAGTACGGACTCCTCGATTGTATGCAGATCTATTCCGGCGGCCTCGGTCTGCTCTCGGGCGATCACCTCAAAGCCGCCAGTGATCACGATTTCTCCCTGACCGGCGTCGGCCTGCTCTATCAACGCGGCTATCTGCAGCAGTATCTGAATCCGGATGGCTGGCAACAAGAGCGCACGCCGTTGAACGACTTCTACACCTTGCCCGTCCGTCCATGCCTCGACGCAAACGGCGAACAGCTCGAAGTCAGCGTCACGCTGCCCACCGGCGAAGTCATCATCAATGTCTGGCACATTGATGTGGGCCGCGTAAAGCTCTATCTGCTCGATAGCAACAGCCCGAAGAACCGCTCGTCTGAAAACCGCGAAATTACCGATCAGCTCTACGGCGGTGACATTCACAAGCGCATTCGCCAGGAAATCGTGCTCGGTATTGGTGGCCTGCGCGCCCTCGCGAAGCTCGGTATCAAGCCCACCGTCCATCACATGAACGAAGGCCATTCCGCCTTCCTCGCCATTGAGCGCGTCCGCATTCTGATGCAGGAAAATGGTCTCGCCTTCGACCAGGCCCTCGAGGCCACCCGTCTCAGCAACGTATTCACCACGCACACCTCGGTTCCCGCCGGCATCGACCTCTTCGATTCCAGCTTGGTTTACGACTACTTCCGCCAATACTGCGAACAAGCCAATTTCCCGTTCGAAAATCTGCTCACGTTAGGCAGAAAAAATCTACAGGATCCTACCGAGCGCTTCTCCATGGCCGTCCTGGCGCTCAAAACCTCGGCCTTCCGGAATGCTGTCAGCGTGCTGCATCGCGCCGTATCGCAGGAGATGTTTCAGGATCTGTGGCCTCGCCTTCCCGTGACCGAAGTGCCGATTACCTCCGTCACCAACGGCGTCCATTCTTCTACCTGGATCAACGGCGATCTCGCTGCCCTATACGATCAATACCTGCAGCCCGATTGGCGCGACCGTCTCGAAGACGCCAAAATGTGGGAGCTGGTCCAGGAAATCCCAAACCAGGAGCTCTGGGAAATGCATCGCAAACGCCGCCGCCGGATGGTGGCGTTCGTTCGCGAGCGAGCCGTCAATGCCGCCGTGCAGCGTAAGGCCTCGGCCGCCGAGATTCGCCGTCTCCAGGAAGTGCTTGATCCCGATGTCTTCACCATCGGCTTTGCACGCCGCTTCGCCACTTATAAGCGCGCTACCTTGCTCTTTCGCGACGTTGCTCGCCTCAAGCGAATTCTCAACAGTGCAAAGATGCCGGTGCAGATCGTCATCGCCGGCAAGGCGCATCCCAAAGATCATCCGGGCAAGACGCTCATCCGCGAAATCGTCAATCTCTCGCGCGATCCTGAAGTCTCCAAGCGCCTCATCTTTGTCGAAGACTACGGTATTCAAGTGGCGCGCGAGATGGTGCAGGGCGTCGACCTATGGCTGAATAATCCGCGCCGCGGCGAAGAGGCCTGCGGCACCAGCGGCATGAAAGCTTCTATGAACGGCGTCCTGAATTTCAGCGTTCTGGATGGCTGGTTCGACGAAGCCTTCGAAATGTCCGGCGGCTGGGCCATCGGCGATCGCATGCCTTATTCCGAGGACCAGGACGAAATCCACGCCACCGCCATTTACTCCACTCTGGAAAATGAAATTGTCCCGCTCTTCTACCAGCACTCTGAGCAGGAGAACATCCCGGTCGAGTGGGTGCGCCGAATGAAAAAGTCCATGGCTAACATCACGCCGCGTTTTAGCTGTGGCCGCATGGTGGCCGAATATATGTCGGAGCTTTACCAGCCCGCCCACAATTTTTGGCGCAGCATTTCGAAAAACAATTTCGAAGCAGCGCGCCAGAAGAGCGTCTGGGACGCGCGCATGAACGAAAAATGGCATCTCATTCGCTTCATCGATCTGGGCGAAGGCCCGGGCGATCACGTCATGAGCGGTTCTGCGGTGCCCCTGCGTGCTACTGTCGATCTTGCCGGACTGAAGAAGTCTGAGGTGCGAGTCGAAGCGGTCATCGGTCAGATCGGCATCAATGGCGAATTGCAGGGTACCTATGCCCTGCCGCTCGTTCCGATTGAGGAGCGTGGAACCGCTGTGGTTTTCGCCAATGAATTTACGGTGCAGCAAACGGGCCGCGTCGGTTACTCTGTGCGCATTAGTCCAAACCATTTTGATAACCCTTTGACACGCCCTTGCAATGCGCTGCTCAAGTGGGTTTCCGATTAGCATGAAGCTTAGAAGCGCAAAGGGCGCGGATGCGCGCCGCCAGACAGGAAAGGAACTCCGCAGGTTTTGGGGTAGGCGCTTAGTACCGCGCCCGTTTTGCGCGAGTGCCTTAATAGCCTAAATTTGTGAGTAGCACTGGCGCAGGAAGCAAATTCGTGGTACATACTAACTAGGTGCAGGCGGGTAATCTGCTACCAACCCTTCCGGCCAACCGGACCCCCGTCCTCTCCAGCGAGACTTCCAGCGTTCCCAGGCAAGTTTTCTTAGAACGTACTGGAACTGCACCGTAAGCACGTCCAGTTTGCAGGATACGTCCGCCCAACACCGCGGCCGCACGCACTGGACCCATCAAGGAGTCGATCAACGACGATGGACGGAGATCGCAAATACCGGCAAAACGGCTATCAGGATTCGGACCGCAGGTCTGAACCTTACCGGCCAGAAAGGCCCCGGCAATCGGGACCGAGGCTCCCGCTCGATGTAACCGGGCCGAAGCTGCCGCGCCTCGTGCAAAACGTGGTTGCCTCGCGATGTTTTAATTGCACCGTTACCCTGCCGCCCGATACAGATTTCAAGGGCAACTGCCCTAAGTGCGGCGCCGCGCTTCACTGTTGTAAGCAATGCGTCCACTTTGATTCTTCAACGCGCTTCCAGTGCCTGAAGCCGATTCCCGAGCGCGTCCCGCTCAAAGATCAAAACAATACCTGCAATCTGTTTTCGCCTCGCGTCACCGTCGCTCGGGATGCCTTGCCATCCGGCACCGCCGCCCGCAATGGCGACCACAGTGCTGTTCAGGCCCCGCGCAACGCTAATGACGCGCGCGCCGCCTTTGATAGTTTATTCAAGAAGTAAGCAACGCCGTCCGGCTCGTCCCAATATCTATCGCTGAATGGCAGCTCCGAAAATAAAAAAGAAATCAACTACTGCCAAATCGTCGGTCATGCCTCGCCAAGGCGCCATCCCGTGCCTGGTGCTCATAGCCTTGCTGTTGCTGATCATCGGCCTCATTTTCTTCTTTGCCCTCCGCAGCACCGCTTAACCTCTAGATATGAGAAGCGACGGAAGAGAGCCCAATCAACTCCGCCCCACCAGGATCACTCCCGATTACCTGCTGACCGCCGAGGGCTCTGTCCTCATTGAAGCCGGCAACACCCGGGTACTATGCGCGGCCACCGTTGAGGACACCGTTCCCTCTTTCCTGCGAGGCAGCGGCAAAGGCTGGGTCACCGCCGAATACTCCATGCTCCCCCGCGCCACCATTACGCGTACCGCGCGCGAGATCAACAAAGGACGGCCTTCTGGCCGCACGCACGAAATTCAGCGGTTGATCGGCCGCTCGCTCCGCGCCATCGTCGATCTGACCGCTCTCGGCGAACGCAGCATAATCGTCGATTGCGACGTCCTGCAAGCCGATGGCGGCACGCGCACTGCCGCCATTACCGGCGCTTACGTTGCACTCGCCATCGCTCTCGGCACGCTCGCTAAATTCAAAGTTCTTCCCAAATCGCCGCTGCTCGGTTCGGTCGCCGCCACCAGCGTCGGCATCGTCGCTGGCACACCCATGCTCGATCTCGCGTATGAAGAGGATTCTCGCGCCGATGTCGACATGAACGTGGTCATGACCGGCGCCAATCAATTCGTAGAGGTGCAGGCTACCGCCGAGCACACGCCATTCGGCGACGACCAAATGGCGGAACTCTTGTTTCTGGCTCGCAGCGGCCTCGCCGAATTGTTCTCTTTGCAGCAACAGACGCTGGCCGCGCGTGCCGAGCGATGACCGTCTACGCCTGCTCTTCGAATCCCGGCAAATTACGAGAGTTTGCGTTAGCCGCTCCCGGCGTTCGCGTCGAAACTCTGCCCAATCTCGGCAACATCGCTCCACCTGAAGAAACCGGTACGACTTTCGAAGAAAACGCCCGCCTCAAGGCCGTCTACTATTCCGCCTTGACGCCCGAACTGATCTTCGCGGATGATTCAGGCCTCGAAGTCGACGCGCTCGCGGGCGCACCCGGCGTCCATTCGGCGCGCTATGCCGGCCCTCACGCAACCGATGCCGAAAACAATGCCCTGCTCCTGCGTAACCTCGGAAACCAAGCCCGCCGCTCCGCCCGCTTCGTCTGTGTCATCGCCTTAGCCCACTTAGGGCAAGTGCTTCAAACCTTTTCCGGCAGCGTCGACGGTGAGATTCTCCTCGCTCCCCGGGGCGCCGGCGGCTTCGGCTATGACCCTCTGTTCTTCTACCCGCCGTTCGGATGCTCCTTCGCCGAGCTTGTCCCCGAACAGAAGTTCGCCGTCAGTCATCGCGGTAACGCCTTGCGCTCTCTTGCCCGGTACCTCTCTGAAGAGAAATTATCCTCAGTGGGCAACTAATGTTCTTACCGCGCCGCGACCTTAGCCGAGCCGCGACCGTCAGGGAGCGGTTTAGCCATATGCTACGAGCCGTTCCCGTCCGATAAGATACAAGCATGAGCGCACAGGGCGTTGAGTGGCCGTTGTGCGCGACAAAAAAGAATGCACCGTTTTTTGCTCCATAACGGCCAAATTCGTGACACCACCGAGCCGCTGCTCGCGCCCGGTCAGGTCGGATTTATGAACGGCTGGGGAATCTTCACCACCCTGCGTGTCGCCGATGGCGTCGTGTTCGCCTTCGAGCGCCACTACCAGCGGCTGCGGCGCGATGCCGCGCTTGTACGTGTCCCATTTCCCTTCTCCGCTCCTGATCTTCAGAAAACTTTGCTCTCGCTCGTCGATGCCAATCGAGCTTTCAACGCCACTCTGCGGGTCGCCATCGTGCGGAACCGCGGTGGTCTTTTTGAAGCCCCGCAGCTCGTGCGAGACGCCGACCTCGTCGCCTTTACCGCCGACCTCGCCACCTGGAACGAAAGTGTAAAGCTTTCTTACGTCCCCCATGGCCGCTACGCCGCGTGGCCCTACGCTGGAACGAAGCTCACCTCCTGGGCGCATAATCTCACCTGGTACGAACAGGCCCATGAAGATGGCTTCGATGAAGTTATTCTGCTGAATGAACACGATCAGATCAGCGAGTGTACGTCTGCGAATATCTTCATCATCAAAGGAGACCACGTCTGGACTCCGCCTGTTCAAAGTTCCGGCTGCCTGCCGGGCGTGACCCGCGCCATCCTGCTCGAAGAGATCCAAATTCCGGGCCTGACAATAGCCGAACGCGAGTTGACCGCGTCTGACTTAGAAGAAAGCGACCAGGTCTTTATAACTTCCACAACCCGCGACTTAATCCCGGTGCTCGAGATCGATCGCCAGCGGCTTCACCAAAACCGCGCCGCGCTGAAACTCCTGCAGGATGCGTTTTCGAAGTATCGTTCGCAATATATCGCGAAGCACGGGAGGCACAGAGAGGTTCTCGCCGTATGAAACCCAGCGCAATCGATTGCCCTGACTGCGGCAGCGCCAGCCTTCGCCGCTCCCGCCGGGCATCTTGGTTCGAACTCGCCCCAATGATAATAGGTAGCTACCCGTTCCGCTGCCTCGATTGCAATCAGCGGTCTTGGGTCAATATTTGGCTTGTCTCCCGGATGAGATACGCTAAGTGCCCTAAATGTCTGGGACTCGAACTTACACCCTGGTCCCGCCGGCATTTCCGCCTCAGCTTCTGGCAGAACTTACTTTCTACTTTCGGCGCCCATCGTTATCGCTGCGCCGCCTGCCGCCATTACTTCCTGAGTTTCAAACCCACTTGCAGCCTAACGCTGGCCCGCGAACAGGCCGTCGAAGCCGAGCCCGCGCCGCCGGAAATCGAAGTCGCTTCTGAGAGTAACTCGCCCGTTTAGGCGTTAAGCGTTGTTCCCACGGTCGGCCGCGACCCGCTCTTCTGCCTGGACAGCACCAGCAAGCACCCGACTTGCTCTCCAAGTGTACTCAGCAGCTCCATGTCCGCGCCCGAGTGAATGCGCGCCTCCCGGTGCTGCACGTTGATCACGCCCACCGACCTGTTCTGGGAAATGATCGGCGCCGACAAAAACGCCTCAAACCGATCCTGCGGCAGATCCTTGAAGAATTTGAAGCGCGAATCGTTGTACGCCTCCCGCGATATCGCCAGCAGCCTCCGCTCGCGCGCCACCCAGCCGGTCAATCCTTCACTCAATCGCAGCCTCACCCGGCCTAGATTCTTGCGATTCGGCTCGTTCGAGGCATAAAGCACCAGTTCCTCGTCCTCGATCAAGTAGATCAGACAAGAGTCGCACTCCAGAAAATCTCCCACCAGGTTTACAATCTCCTGGAGGACATCGTCCAGTTCTATGTCCCGGGTCATCAGCCTGCTGACACGCTGAAACAGCCGCAGTTGCTGCTCGGCCCGCTCCAGTCGTAATTCCAGATCCCGGGTTTTGGACACCGACCCTATTATCACAAACAATCTTCCCGATGAGATATTGAGCTACTTGCGGGTACTATTCCGGTGGATGTACGCTGACGTTTCCGGCGGAGTAGTACGATGAATGGAGCGTTTTGAGGAGACCCCCTTCGCATGTGGAGTAAACGAAAAGAAGACGAACTGCCGCAGAGGCCCGAGAGAGCCGTTGGCGCGCCAGCACATTCCCCGGCACCCGTGGAACCACTGAGGAGAGAAACCAATACCATGTCATCGCCTACTAGAAATTTTGATCCGGAACCCGGTTCCGTCCGCAGCGGTTCTGCTGCCTTAGGAAAGAACGTCACCGTAAAAGGCCAGATCTTTGCGCGTGAAGATTTAACCATCGACGGAGAAGTGGAAGGCACGGTCGAGTGCCACGAACACCGTCTCACCATCGGCCCGAACGCCCGCGTGCAGGCCGGCCTGAAAGCCCGCGAAATCATCATCCAGGGCTCAATTCAAGGCAATGTCGACGCCACCGACAAGATCGATATCAAGAAGGAAGCCAAGCTCGTCGGCGATATCAAGACGAGCCGTATCGTCATCGAGGACGGCGCTTACTTCAAGGGCAGTATCGATATCTCGAAGCCAAACGCCGCGAAGCCAGCGCCGCAACCGGCGCCCTCCGTCTCGTCCTCACAACCACTGTCTCAGCCGCCTCTATCTACACCCACGCCTGTCACTGCTGGGTCGGTGAAGTAGCGCTTCTGGTGAGAGGCCGCATCATGCAGTGCCGCACTCGGCCTCTCTCTTGCATCTCATGAGATTCGGCGCGACCACCGGAGCACCCACAAAGCCATCTCCGAAGGATGCGCCCCCCACTCTGACCCGCCACAGCAGCGGTTTCGACCAATTCTGCGGCTTCCTTCGCTCCACCGAAGGCTTGTCCATCCTCGATATGTCGGGAGCCAGCCAGGCCAATATCACGTTTATCACCAGCCTGGGCCATCGCATTTCGTCGGATGACATCGTCGGCACCATGCAGCAATGCTTCGGCGCCGATTTCCTCGACAACCAGCAAGCCGCCAGCAACGCCCAGCGTTTCATCGAACAAACTCTCACCTTTCCCGATGAATCCTTCGATGGCGCCCTCGTCTGGGACGCGCTCCAGTTCCTCGTTTCCCCGGTGCTCGAAGATACCGTCGAGCAGTTACTCCGGGTCATGCGCCCCGGCGGCATGATCCTGCTGTTCTTCAACGCGGACGAAAAGGCCACGCGCACTCCGGTCTACAACTACCGCATTCAGGATCAGAAGACGCTTTTGCAAACCCCGCGCGGCGGCTACCAGCGCAGCCAGCATTTCAACAACCGCACGCTCGAGCGCCTCTTCGAGCGCGCCGCCTCTGTCAAATTCTTCCTCACCCGCGACCACCTGCGCGAAATGATCGTCCGCCGCTAATTCGTCTCTCTTCCGGCGCTCCCCCTACAATAAGATCTTCAGGAGCCTCTATTGGCATTAGAAGACGAACTATTGCGCCAGCGCCACGAACGCATCGCTCAAATTGAGCAGCTCGGTTTTTCGCCCTACGGCCACGCCTTCGAATTCACCCACACCATTCCGCAGATTCTCTCCGAATACGGGACTAAAACCACTGATGACCTCGCCACCCCCGTTAACGTCCGCATCGCCGGCCGCATTCAAACTATCCGCCGCATGGGCAAAGCCGGCTTTCTCCATCTCCTGCAAGACGGCGAAAAACTCCAGATCTACGTGAAGAAAGACGCCGTCCCCGAAGGCACATACAAACTCTACGAGCTCCTCGATATCGGCGACATCATCGGCGCGGCCGGCTATCTCTTCCGCACCAAGACCGGCGAGCTCACCCTGCACGTCGAAGAGCTCTTCTTCCTCTCGAAGATCATGCTCGCTCTGCCTGAAAAATGGCATGGCCTCGAAGACATCGAAACGCGCTACCGCCAGCGTTATCTCGATCTCATCGCAAACCCCGCCATCCGCCGCATCTTCGTCACGCGCTCGAACATAATCCGTTCCCTCCGCCGCCAACTCGATGCCCGCGGCTTCCTCGAAGTCGAAACGCCCATGATGCAGCCGCTCTATGGCGGAGCCGTCGCGCGCCCCTTCGTCACGCATCACAACACGCTCGACCTTGATCTCTACCTCCGCATCGCCCCCGAGCTCTACCTCAAGCGCCTCCTCGTCGGCGGCATCGAGCGCGTCTACGAAATCAATCGCAACTTCCGAAACGAAGGCATCTCGACGCAGCACAACCCTGAGTTCACCATGCTCGAGTTCTACCAGGCCTACGCCGACTACCGCGTCATGATGCAGCTCTCGGAAGACCTGCTGCGCCAGGTCGCGATCGACGCCACCGGTTCGCCCCGGATCACCCACCAGGGCCGCACCGTCGATTTCAGCCGCCTGCGCCGCCTCTCCATGCGCGAAGCTGTCATCGAGTTCTGGCCCGATTCCGCCAAGCCCTCACTCGACAACGTCAAAGATCCCGATTGGCTCCTGCGCCACTCGAAGGAAACCACGCCCGGCACCGCGCTCGTCGATCTCTTTGAAACGCACGCCGAACCGAACCTGATCGATCCCACCGCCATCTACGATTTCCCGGTCGAGATCTCCCCGCTCTCGAAAAATAAGCCCGGCGATCCCGATCTCGTCGAGCGCTTCGAAATCTTCGCCGGCGGCCTCGAAATCGGCAACGCCTTCACCGAGTTGAACGATCCGCAGGAACAGCGCCGCCGCTTCGAAATGCAGCTCGCCCGCAAAGCCGGCGGCGACCAGGAGGCGCACGTCATGGACGAAGACTACATCCGCGCGCTCAGCTACGGGATGCCGCCTGCCGGCGGGGAAGGGATCGGCATTGATCGCCTCACCATGCTGCTGACCGATTCCAAATCCATCCGCGACGTCATCCTGTTTCCGCTTCTGCGACCCGAAGGCGACATCGGCCTGGTAGAAAAACTGCGCGAACTCGCCCCCGCCCCCATAGCGGGGGGCGACACTTGATGCCGCGCCCTCCAAATACAGAAGGCTTCCGTGTCCCGCTTTGAATGGATGGTCGCGCTGCGCTACCTGCGCGCCAAGCGCAAGCAGACCGTCATCTCCATCATCACCGTCATCTCGATCCTTGGCGTTGCCGCCGGCGTGGCCGCGCTCATCATCGCTCTCGCCATCAACAACGGCTTTCAAAGCACGTTGCAATCGAGCCTGCTCAGCGCCACCGCACACGTCAGCATCCTCCAGCGCAATCCGGAATTCGGCATCGAAAATTGGGAACAGCTCATCCCCAAACTCCGCCGCATTCCCCATGTCATCAGCGCCACGCCCGGCCTCTACGGTCAAGTCGCCATCAAAGGCCCTCTGGTCGGCGCGGGCGCTGTGCTCAAAGGCGTCCCACTCGGCCCCGGCGCACCCACTCCCGAACTTCTGCGCCATCTTAAATCCGGCTCGCTCGAATCCTTCGACACCCCACGCGGTGAATACGGCATCGTCCTCGGCTCGCGATTGGCCGATCAAGCCGGCGTCGAGCTTCACAGCCCCGTCACCGTCATCAGCTATCAAGGCCAGCTCACTCCGCTCGGCGTCGTCCCCAGCCTCTTCCATTTCCGCGTAGTTGGCATCTTCGAATCCGGCCTCTACGACCTCGATTCCGGTTGGGCCTTCACTTCCCTTGCCGCCGCTCAGCAGGTGCTCGATCTCAACGATGTCGTCAACACCATCGAGCTCCGCCTCGACAACATCTTCGAAGCGCCGACGGTGGCCCGTCAGGCCGAAGCCATTACTGGCCCCAAGCTGATCGCCAGCACCTGGATGGATCAGAATCGATCGCTGCTCAACGCGCTCAAGCTCGAAAAGTTCGTCAGCGTCATCACCGTCAGCCTCATCGAGCTGGTTGCCGCCCTCAACATCCTGGTCGTGCTCGTCATGCTGGTCATGGAAAAACATCGCGACGTCGCCATTCTCATGTCCATGGGCGCGCGCCGCCAGCAGGTACAGCGCATTTTCGTCCTGCAAGGGCTCATCATCGGCGCTCTCGGCTGCGCCATCGGCCTCTCCGTCGGCTATACAGTCACCGCGCTATTCAATCATTACCGCTGGCTCAAACTCGACGAACAGATCTACGCACTCAGCTACGTTCCATTTCAAAGCCACTGGACAGACGGTCTCTGGGTCGCCGCGCTTGCGCTGCTCACCAGCTTCATCGCTACGCTGCATCCCTCCCGCAGCGCGTCTCGCGTCGCGCCGGCCGAAGCACTTCGCTATGAATGACGTGATCGCTTTACGCCAGCTTCTGTTTCCGAAGCGGCAGTTCCCGAACCCGCTTACCCGTTGCGGCGAACACTGCGTTGTAAATCGCGGGTGACATCGGCGGAACGCCAGGCTCCCCGACTCCGGTCGGCAACGCATCGCCGGTCGGAATCAGGTGCACGTGCGTCTCCCGCGGCGCATCGTTCATGCGCGCCACCGGATACTTGTCGAAATTGCCTTGTTCCACACTCCCATCCGCCACCGTAATCTCGCCCAGCAGCGCGATACTCGCTCCAAACACCGATGCGCCTTCGAACTGCGCCTTCACGCGGTCCGGATTAATCACCGGTCCGCAATCCACCGCAATATCCACTCGCGGGATGCGAACTTTGCCGCCCGCATCGATGTCGATTTCAGCCACTGCCGCCACGTAAGTCAGAAAACTATGATGCGCCGCGAAGCCGACCGCTCGCTTGTTCGATCTCTTATTCGCCCAGCCGGAGCGGTCCGCCACAGCCTCCACCACGCGCTGCAGCCGCGCCGTATCAAATGGATATTGATCGAGCGGCTTTCCGTAATTCGAGAACTTCTCCACCTGCCCCTTGAAATCGAGCTTGCGTGCCGGGCCAAGCGTCGCCAGCCAGTATTCAATCGGATCTTTTCCCGCGGCCTGCGCCAGCTCGTCAATGAAACACTGCACCCCGAAGGCGTGATACACGTTTGCAACCGAGCGCAGCCATCCGATTCGCACATGCGCCTTGGCGGGCCCGTTTTCAGCTTGGAAGTTGGGAATATCGAACGGCACGTCCGTCCAGCCCATGCCCATTTCGCCGTCGTCGCCATACACGGATTTGCCGTCGAATGTCGATCCGATCGGCGGAAACACCGAACGCTGCAGCCATGCCACCGGCTTGCCGGCCCCGTCCAGCGCGGCTTTAAAGTACATCGCCGAAGTCGAATGGTAGAAATCGAAATGAATATCCTCTTCGCGTGTCCAGGAAATCTTGACCGGTTTCCCGACCTTCTTCGACAGAATCGCCGCTTCCGCGACATAGTCGGGCTTCGATTTGCGGCCGAACGCGCCACCCAGCAATGTCACGTGGCAGGTGACATCTTCCGGCTTCAGCCCCAGCGCTTCGGCAACGGTCTTCTGCACATCCTGGGGACTCTGCGTCGCAGCCCACGCCTCCACTTTGCCGTCGCGATAGTTAGCCACAGCGGCGGGCGGCTCCATCGAGGCATGCGCCAGCAACGGCGTGTAATAAGTTGCCTCAACTGTTTTTGCCGCGCTCCCGAAAGCGCCTTCCACATCCCCGGCCTTTCGCACGACCTTCTGCGGTTTGCTCGCGGTGGCAATCAGGTCGCGCTTATACGATTCCGTCTGCACAATCGCGTTAGGCCCTAGGTCCCACTCCACCTTGAGCTTCTTTCGGCCCTGCGACGCGGCCCAAGTATTATCCGCAATCACCGCTACCCCGCCCAGCGCTTGAAAACCGTAAGGAGGTTTTGCATGACCCACGACGACCGTCTGCTGCACTCCTTTCACCAGCTTCGCCTGCGAATCGTCGAACGATCTCATGGCGCCGCCCAGCACCGGCGCGCGCTCAATCGAGGCATACACCATCCCCGGCACCTGCACGTCGAACCCATATACTGCATGGCCCGTGCACATATCTTTGAGATCCACGCCCGGCACGCCTTTGCC
Organism: Bryobacteraceae bacterium; assembly: GCA_035502635.1. Classification (GTDB taxonomy): domain Bacteria; phylum Acidobacteriota; class Terriglobia; order Bryobacterales; family Bryobacteraceae; genus Bog-105. The sequence goes on from DATJUG010000027.1 coordinate 88,439, forward strand.
GATGTAGCGAAATTCGGACGCCTTCTTCAATTGAATCGTGCTGTTGTGCGGCAGCGGTTGCTTCGAAGCCGCTTCCGCCAGCTCGCCATACCCGATTTTCCGGCCCGATTTCTTGTGGATCACCTGATGGTTCTGCGCCTGGCACTGGTCCACCGGCACTTGCCAACGCGCCGCTGCGGCGTTCACCAGCAGCGCGCGCGCCGTTGCCCCGGCTTCGCGCATCGTTTCGTAGAAGTCGCGGATGGAACATGAGCCGTCCGTGTCCTGCGAGCCATACTTCTCGCTTCCCATGGCTTGCTCTACCCGAACCTTGCTCCACTCCGCTTCCATTTCATCGGCCAGCACCATCGGCAAGCTGGTGCGGATGCCCGTACCCATCTCGGAGCGATGCGCCACAATCACCACGCTTCCATCGCTGTTCAGCCCCACCCAGACGCTCGGGTTCCAAGTCATCTTCGTCCCGTCAGTAGCGGACTGAGCTTCGCCCGCCTCCGCCGGAATGAATCGCGCGCCCAGGACTAGCGCGCCCGCTGAAAAAACACCCGACAGAAAATCGCGCCGAGAAGCCAGCCGAACACGCGCGCTCATGCCTTCACCTCCGCTTTTCCGCCTGCCGCAACTTGGATCGCCTGGCGTATGCGTTGATACGTCCCACAGCGGCAGATATTGCCTGACATGGCGTTTTCGATATCGTGGTCCGTCGGTTTGGGCTTCTGTTTCAGCAGCGCCGCGGCCTGCATGATCTGGCCGCTTTGGCAATACCCGCATTGCGGAACTTGGATCTGCTCCCACGCCCGCTGCACCGGGTGCGTGCCGTTCTGGCTCAAGCCTTCGATCGTGGTGATCTCTTTGCCGCTCGCTGCGCTCATCGGCGTCAAGCAGCTTCGTGCCGCTTCGCCATTCACATGCACCGTACACGCGCCGCACAGCCCCATGCCGCACCCGAATTTCGACCCCGTCAGTTGCAGCACATCCCGCAGATACCACAGCAGCGGCATCTCCGGATCGCCGTCATACATTCGGACAGCGCCGTTTACCTTGAGTTGAATCATACACAGCCCTCGCGCAAAGGTCGGTTATCCGTCGAGTATATCGGAAGCAGCGAGCCGTCATGTCCCCCACTAAGGCTCGTTCCAGCCGCAACTCTTCCACGGACGGCCTCTATTCCAAGGAACTCGTGCTCCCCAACGAAGATCCCGCCGAGCTCGACCGCCTCCGCGCCTCGCTCCGCGCCGAGCAGCAACCCATCAACACCACCGGAGAACATGCCGGTCAGCGAGCTCACAGGGCGTCTTCGCTTCAGCGCATAGGTGCCCGTTGTGCCCACAAAATCGCGCTCCTCCTTTTATTCATCGCTCTCACTGCCAGAATTGAAACCAGGGGGCTCGAACCTTTGGACATCAGAGCGCAAAGTCATGGACACAGCCTCTACCGCGGCATCACGCTCATCACGCTCGCCTTCTTTTGCGCCGCCGTCATGAGCGCGCTCAGCAAAGCGGCCCATGGCGTCCCTCCGCTCGTGATACTGTCTCTGCAGTACGCCATCAGCTTTCTGGTGTTCGTTCCCTCGGCGGCACGCATCGGGCGCGCTGGTCTCAAAACCGATCATTTCTGGTTGCACTTGTTCCGCAGCCTCGCGGGCTCCGTTTGTCAGCTTCTCTTTTTTATGTCGGTCCGGTCCATACCGCTGCTCGATTCAGTCCTGCTCTCGAATGCGGCGCCTCTCTTCATTCCCCTAGTTGTCTATGTCTGGTTCCGAAAAACCGTGCGCCCGCTGGTTTGGCTCAGTCTCTTGATCGGCCTCGTCGGAATCGTGCTCATCATCAAGCCCGGCCCGGAAACATATCGAAATCCCGCATCGCTGCTGGCTCTGCTCGCCGGATTGTTCTCGGCCATTGCGCTCGTCGCCACCAACACACTGGCCGAAACGGAGCCTCCCGTCCGAATCCTCTTCTACAACTTCGGCCTCTCCACCTTATTGCTGATTCCCTTATGCATCGCCGCATGGAAGCCGTTGACCGGCAGGCAATGGCTCCTGATTCTGGGTGTCGGCGGCTCTTATGCGCTCACGCAGTACCTCATCATCCTGGCGTACCGCTATGCAGGCGCAGCCGAACTATCTCCGTTCAACTACACGGTAGTGATTTTCTCTGGTCTGTTGGGCTGGCAATTCTTCGGCAACGTTCCGGATGCTGCGGCCATCCTGGGCACGGTCCTGATTTGCGCCGGCGGCATCCTGAGCATTCGCGCCGGCCATTCCGAAGGTCTCGGCCACTCCTTCGGTTACGGCCACTGGCGTCTCGATTGGAAACTACTCCGCCGCAGCCCTGCCTGAGCCCTAATGCGCCCGTACTTCCAAAAATTGCGGCAGCTTATCGCTCGCTCGGCCGATCGCGCGCGCCAAACTCAGCTTCGCCAAATTGTGCGCGAAAACGCCATTGATATAGTCCAGCTCCGCGCTCGCAACCGCCTCCTGCGATTGCACCACATCCACGTTGTCGCTCACCCCGGCGTCGAATCGCTGCCGAGTCAGCTTGAGATTCTCCTGTGTCACTCGCAGGTTCTCCTGCGCCACCTCTACCTGGCTCCTCGCCGCTACCAGATCCAGATACGCGTTCCGAACATCGCTCTCCACGCGCGCATGCAGGTCTTCAAGTTCCGCCTGCCGCTGCGCCAGAGCTGCATTGGCCTGCTCGATGTCGCCCTCAATCCGGCCGCCTTGCCAAATCGGAAACTTCAAGCTTCCCACCACGGAGAATGTCCCGTGCGAGTGATCCGGCGTCACTCCGATGGCGCCGTAATCGGCGCTCAGCGAAACAGAGGGGAGACGTTCCGCGCGTGCCGCCGACCGCGCTCGTTCCGCCGCTTGCACCTGCGCTTGCGCCGCTTTCAAATCCCAACGTTGCTCGAAGGCTTGCTTCAGCGAGTCTTCCAGGCTGATATCCGGCCCCGGCGCAAACGGCACATCGTCGGCCAGCGCGTAGCCATCGTTCGGCGGCAGCCCCACAAGGCGCGCCAGGTTGATCTTCTGTTTCGACAAATCATTCTCAACCGTGATCAGCCGCTGCTGTTGCGTCAACACCTGCACCCTGCTGCGGTTGACATCGATCTGTGCTACCAGGCCCACCGCTCGTTGCTGCGATGTCTGTTCGAAGAGCGCCTTCGCGGTCGCGAGTTGTGCACGCACGGATTCGACTCGCGCCGCCGCCGTGATCACCTGCAGATACGCGCCGCCAACCGCCAGCACCACCAAATCGCGTGCATCGTTCGCCGAGAGCCGGTTCGAGCGAAGATTCTCCGCAGCCGAGCGGTAATTGTTCCAGGCCGTCACATCCAAAACCGTTTGCGATAGGCTCGCTCGCAAATCGAAATAGTTGAACGGCCCAACCACCGTCGGTATAGAAAATCCGCGAATAGGAAAATTGAAGCGCAATCCGAAGGCCTGCAAGTCAACCTGCTCGACTGTTTCGGAGAGGTTCCCGTTGAGATTGGGAAGCAGTGCGCTGCGCGCTACCCGAGTTTCGCCATTCGCTTGCCGCACAGCCTGCGCAATGCCCACCGCGCCCAAGTTATATTCGAGGCCTCGCGCAATCGCATCTTGCAGCGAAAGCTTCCCGGAAAACGCCGCCTTGTCGCTGGCGCTTCCGCTGTACGGCCCTTCGACTTGCACCGTCGGGTTGACCGTGTTCACGCTGTTTGTAGTCCCCGGAACCGGCGACTCGGCGGCTGTCACTGTTCCGCTCTGTCCGGTTCGTCCCGAAAGCGGCAGTGGGTTTGCTCGCGCCGGCCCTTGTGTCTGGCCACTGGCGGCCGGAAGCTGGCCGAACGCGCTGGCCACGGTCAAAACCATTGCTGCGCACCCTGCCGCGCCACGCCCGAGTGCTCTTCGATTTTGCATTTGCTTTATTCGGTGCATCGTCCTCAACTGAGCTGTTTCCGAAACCGCCAGATACTCAACGCCACCAGCACCACGGTGAAACCCAATAGCCCCAAAAAGTTCGGCCATAACTCCAGAAACCCGCTGCCCTTCAGCAGGGCCGCGCGCGCAATCGTGGCGAAGTGGTGAATGGGATTGACAACCGTGAAAGGCTGCAACCATGCGGGCATCGCTTCCACCGGATTCAACGCTCCGGCCGTCGAATTCAGCGGCGGATTGATGAAGAACACCATCAGTTGCGCCTGCTGCGCCGATTTTGAAAACGTCGCATTCACCGTGCCCAGACTGATCCCCGATAAAATGCATAGCGCAGCGCCCGCCAGTACCAGCGGAAGATTGCCATGAAACGGTATCCCGAAGGCCAGCTTCATCACCGCCACGGCCAGCAGCGCCATCAGGAACAACAGCACAAACAGCGGCGCGATCTTCGCAATGATGATCTCCGACGTGTTCGCCGGCGACATCAGCAACTGCTCGATGGTGCCCGCTTCCCGTTCTCTCACCATCGCCGCGGCCGCCACCAGTGAACTATTCAGGATCAACAACAGCCCGAAGACACCCGTCACGATGAACCACGAATCCTTCAGCCCAGGATTGTAAAGATAGGCAGGGTACATCTGCACGCGGCCTCGCTGGCTTATATCCTGTGCCGATACTTGCTGGAAACTGGCATGCAGCCCTGCTCCGCTCAGCCCCGCATTGTAGGACTGAATCACGCCCTCGGCATACCCTTGAGCAATGGCTGCCGTGTTCGCATTCATCGCGTTCAGTAGAAACTGCACCGTGGTCGGCCGCCCGCGTTGCAGATTCCTCGCGAAATCGTAGGGAATCACCACCCCCGCATCCACTTTCCCGCGGCTGATCGCATCGCCAAGCTGATTCACCGAACTGTAATAGCTCACCAGCCGGAAGCTCTCGCTCTGGCTTAAGACCGCAATCAGCTCGCGGCTTTCGGGCGTTCTGCTGTCATCCACCGTGCCCAGCTTCAGGTTCGCCACGCTGGTACTCAGCGCGGACCCCAGCAGCAGCAATTGAAGCGTGGGCGGCAACACCAGCGAGATCGCCAGCCGCCGGTCCCGTCGAATCTGCGCAAACTCCTTGCGCATCAAAGCGCGCACGCGATTGTTGATAAGCCGATCTAGCATGTTCACGCCTTCAGTTGCATGCGCCGCATTCTGCGCCACGCCAACACGTAAAACACGGCTCCAATCGCCCCAATGATCGCCACCTTGTACCAGCTAGCAGCCCAGCCGGCGCCTTCGAGCAGCGCGTCCCGCACAATCTCGATGTAGTATTTGCCCCAGATGAAAGTCGAAATCCAACGAATTCCCGCCGGGATATTCTCGATCGGAAACATCAGTCCGGAAAGCAGGAACACCAGCAGAAAACCGCCGAATGAGACAGCTTGAATAGCCGCCACTTGGCTCGGAATCGCAGCGCCTACCATGGTTCCAAACGAGGCGACACAGAAGGCATAGAGCACGGTCGCAATAAAGAACGGCGTCGGATCCCCCGCGAAGCTCAGGCCGAAATAAGTGAACAGCAGAATGAGCATGAGGCCGCACTCCGCGCCCGCAACCGCCATAAACGCCAGAATCTTCCCTAGTAGGAATTCATGCGACGAGACGTTTGAGACGTACACCTGCAGAATGGTCTTGTGCTCCGATTCCTTGGCCATGGCAAGAGCGGCAAGTAATGGCGGGAACATCGATAGCCCAAGTACAAATACGCCAGGGCCGAAGAACTTCTTCGACGAGCGGCCCGGGTTGTACCAAAGCCGTATCGCTGCCTGAACTAACTGAGGCCGCGATGAGTCCACGCGCTGGTTGTATGCATTGATGATTTCGCCCGAATAGCCCGAAATCAGCTTCGCCGTGTTGGCATCCGAAGCATCCACCAGCATCTGCACCGGCGCATTGCCGCCTCGCGCCATATCGCGCCCGAAATGCTCCGGTATGATGAGCGCCCCGCGCGCTGCATTGGACGTGAGCGCCTCTTGTGGCTGTCGGTCGGGTGGCCAATACACAATGTGAAACGTCAGAGAAGCGCGGAAAGCATCAATCAATTGCCGCGAAGCTGGCGAATCGTCAAGGTCCTGCACCACGATCGGCAAGTGGGTCGCGGTGAACGAAATCGCGGTCGACATCAATATGAGCAGCGCCAAGGGAAGCACCAGCGCAAGGCCGAGCGTGCGCCAATCGCGAACCAGTTGCGTTAATTCTTTGCGACCTTGAGCTAAAATCCGCCTCATAATCCCGCTACTCCTCTGCGGCTACCTTGCCCTGCTGGCGCGCCCGCTGCACCACGCCGATGAATACGTCCTCCATGGAGAACCGGCCTTCGCGCACGTTGAGGACGCGTATTCCGTCCGCCGACAATTTCTCTGCCACGCTCCGCTGACCTGCCTCCGCATCCTCGTCCGTGATGACATGCAGCCGGTCGCCGAACAGCGACACTCGCCAGCGCTCCATATCCTTCTTGAGCAGGTCCGCCGCGTGTTGCGGTTGATCCACGACGAACTCGAGCAAGTGGCCCTTCTGCTCATGCTTGATGCCGCTCGGATTTCCTTCCACCACCAGCTCGCCCGCCACCATCAATCCCAGGCGGTTGCACTGCTCCGACTCTTCTAGGTAATGAGTGGTCACCAGAATGGCAGTGCCCGCGTCCGCCAGGCGGTTGATCATGGACCAAAAAGTGCGCCGTGCGAGCGGATCTACGCCGGAGGTCGGCTCATCCAGGAACAGCACGCTCGGTTCATGCATGATCGCAGCCCCGAACGCCACGCGTTGCTTCCATCCCCCCGGCAAGCTGCCGGTAATCTGGTCCTGCTTGCCTTCCAATCCCGAGAACGACAGCACCCATTTCCGCTTCTCTTCGCGTTCACGCTGCGGCACTCCGTAGACTCCCGCAAAGAAATCGAGATTGTCGCGAATCGAGAGATCGTCGTAAAGCGAGAACTTTTGCGACATGTAGCCAATCCGCTGCCGCACGCTTTCAGATCGCGCTCGTGCGCCTCTCTCGCCTGCCAACCGCACTTCTCCATGCGTCGGATCCAGAAGCCCGCAAAGCATCTTGATGGTTGTCGTTTTGCCGGCTCCGTTCGCGCCCAGCAATCCGTATATCTCGCCGTAGTGCACTTCTAGATTCACGTTCTGGACGGCGGTGAAATCCCCGAACATGCGCGTGAGATCCTTTGCGCCAATTGCGACCTGCCCTCTGAGATCTTCGTGAGAATGCCTTCCCGGAAACGGCTCCTCGTGAATGGCGTGGCCGAGACTGCGAAGCCTAGCGACAAACACATTCTCCAAAGTCGGTTCGTCTTCGCGCACGTCCTCGGCCTGTAGATGCGCCGCGTTCAGTCTCTGCCCGAGAACCGGCCGCGCCTTCGCGGGGTCGTGCACCAAAACGTCAAGCCGGTCGCCGAAGCGTTGCACATCCAGAATCTCTTGCTCAGCGTCTTCTGCTTCCGAAAGAACCCGCTCGGCTCCGGCCAAGTTTTCAACCCGTAGTTCCAAACGCTTCGCTCCCAAACTCGATCGCAGCTCCGCCGGAGTGCCCGTCTGTTGAATCACTCCCTCGTGCATGAGCGCGATCCTGTGGCATCGCTCGGCTTCATCCAGATATGGAGTCGCGATTAGAATCGTCAGCCCCTCTGCCGCCAGGTGAGCGAGCGTGTCCCAGAATTCGCGGCGCGATACGGGGTCGACGCCCGTCGTCGGCTCATCGAGCAGCAACACGCGCGGCTCCGGCACCAGCGCACACGCCAGCGCGAGTTTCTGTTTCATGCCGCCGCTCAGCTTCCCCGCCAGCCGGTCTCGAAACCGATCCATATCGAACATCTGCAGATACCGCCGCCCGCGCTCTTCGATCTCTTGGGGAGCAACGCGCCGCAAATCGCCGATGTACCGGATGTTTTCAGTGACCGTGAGGTCTGGATAGAGGCTGAACGCTTGCGTGAGGTAACCGGTTTGCGACCGCGCCTCCCGAGCCGGCCGGCCGAACACCTCCGCCACGCCGCCGCTCGGTTCCATCACGCCGGCGAGTATTTGAAATGTGGTTGTCTTCCCCGCTCCATCCGGCCCGATGAGACCGAAGATTTCTCCATTCTTCACGTCGAGATCGATGCCGCGAACCGCTTCGACAACGCCTTTGGATTTGACCCCGTAGCGTTTCGAGAGATGGCTGATGCGTATGGCTGCGGAGTCAGAGCCGCGTTCAGCTTCGCGCCCAGCCGTGACTTCCCGATCGGCCGCAATCATCTTCGTCGATGCGTTTCCGGCCATCTATCGCCTTCCGTCAAGATCTCGCCATCGGCCGGCATGCCCGGCTTCGCGAACCCGAAACCGCCTTTCAATTGCAGCTTCACGCCGACAACCTGTTTCACCCGTTCATCCCGGAAATACGTGTTCTCCGGTGTGAACGTCGCCTGGGGATCAATGCGCGATACGTACGCTTCAATAGGTTGATTCGGGTTCGAATCCAGATATATGCGCGCCGGTTGCCATAGCTTCACTTTCCCGATCTGCCCTTCCGGAACGAAGCCTCGCAGGTAGACCTTCGTGAGGTCGATCAGTGTTACCAGAGCCGTTCCAGCGGTCACCATCTCCCCCGGTTCGGCTGCCCTGGTGGTGACAACGCCATCGAACGGCGCCCGAACCGTCAGATCCTGCCGGTTTTCCTGCGCCTCCAGCAGTTGCGCGCGCGCCTGCGCGGTATTGGCTTCGGCGTTGACAACTTCTGCCTGCTGCTGCGCAATCTGCCTTCGCACCATCGCAACCTGGGCTTCGCGAATCGCCGGAGTGTCCAGATTCGCCCTCGCTGTCGTCAACGCGCCTCGTGCCGCTTCCACCCTTCGCTTCGCCGCCGCGACTGCGGCCGCCTGTTGTCCCGCCGTTGAGTTTGCCTGCTTCGCCTGGCGCTCGGAAGCGGCGCCGGTTTGCGCCAGGCGCGTGTACGCGTCCCGATCGAATGACGCTAGTTGATAAGAAGCCTCCTGCTGCGCCAGGTCCGCCTCGGCCGCGGCCAGATCGGCATCTGCCTGGCGAACGCGGCCCTCCGCGTCTACTTTCGACTGAGCAGCTTGGAGCTGGCTCTGTTCCAATTGCTGGTTCAATACTGAGATCTGGTCGCGAGCCGATTTGCTGCTCGCCTCGGCGGCGAAAACGGCGGCGCTGGCTTGCTCTTCGCGTGCCCGGATTTGCTCATCGCTCAAGATCGCGATGACTTCGCCCGCCTTAACGCTGTCCCCTTCGCGAAACCGAATTTCGACGATGCGACCGCTCGTCTTGGGCGAGATCGCGGAATCATCCCCCTCGATCCGGCCGCTAAGCGCGATAACATTGGGCGGCAGCGATGGTACAGCGAAGAACAATCGCCACACCAGGTACGCTCCGCCGGCAAGCACCGCCAAGGCAACAAGGAGGACAACGCGCCTGCGAGAACCCTTCGGCTGTTCCTGCTTCCCGGGTTTGTTATTGTCTGGCTGCTGCGCCATATCCCTTTCTCCTGTCCCTGCGCGCCGCTTGGAGATACGCGAGCGAAAAGTCTGCGATGTGTTCTGCAATCCGGTCCAGTTGTTCCGGCGTCATTTTCAATCCCGGCCAAAGCCGTTTGAGAAACGGGCCTGCCAGCGCATAGAGCATGATCTGGCCCATCACGCTATGCACACACAGCCGCGTCTTTTCATCGCCGGCAGGCAGGCTCACCATCCCACCTATAAGTTCGAGCATCCGGTTGTATATGGGCCGCGTGACCTCATTGATCACCCGCTCCATGGCCGGCGTCGGTTGCGCGAGCTCATGCATTACGATTCGAAACTGCCTATCGGCCTGATCTCCCCGGCACATGCCCCGCATCCGCGCTTTGATTAGCGCGCGCAGAACGTCTTCGGGAGGGCCGTCTTGATCGAGTGCGGCTCGAATCGCGTCCGCGTGACCGGCTTTTATAGAGTGCTGCAGAACCTCCGTATACAACCCCAGTTTGTCGCCGAAATGATAGTTGACAAGCGCGATGTTCGCTCCCGCGCGAGCGCAGATCTGCCGGATCTTGGCTTGTTGATAACCTGCTTCGGCAAACACCTCCGCTGCGGCCTCAAGCAGCCTCGCTTTCGTCGCCCGCGCTGACTCTTCCGTGATTTCGCTCTTGTGCCGTCGCACAGGCTGACTACGGCTCGCCATTAATCAGCAGTTTAAAACACTCGTTTAACGGAAGTCAATCACAAACGGGGGTGTTGCCGAATCATTGGCGCCGCTCTATGGTTTACAGGTGAAGGTTTTGCATTGCCGGATTCGTCACGCCGGTAAACGTATGGGTTCCTTCTCCGCTCCCCAGCCCGATGTAGGCGCGAAACCAGACTTTCTCGGCGCTCCAGATCGTGAGGCCGAAGCCGAAACTGTGCCGTATGTTGGACGAGCCCAGGTTGTCCAGTTTCGTTGCCACCTCTCCCGCGTCATAAAATGCCATGATTCCAAGAGCACCGGCAACGCTTCTGACCGTAGAGGGCCGTGGGCTGCCCGGAGGAAGCGAGGGCAGCAGCCGGCGCTCGTATTGCGCCTGAATCGAAAACAAATCCGGACCGCGAAAGCGGTAATCTTGAAATCCCCGCAGCGTGGGAATATTATCGATGTCGGAGCCGCCTAACGTCTCCTGCAAGTAAAAGGGCACGACATTATTTTTCGCGGCAGCGGCTGCCGAGAATCTTCCCGCAATATAGAGCACACTTTCATAATTCGGCTGCCGCCGGTATTGGCCTTTGACGCCTCCGGTCGGTTCGCGCTTCCATTCCGGGTAGATCGTTTGCAGGAAGTCGGCGCGAAATTTGTGGAACGAATAGCCGCTTCCATCCAAGTCCTGGTATTCGTGAAAGGCCATTTGAGAATTGAACTTGGTCCACGTCAAATGATACTTAGGCGACAAGGAAACGACATAATGCCCGAAGCTGGGTTGCTGCGAAAGCCCTGGGGCTGTTGCGTTCGAGTAATAGGTGCTGATCGAGCGGATGGAAGTACCGTGAGCACCGGTAATCTCCGGATTGAGATACTCGACCACGCCGCCGGCATCGAGCCACGAACTAAGCGGATTTATAACACTCGCGCCCGCCGAAAGGTCGCGTTCACGGAAATAGGCGAGGTTAGGACGAATGGTATTTGGTCCGATTCCGTAGAAGGGCATCTGCGGCAAGCCGCGCGCATGGCTGTAAACCTGGACTTGGAATCTGTCTCCCGGCTTCAATCGCCCGCCCCAGCGCTTATGGCTTAGAGTGACCACGGCGTCTCCAAACCAAAACTCGCTCAGCGAGCTCCCGCCCTGCAGAGTGAAATTACTACCGGCCCAATTTGTGATGGGCAACGGCTGTTCGTATACCGCACCCAGCGCCACCCCGCCGCCGGGCACAACGCTTTCCGGAACTGCCAAGTGAACCGGATCGCCGGTGAACAGAAACTCCCCACATTTACCAATCTGTGAAAAGCTGGAGAACAGATCCGAGCAACTCTGAGTAAGATCGGTCTTTTCGCGATCCCACTCGTCCGCGCACGCCAGCGACACGGACAACAACGACACGATCAAAAGCGCTATACAATTTCGTTTCATCGCCGGCCCCTCCCTCGATTACTGACCGCCAGCCGCGCCAGCAGCGCCGTGGACGTTTGCCTTGAAAATTTCGTGTTGGGCGGCTGCCTGAGCCTGTGTCATACCGGTCGCCGCGGCAGCGGATGCCATCACCGCCATAAGCGCCTGTTGATGATCGGAGAGTGGCCGCGCAGCCTGCATGGCGGCTCGATCAGCGAAACTCACCGGATGCGCATTTAGCGCCTGCTGATGAAATCTCGTTGGATCCACCTCTTTGGCACTGCGCGCCGCCCCGAGCGTCAGCACGCCTTCAAACGTATTCGCCAGCTTGTCGCGCTGGGTCAAGAACGTGTCTTGCCAGCCCGCTTTGATGAATACCTTCCGCGCGGTGGCAATCAGCGAGGTGTGATCGAAGACGTCGGTGACGACCGTCCCTTGCGCAATGTAGGGTGAGACCAGGACAGCCGGCACGCGTACCCCGAGCCGGTCAAAGGCGAACGCCGGGTTGACTGACTTAATCGTATCCGGACTAACCGCGGCCGGCGGCGGAATGTGGTCGAAGAGCCCGCCGTGCTCGTCATATACGATCACGAGCAATGTCGAGTTCCAAACATCGGGGTTTGAGCGGATGGCGTTGAAGACCTGCAGGATCAGAGTCTCGCCCTCGGAAATATCGTGATCCGGGTGTTGATCGCTCGCGGCAACCGGATTTACACCATCGCTCGCGTTATAACGTGGCTCGAGGAAGCAGTAATCGGGCAGGTTATTCTTCTTGCAATCATCAAAAAAGGCATCGAAATCGGGGACAAAGAATTGCGCTTGCCGCGCCAGCATCCCTCCGTAAGTCAGCGTGATGGTGGAATCGGTGTAATAGATTTTCGCCGTGAACCCGTGATCCACTAGCAGTTCGTAAATAGTCTTGGTTTCTTTCCACCAGTTGATGGTCTGCTCAACATGGCCGACTGAAGTAGCGCCATGAGCATAAGCGCGATTGGGCAGCGTGGGCCCGGGGATTGATGCGAACCAACGCGTGCAGAGCGCATATTCCTGCGCTAAGGTCGCTAGCACGGGTAGCTTCGCCGGATTGAAGCATTTCATCACGCGGTGCGATTTCGCGACACTGCCCGAAACCGCTCCATAACTGGTAACAAATCCCGACATGGTGGGAACGGCTCCCGGCGCTGGCGCCGTGGTGCCGAAGATCTGTTGATTGACGTTGAGAAAATCGTGCGCTACATCGGGATCGTAATCGCCCGACCAGTTAGCGTCGTTGGTGACTTTAACCGGTTCGCCGGTGGAATCCCGGTTGAACTGCGTCCCGTCCAGGCCGTCGATCTGGTAGGTGTCGCTCTGCAGCCAGCCAACCAGGTGATCGAACGAGCGATTCTCCATCATGAGCACAACGATGTGTTTGATTTCGGCCATTCACCTTCTCCCCGTGAGGCGTTATCCATCAAGTGACATTTGCAGTCCGGGTGAATCACCCAGATAGTGCAGAAGCAAAGAAAAGGGCACGCCAACCCTGGCTGGCCAGCAGATTTGGGCGGTCAGTTAGGCTTCCGAAGCCTCAACATCGGGCGTCTTATTCAGTTTCATTTGTTCTAGCACGCTGCTGACCAGTTCTTTGGCGTCGGCCAGGCTTTTGGTGATGAGTTGAATGTCCATTGCAGGCTTGCCAAGCTGCCGTACGCTTTGGCAATACACGCCGTGCTGCCCCACCAGCACCATGGCATCGGTAATGCAGTTAAGCCTTGGCCACGCTCTCCCAAGCCCTAATCTCATGTGCCAAGCTCTCAAATGCGTTCCTGAATACTTGACGCCGTTCCTTGACATCATACGGGATGACGACGTCGGGCCCAACCAGGTTGTCCCAAGCAGTCGCGACGGCCGACCTTTCAAACGGAACCGCCTGATTGCCGATATTCCACTCGGTCAAGCCCTCATATCCATGCGCAACGCCCGACTCGACAAGCGCTTGAAAACTGAAACGCCCGGCCGGGCCACCCGTTGCAAGAACAGTCCATTCATGATTCGACCACTCTTCGTGTGAATTGCGCCAAATGCTTCTATCGATCTTTCCCGGGAGACGTAATTCCCTGAGAAGACTGCGGCCGATCAAGATGCGTCGGCTTTTCACGCCCAGGTGCTCGAATGCTCCAAAATTCGAACTTGTGCCCAGACCCATAGCAAACCGAAACCACGTTCGCATGTAACTTTCGCTCTTTGTGTCAAATGCAAAGGCCGCCATGAGATCTACGTGATTGTCGAGGGCCGCCGGGATTGGGTGGGGCCAAGCCGGCGACAGCAAAAGACTTTGTATTTTGCATCGCTGGAGCAATGCACTGTCTGAAACAACTGTGCCGTCCTTGACCGATGAAAACATTAACCATCTGGCTGGCTGCCAGATGGCGCCCCGTGTTCCGGGATACCAAACCGCATATGAGTCAATGTGTCCTGCCAAAGTTTGTGTGGGAGCATTCAACAGCGCGAATGCAATCAGGTCGCGTAGCACATCACCTCTCAAAGCGTCTTCGAAGGGTAGCCGATCACCGAGAGACGTGCGCTGGAGGACTAGCGGTAGATGGCCATCCGGATCAAAGACCGATAGCGAAGGGGCGCTTAGGATGCGTCCAGACCACCGGTACAGGTCTGCGACGGGCCTTTGGTGATCGTAGGAGTTCACCGGATCTATAATCTTGATCCCGTTACAAACCAGCGCTGGGACCTTCGCAGAATAGGTCCATTGAATGTCTCTGAAGTTCGGATGCGAGGTGCGTCTCCATGTCGAGCTGAGGGGCTGGACGGCTTGACCGAACGAGTAGCTTTGCTTCGGTTCAAAGTCCTTTGAGTTCGTAACAACACGCCGCTGAACTCTGGGACCCGACAAGCAGAACCAATCCCAAAGAGACGGAGAGGTGGTAATTTTATTCCAGACCTTGTCATCGTTAACCCGCACGCGCACCGTCGTACCTACCGGGCGCGTATGGCGGGCCAGTTCGATTTCGGCGCTTTCCAGTCCCGCGGAGAAGGCGATACCCGCGTCGGGTGGTGAATTGATGTGACGCGTGGTCACTGAAATCTGATCGCCCAAGAGAAATGCTGCAAGCACGCCGATCCCGAATCTGCCAGAGCGGTTTAGTCGCGACTTGCCCGGTTCAGCCTCATGCTGGGCGCGCCACGTATCGCTGCGACGAAACGAAGCTCCGGCTTTCAGGAAATAATTCAATATGGTGTCCACCGTCATTCCGACACCCCGATCACTTATCGTGACGTAGTGTTCCTCGACGCTGACTGCCTCCGCCGTGATCACGACGTCCGCCGCTTGGTCGGTCAGATCCGGTGGGTTGAAGTCAGGGCTATGGGTACGAAGATCTTCAAGCTCCAAGCACGCGTCAACCGCGTTTTGCATCAGCTCACGAATGCCGATTTCTGGCTTGTTTCCGTAAAGTGGTGCAATTAAGAGTTTCAGGAGATCGGGGCTGGCATCAAAGGCGGCCCGCACAGGGAAAAAGGAGACACTTGCCGCGAACTGTCCCTCGTCGTCCATATTCGATCTAACACGGCGAATTGCCAAGCCGAGATTCGCCAGCGGTCCGATTCGGCCATAGGTTTCGCCAAGAACCGACCACGATGCATCTAGCTCTGCCTGCAAGCCGGTTAGGATGGTCTTCAATTTGAGATATGTCTTCACGTCCTGAGGTGCCGCCTGGACGAATACAGCTTCGGGGTCGTCGTGTGTGTTGCGAATATCGAGGACCGCGTGGTGCGCTTTCCATTCTCCTTCCGAAATCGGACTCCGAAGCGTACGAATATGCATGAGCGCGCTCGGTGCGCGCTCTGCGTGAATTTGAAGATAGTCGGATACTCGTAAAACGGCCATGAGGAACGGCGCGTAAATGCCCCGAAAGTCACGCCGATCATACGGTCCCAGAAGATCTATGCATAAGCGAAGCGGATATCCGTGGCTGCGGGCGACGATACCCGCCAACTGATACGTATAGGCGGGCATGCCTTCGAGTCTGAGGGCCGCTTTACCGGGCCCGGGGACACCGTTGACGGCGAACTCGTGTGCCAACCGCGCATGGTACCGCCGCAAGAACTCGCCGATGAGCAATCGATCAGTTTTCGTCCAATTAGCCGGATTGGGGCCTGGCGCATGCACAGGCTCCGCCTCACCGAAAATGGAGACGAGCCTTCGCGCGTCGAA
Organism: Bryobacteraceae bacterium; assembly: GCA_035502635.1. GTDB lineage: Bacteria > Acidobacteriota > Terriglobia > Bryobacterales > Bryobacteraceae > Bog-105. Next base: position 104,152 of record DATJUG010000027.1, read on the forward strand.
CCTGCTCGCTTCGGAAAGGAAGTCTTGCCACAACTTAGTCCATGGCGTGTCGGCCGAGGCCGCCGGGTTGTAAGACTCTGACCGCACTAGCGCGAGGAAGCCGTCTTCGCTGAGGTGCATCGCCGAGTCGTGCAGGAGAACCGCTAATATCAGCACTGCAGCGTTAGGCGGTCTGATAATCTGCCACGCAGCATCATTTATCAGCGAACCAGCAGTACCTAATACATCGGTAACGTGCTGCGGGCTATGATCCGTGTATTCGGGGAAGAATGGCGTTCCGCTCGATCGAAGCCATGGCTCAAACCGCGACAAATTCGACAGAACAGCGCCATGTAATCCTCTGTCTTGATTTAGAAGTGCTTCGAGACGCTTTGGGATCTCGATTACAAACATATGCTTAGTCGTGCAAAGTCAATGATATCCGGCGGCACTTCTAACCACGGAATACTTAGCGGGCGGTTAAGACGACGGTCGATCTAAGTCGGCCGCCTTCTCCGATTTCATTTGTTCTAGCACGCTGCTGACCAGTTCTTTGGCGTCGGCCAGGCTTTTGGTGATGAGTTGAACGTCCATTGCAGGCTTGCCAAGCTGCCGTACGCTTTGGCAGTACACGCCGTGCTGCCCCACCAGCACCATGGCATCGGTAATGCAATCCAGAGTCACGGCCAGCCGTCCGCGCTCACGGCCCATCATGAACTCGTAGCGTTCCAGCTCGTCCTTGCGCTCGTCGTAGACCGACATTCTCCCCAATTCTCACACGCGCCGGAGCGCACAGGCCGTTTGGGGGCCGTTGTGCGCGTTTAGGCTCGGAGCGCACAGGCCGTTTGGGGGCCGTTGTGCGCGTTTAGGCTCGGAGCGCACAGGCCGTTTGGGGGCCGTTGTGCGCGTTTAGGATCGGAGCGCACAGGCCGTTTGGGGGCCGTTGTGCGCGTTTAGGCTCGGGCGGCCGCCCATTGTCTACACTGGGAGCAGTTTGGCGGCATGAACATTCCTACTTGGCCGGTGGCCGACGAGCGCGAAGCCGAACTGCTGCGCATGGTGCTCGAAAGCCCGCAATGGGGCGGTTTTCACCCGTTCGTTGCGGAATTCGAGCAGAGCTTTGCCGCTTACCAGCACGCCACACACGGCATCAGCGCGTTCAACGGGACCGTCACGCTCGAACTGGCGTTGAACGTGCTTGGCATCGGCCCCGGCGATGAGGTGATTGTCCCCGCCATCTCCTTTGTTTCGACCGCCACGGCGGTCTCGCGCGCCGGTGCAACGCCGGTATTCGTCGATATTGAGCAGGACTCGTTTAATATCGACCCCGAACGCGTCCGCGAGGCGCTGTCCCCGAAAACTCGTGCCGTAATGGCTGTTCACTTCGGCGGCACTATGTGTAACATCGCCGAAATATCAAACATCTGCCGCGAGCACAATTTATTTCTGATCGAAGATGCGGCGCACGCGCAAGGTTCCGAATGGAACGGCAGGCGCGCAGGCAGCTTCGGCGTCGCGGGCTCGTTCAGCTTTCAAAACGGAAAGGTGCTTTGCTCCGGTGAAGGCGGCATCCTGGTAACTTCCGATGACAAGTTCGCGGAGAGCGCGCGGTCGATCGCAAATTGCGGCCGAATTCCGGGGGCGAGTTTCTACGAACATCATCGCCTGGGCACTAATTTCCGCCTTACCGGTTTCCAGGCCGCTGTCCTGCTCGCTCAGTTCGAACGCTTACCTGACCAGATCCGTCAGCGTTCGGCCAATGCCCGGCTTTTGAAGCACCTGCTTAGAGACATAGAAGAGATTGTCTGGCAGGCACAGGCGCCGGAGGTCTCGCAGAACTCTTTTTATCTGTTGATCGGCCGCGTTCGCGGACCCTCCGGGGCTCGCGATGCATTGCAGAGCAAAGTGACGGCTGGGGGCGTGCCCTGTACGCCGTTTTACCCGCACACCCTGTATGCAAATCCCGTGTTCCAGCGCGTTCCCTGCCGAGTTATGGCATGCCCAATTGCGGAACAATCGATTCGCGACGCCTTTTGGCTGCCGCACCGGGTGCTGCTGGCAGACGAAACGACCATCCGGGAAGTCGCCGCGGCAGTGAGATCCGCGGTTACCGCTGAGCTTATTTCGACTCGTTGTTAGGCGCTGCGATGTGCTCGCCGGGCGTATCGAACCGTGTTTGTCCGGGGTGCAGCTTCCGCTGCTCCTTTTCCACCGCCACTGCCTGCGCGCTCGGGTCGCTGGTGAGACTTTCGATGCGCCGCCTCTTAGCTTCGATGTCCCGCACGATGTTCGCGTTCTGCTCTTCCAACGCCCGGATCTGCCGATGCTTTTCCTCGAGCGCGCTGACACCTTGCGGCCCTCGCAGCATGATGGTAGCGTAGGCCGCCAAGCCGGCGAGCGCCGCAATCGCGGCGAAAGTTCGAAGTATCGAGCGTGGCATGTTGCGCAACGTTCCCTTACATATGTTTATAAACTTGTTTGAAGAAAAGGTCCAGCGAAAAGCGGGGTTCTATGACAGATACGGTAGTTGTCCTCTGTACGTTTACGAATGAGGAGGAGGCGCTACGCATTGGAAGCGCGTTGGTGGAGGCGCGCCTCGCGGCTTGCGTGAATCTTCTGCCCGGCATCCGGAGCATTTACCGCTGGAAGGGCGAGATCCAATATTCGGATGAAGCGCTGCTGCTCGTCAAAACCACCCAGCAAGGTTTTCCCGCGCTGCGCGACCGTATCAAGAAGCTGCATCCATACGATACACCCGAGATCATCGCGGTACCGGTGATAGACGGGCTCGCAGATTACCTCGGCTGGGTTCGCGAGCAGGTTTCGTGAAACAGCGGTAGCCTACGAATATGCCCTCGACGACCTTGATTTCAGTTGAAGAGTATCTAAGTACGTCGTATGACCCGGATTGTGACTACATTGACGGCGAGGTGATCGAGCGTAATATGGGCGAGGCAGATCACGGAAACCTACAGAACTCGATCGGAGCTTGGCTTTGGACGCGCCGGAAAGCGCTGCGCATTCATGTCTTCACGGAGACGCGGACTCAAGTGGCCCGAACTCGTTTCCGGATCCCGGATATCGCGGTGACCACGCACAAAACCAAAGGCCGCATACTGCGTGAGCCACCGTTTCTCTGCATCGAAATTCTTTCGCCCGAGGATCGGGTCAGCCGCATGGAAGTAAAAATCGACGATTATCTGAAGTTCGGCGTCGCTCACGTCTGGCTGATCGACCCAAGGAAAAAGCTTGCCTGGTCCTATACGCGCGGAGGCCGGAGGGAAGCCACTGCTGTATTGACTACCAGCGAGCCGCGCATCGAACTGCCGATCGCGGAATTGTTCGCCGAACTGGATTTGGACGTGGATGTTTCCGCCGAATAACTTCCTGTTACTGACTCAGCATGAAATTGACGGTGATGCTGGTGACAACTTGCACTGGCTGGCCGTTGAGCAGCGTAGGCCGGTATTTCCACTGCAATACGGCATCCCGCGCGGCATTTACCAGTAATGGGTGTCCACGGACCAGAGTCAGATTCTCGATATTGCCTTCTTTGCTGATGATGGCGGTGAATTCGACGCTGCCCTGCACGCGCGCCGATTTCGCCAGCGCTGGGTAAACTGGCTGAACGCTGCGGATCAGATTAGCCGCCGCAACTTTGCCGCCGATCCTCATAGGGCCAGAGGAGGTTAGCTCCCGAACCGGCTGCGGAGGCGGAGCCTCGTGCACGATGGCGCTCAAGCCGTCCATGGCAGCACCCATTGCAGCTTGGGCGTTCGTGACGGATCCAATCTCCGGCGCTGCCTGCGCTTCCTGAACCGGGTGAATGCCCATGGGAATTCGTGCTGGCGCGACGAGCTGTGGAGCAACAAAAACATGCGATACGCTTTTTGTTTGGGTTCGAACCGCTTGGTGCGTAACCGGAGACCGCGGCGGCGCTGGCGCAATGACCAGATCCTTTAGCTGCGCAAGCGGAAGCCTTTGAGTGTACACAAGCGGAAGTGACGCCAGGACGCAAATCGCCGTCACTTGCATCAGGAGCGACAATGCAATCGTTGCGGGCTTCTTGGTCTGGTGCGCATCGTCGATGAAAGTCTGGTCGAACATGCCAGATCAGACACCGCGGGCACGAGCGAGGTTCCCGCAGGCAGTTTAGAAGAGGTGCTTGATGGCTCGGCCGACGCCTTTCGTAACCTTGGCGGTGCCTTTCACAGCGCCCACCCCCGCGTCTTTACCCGCTCCCGCAGCGCCTTTACCTACCGATGTTGCCGCGTTGACGGGATGCAGAGTCGCCAGATCGGCCGCGCCCTTGCCTACACCTTTCGCAGCACTTCCAGCGCCTCTGGCCGCGCCTCCCGCCACATTGCCGGCGCCGTTCGCAATCTGCCTTCCAGGACTCGGCTCCCTCTTCTGGTTCTGGGCCGTCTTGTGCTTTGTCTCGGTGGTCGTAGTCTGACCGTTGCTTGATTGCCCCCACGCTGACAACGCAAGCGCAAGGCCCAAAAATGCACATGCAGTTGGCTTCATCTTGTTGCCCCTTTTTAGTTAGACGTAACTGAGAGCCTCGAAAGTTGCGGGTTCTGCCACCACGAGTCTCTAAACTGAAACCATGAATCGTCGGCAATTTCTTCAGAGCAGTGCCGGGGCGGTGCTGGGAAGCGCGGCAGCCTACCCATACGCCGAGGACAAGCATCGCAGGGTGGGACTGATCGGCTGCGGCTGGTACGGCAAAATCGATCTCGTCAGGCTTATTCAGATAGCTCCCGTCGAGGTCGTGTCCTTGTGCGACGTCGATAGCGTGATGCTCGCCGATGCCGCGGCCATGATTGCGGCGCGCCAGGGCTCGAGGAAAACTCCGCGCACTTACTCCGACTTTCGGCAGATGCTCGCAGCGAAGGACCTGGACCTGTTGCTCATCGCGCCGCCCGATCACTGGCACGCGCTGATCATGATCGAAGCCGTGAAGTCCGGGCTCGACGTTTGGGTGCAGAAACCCATCAGCGCCGATGTCGCCGAGGGGATGGCAATGGTCTCGGCCGCTCACAAGTACGGGCGCGTGGTGCAAGTCGGGTTGCAGCGGCGCAGCACGCCACACATCGTCGAAGCGCGCGACCGCTTCATTCGCGAAGGCAAGCTGGGCAAGATCGCGCTGGTTGAAATCTACTGCTACTACCATATGCGCGCCACCGAAAACCCGCCCGATACCGACCCTCCGCCGAATCTTGACTACAACATGTGGACCGGTCCGGCGCCCATGCGGCCGTACAACAAGCTGGTGCATCCGCGCACCTGGCGCGCCTTCATGGAGTACGGCAACGGGATCGTCGGCGACATGTGCGTGCACATGCTGGACATGACGCGCTGGATGCTAGATCTCGGCTGGCCCACCCGCATTGCTTCCACCGGCGGCATCTTCGTCGATAAAGCCAGCAAGGCGAACATTTCGGACACCCAGACCGCGACCTTCGATTTCGACGATCTGCGCGTGGTTTGGCAGCACCGCAGTTGGGGCGAAGCTGCCGATCCGAAGTATCCGTGGGGCGCTACGTTCTACGGAGACAAAGGCACGCTGAAGGTCAGCGTCTATGGTTACGATTTCGTACCGCTCGGCGGCGGGCAGCCGATTCACCGGGACGTCACTTACGAATACGAGCAGTATCCCGAAGACCGGACGGAAAAGGATCTGGAGCGGCACGTTGCGCCAGCCATCCGCTATCACATGAAGAATTTTCTGCATGCGATCGATACGCGGTCGAAACCCATTTCGACTATCGAAGAAGGCTACATCTCAACTGCCTCTTGCATCATGGCGAATAACGCGATGAAACTCGGCCGCACACTAGCATGGGACGCTGAGCGCCAGCAAGTGGTCAACGATGATGAGGCGAACCGGCTGCTGGCGAGGCCGTATCGCCAACCCTGGATTCATCCCAACGCACAGAATGTATGAGCGCACAGGCGGCTTGGCGGGGCCGTTGTGCGCGGCTTGAAGTCCCCAATCTCAGCTATTACGTAGTGGCGCATCAGGACGATTGGCAGCTCTTCTACGGACAGCAGGCGTTTTTGGACTTAAGCGAAGCCGGCAGGCGGGTCGTATTCATCTACACGACTGCGGGCGATGCGGGCGAATCCGAAGCCTGGTGGCGGGCACGCGAACTGGGCGCGATCGCCGCGCAAGCGCTGCCGGCCCAGAGCGTAGTCACGGAGGCTTCCAACGAAATCGCCGGGCATCGCATCGCCGTCTACGAAGCGGGCTCGTTCGCCAGCTATCACCTGCGCTTGCCTGACGGCCATGCCAGCGGCGATGGCTTCCCCAGCACCGGCCACACGTCCCTCCGCAAGCTGCAAAACGGCGAGATCTCACAACTCACCGCCGTCGATGGTTCTACTACTTACACGAGTTGGCGCGAGTTCTGCGATACGTTGAACGCGATCATCGAGCGCGAGGGCTCGGACGCAAACACGTGGGTGAATACCGCGGATTGGAATCCGGCTTGCAGCCCGGGTGATCACGCCGATCACAAAGCGACCGCGGATGCTGTCAGAGAAATCGTCGGGAACAGGTTCAACCGGCTATGGTTCGTCACATATTCGACCAAGGACCGCCCGGCAAATCTATCTGGAGCGGAACGAGTACATAAGGCCTCTGTGTTTTGGGCCTACGCGCAAGTCGTGGTGCCGCTCTGTGGGCCGGATCTCCCGCTCACCGAGTGGTGCGACTGGGGCGCGAAAAATTACTTCCGCCGCGCTCTAGCAGGTGAAGACGACCGCGGCCTTTGCTAGCGCCTTACTGCACCGGCAGAATCAACTTCGCCTCGCAGCCGGGTCCACGGTCGGCGTTTCGCAGGGTGAGCGAACCGTTGTGCGCCTCGGCGATTTGCCGGCTAATCACCAGTCCGATGCCGGACCCGCCGCGCTTGGTGGTGAAGAACGGCACAAATAAATTCGCGGTATTCGAAAGTCCCGGTCCTTCGTCACGCACCGTGATCTCAATCGTGTAGGGAGTTTGATGATGCCGGACGAAGACACGGCCGCCGGTTTCCTGCGCCGCATCCACCGCATTGCGGATGAGGTTGATCAGCACCTGCTCGAGTTGATCCGCATCTCCCTGGATTGTCAGCGCAGGGCATTCTTCGAAAAACACCGGCATCCGCGTCTCCAGGCTGGTCACGCGCCGCAACAAGGAATTCATCTCCACGGGGCCGAATTTCGGCGGAGGCAGTTTTGCCAGCCGCGCATAAGAACTCATGAAGCGGCTCAGCGATTCCGAACGCGAAGCGATGACGTTCAGCCCGCGCGACATGTCCTCGCTCCAATCGTCTGGCCGCGGCTCGTTCTTGATCAGTTGCTCCAAGCTTTGGGCAATCGACTTGATGGGCGTGAGCGAGTTGTTCAACTCGTGCCCGATGACGCGAACAATTCGCTGCCACGCTTGCAGCTCTTCCTCGCGCAGCGGGCGAGTCAAGTCGGTGACGACCAGCAGTTGGTGTTTTACGCCGCCCTCGCGGAACTGGCTGCGCCGGATGCCCCAGCGGCCGCTGGCGCCGGGAAACGTGCGCTGAATGATTTGTTCCGATTCCCCGGCCAGGAATTCGCCCAAACCGAGCGAGGTCGCATCATGGGCCAGCAGGCGCTCTGCCGGCTGCGCGAGCAGGCGTTCTCCGGCGCGGTTCACTAAGCGCAGCGCTTGCTGCGGATCGAACGCGAACGCAGCCACGTCAATCTCCTCCATGACCTTGCGAAGCAGCGCCGTGGCTTCGAGCGCGCCCAGCCGCTGATCCCGCAACGTGGCGGCCATGGCGTTGACCTGCTGCATGACTTCCCCCATCGCCTCTTCGGGGTTGTCGACGCGCGCGCGAATGGAGTAGTCCCCCTCGCGCATCGCTTCCAGCAGATTAGCCAAGGTGCGCAGCGGATTCGCGACCCGCCCGCGCGCGGCGAACGAAAAGCTCAACCACATGATGACCACCAGCAAGTCGAGCGTCCACTGTTCCCTGCCCGAATAATTGCCGACGGCCAGCAGGATGACGCACACCAGGACGGCTGGAAAACCGGCCGTTAAGGCCAGCAGCAGCACCCGCACGTCATGGCTGATCCTTAGTCTTCGTTGCGCCATTTTTATGTGCGCGTTATAGGTAGTGGTCGCTAAAAGCCAAAGCGTTGCAGCCGGCGATACAGCGCGCTGCGGCTCAAGCCGAGAGCATTCGCTGCGTGACTCACGTTTCCACCATATCGAGCCAGCGCTTTCTTAATGAGGAATTCTTCCACATCTTCCAGGCTCATCTCTTCCAATCGCGGCGAGCCTGCCATCGCGGCCCGTAGCGCCAGATCGCCTGCCTTGATGCAATTCGTTTGCGCCATCAGCACAGCGCGTTCCACCACGTGGTTCAACTCGCGCACGTTACCCTGCCAGGCGTGCTCCAGCATGGCTTGCGTCGCGTTGTGATCGAAGCCGGTGATGTTCTTGCGATAGCGCCGCGCGTGCACGCCCAAGAAATGATTGGCCAAGGGTCCGATGTCTTCACGCCGCTCGCGCAATGGCGGTATATGGATCTCGATGGTGTTCAGGCGAAAGAGCAGGTCCTGGCGAAAGCGCCCATTCTGCACCTCGTCATTGAGATTTGCATTGGTCGCCGAGATGACACGCACGTCCACTTTTTTGGTTTTGGACGACCCGACGCGCTCCATCTCTCCTATCTCCAGGACCCGCAGCAGCTTGGCCTGCAGATTCGCGGGCACATTCGCAATCTCGTCCAAGAAAAGGGTCCCGGTATCGGCCAGCTCAAAACGCCCAACGCGATCCATCTTCGCGTCGGTGAAGGCGCCCTTAACGTGTCCGAACAGCTCGCTTTCGAAGACGCCTTCCGCGAGTCCGCCGGCGTTCACCGTCACCATGGGCTTGTTGGCGCGCCCGGAAATGGCGTGCATGGTTCGCGCGACTACTTCTTTACCCGTGCCCGGTTCGCCGGTGATGAGAACGTTGGCATCCGACGGACCCACGCGCGAGATCAGGTCCAACACCGGCTGCATGTGCGGCGATTGAGCAATCATGGTGGGCAGATTGTCAGCGCGCAAGAGCTGGTTCTCGGCCTCCAGGCGCTGGCCTCTGCGGATGGCTTCGCTCAGCTCGAGTTGCGTCCGCACGATGGAAGACAGCCGCTCGTTCTCCCACGGCTTTTGAATGAAATCGCGCGCTCCGCGCCGCATCGCCTCGACCGCGATATCGACGCTGCTCCAGGCGGTCATCACAATGACCGGCAGCATGGAATCGAGCGTCTGAATCTTGGCGAGCAGATCCAGGCCTTCTTGCCCGGAGGTGGTGTCGCGCGTGTAGTTCAGATCGATGAGCGCCAGATCATAGTCGCGATTTTCGATGGCCTGCAAGACCTGTTGCGGCGATTCGAATGACTCGATCTTGTATCCCTCGCGCTTGAGCAGCAAGCGCAATGCTTCGAGGACGTCGGCCTGATCGTCGGCAATCAGGATGCGCATCTGGGAGGGTACGATTTTCATATCAGGTTATTCGCCCTGCGTGCCTCGGCAGAGAGCACCCACTGGCAACGCGCTCTCCCCCAGAGCCCTTGGCCAATTCGGCGGAACGAATCGAACCGGCTCTCAATTGGGGGTGATCCAGCCGTCTTCGATGTAAATGACGCGGTGGCCGTATTCGGCATTCTTCTCGTTGTGCGTGACTTGAACGATGGTGGTGCCCTGGTCGTTCAGCCGCTTAAACAGCTCCATGATTTCTTTGCCCTGGCTCGAATGCAAGTTGCCGGTGGGTTCATCGGCTAGGATCAGTTTCGGGCTGGCGACCATGGCGCGCGCAACCGCCACAAGCTGTTGCTGGCCGCCCGAAAGCTGGTTGGGGTAAAGGTCCTTCTTGCCGACCATGTTGAAGCGGTCCAGCGTATCGCAGACGATGCTCTGGCGCTCCGCCTTCTTGATGTTGCGATAGGAGAGTGGAATATCCAAATTCTCGTAGACCGTGAGCGAATCCAGCAGATGATAGCTCTGAAAGACAAAGCCAATGTACTTCTTGTACAGCTCCGAGCGGTCCTTTTTGTTCATCTTGTGGATCGGCTGGTCGAGGAAATGGTATTCCCCGGTCCAGGCGCTGTCATGCATGCCGAGGAGGTGCAGCAGCGTGGATTTTCCGGCTCCGGACGGTCCCATGATGGAGATAAACTCGCCGTCTTTGATGTCGATGTTGATGCGCCGCAAGACGTAGGTCTTGGTAGGGCCATGCTCGAAAAATTTTTCGATGTTTCGAAGAGAGATCATTGGTAGACAGTTTCGGTGCGCCGTGATCAGGTCAGTAGCCGACCTGTGCGCTCATTCATAGCGTAAGGCAGACGCGACACGGAAAGCCCTCTGGGCAACTCGCGACCTAGTCAGGAGTGACCGGGAGATCTGCCACTACGACAGCTCGCCGAACGGCAGGGCGCGTAACTCGAACCGATCTGGGACACCTAAAGACGCGTTGCACAGCCTGTGATAGAGCGATGCGCTGATTCGGAACAACCTCTATCAGGGACAGGTTGCGAGCTTCGGAATACAGCGCCGCACCACCCAGCAGAAGAGCAATTGCTATCACGTCAACATGTTTGACGGTCACACAGGTACCTCCAGATTTTCCTCCACTACGCGGCCGTCGAACAGATGAATCGAACGGTCTGCGTAACGGGCATAACGCGGATCGTGCGTAACCATGCAGATGGTAGCTCCGCCGCGGTGCAACTCGCGCAGCAGATCCATGACCTGCTCGCCATTTTGAGAGTCAAGGTTTCCGGTGGGCTCATCGGCGAGTAGAATCGAGGGATCGCCCGCCAAGGCGCGCGCCACCGCGACACGCTGTTGCTGACCGCCGGATAGCTGGGATGGATAGTGCTTGATGCGGTGCGACATGCCGACGCGCTCGAGCGCTTCATGCACCTTCTTCTTGCGGTCCGCCGATCCCATGCCGCGATAGGTCAGCGGCAGCTCCACGTTTTCATACACGTTTAGATCGCCGATCAGGTTGAAGGCTTGGAAGATGAAGCCGATCTCGCGGTTTCGAATGCGTGCGCGTTCCGACAGTTTCAGGCTCTGCACCGGTTTGCCGTTGAGGATGTAGGTTCCCGAGGTCGGCGAATCGAGCAGCCCCAGGATTGCCAGCAGCGTCGACTTGCCGCAGCCGGACGGTCCGGAAATGGAGACGTATTCGCCCCTCGCGATATCAATGTGGATACCCGCCAGCGCGTGTGTCTCCACCTCGTCGGTGACAAACACCTTGGTCACGCCGTCCAAATGGATCAACGGCTCAGATGCATTCATTCTGCTTCAATCCTCCTGCAAATTTGCTGCTGTGCTACCTGACTTAATACGTATCCTGCGGCAAATGGGTTCATCCATTCAGCCGAATTCGTTGGTATGAGTCGTACTGGGACATGTCGGACAGGATGACGCGGTCGCCGACCTTTAACCCATCCAAAACTTCGATGGTGTTCACGGAGGCGCGCCCCAGCTTTACGTTCACGCGCGTGGCGCCCTTGCCGTCCGGATCAATCTTGAAGAGACCGATCGTGGTATCGGGCTCGCCCGAAACCGGCCGATCCACGTAGATGACATCGGGCAGCCGCTCAATTTCGATAGTACCGTCTACGCTCAGCTCCGGCCGCGCACCCTGTGGCAGCGGGCCCAGCAGCGCGACGTCCACGCCTACCGTTCCGTTCTGGGCCTGTGGGTCGATTCGAATCACGCGTCCCGGGACCAAGCCGTTGCGCGTATCGATGGTGGCGTCCAAACCGATGCGAACGTCCTTCATCTGCGTTTCCGCGATCTGCAGAACGGCCTTCAACTTCTTGGGATCCGCGACCTTGGCCAAGATGGTTCCGGCGGGGACGCGCTGCCCCACCTCGACGTCCACTTCCTGCAAAACCCCATCGATGCCGGCGCGAATGGTCAACTGATCGACCTGCTTCTTTTTCAGCTCATAGGCTGCCTGGGAGGTCTCTACAACTACTTCCTGGGCATCAATTTGAGCCTTGATGGCAGCGTCCTGGATGGCCAGCCGCTGCTTTTCCAGAGCCACCCGATTTTGGAACTGCTGCGCCTGGTCCACCGAGAGCTTCGACTCAAGATCGCTCTTGAGGTTTAGCCGCGTCAATTCCAAATCCCGATCCGCGGTCAATTTCGCTTGCGTATATTGCGATTCGAGTTCGGCGAAAGTGGCGCGCTGGTCGAGCTTGTCGCTTTCCAGTTTTACTTTCAGGTTGGCCAAGTTCGCTTGGTCCTGCTTGACTTGCCACTCTGCCTTCTCCGCGTCCAGTTCCAGATCCGGGTCGCTCAAAACCAGAATGACGTCATTGGCCTTGACCGGATCGATGCCGGCGCGGCGAATAATCTGCGAAACGCGGGAATCCTGGGCCGCCGCAATCCAGTGGATTTCTTCGGGTTTCAATGCACCCAACCCGCGGACCTGCCGTTCCATGGGACCTCGCTTCACGGTACCGGGCCACAAGCCGCTCATGTCGACAGAAGGTGCTGCCGGTTTTAGACGGGCGAGAGCAACAGTGGTGCCGCCGATTGCAATGACTGCGACCGCAATCAGGGCGATGCGCTTAATTAAACGTTTGCGGGCGACTTCCTTCCCGCGAGGTACATCCATGGCCATGACGTTTTCCAGATTATAGAAAGCATTTCAGCGGCCAATCCACAATCGACAGCTAAATGATTTGAAACAAATGGATACGTCCAGCTTAGCAGAATTCCAGGTGTCCGATTTTGGGACCAAGCGATGTAAAGATGCACGCCTGAGGTAAGAGCGATTTAGAAGATCTAGAATAAGAAGCGAGGAACACGAGGTGCCACTCCAATTCGACGTCGTGATCGAACGCGATGAAGAGGGTTACTATGTCGCTTCCGTCCCGCAACTTCCCGGATGCCATACGCAAGCGCGATCGCTCGATGACGTGATCCAACGTATCCACGAGGCAATTGAATTGTGCCTTGAGGTGGAAGGCACGCCGGAAAAGTCTCTAGAGTTCATTGGAATCCAGCGAATTACAGTTGCGGCATGAGCCGAACGCCACGGGTCACTGGTTCCGACTTGGTCAAGGTTTTGGAAAAGGCGGGCTTTGGGGTTGCTCGAATTAGAGGAAGCCACCATTTTCTTCGCCACGAAGACGGCCGGCGAACGGTGGTTCCAGTGCACCATGGCGAGATAATCGGGCCGGGTCTCCTCCACAAGATCCTTCGTGATTGCCAGCTTAATGTTGATGAGCTTAAGGAACTCTTGCACGCCTAAGCGTCTCGCCCGCTGCCTTGGAGCATCATCATACGCAAGCAGAAACGGCAGCGAATCAGAGCCCCTGCAGGAACGGATTGCGCTCTCGCTCACGGCCGATGGTGGTCTTAGGTCCATGGCCGGGAATCACGACCGTCTCGTCGGGCAAATCCAGAAGCCGCGTCTTAATAGAGGATAAGATCTGGCGCCCGTCGCCGCCTGGAAGATCGGTTCGGCCGATGGAATCGCGAAACAGCGTGTCGCCTGCAATCAGCTTGTTCTGCTGCGGGATCCACAGCGAAATGCTGCCTTGCGTGTGCCCCGGCGTGTGCAGAATGTGGAAAGTCGCCGGCCCGAGCTGCAGCACGGCCCCGTCCTCGGCTGGCGTGTCGATCTCCGTGCGTGGCGGCGCGGCCATGCCGAGCCAGGTGGCCTGCACATCCAACATCTTCAGTAGTTCGCGATCGCGCTCATTCAGGTACACAGGAGCACCGGTCAACTCGCGCAACTGGTGTGCGCCTGCAATGTGGTCGATATGCGCGTGCGTAATGACAATCGCCTTCACCTTCAACTGATGGCGATCGAGCACCTCGGTAATTTTCGCGATCTCGTCCCCAGGATCGACCACAATGGCTTCGCGAGTCTGCTCGTCGCCGAAGACGGAGCAGTTACATTGCAGCGCGCCAACAGGGAGGATGACGTGTATCATTGCCCTCTAGCGAGACCCTCTAGCGAGCTGGCGTTGCTGCTCGAAGCTGGCTCTTGGATCGCGCGCCGAGGCTTTGCCGGCATAGAAAATGCCGAAACGCACGAGCAGGCTCGCGGCCGAACCCAGCAGCCCAGAGACCACGCGCTTGCCTCGCGATTTGCCGGGTAATGCGGAGACTACGATGCCCGCAACGGTCGTCCACTTGGCGGCGCTCCAAAGGAATCCGCTGAAGCCTTCCTTGAGCGGGCGGCCCACGCGCGAAACGCGGCTGGCTTCGGATTCGAGCACCAGCGCAGCGGCTAGCTCGATGATTTTGCCCATCAGCGCGAACCGCTCCACGGCATGCGCTTCGCGATCGTTCAGGCGAAAGAACTCAAAGAAGGAGGCCGCAGCCGCGGTTCCCGAAGCAAGGAACAGAACCGGGCTGGTGCGATAGGATTCCTGCCACACCGGAACGGCAGTCTGCGAAATGAGCACGCCCGTGTAGCCGGAGAGGCCGAGGCCAAGCAGTCCCGCCACGAGCCCGCCGAATTCCCCGAGTGGCCGAAGCAACCGCGGGCCATACGGTAGCAGCGCAGCGGCTCCTGCTGCGCCGGAGAAAGCGGAAAGAATCCAGGAGCCCATGCTCATGGGCGAACTGACGCGGAACACACGCAGCATATTAAGGAAGCGCTCCGGCCGGCCGAGATCGTGAATCAGCAACGCCGCGCTGAGCGCGCCGCCGGCAGTCGCCACCCAGCGCGAACGCACCACCAGGGAGCGCATCGATTTGGGAGCTATCAACTGCGCCGCCGCACCGAGCGTTGCGCCCACGCCGGCCACACCGCCGACATAAAAGTAAGTGGGGATAGACCAGATCCACACCGGTTGCTTCAGCATCGGGTGGTTGTAGTAGCTCGGGCTCGATTGCGGCTGGCTGCTCGGCACATAAGGGAAGGATTGCGAGTGCAGCACAACATCGTGCTTGGCCGCTAGAGTCGCCTGCGTGGCCGCTTCGCCACTCAACGTGCCGAGTTGGGTGTCGATATTGCGGCCATCGTCCACGCTGCCGGTGAGGAACTCGATGGTTTTAGGATCGCTTCCCCGCGCAATCTGCTCGCTCATTTGCTACTCCGGCCTTTACTCACGTGCCCTATCGCCCAGCATGACAGACGCGAACGCGAGCGCCGTGACGCCAATCGCCGCGAGGCCCACAGAAATCCAGCTCTTCTTGCCTTTGTGCGTCGGCACTTCGGGATGCGGCGGCAAGTTGTAGACCTCGGGCTTATCGAGCAACAGAAAGAATGCGTTCAGGCCCTCTGTGCCTGGCTGGCTGGCGGCATCTTCGCCGTAGAGATAAGCTTCCTTGACGCCCAGCTCATGCAAATGTTCCACGCGCGCACGGGCGCGATGCCGCAGTTCATTCACTTCGCCGAATTGAATGGATGCGGTGGGACAAGCTTTCGCACAGGCCGGCTCCATGTCGTCCTTCTGGCGGTCGTAACAGAGCGTGCACTTCCAGGCGCGGCCGTCTTCGTGATTGCGATCGATCACGCCGAACGGGCAGCCCGAAACACAATAACCGCAGCCGTTGCACACATCGGGCTGCACGTAAACAGAACCGAACTCGGTGCGGATAATCGCGCCCGTCGGACAGTTCTCCAGGCACCCGGCGCGGGCGCAATGCTTGCAAACGTCGGACGCCATCAACCAGGCAAGGCCGCTGGTATCGGCATTGCCAATGGGTGCTGGACGCTCGATGAAGCTGACGTGCCGCCAGGTGCTGGAGCCGAGCGCCATCGTGTTGTCGTAGGACATGCCGCTGAAGTGGTAACCATCGTCGGGAAGCTGATTCCACTGCTTGCATGCGACCTCGCAAGCTTTGCAGCCGATGCAGAGCGTAGTGTCGGTAAAGAAGCCGTTGGCCATGGTTTATCAATGAGCCCGTCAGGTCTGGTCGCCTTGTTTCGATTGCGGTGCGTGGACGTGATGTTTGCCGACCGGACGAACCTGGGCGGCGGGCAAGTCGCGGAGAAGTTCATCCGGCGCATCTTCCCCTTGCTGCGGCGGCGGTTTGCGGCGATCTCGCCGTCCTGGACGAATATCGCCGGTCAACGCCTTGGATTCCTGGATGCTGACGTTGGGATCGGCGCCGAAGGCAATCAATTCGTTAGTGGAGTCGCCCGTCACCAGACCACGGTTTCCCCAATGGTATGGCATGCCGATTTGATGAACGATGCGGCCCTTGATCTTCAGCGGGCGGACACGCGCCGTCACCAGCACTCTCGCTTCTATCTCTCCGCGCGCCGTGGAAATGGTCGCCCAATCGCCGTTGTGCAGGCCTCGTTCTTCCGCCAATTCGGGCGAGACTTCGCAAAACATCTCGGGTTGCAGCTCCGCCAGCCAGGAGAGCCAACGCGACATAGCGCCGGAAGTGTGCTGTTCCGTCAAGCGGTACGTCGTGATGACGTAAGGGAAGCGCGGGTCGCCGAATGGGCGCGCCATTCGATTATCGGATCGCGGATATTCGAGCCGCACCGGATTGCACTGCTGGCCATACAGCGGGTTCTGAATAGGAGATTCAACCGGCTCGTAGTGCGTAGGCAGGGGGCCATCCTGCAAACCGCTGGGCGCAAACAGCCAGCCCTTGCCGTCGGGTTGCAACATAAATGCGTCATCCCCGGAAATAGTGTCGGTGCCGCGCGAATCTTCCGGCGCGCGATAGTCAGGCTTCTTGTCTTTCGGAAAATCCGGCACATCGTGGCCGGTCCATTGCTGTTTCGCCTCGTCCCACCACACCAGCGCCTTTCTATCCGACCACGGCCGGCCTTCGGGATCCGCCGCCGCGCGGTTATAAAGGATGTGCCGATTAGAAGGCCAGGCGAAACCCCACTCGGGCCCGTAGTGATATGGATCGGTAGCGCGTTTGCGATTTGCCGCGCGATTCACCCGGTTCGCGTAAACGCCTGAATAAATCCAGCAGCCGCACGCGGTCGTGCCATCGCTCTTCAGCTCCGTGAAACCGCCCACCGGCTTGCCATCGCCGATCGTGTAGCCGTTCACTTCCGCAAGCACGGCTTCGGCCTGCGGTTCCTCAATGCGGCCGTGCGTCGGGTAATCCCAGGCAAGGTCCTGAACCGGCCGATCCTTCGGATCTGTAGATCCGGCATACAGCTCTTTCATGCGCTTGCCCAGGTGGTAAGCGAAGTGAAGTTCGCTGCGAGCGTCGCCGGGCGGCTCGACCGCTTGATGATGCCATTGCAGCACGCGTTGCGTCTGCGTGAAGCTGCCGTCTTTTTCGACGTGCGTGGCCGCGGGGAAAAAGAAAACCTCGGTTCCGATGTCTTCGGCACGAACTTCGCCGCGCTCATGTTCTGGCGAATCCCTCCAGAATTCGGCCGTCTCAATCAGCGAGAAGTCGCGCACCACCAGCCACTCTAGATTGCGCAGCCCCTTGCGCTGTAAGCCTAGATTCGGCGAGCCCACCGCGAGGTTCTCGCCCATGACAAAGTAGCCCTTCACGTCGCCATCGGCCATGTTGGCTACGGTCGTCATGTGCGAGTGGTCGCCCGTCATGCGCGGGAGATGATTGAAGCAGTAATCATTCTCGACAGTCGCCGCATCGCCGTACCAGGCCTTGAGCAGCGAAATAATGTACTTCGGGAATTCGGTCCACCAACCCGAGCGCGGCGTGTAGTTCTCGATATACTTCTCGAGCGAGGTGTCCGTGCCCGCCTTGGGCATCGGCAGATAACCGGGCAGCAGATTGAAAAGCGTCGGCACGTCTGTCGATCCTTGTATCGTCGCGTGCCCGCGCAACGCTAGAATGCCGCCGCCCGGACGCCCGATGTTGCCGAGCAGCAGTTGCAAAATGGCGCAACTGCGAATGTTCTGCGCGCCGGTAGAGTGCTGCGTCCAGCCCACCGCATAACAGAATGCCGCCGTGCGTTCGCGCCCCGAGTTGCGGCACAACGTTTCCGCCAGCCGATGAAAGTGCTCCGGCGCAATCCCGCAAACTTCTTCTACCATTTCCGGCGTATAGCGCTGGTAGTGCCGCTTGAGGATTTGGAAGACGCAGCGCGGATGTTGCAGGCTCGGGTCCGTAGCATGCGCCTTGGCCTTTTCTGTCTTGAAACCAGCAGCCTTTTCGGCGTGCGATTCGGGAACGTTGTGAACATCGCGCGATTCGTGTTCGACGTTCTCATAGGTCCAGGTATCCATCTCGTACTGGCCTTTGCCTTCCTGCCAGCCGCTGAAGAGGCCGTCGAGATCGTCGGTGTCCTTAAAGTCTTCCGAAACAAGTGCGGAGGCGTTCGTGTACGCCTGCACATACTCTTTGAAATAGCGCTCGTTGCGGATCACGTACGAGATCAATGCGCCGAGCAAAACGATGTCTGAGCCCGCCCGAATGGGAACGTGCAGGTCTGCGACTGCGCTGGTGCGAGTGAAGCGCGGGTCAACGTGAATAATGGTGGCGCCGCGCAGTTTGGCCTCCATCACCCAGCGGAAACCAACCGGATGGCATTCGGCCATGTTCGACCCTTCGATCACGATGCAATCCGCATTCGCAAGATCCTGAAGGGCAGTGGTGGCGCCGCCTCTACCGAACGAGGCCCCCAGACCGGGGACCGTGGAAGAGTGTCAAATACGGGCCTGATTTTCTATCTGCAGAATGCCCAGTGAGTTGAACAGCTTCTTGAGAAGATAATTTTCTTCGTTGTCGAGCGTGGCGCCGCCCAGGTGCGCCATGCTCAACGTGCGATTCACTTCGTCGCCGCTAGCGGCGGTGCGCTGCCAATGCTCATCGCGTGTCTTCTTCACGCGCTGCGCCACCATCTCCATGGCTTGCGCGAGCGGGATCGCTTCCCATTCGGTCGAGTGAGGCCGCCGGTAAAGAACCTGCTGCACACGCTGGCTGCTGGTCACAAGCTGGAAGGTCGCCGAACCCTTAGGGCACAGGCAGCCTCCGGAGATGGGCGAATCCGGATCGCCTTCAATATCGAGGATCTTGTCGCCTTTGACGTAGACCAGTTGGCCGCAGCCCACCGCGCAATACGGGCACACGGAGCCGACCACCTTATCGGCCGCCCGGGTACGCGGAGCGAGCGTGCGGCTACGGTCCGATGCGGCGGTTTCCCCCAACGCATGCGGATCACCGCGCTGCAACTGCTTGATGACTGGCCAGTCGGTGAGCTTGGGCGTGCGTTTCATGGAGATTCTCGATTGTATAGATGCCTCTAAATCGCTTTCTCTACAGACAAAGCCACATGGTATCTTTCCGGGAGGCGGGCTGGGCGCCAATCGCGATTCAGCCACATGTGGCGAGTCGAGCCCACGGCCAGCAGGCATTCGGGATCCTCCGTGCGGATCTGGTACACAAATTCAATCCCGCGTGGCGTGGATTTGGCCACCTGGGTAGACACGATGATTTCCTGATCGTATCGCGCCGGCGCGAGATAGCGGCAGGAGGCCTCGGTCACCGCCAGGCACAGGCCCTCTTTCTCCTCCAGCTCCTTATAGTTAAGGCCGAGCGACCGGACCAGTTCGACCCGGCCGATCTCCATCCAGACAAGATAGTTGGCATGATAGACGACGCCCATCTGGTCAGTTTCGGCGTAGCGCACGCGCAAGCGCGCTTCATGCCGGACCGCGCCGCCAGAGGTTTGGTGCACAGGTGTTCCTCTGGTTCAGGATAGCGGCAGAGCGCGCCTTCGGCAGGAACATCGCCCGATCTTTGCGGCCAATCCTGAAAATTTTGTACACTGCCACAAACAATAGACCTTTCCTTGGTCCCATTTTCCGTTTGCCAGTAGGGTTCAGACAAACATATATACCGTTTACGTTTGCAATTCTGGAGCACTCAACCGTATGTCTAACTCAATCGGTGGAACCGACAGGCTAGGCAAGTTGATCGCCGCCTATCCGGTACATCCGCGGCAACAGGTAGACCAGCAGCATGACCCGGTTTACACTAGATAAGAGCAGAGCCATCCGCATCAGAATCATGAGTTCGTACAGATCGCCACCCGATTGCACTAAGAGGTACAGTCGATTGGTGCTATACTCCTCGAATTGTGAAGACCGCTTTCTCCAGTGCGCTCATGCAGCGCATTCAAGCTGATCTAGAGTACCATCGGTTTTGGTCGACGGCTCGTGCGCTAATGAACCGAAGGTCTCGGAGCGGTCTCTTGCGGCTGAGACTCCGAAATTCGGAGCTGCCGCCGTCCGGAGCGTGGGCCGTAAGGGGCTCATATGCTCGCCGGACGCCTAACTTCGCGTCGGACATCGACCTGATCCGCATCGATCGATACACAGATAGTGCCCTCCGTACATTTTTCAGGATGGCTCGTCCATCTGCGCCTCGTGTTAGCTGCTTACGTTACGGTCTGTACCCCAAACCTACTAACGCAGAATTTCGCATTTGTTGGCAAGCGCTCGATTCCATGCGGTTCCTGAGCGGCCGCCGAGACACGTATGCAGAGTTTGTCGCGCAAGCACACGACGCGCTGATATCGACCTCGCTCGATGAGTTACTTCGACTATTTGCGACCGAATTAGCGGCATTCGCGATAACCCGATGCCAATCGGTTGACTTCCGCGATATGAAGCGGGGTCCCGGAGGGCAGATTGAGTTGGAATTCATAACGGTCTTGCATCGGTGGCAACACTCGTCTAACCGAAGGGCTAGCAAAACGCAAGCAAGCATCTCCATAGCCCTGCAACGTTATAGATCTTACTTGGCGCTGTTGAAGGAATATGCTCGAATGACCGCTGGTACAGATACCGATAGCCGGGAAGTTTTAGCTAGATGCGCTCCTTTAAGGGTTCCATGGTTCTTTTCGAACGACGTGTCGGACGAATTGGCATTGGAGCACCACGATATGGCAACGATCTTTATTGGGTTACTTTCCGAATCTGCGGCTGCTGGGAACGCTTAATGCGAGAAGGTATAGATCCTTGGTGGGGTTTCTGGAGTTATGCACATTTTGATAACGAGCGCGACAGAGAGACACTTGTCAGGCTGTGTCAACGACTTATCGGAGAGGTTCGTGCGCATAGTGGAAGAAATTTTGATATCTTCATTGATCAGATAGGATTGCATATAGGGCAACAATGGGAAGACGAAGTTGAAGCGGCTCTGGAACGAGCGGATGTACTGATACCCATTGTGACACCCTCGTATTTCGCCAGCGAACGTTGCAGACAAGAGTACAATTTCTTCAAGGCACGAGAGCTGGACTTTGGACGAAACGACCTGATCGCACCGATTTACTACATAAGTTGCCCTGAATTTGAAAGCAAGACCGACGAGGGTCTTTCCTCTTGGGCGGTCGACCTTCGTAGCCGCCAATATGGGAAATTTTGCTTTCTTCGAACAGGGTCGCGGAATTCGGTGCAAGCCGCGAGAAGGGTTGAAGAGTTTGCCAAGGGCCTACTTCACTCCCTCAACGAGTCCCGCTCTTCTCCCATCATCGCGGCAAATGAGCCGGTGCCTCCACCGCCTTCGACGCCGGTTGATGAGCCGTTGCAAATCGCTAGCGCAACGATCGACTCATTCTCCCAGCTTCCTCAAACGCAAAGAAATTTAATCGCCTTTCTTTATACACTGCACAAGGACTACATTGGGGTCGATGACCTATACAGCACATTCGGTAAGAAGTTCGGGCAAACGGCCGTCGGGTCATCAACAGAGCTCCATTACAGACTGCAGGTGCTCCAGTTTCAGGGGCTGATCTCGCTGAGTGCAGTCGGCCATCGAACAACAGTCGTTAAGACGATAGCAGAGGTTGGCAGACTGCTGTTTGAACGTAAGCTGATATCTACCTAAGCGCCCACATCCCTGAACAATGTTGGACGCGATTTTCGAACGAGTCAGCCAGGAAGACCCATTTTTTCGGGCATTCTGGGACGGAATGTCAGACATGCATAAAGCCACGCAAAGGCGGCTATGGGCGGACATCGACAGCTATGAGAACGTAGACGCTCCAGATCTGTTGGAGGCACATTTGACGGCTTTCGAGCTCAGTAAGCGTCGCTTCGTTCGTGTACAGGAACGCGAGTTTCTTTACGACCGGATACCTAATGACTGGGCGGCATTTGCCCGTGACTGGATCGCAAAACAGCGACTATACGACGAGGGCTTAATCCGACTGCGCGCCCTCATCGACCTATGTGGATTGATCCATGATGCCTGCATTTACGGGAATATTAAAGCAGACGATTCACTGGATCGAAAACTCAGCCAGGCCAGACTAGGAACTTCAATTCAGGCGAATGTGACCGACCTTTGGGATATTGTAAGATTCCGAATTATTGTTCCCAGCCTTGACTCTCTACTGCAGCTGGCACTTCGCTTTTGGGAAATATTCTTTGACCAAGTGCTACGATGCCGCAACTACTATTTCAGGCCTCGCAACCTGCACTCAAACGATCCATACCGAGCCATTCACTTCGAACTGGCAAATCATCAGCAGCACATGATTGAAGTTCAGCTAATGACGAGGCGCCGAGAGGCCGTATCGTTACTCGACCACGCTGCGCTGTTTAAAGGCACGCTCAAGTCAATGTCCAGCGTAGAAAAGCAGTGGCTGCTCGAATTCTCGATGAAGGCGAACATCCTTGACGTCGGCGAGTGTGCCAATGGCTGGTTCGAGTAGATCCGAAATATTCGACTTGCATCTCTTGGTCGCATAAAGCTTGTCCTACCTGCCTTTTCGCTTGCCGAGCCTCATCAAGCGATTTCCGGAAAAGCCAAGGCGCGGTCACGCCTGGGTGAGGACCTGCGAAGGCACCTGGGTGAGCTGGGCCGGTCAAGACCTCATCGTGAGATACCGGCGACGTTTGACGCGCTAGCTTCAGTTCTGATCGCAAGTGCACAGCGCGAGCGCGAGGGTCTGCCAGGAACAGTTTTGGAATTCCTGGCAACGGCGGAGATTATTCCGGTGGACGCAGCGGTACTGCAGTCGGCTGCCGATATCGAAGCGTCTTTTCGCTTGTCTGGTCAAGATGCAATCGTGCTCGCGTCCGTGTTGCGCCACTTGGAAGCAGAAATCCCGGCCGAGACTTGTTTTCTAAATAGGAACTCCAAAGACTTCGATGATCCCGACATTCGTGACAGGCTCGAGGCGCTCCATTGCAAATTCTTTCCGAATTTCAATCAGGCGCTCGGGTATATCTCGTCACGCATCCGGTAGCGGCAGGGGTGCCGGCTGATTTCTCCTCAGCTATTCGCCAGGCGCCGAGGCACGCTAGCGGCCGCGAGGGTCGTGGGGTTACTCGGCGCGTAGCGCTTCAATCGGGTTTACTGATGCTGCTCGTCTTGCGGGCACGAAGCTGGCTACTAACGACGCAAAACCGAGCAGAACAGCAACGGCGATCAGGCTCTGAGGATCCCATGAACTGACGCCGAACAGCACCTTGCGCGCAAACATTGCGGCGGCAATTGCAGCTACGGCGCCGATTGCAATGCCTAGAACAGCGAGCGTGCCAGCCTCCCGTAGGATCAATCGATACACTGACCGATGCTCCGCGCCGAGCGCCATTCGCACTCCGATCTCGCGCGTTCTCTGGCTGACCGAGTATGCGATGACACCGTAAAGCCCGACTATTCCCAACAGCAACGCGGCGGCTGCGAAAGCTCCTACGAGCATGGCAGAAGAGCGGTGCAGAGACGCCGTTTCGGAGTTATTGATAAGCGCCTCCATCGTCGCCTCGTCCCGCACGCCGATGTCGCCATGCAGACGCTGAATTGCCCGTCTCAGATCCGGAAGCACTGCTTGCGGCTCTTGCGATGTGCGCGCAAGCACGAAGAAGTAGTCGCTTGGGTCCTGGTTGAAGGGATGATATTCCGCCGGCCAGATATCGGAATCGAGTTCGCCCTCCCGGATATCGTCTACAACGCCGATAATGGTCTTGATCGATTTCGGCGATAGCTTGGTGTCGCCAATTTGATGCCCGATCGGGTCCTCACCGGGAAAATATTTCCTCGCAAGAGTATTGTTGATGATGACTACTTCGGGCTTCGATTTGTCCTCGTCATCGGTGAAATACCGGCCACGCAAAAGCTTCGCTCCGATGGTTTGGAAATACTTCCCACTGACGTCACGCTCGTTCACTTCAATGTGCTTGCCGTCATACGGCTTGCCGACGAACCGAATCCAGTCCGTGTTGCCGTTGAAACTCGCCGGCCGCTCTGTGGTTAGCGCGGCCGACTGCACTCCTGGAATCGCCTCTACCTTGGTGAGGATGTCGCGTCCGAGCGCGATGCTCTGTTCGTCTTTACCGTAGTTATTATCAGGCGCTCCAACCTCCGTGGTCGCCAGGTGATCCGGCCGAAAGCCGAGTTCGACGTGCAGTAATTGATACAAGCTCTTGCCGAAAAGCGAGGCTCCGACGAGCAAGACCATGGCGGTTGCAAGTTCCACAACAACCAACCGTGCGCCGACTCTGCGCCAGCCTTTTCCCGCTGAGCCTCGACTTCCTTCCGCCAGGCCTTTGCCCATATCAGAGAAGGAAAAGTGGAACAGTGCAGTGGCGGTAAATACAACAACGGCCATTGCAGCCAGTGCCAGTTCAAACGCAATAACCCGAGTATTCAGAGCCACATTCAACACAAATGGCATTTCCGGGAGCATGTCAGCCGGAATGAGCGTTTTCAGCGCCTGCGTGCCCCAGTGAGCTAAGACGAGCGCGGCGACGCTCGAGGCGGCGACAATGACAAACGCCTCTGTCGCAAATTGCATTGTCAGCCGCGGCATTGATGCTCCGAGTGCTCCTCGCACCGCGATTTCACGGCGTCGCCCCTCCGAGCGCGCCAGAATAAGACCGGCGACGTTCACATAGGCGATGAGCAGAAGAAGAGCTGCACCGCTCATCAATACAAGGAGAACGGGACGAATCTTGCCTACGATTGCCTCGGATAAAGGAATGACGGAAACGCCGCGTCCGCGATTGGAATCGGGATATTGCTGTTCGAGCCGCTTGGCAATAGCGGACAAGTTGGACAAAGCGCGCTGAGGGGACACGCCGCCTTTCAGACGCGCAACGGCAAATAAATCGTGGCAGCTCCGGCGCTGTTCACACGAACTATCCTTCGGATTGATAGTCGTCCAAAGGTCGGCTGAACCGAGAGGGGCGAAATGAAAAGTGGGCGGCAGCACGCCGATGACGCTATACGCATTCCCGCTTAATAAAACCCTTTGTCCCAAAATGTTTTTGCTGCCCCCGAACTTGTCTTGCCACAAAGAATAGCTCAGGAGAACTACGCGAGGGCTACCGGGAATGTCCTCGTTTCTAGTAAAGGTTCGCCCCAGCACCGGACTCACTCCCAGCGTACGGAAGAACCCGGCACTCACGCGGCCTCCAATGACGGGCTGAGCCCCAGACCGTGTGCTCATTAGGAAACCGGCTCCGGAAAAGGCATCCACGAATTCCAACACGGTTTGAGAGCGCTTCCAATCATTAAAATCCTGATAAGAAAGGTTTGCGATGGCAAGCGGGTCCGAAGTTTCCGCCAGTTCGACCAGGCGCGCCGGCTCGCGGTAAGGTATGGGTTGAATTAGCGCCGCATCCACGAACGCGAAGATTGCGGCGGAAGCAGTCATTCCAACTGGAAGCACAAACACGGCCGTCAGAGAATAGCCGGGCCGCTTCACCAATTGCCGGACCGTGAATCGCAATTCCGAAACAACGTGCTCCAGAAAAGGTATGGTGCTCCTGTCGTGATACGCTTCCGTTGCCCCCGCGAGGCCGCCGGCTTTGAGGACCGCTTCGCGTTTGGCCTGCTCTGGTGTCATGCCGGAGCGGAGATTGTCGGCGATTTGCATTTGCAAATGGCTCTCAAATTCCTCGGCCATGTCTTTGTACCGATACCTTTGTTTAAATAGGCCTACGAACCGGCTGGCCCACCCTCTCAGCGTTCTCATGCCAAATCCTCATTCGGCTTGAAGAAGCGTCCCAGAATCGCAGTCGCTTGGGCCCAGTCGCGAGCTTCGCGTTCCAGTTGCTTGCGGCCGGCCCGCGTCAGCATGTAAAACTTTGCGCGGCGATTATTTTCCGATACACCCCATTCGGATGCAATGGAACCTTCCTGCTCCAGCTTCAAGAGCGCTGGGTAGAGTGTCCCGTAGTTCAGGGACAACAGATTACCGCTCGTCTGCTCGATGCGCCGCGCAACGCCGTATCCGTGTAAAGGCCCAAGCGTTTCAAGT
Organism: Bryobacteraceae bacterium; assembly: GCA_035502635.1. GTDB lineage: Bacteria > Acidobacteriota > Terriglobia > Bryobacterales > Bryobacteraceae > Bog-105. The sequence goes on from DATJUG010000027.1 coordinate 130,292, forward strand.
GTCTTCAGCACCATAAGAGCGAGCGTGCCCTGCCAGACATCCACCTTTTTGTCCATATGGGTTAGCCATATCTAGTATGTCAGACGTGATATGGTCATGCAATAGGAGTGGCGAGGGCGGCCGGCCGCCAAGTGTTTCGGCTCGAAACCGGCGGCCCGGTCGTTGAAGTAACATTCAGGTGTTCGCTCCTCTCCCCCGCTGCTGGATATCACCGTGGCTACATCTGCTCTCTTTCAACCCATTCGAGTTCGCAACCTCAATCTGCGTAACCGCATCGTCATCGCCCCCATGTGCCAATACTCGGCCGAGAACGGCTGCATGACAGATTGGCATCTGATACACCTCGGCCACCTTGCCCTGTCGGGAGCGGCGCTACTAACAATTGAAGCAACCGCGGTGCTCCCGGAGGGCCGCATCACTTACGCGGATGTCGGGTTATGGAACGACGAAACCGAGGCGGCGATCGGCCACACGATCAAGAGCATTCGGCGCTGGTCCGATATAGCCGTCGGCATTCAACTGGCTCATGCCGGCCGAAAGGCATCCACCGAGGTGCCGTGGAAAGGCGGTCGTCAGTTCGCTCCCGATAATCCGCTCGGGTGGCAAACGGTGGGCCCTTCGGCAATCCCTTACGCCGACGGGAATGTTGCTCCGGCCGCGCTGGACCACGCAGGCCTTCGCCGCGTGCGCGATGCCTTCGCTGCATCAGCGACTCGAGCCGCCAGGCTCGAGATCGATCTGATCCAACTGCATGCCGCTCACGGCTATCTGATGCACCAATTCCTCTCGCCGCTCTCCAATCATCGAGACGACGAGTATGGCGGCTCTCTCGAAAACAGAATGCGGTTTCCGCTCGAGATCTTCCAGGCGGTGCGCGATGTTTTCCCACCCGAGAAGCCGGTGTCGGTGCGAGTATCGGGCACCGATTGGGTCAACGGCGGCTGGGACATCGAGCAGACGACCGTCTTTGCCCGGAGATTGCAGGAGCGCGGCTGCGACGCAGTCCATGTTTCGAGTGGCGGCCTCCATCCTGCGCAGAACATTCCCTTAGGACCGAGCTATCAGGTGCCGCTTGCCCGAGCGGTCAAATCTGCGGTGAACATCCCCGTCGTCGCGGTAGGAGAGATCACCGGCTTTGAACAGGCGGAGGCGATCGTCGGCACAGGCGACGCCGATCTGATTGCGCTGGCACGGGCCATTCTCTACAATCCGCGCTGGCCTTGGCACGCTGCGGCGGAGCTGGGCGGACGCGTGCGCGCGCCCAACCAATATCTTCGGTCACAACCGCGCCGTTTCAAAGACTTGTTCCTCGAACCTGAGTAGCAACAACGAGTGGTTTTCAAGGTGTGGCGGGCCTCGACTGTAGACTGAGAGTCGGGAACACCATGCATTCGGAACACCTCAATCGCATCACGATCAACGACGCTCAATGTGGCGGTCGTCCTTGCATTCGCGGTATGCGCATCCGCGTCACCGATGTTCTTGAACTGCTGGGCGCTGGCGCCAGCTTCGACGAGATTCTCCAGGACTATCCATATCTCGAGCGGGAAGACATTCTCGCGGCGATCGAGTATGCAGCCCGCCAGACGGATCACCCCGTTCTACGGTCGGCGTGAACTTCCTCGTTGATAACCAACTGCCGCCTGCGCTGGCTCGTTTTATTCAGACTGAGTTCAACGTGCGGGCTATCCACGTCTTTGATGTCGGACTGCGGGATGCTTCTGACGCAGAGATTTGGAATTACGTGTCGACGAACGATTCAATTCTGATATCCAAGGACGAGGATTTCGCAAACATGGTTCTGCAGGCACCGACGGCTAGGCTCATCTGGGTTCGGTTCGGCAACTGTCGAAAAGCGTTCCTGCTGAACGCCTTTCAGGAAATGTGGCCCCGAATAGTTGAACGGCTTGAGAGCGGTGATCTCCTGATTGAGATCCGCTGATTGGAATCGCGAAATCATCTGGCCAGCGCTGGCCACGGGTGCATTTAGCAACGCGAGCAACCTCGCCGCTCGCGCGTTCCAACTCCTTGTTAGCATTTGGTCATGCGTGTGCGAGTGCTGTTTTTTGGAGTGCTGAAGGACATCATAGGCGCTCCGCAAGAATCAACAGAACTGCCTCCCGGGTCCACGCTCGCAACCCTGTTTGATGCGTATTGTCAGCGATTTGAAACCCTCCGCGAGAGGCGTCCGTCGATTTTACTTGCAAAGAATGGGGAGTTCGCTACGCCGGAGACAGCCTTAGCCGAAAACGACGAAATCGCATTTCTGCCGCCGGTCAGCGGCGGGTCGGCTGACCAATCATCCTCAACGGCGCTGAGAATTGATGATCCCAGCGGCCACGTCTTCGCCATCATCCGCCACCCGATCGATTCGCAGCAGCTCGCCCGCGCTTTGCAGCGCGGCGAGGATGGCGCAGTGGTGGTGTTTGAAGGCGCCGTGCGCAACAACACCAAAGGGCGGCCCACTACACACCTGGAATATGAGTGCTACGAAGCGCTCGCGATTGAACAAATGGCGCGCATCGGACGCGAGGTGGCTGCGCAGTTCCCGATCGGGCGTATTGGAATGATTCATCGGCTGGGACGCCTGGAAGTTGGCGAGGCGAGCGTGGCCGTGGTTGCGACCGCTCCTCATCGCCGCCCGGCATTTGAAGCGGCGCTCGAGGGAATCAATCGCCTGAAGCGTGAAGTGCCCATTTGGAAGAAGGAGTTTTTCGCCGACGGCGCAGCGTGGGTTGAGGGCGAATGGGATCAGGCGCTGCTCGCGAAATCTTCAAAGCATGTTGCGCCCTAGAACCGTTGCTTGGCAGCCCACCGTTGCGCTGCTGGCATTCAGCATTTCCGCGAGTGCACAATGGAAGCCTCTGAACCCTGCGCCCCCGCAACCGGTTCCACAGCAGCAGTCCGTTCCTCAAGCGCCTCAGCCGCAGCGCGCACCCGGCGAGCCGCCGGTTTTTTCAGTCAAAGTCAACCTGGTCCGGTTATTGGTCTCGGTACGCGATCAATATGGCGCCCTGCAAACGAACCTCAATAAGCGGGATTTTCAGGTCTTCGACAGTGGTGTGCCGCAGGATATCGCGGTTTTCGAGCGCAATACTTCCCTGCCCCTTTCTGTTGCGATTCTGGTTGACACCAGCGGCAGCACCCAAATCGATCTGCATTATGAAGTGGATTCCGTGCTGAAGTTTATTCCAGCCTTAGTCGGCGCCGGAAACCCCGAAGACACCTTCGCGCTGTTCAGCTTCAACTGGCGAACGAATCTTGAAGCCGATTTTTCGCGCAATGCACGGCGGGCCGAGCACGCGTTGCATTCGCTGCACGGCGAAGGCGGCACGTCTCTCTACGACGCCATCTATCTGGCTAGCGACGTGCTTGCCGGCCGCGAAGGTCGCCACGTCATGGTAGTGGTCACCGATGGCGGCGACACCACCAGTTATAAGCGCTATGACGATGCGTTGGGTGCGGCGCAACGCGCCGATGTGGTGCTGTATCCGGTAGTTGTGGTTCCGATTGAAGGCGATGCCGGACGGAACACCGGAGGCGAGCACGCACTTGCAACGCTCGCTGCTTCTACGGGCGGCCGTATCTTCAATCCGGATAGTTTCGATCAACTCGACCAGGCGTTCGCCGAAATACTGCAGGAGTTGCGGACGCAGTACCTGCTTGGGTTCTATCCGCGAGGAATTCCCGAACAACCGCGCCAGTTTCATCCCGTACGAGTGAGGATTCACGAATCATCGCTGCGGGTCACGGCCCGCTCCGGCTACTACGAACCGTAAGCCGTCTTAATTAGCGCGATTTCCTGGCTAATTACAATCTTTTCGTGATATATTACCGGCGTGCGACCCCGTCTGTTCTCCACCCTGATTTGCTTTTCCACTGTCCTTGTTACCTCCCTTGCGGCTCAGGATTTCAAGAAGCAGGTGATTTATGAGATCGTTACCGACCGTTTCGTCGATGGCGACACCACCAATGACAACCCTCCTCAAAGTTCCGGGCTTTACGATTCCACCCACACCAACTGGTACGCCTATTGGGGAGGAGACCTCGCCGGCATTCAACAAAAGATGTCTTATCTAAAAGGGATGGGCGTCACGGCCATCTGGATCTCGCCGCCCGTGGATAACATCAACACCTATGCCTACGGCTCGCCAAGCAGCCCGCAGGTCGGATATCACGGCTATTGGGCTCAGGATTTTATGCGGATCGAAGAGCATTTCGGAGATAGCTCGAATTCTTGGACCGCGTTCAACAACCTGGTCTCCGCGGCGCATTCGAACAATATTAAGGTCGTGGTCGATTTCGCGGCCAATCACTCGAATCCGGACAACGGCGGCGAATATGGCTCGTTGTATAACAACGGCACGTTCATGGCCGCCTGGAATAACGATCCGAACGGCTATTTCCATCACAATGGGGACATCACTAACTATAACGATCGATATCAACTCCAGTATTACGAGCTCGAGGACTTATCGGACCTGAATCAGGAAAACTCCACGATCGATAGTTATCTCAAAACCGCCATTGCACAGTTCGTGCAGCATGGGGTGGATGCATTCCGGCTCGACGCCGTGAAAGATGTTACCTGGGGCTGGGAATATTCATTTGCCAACAGTGTATTTACGTCGAACGGCAGCTTTTTCTTTGGCGAATGGGACCAAGGCAACACGTCGGACCCGCTCTATCACGATTCCTATAAGTTCGCGAATCACAGTGGCATCAGCCTGCTCGATTTTCCTCTCAATACAGCCATCCGCGACGTTTTCGCGAGTAACAACAATTTCTCCGAGATCGACTCAACGTTAAGCCAGGAAGACTCTAATTTCACCTGGAGCAATGATCTAACAACCTTCATCGACAGCCATGACATTCCTCGCTTCTTAACCTTGAACAACAACCAGAACCGGTTGAATGAAGCCACAGCCTTCCTGATTACCTGCCGTGGCATTCCGATCATTTACTACGGTGACGAGCAATATCTTCATAACGACACCAGCGGCGGCGGCGACCCATATAACCGGTTGATGATGTCTTCGTTCAGCACCAGCCCGACGGCGTATCAACTCATCGACAAGCTATCGGCGCTCCGCCAGTCGAATAATGCGCTGCCGTACGGGACTTCTCAACAGCGTTGGCTGAACAACGACGTGTATATCTTTGAGCGGCAATTCTATAACAACGTCGTATTGGTCGCCATCAACAAGAACGATACGAGCAGTTATCCCATCACCGGGCTCTACACGGCCCTGCCGGCCGGCAACTATTCGGATTATCTCGGCGGTTTGCTCGGCGGCGTGGGGTTGAGTGTCAGCGCCGGTAGCGGCAACAATAATCCGGCCGCGGCGCTTACACTAGCTCCTCACTCAGTCTCTGTCTGGCAGCTTGCCGGAGGAACAACAGGGCCAGCGGTAGGCTCCATCGGCCCAACGATTGCGCAGCCTGGCGTAACAGTAACTATCGCTGGCCAGAATTTAGGGTCAAGCACCGGCACCGTGTCTTTCAATGGAACTCACGCGACCATTAAGTCTTGGTCCAGCACGCAAGTCACGTTCACGGTTCCGAACGTCGCGAACGGCGTTTACCAGGTGCAACTCGCAAACAGTTCGGGAACCAACGCGAACACGATTCAGTTCACTGTTCTCACTGCCAAGCTCATCCCTGTAACTTTTACGGTAAATAACGCGACGCCAACCAATACCGGAGATTACATCTTTGTAACTGGCAACACGATCGAGCTCGGCCAGTGGGGCACGGCGTTCGATACGGCCATCGGCCCCATGCTCGATCCGAATTATCCCAATTGGTTCTTGAATGTCTCTCTTCCGGCGGGACAGACCGTGCAGTTCAAATTCATCGACATCCAGGCGAATGGGAGCGTGGTCTGGGAGAACGGCAGCAACCACCAATACACAGTGCCGACTAGCGGCACGGGTTCGGTGAACCTCAACTGGCAATATTGATTGGCGTCTCGCTGGGAGCGCAAAGGGCGCGGATGCGCGCCGCGAAACAGTATTGGAACTCGCTGGCCCTTTGCGCGGCGCACGAGCGCACAGCCGGTTTGTGGCGTTGTGCGCGATCTAGCACGTCCGCGACCGTTTTGCGCGTGTTCCTCTGTGAATGCTAGCCTGAGCAGATGCGAGTGTTGTTCATACTGTTGCCGATTGGCTTAACTGTGCAGGGAGCGTGGGCTCAGGCCGCGAAACCGAAGCCTGCACCGGCAACGAAAAATGCGAATGCGCCGGCTGCTATGACCCCGGCTGCTATGACAGACGATGAGAAAACCGTCTATGCGCTTGGGCTTTCTATTTACCGGTCGCTCGGCCAGTTCGACTTATCTCCCAGTGAGCTGGCAATCGTCGAGAAAGCGATATCGGATGCGGCGTCCGGAAAACCGGCCGTTGAATTGAATGTCTGGGGCCCGAAAATTCAGCCGTTTGCCCGTGCTCGCGCTGCGCGTGGCCTGGAGCGCGAGAAGGCCGCATCCCAGGCCTACATCGACAAGGCGGCAGCACAACCGGGCGCGGTGAAGACAGATTCCGGGCTCATCTATCGCGAGCTGCGTCCGGGCACCGGCCCATCCCCGACGCCCACGGATACCGTGAAGGTCAATTACCGCGGCACGTTGGTGGATGGTACTGAATTCGACAGCTCTTACAGCCGCAACGAACCGGCGCAATTCGCGCTAAACGGAGTCATTCCGTGTTGGACCGAAGGGTTGCAAAAGATGAAGGTCGGCGGTAAGGCGGAGTTAGTCTGTCCTTCCAGCCTCGCCTATGGCGATGGCGGCCGCCCCTCGATCCCAGGCGGAGCGGCGCTGATCTTCGAAGTCGAGTTACTTGAGATAGCTGGCGTGAATCCACCAGCGCCTCCAAGCCCGGCTGCGCCCCCGGCCCCGCCTGCGCCGCCAGCTCCGCCGTCTCAGTAACTCGGATGGCTGGCTAATCTCCACGACCACATCAGAAAGGACGTGGAAGTTAGATCGATTGCAGGCTCAGTCGTGCTGTAAGATTGCATGTTATCCCGGTAAACGGCCCGATTGGAAGCATTATAAGTTCCATCGTTTCCATTGAATATCTTGAAGGAATCGCCGCCATTCGCCGGACACAGAATCATGCCGTCCACAACTCCCGACGTTGCCCCATAAGCGGGGCCTTCCGATGCCGCGCCCCACAAAACCGGAGTGCCACCAGACGTGCCGTCCAGCGCCCCCGCGAGGTTCGCTACCTGATGCTGGATGCAGTTAGGGAACGTCGTTGACCCGTCTCCGACGATGAAAGACGATCCCCACGGATTCGCGCCCAAAATATTGGCCATCCATTGCTGCGCATAGATATCGTATTTCTGCGATCCGGTTAGGTAACGGCCCTCGCTCGCCATAACCGAAATGCCCGCGCCGTGCGATGTCGTGTCGCCGCTCCAAGCAGCCCCGAAACCCCACGCATCCGTTCCGGCCTGGGTAATGGCATCGTCAACCTGCTTTAGAAATTGCGCGCGAATACCGGATTGAGTGACCGCCAAACCGCCTGGATTGCCGGCCATTTCCAGCGCGCGATACAGCTCGAAGTGCGCGAGCCCGCTGACGTCGTACAGATTCAATGTGTCCGTATTTCCGGTATCGTAAATTCTCTTGACGTATTGCTGGGCGAACTGCGCTGCGTTTTTCAGGTAGTAAATGGGATCGGTGTGAACCAACCCTGCAGGTAGATTGTGAGACTCCTCAGCGCATCGAAGCGCAAAATAAAGCTCGGTTGCGCCAAGCTCCATATCGTCGTCCCAAACAGTCTCCGGATAGCCGTCGAACGGAATGATGGTCAACAGGCAGCCGGACGTACAAGTGCCGCTATCCACCGATGCCGCTGGATCGGCATACGAGGTATCCGCCAGCGCGAATATATCCTCCGCGTTTTTCAGGCAGCGATTCGCAAGCGCGGGATCACTGTCGCGATTCAATTGGTAGCAGACGGCGAAATCCGCAGCCAGTCGCCCCGCCAGGTTCGGACTAATTCGCGATCCAGCCGGTCCCGCCACAAAGACCGGACGATGGCAAATAAAACGTGCGCTGGCGTCGCAGCCATCCCAATTGTCGTCATACTGGGGTAAGCGCCAGATATCGTAATCGCTTAGTAAGTCGAAGTTATCCCAGTCCTGGCTGTTGCCAACTTGATAATAAAGCGTCTTGGTCTTGTCATCCCACATCTTCAGCAGAAATTCGATTCCGAAGCGGGCCTCCGGTTCGAAATTTGAAGAAGATGGTGCCCCCGCTGCGTTCCCGGCATAGGAAATCGCGTCAGGCGGCGTCACAGGATGGAACGGAGCGCCTGGGCCTATCTGGTCCGGAAAATCGCGGATGCCAATTTCCTGCAGCGCCACGGTATAGCTCATGGTCTCGACATACTTCATGTAATCCCCCGCGTCCCACCACCCGCCGGATGCATCGATGACTGCCCCGATTGCTGTCAACGGCTGTCCGGTCGTGGTGATTTCATCATTGCTATCCAACGGCGGAGTCTTATACACGTGGGCGTTTTTGTCGTTCAGGTGTCCGGGTGCTGAGCGCAAGGCGTTCGAAATATAGTTCGGACCATCGCGCTCGGTTTCGTAGAAAAACTTCGTATTCAGGAGGAGACCGGGATAGAGCACCGCCGGAACGTCCACCGGAAACCGCGGAGACGTAGCCCGTACCGAGCCGGAAACTGAGATTGTGTAACTACCGCATTCGTGAACGTCGAAATCGAGTGCGTAGATGTTATAAGTCAGAGTTTTACTGTGGCTCCAGACGCCGAGCAACGCGCCGATCGCGGCCGAATAAACCGTCGCGCCTTTAGAATTGACCACCTGGAACGTCGCCCCCGTTTCCGGCTCGGTTGACATCAAATAGGCTCGAAATGGCGCATTGCCGGCCTCATAGCCGACCTGGCTCACTCGCACATAGGCGGAAGCGCCATATGCCGCGGCTGAGGAGCCCAGCAGGAGAAAAAACAACGCCGTCGAGACCGCGTGGCGGAGGCGAAAGATTGTAGGGGGCAGCATGAAGAATCCGGACCATTGTACTTCCGTTGCGCGCGCCTGGGTCGGGCGGCGCCAGGGTCGCTTCCAGAGCGAATCCGCAACCGCAAAGCTGGCCTTTACGTCAGAATCAACTTAGATAAAAATAGTCCAATTAGCACCCTACACTTGAATGAGACTCGCGTTCTTCATCCTTTTAGCCATCCCAGGGCTGATATTCGCCGTCCAGCCGCCGAGCCGGATTCCTGCAAATATTGAAACCACTCAGACATTTGCGCTGGCGGGCAACACCCGTCCGGTACTCGCCCAGGCGCAGGATCAAGGCGCGGTCGAACCGGGATTCCCGTTGCCTCGCATCACACTCCATCTCGACCCGACCCCGGCGCAGAAGGCCGACCTGCTGCAGTTGCTTGCCGACCAGCAGACGCCTGGAAACGCTCATTGGCATCAGTGGCTGACGCCGGAACAATATGCCGACCGGTTCGGAGTCAATCAGGCCGATATCCAGAAGATCGTCACCTGGTTGCAGACCCTGGGCTTTTCCAACGTCGAAGTAGCGCACAGCCGGACCTGGATCAGCTTCTCCGGAACCGCGGCGCAAGCCGAAGCGGCATTCCAGACCTCAATCCGTCGCTATCTGGTGAACGGGCAGACGCATTACGCGAACGCGACCAACCCGATCCTCCCTGCCACCTTGGAAGGGATGGTCGCAAGCATTCGGGGCTTGCATGACTTTCATCCAAAGCCGCGTGGCCTAAAGGCCCGAAGCGCCCTCCAGGCCCACTTTACGTCCAGCATCAGCGGCAATCACTTCCTGGCCCCTGACGATTGGGCCACCATCTATAACGTCAAGCCTCTGTATGCCAACGGTATCGATGGTACGGGGGTGAAAATTGCCATCCCCGGCCAAAGCGATATTGCGTTAAGTGACATTCAGGCATTTCGCTCTGCCGCGGGGCTCCCGCAGAACAATCCGCAGGTGATTCTCACTGGAACGGACCCAGGCACTAATTCCGGTGACGAAAGCGAATCGGATCTGGATATCGAATGGGCGGGCGGAATCGCAAAGAACGCAACTATTATCTTCGTGAACTCGACGGATGCGTTCGGCTCTGCGACTTATGCAGTGGACAATAACCTGGCCCCGGTGCTCAGCATCACCTACGGCGATTGCGAACAGGACCTCGGCACAGCCGAGATCAATACACTGACCAGTCTGTTTCAACAGGCCAATGCACAAGGCATGACGGTCCTGGCGGCGTCCGGCGACCAGGGGGCCGCGGATTGCGAGAACGCCAACGCGACAATCGCCAGCCAAGGACTGGCTGTAGACGTGCCCGCAGCTATTCCTTACGTGACCGGCTTGGGAGGAACCGAGTTCAGCGAAGGCTCTGGAACATACTGGAGCTCGACCAACGATGCAAATAGCGGATCGGCGCTTTCCTACATTCCCGAGATCGCCTGGAACGATACCGCCGCAGACAACGAATTGTCCGCCAGCGGCGGCGGCAGAAGCACCGTGTTCACCAAGCCCACTTGGCAGACCGGCACTGGCGTTCCTTACGACAGCGCGCGTGATGTTCCGGATCTGGCATTCGCAGCGTCGCCGGATCATGATGGATTTCTGATTTGCTCGGCCGGCAGTTGCGTAAACGGTTTCCGCATGGCGAATGAGGATCTCAACGTGATCGGAGGCACCTCGGCGGCTGCTCCCAGTTTCGCCGCCGTGGTTGCGCTTCTGAATCAGCAGACCGGCAAACGGCAAGGCAACATCAACCCAACTCTATATGCGCTGGCATCCATATCCACGGATGCGTTTCACGATGTAACTGGCGGCAGTAACATCGTTCCCTGCCAGTCAGGCTCCCCGGATTGCCCCGCGGCCGGCAGAATGGGGTACTCAGCGGGAGTTGGTTATGACTTAGTCACGGGCTTGGGCTCGGTCGACGCATATAATCTTCTGCGCGAGTGGTCCAGTTACACCCCCGCTCTGTCGGCTCAAATGCCGGGTGGCGCTCAACAGGTCTCAGTTGGAGCGGATGGCACGGTTTCGGGTCTAAATGTTAACGGCGAGGCTTATTCATACGATTCGCAAAACAATAGCTGGACATCAGGCTCGCAGATCCTTTCGCAAGTCGCCGTGGGCTCCAGCGGAGCCATCTGGGGATTGAACTCGGTCGGCGACGTCTACCGATTCGATTCCGCGTCGAATACATGGAGCCGGGTTCCCGGCAATCTGTCGCAGATTGCGGTTGGTTCAGATGGCGCGGCATGGGGTGTGAACTCCGCCGGCTCCATTTACACGTTCAATTCCCAAACTCAGAGCTTCAATCAGGTAGCCGGCGTTCTGAGCCAGATTGCAGTCGGCTTCGACGGTGCTGTATGGGGGCTGAATCCTTCCGAGCAGATCTATCGCTTCAATCCTGGCACCCAAGCCTTCGACTATGTCGCTGGCACTCTGGCCCAGATTTCTGTCGGCGCCGACGGCGACGTCTGGGGAATAAATTACCTGGGTAATATCTATCATTTCGATCGCCTGACGCAGGGTTGGTACCAGACCCCGGGCACTTTGAAAGCGATTTCGGTAGGTTCCGGCAGTAATGTTTGGGGACTAAACCCGGAGAGCGCTCTTTTCAAATTCAATTCCGGCAATAACACTTGGAGCGAAGTCGATTCAATTCTGCGCTCTATCTCGGCAAGCGCGGACGGTTCCCTTTGGGGCGTCGACTATTCAAACAAGAGCTATCAATTGGTACAAGCCAATCAAGCCTCGCAAAGCTGGCACCAGTTGCCGGGCACGCTGGAGCAAATCGCGGTCTCCTCCGATGGCGACGTCTGGGGCATCAATGCCAGCCAGCAGATATATACCTTCAATGCTCTTACTCAAGGCTGGATTTTGCTGCCTGGAGACCTGTCTCAAATTGCGGTGGCGGCGAACGGCTCGGTTTGGGGCGTGAACGGCGCGGGCGGAGTTTTTCGATTCAACGCGTCCACCCAACAATTCGATCTGCTTCCCGGCAGCTTATCGCAGATCGCCGTGGCGGATACCGGCGACGCGTGGGGACTTAACACACAGGGGCAGATCTACCGATTCGATTCGTCGACCCAGAACTGGGATCTGATTCCCGGCACGCTCTCGCAAATTTCGGTCGGCGCGGACGGCGATGCGTGGGGCGTAGGCCCGAACGGCGTACAGCACTTCAATACGACGACACAAAGCTGGACGTCAGTCGCTGGCAGCTTGTCGCAGATCTCGGTCGGTTCGAGCGGAAACGTATGGGGTCTCGATCCGAACGGTGGCATCTATCGTTTCAACACACAAACTTCGGCCTTCGATTTAATTCCGGGCGCGTTGACACACATTGCAGTAGCCTTCGACGGCACGGTGTGGGGTATCAATTCGGGCCAACAGGTATACCGGTTCAGTTCGCAGACCCAAAGTTGGGTAAACATACCGGGTGCGCTGGTGACGATCGCGATCGGGTCGGATGCCGTGGTCTGGGGCATCAATTCCGGCGGAGGGATCTATCGGTTTCAGTGACCTTATCTGTAATCAACCGGATTGAGGGGTCTATTATCCCGACGCAGTCACTCAGCCACGACTAATTCCGAGTCTGGCGCCCTTCCTCATTGCTCGTATCCGGGAGGCCAGTTGTTTCCTCTTCTTCCGGGGAAGTAATCGGCGGGAAGCTCTTTGAACTTTCCGTGATGCTCCGGATCTGGAACAGCATACCTTCCGAGATTCCATTGCATTCCGTCATCAAAGTAGAAAGGACCGCGATAGACGTTCACCTTCGTTACGGCTGTTACAGGCATGAAGTCCGCCAGATTTCGCTCAATCTCGTCCATGTAATCGCTCACATGAACCACAATCGTTTGCTCAGGTTTCCAATCGAGGGGTGGTCTTTCGGGGTGCTCGGGCCTAAGGGGTCGACCTGTCCTTCCCTCATAGGCATTGATGGCAGGCATTTGGCCGAGTGTGAGCGATGCCCCGACGCAAGGCGCAGACCGGCAGTCTCCAGTATCCAAGAAATGCACAAGTATATCGCCAAACGCGATAGTTTTGTTAGTCCGGTTGATGAGCGAAATGGTCATCTGCTGAAGCCAATCGCTGCCAGCCGGAAACGGGGCAACAGGCTGTACGACCGTGGGTTTGATAAACAGCCCGCACTCCACCGTCTTACCGGCAACCGCAACATTGGATATCAGCACAGCATCCGTAATCTGCTCTATGTCGTTTACCCTGACAAGTTTCTCGCCTGTCTGCTGAGCGTGAAGGGTACCCACGAGGCCGAACACGATGCAAGTCGCGTGGAAGGCACTCGAACGCGGGTGTCTAAGACATTTGGAGATCAATTTGCTCACCTGCTTTCTCACCATACTTACAAGCAAACACGCAACTATGATGGTTGCGATGTTCGCCGCTGTTTGAAGCGCATGGGAAAGTACGCCCAAACGCCCCGCGGCGGTAGGAGTATAAATCGTTAATGGGGATTGTTCAAGAGAAAAGTTCGCGAAAGGTTTGCGAATTAGCCGGAACTCGTGACGAGAGCGACTAAGAGATCACTAAGTCGCTTGGAATCGATTCAGGCGATGGCTGTGCGTCGTGGGACTTTACCTCTTACCCGGATGCCTTACCTCGACAGCGCTGATTGCAGGTGCAACTTAGTCTGCTACTTACGCGGGTAGATCCGCCAGATCGCGCTTGATGGCGAACTTCACCAGGCCCGCGACATCGTGGATGTCCAGTTTCCGCATCAGGCTGGAGCGGTAGGTATCGACGGTTTTGGGGCTGAGCGACAAGCGCGCTGCAATTTCCTTGGCGCGGATGCCCTCGACCAGCAGCGAAAAGACCTGAAACTCGCGGCTACTCAGCGACTCCAGCGGATCCTCGCCTTGATTGCGTCCGCCCGTGTCGCCAAACAACGACATCACCTCAATCTGCGGTGAGACGTAGATGCCGCCCTGCGTAAACTGCCCCAGAGCATCCGCCATCTGTTCGGCGGTCGAGCTCTTCAGCAGAAATCCACAAGCGCCCGTGCGGAGCACTTCCAGCACCGTCTTCCGGTCCTTGCGGATAGAAAACACGGCGCAGCGCGTGCGCAGCCCCAGTTCGCGAACACGCCGGATTACCTCCGTCGCGGCCAGATCCGACAGGCCAAGGTCCAGCAGTGCGACCGCAGGCTCCAGCCGCCGAATCTCCGCAAAGGCGGCGCCGGCGGTGCCCACTTGCGACACGACCCGGAAACCGGGGATCGAGTTGCAGAGCGCGGCGAGTCCCTCGCGGACCAGCGTGAGCTCGTCAGCCAGCAGTACTTCGACTGGAAGCTCTTGAACCGAAGGCACAGCTACGGTTTGCGGTGCAGGCACCGGGATGGGGTGTAGCGAAGTTGACGTAGACACGTTTGTGCTGATAGAGTGCCCGTTCGAAAGCACTTATCTCATTTCGCAGCTCGTTCTACTAGTACCAGGGCCTAAACGGTTAAGGAGCTTACTCTAAGCAATCAGCACCGGCGTGTCTACCACCCGTCATCCACGTCCATGAGGCGCTAAGGACGAAACCCCACAGGGCGCCCGCCGGTAGATCAGGAGAAGCTGCGAACCGCCTGCGCCTCGTCGTCGTATACGTCGAAAACCGTGTACAGTTTGGTGATCTGCAGCAGATCCTTGATGCGTTTCGAAAGCCCCATCAGCTTCAACTGGCCGCCGTTATTGGTGACCGTGGTGAATCCCGAGACCATTTCGCCGATCCCCGAGCTGTCGATGTAGGAAACCTCGCTCAGATTGAGCAAGAGCTTCTTGTTTCCTTTGGCGGCAAAATCACGGATCGTATCGCGGAAGGCGCTGGCGCCCTCACCTAAGGTAATGCGTCCAGCCGCGTCGATAACCGTGACATCGCCAACCTGGCGGGATGTCAATTTAACACTCACTTCTGCCTCCTCATGGTGGATCGGATAGAAGAAAACGAAATTCTACCTCGCCAAGTTTTTTTGCAGACGAACCTCTGTCCCCCCGCCCTGCCGCGGCTGAACCTGGAAGTCGTCCATAAAAGCACGCACCAGCAAGAGACCTCGTCCGGATTGGCGCAACAGATTATCCGGCGACAGAGGATCGGGCAACGCATTAATATCGAAGCCTTCCCCTTCGTCGCCAATCACCACTGTCAAGCCAGTGCTCGAAGGCTCCAGATCAAGGTGCACCTTCTTCTTCTTGTTGTAGCGGTTACCATGCACCACAGCGTTGACCATGCACTCGCGAACGGCCATGCCGATCTGCTGCTGCTCGTCCTCCTCAAAGCCGGCTTTCTGCGCCTCCCGCATGGCGATCGCTTCCGCCTCATCGACGCTCTGCAGTGTCGAGTCCAATGTCAGTTGCTCTCTCTCCATGTTCCGGCTTTGCCGCAAGGCCATATAATAGGCGCGACGTTTTCGGGTTGCGCCCCAACATCGACCGCTTCGCTACTCTATCAGATCGGCTGAGATGAAGTCACTGCCGGTCTCGACCGCTAGCATACCGCGCGGGGTTTCTGGCCGCCATGACATGCGCCCCGCACGGGCCTCGCCTTGCCGCCCCAAGACTATCGAAGCTGCCACCTCAGTGCGACCGGGACGATTACAGCCCCAGCTTGAAATCCTGCTTTTTCTCTATTGCCGCTAAGGCCAATTAAAAAATAGCTGCCTATTAATCGTAATGCGTAACATTTTGGCAGAGTAACCGAATATTAACCGAATTGTAATGATCCTGTAACACTTCCACGGGTCTAATAGATCACCACTAGAACTCGTGGGGGGTGTGATGAAAATGGACTCGCGGCAACGTGTGTCGGCAGAATCTAGCGGCCGCCGCTCCGCACTTTGCAGTTCCAGTACAGCATGCGCGAACGCAGAAATTCTGTTCCATGCAAGCAGAATCCTGACGAGTATGCTGAAAGACGCTGCGATTTTCGCGACGGCGTTGTTGATTATCGGACCGGCGCTTGCTCAGACCGACCCCGGTGTCCGTACCAGCACCGGAATAAATGCCGGAGGACCTCTCCCGGATTTGTCGGCCACCCCCGGCGCAACTGAATTCTTTGACAACGGCCAAGGGCGGTTTGAGATTGCGGAGGATGTTTCCGGCGGCGCCAACAATGGTCTCGGACCGCGCTTCAACCTTAACCAGTGCTCTGCCTGCCACGCGCAACCGGCCGTAGGCGGGAGTAGCCCCAATATCAACGCTTATCCCTATGTCGGTGTGAATCCCCAAAGCCAGGTAATCAAGAACGGCATCGTGGTGAACAACACCATTCCATCTTTTGTGATGGTGAACGGTCCGGTGCTGGAAGCTCGCTTCCCCTTCTTCATCTCCAACGGGGCGGTAACCAAGACTATGGACGGCGGCGTTCATGACCTGTTCACCGTCGCGGGGCGGCCCGATGCCGGAAACTGTGAACTCGCGCAGCCCAACTTCAATCAAGCCATCAACCTCGGCGACATTATCTTCAGGATTCCAACGCCCGTTTTTGGCTTGGGCTTCATCGAAAACCTCGGCGAGGACACGCTCATCAACAATCACAGCGCGCAGGCCGGCAACGCTTTTGGCGTGAGCGGCACCTTCAACTACAACGGCAACGACGGCACCATCGCTCGTTTCGGCTGGAAGGCGCAAAACAAATCGGGTCTATTGTTCTCCGGCGAGGCCTACAACGTCGAGATGGGCATCTCCAATGAGCTTTTTCAAAACGAACGGCCCAATCCGGATGAGGAGCACTTCTTTCTCGGCCTGCCGCCCACCTGCTTAAATCTTGCCGGATCAGGATATCCGGAAGACACTACGAATTTCACCGCCACCAAAGGCTCGAACCAGTTCGCTACCAACGCTTCTATTCCCAGCGATATCGTGATGTTCGCCATGTTCATGCGCTTCCTGGCCCAGCCCGTCGCGCAGCCGAACGGTTATAGCACCGCCACCACCACGGTGTCGGCCGCCTCCATCGCCCGCGGCGCATCGGGCTTCGGCTCAGTCGGGTGCGCGGTCTGCCATACCCCGTCGCTCACTACCGACCCTTCCTCGTTCAACGAGGATCTCAGCAGTAAACCAGCCAACCTGTTCTCCGACCTGGAAATCCACCACATGGGCGGCCTGGCGGATAACGTCATGCAGGGTAGCGCCGGCGGGGACCAGTTCCGCAGCGCGCCTCTGTGGGGCATCGGCCAGCGAGTTTTCTTCTTGCACGATGGCCGCGCCTCCGACCTGCTCACCGCCATCATGGATCACTGCCTGCCGGTAATAGTCAGCGATCCAAACAACGGTGGCTCGGGTGCTACTCCGGCCTCGGAAGCTTGTATGTCCGAGGAAGCCTTCGAAAACCTGCCGCCGACAAATTCAAACGGCAGCAACCAAGTCACTCAGCAGGATGTCCTGAACTTCCTGCGTTCGCTCTAGTTTTTTGTCTCGGAATTTGGCGCATCAACTCAAGACTGCTTGCCTCCATGGGCTTGCTGCAGCCCCCGCTGTGGCAAGCCCGCTCTTTCAGCGAATGTCCCCCAGTTATCGAAATGCTGCCTGTCATGCGCGGACTCGAACGACAAATATGACTGCCTTTTTACGTATTCTGGCTGTTCTTGTTGTATCCGCATCGCTTCCATCCTGGGGCCAAAACGCCTTACTGGTAAAGGGTGCCTGGCCGAGCGCAAGCGATTCCGTAACTCCCGTACCAGAAGGCGGAGGCATCGCCAACGGCGTCTACACGAATCGATATTTTGGCCTCTCTTACGCGTTGCCCGCGGATTGGCTTCAAAAATCCGCTGGGCCGCCTCCCTCCGATAGCGGGAGCTACATCCTTACTCTGCTGAAATCGTCTAACGCATTCAAAGGATCCCGCGCAAGCATGCTGATCACCGCCCAGGACATGTTCTTCATGCCCGCGCTCGTCGCCCACGCGTCGGAACTCATCAACTACACGAAGAGCCATTTACAAGCCGATTACAAACTCGAGCTGGCGCCTACAGCGACCAAGATCGCTGGCCAATCCTTTACCACGTTTGCCTATTGGTCCCCGTCAACCCAACTGCACTGGCGTGTCCTGGCCACCGAAATTCGCTGCCACACGTTGGAATTTGTCCTAATGAGCCGGGATCCCAAAGCGTTGGAGAGCCTGGTCCTGGAAATGAACAAGCTGAATTTTCTGGCCGAAGCTAATCCCGGAACGGGCGCATACGGAGCCGAAGCCCCCGTGTGCATCAGGAACTACGCAAGCGCGGAAAACGTGATGGAGCGGGTCGATCCAGTCTTCGTCGAGCACAAATTCAATCCTGTTCCGCTCCGGATCATCATCGACAAGGAAGGCAAGGTTCGGTACATTCACTTCCTCAGCGCATTTCCCGATCAGTCAAAGGCCATCACCGAGGCCCTGGCCCATTGGAAGTTCAAGCCGTACCTCCAAGATGGAAAACCCGTCGAGGTGGAAACCGGTATCATGTTTGGGCGCGTGCCACATCTGATGATGCTGTCCGACTCATCCGCTACCAAGTGATCATTGGCCGTGGTTAACCTAACTACGTGCCTCATACTCAACTCGCCCCAGCCGCAGTCCGGATCTTCGCCGCCAATGATCGCATCAACCAGATTCTTATCGAACATCTGGACCCCGCCGCCTGGAGAGCCAAACCGCCCGCCAAAACCCGCACCATTGCCGCGATCTTCACACATATGCACAATGTGCGCTCCAAGTGGGTCAGGCTGACAGCTCCGCACCTGAAGGTTCCGCCACAACTCAACCGCGTGCACTGCACGCCGCAGCAGGCCCGCGCGGGATTGGCCGAGAGTGCCGCTCGCTGTACCGAGATGCTCGCCGAAGCGCTCGGCGGCCGTGGCGGCCTCGTCAAGAAGTTTCGTAGAGACGGCTGGGCTCCGCCTTGGCCGGTTGGCCCGGAAATGCTGTGCTACATGCTATCTCACGAAGCCCACCATCGCGGCCAGGTGTGCATGCTCGCGCATCAGCTCGGATTCCCATTGCCCAAGGAAGTAGCGTACGGGATCTGGAATTGGGAAAAGCTATGGAAAGAGCGCAAAGGGCGTGTATCCGCGCCACCAGTCAGCAAGAAAGCTCGCTGAACCTTGGGCGGGGCACGTAAGCGCACAGCCGGTTTGTGGCGTTGTGCGCGATCTACCGTAGTCCGTGCCGTTTTGCGCGAGGCGCTCGAACCTGCGAGTCCTCTGGGAAGGCATTGCCGCGTAACGCCTTGGCAGAATCAATGACCTCTCTTGCGTGTACGCCAGCCCTGCGCTATATCGCAACTTAACCAGCCAGCCACGAAGGCGGTGATGGCTGTCAATACAATCACTGCGTACATCATGAGGAACTACTCCTGAGGGCGAGGGCTACGTTACAGTATGCCACTTCGCACCGGGGTGCGAACAGCGAAAATTTGGAGCGGCTGAAAAATTCTTTATTAACTAATTGAAACTGAGTAGCGTTTTCCCGGCCTTCGGCGCGCGAGGCTCTCGAAACTGAGGGCCGTCTGGCGGCCTCTCCTGCCCCCCTGATCACAGACATAGCGTGATAGCCTTTATGCGGTGCAGTTAGCACGTATCGTCACCTTCTTAGTCCTGGGCTTCGCCTGGTCATTCGCGCAGCAGGCTCCATATCCGTTCAAAGACCCCAGCCTGCCAATGGAAAAAAGGATCGACAATCTCCTTTCCCTCATGACCATCGACGAAAAAATCGATTGCCTCGGAACGCGAACGGGAGTGCCTCGGCTCGGCGTCCCCAACATCGGATCTTCGGAAGGAATTCACGGCGTTGTGCAGCGCGGAGCCAATCAGACGAAGCTTGCGCCCATTCCCACCACGCAATTCCCTCAGCCTCCGGGCATGGGCGAATCCTGGGACCCCGATCTGGTTCGTCAAGTCGGCGGCGTGGAAGGCTATGAAGCGCGCTTCATTACCCAGACCGAAAAGTATCACCGCCAAATCTTGATGTTGTGGGGTCCTCAGTCGGATCTCGCTCGTGACCCGCGTTGGGGCCGCAGCGAAGAAGTGTACGGAGAAGATCCGTTCTTCAATGGGACCATGGCGGTCGCCTTTATCAAGGGACTCCAGGGTGACGATCCCAAATATTGGCAAGCCGCCGCCCTGTTGAAGCACTTCCTCGCGAACAGCAACGAAAATTACCGCTCTAGTTCCTCTTCAAACTTCGATGAACGCTTGTTTTGGGAATATTACTCGGTGCCGTTTCGCATGGGCTTCCTCGAAGGCGGCGCCAAAGCGGTAATGGCATCTTACAACGCCTGGAACGGCACGCCGATGGTCATCAATCCCATTCTCAAAAGCATTGTTCGGGACTTATGGGGCGTCGACGTGTTATCGAGCGATGGCGGCGCCGTGAGACTGCTCGTCGAGCCGCGAAAGCTTTTTCCTGATCAAAAGGCCGCCGTAGTGGCGTGCCTCAAAGCAGGTATCAATCAATTTCTTGATCGATATAAGGACGAAACGAAGGCCGCCTTGAAAGATGGATCGATAACCGAACCGGCGATTGATTCTCTCCTGCGCTATAAGTTCCGGATCGCCATTCGTCTCGGGTTGCTGGATCCGCCTGAAATGGTGCCTTATTCGAAAATCAAAGACTCACCCGAGCCGTGGAACACGGAACAGGACAAGGCAGTCTCTCGAAAGATGGCGCTGGAATCCGTGGTGCTGCTGAAGAATGAGAATCACTTTTTGCCCCTGAAGAAAGACTCGCTCAAGTCCATCGCCGTGATTGGTCCGCTCGCCGACTCGGTGCATTGGGATTGGTATGGAGGCACTCGGCCCTATACCGTTACGCCGCTCGAAGCGATTAAAGAGGAAGTTGGTCCAAACGTCAAAATAAACTATGCTGCCGATGAACTCGGTAATGCGGCCGTCAGCGCAGCTCGATCCTCGGATGTCGCAGTGGTTGTGATTGGCAACGATCCCACCTGTGGTCCCGATATGGCGCACGATTGGGTGCACAATACGTTCGATGGCGGCGATACCCTGCCCTGCACCGTGCCGAGCGATGGCCGCGAAGGGCGCGATCGCGAAAGCATTACCTTGGCTCAGGAGCAACTGGCGAAGCAAGTCTTCACAGTTAACCCGAAAACGATCCTGATCCTGGTCTCCAGCTTCCCCTTCGCTATTAACTGGTCGCAGGATCATCTTCCTGCAATCCTGCATATGGCTCACGCCTCACAGGACGAAGGGACTGCTCTCGCAAAAGTGCTCTTTGGCGAATACAATCCCGGCGGCCACTTAGTAACAACCTGGCCGAGATCGCTCGATCAGTTGCCGCCCATGATGGATTACAATATACGCGATGGCCGCACGTATATGTATTTCAAAGGCGACCCGCTCTACCCGTTTGGCTACGGTTTGAGTTACACGACATTTCAATATTCAAACTTGAAAACCAGTTCCGCGAAGTTGCCAACAAACGGGACCGTCTCCCTCGATGTGGACGTAAGTAACACAGGAAATCGAACCGGCGACGAAGTAGTACAGCTCTATGTAAAACACCTGCATTCGAAAGTGGAGCGTCCACGGGAAGAGCTGAAAGGATTCCGGCGCGTCACAATCAAAGCCGGCGAGACCCGGACAGTCAAGATTCCGCTGAAAGCCTCCGCGCTCGCATATTGGGACGAAAAATCAGGCGCATTCAAGGTCGAAGCCGAGCCCGTCAGCCTGATGGTCGGCAGCTCGTCGAGCGATATCAAGCTGACCACGACAGTGAAGGTCGAGTAGCAGGCGATGACAAACTAGCCCGGAACTATATCTTACTCAGTTCCAGCCACTTACCCTCTCCTCCCCGCCCCGCGCCGCACGCCTTCATTGCATCCTGCGCACAAAGGAGCAATCTCTCTATGTCCACCGAAGCCCAAGTCCGCGCCAATCAAGAAAACGCGCAGCACAGCACAGGTCCCAACACCGAAGCCGGGAAAGCCGCGTCCTGCCTGAACAATTTCCGCCACGGCCTCACCGGCAATTCATTCACCGTCCTCGATTTCGAAGATCAGGACGAGTTCGACGCGCTTCTCTGCGGCCTCCGCGCCGAGCACCAGCCCTCGACCCTCACCGAAACCCTGCTCGTCCAGAAGATGGCGCAATCGTACTGGCTCAGCAAACGCGCCCTCTATCTGCAAGATCAGTGCTGCACGGACCGAGCGCACAGGGCGTCTGCTGCCCGTTGTGCGCAGTCAAACGAAGAACTAACCCTCGAACAGCAGGAAAAGCATCTCGCGCTCTTTATCCGCTACCAAACCACCAACGACCGTGCCTTCCACCGCTGCCTCGCCGACCTGCTAAAGCTCAAAGCCGAAAAGCGGAAGGCGGAAATTGGCTTCGAATCGCAGCAGCACAAGAAAGCTCAAGAATCGCGGCGCGAAGCCGCCGAAAAACGGAAGCAAGACCATCACAAACTCGACATGCTATTAGCCGAAGCCAAGCTCAACCACCAGGAACTGCTCAATTGCGAGCTTTCATTCGAGGTTACCGGTGCTCCGCTCGCTCCGGCGCGCCTCAAGCAGCCCCAAAAAGCCGCCTAACCCTTCCCTAAGCAGTTCCGCTCGCACTCCAACTGCGCCCGCACCGACGTTCCGCCGTGACATCGTAGAGAAATGCCCCAGCGTGAGCCCTTCCGCTTCCAAACGCGCATTCGCTTCATCGATACCGACGCCAGCGGCCGAATCCATTACACCGCGATGTTCCGTTACTTCGAATCAGCCGAAATCGAGTTCCTTCGCACTCTCGGCGTCAGCTACGATGCCTCACGCGGCTACAATCTTCCACGCGTGCACGTCGAATGCGACTTCCTGCGCGTCATCGGCCACGATGATCTGATTACCATTGAAGTATCCTTGACAAAGCTCGGAAATTCTTCGATTCGGTTCGAGTTCCAGACATTCAAGGCGAACGAATTGGCTGCCAAAGGCGCAGTGGTGATCGTCTGCGCGGACCGCAAGACGCTGCGTTCGGTGCCGATCCCCGGCGATCTGCGTGCGAAACTCAGCGCGGTGCTACAGGAGCCGCCGGATTTAGCCGGCACAGGAGGTTAGGCGATGGCGACTGCAGGAGCAGTGCTCCCGAAGACGAAGGGTGGCGCCTTTCTTATCGAAGACAGCGACCCCCAGGATATCTTCACCGCGGAAGATCTGACCGAAGAGCATCTGGCGATTGCGCGAACAGCGGACGAATTCTATGAGCAGGAGGTGAAACCGAATCTCGAAGCCATTCTTCATCATGAGCCTGGAGTCGCTCTGCGAGTGTTGCGCAAATCGGCGGAGCTGGGGCTGACCGCCATCTCGATTCCGGAAAAATTCGGCGGCATGGAGCTGGATCTCGCCTCTGCGCTCATCGCTGCGGAGCGCCTGGGACGTGACGGGTCGTATGCGGGCTGGCATGGCGCCCATACCGGCATCGGCACTCTTCCGATTCTCTATTTCGGCACCGAAGAACAGAAGCAAAAGTATCTTCCGCGATTGGCGCGAGTGGAGCTGCTTGCAGCCTACGCGCTGACTGAGCCGCATGCCGGCTCCGATGCGCTCGCGGCACGCAGTCGCGCGGATCTCAGCCCCGACGGCAAGCACTACATCTTGAACGGGCAGAAGATGTGGATTACCAATGGCGGCGCAGCGGATCTATTTACCGTCTTCGCCAAGGTGGACGGCGAAAAGTTCACGGCGTTTCTGGTGGAGCGCAGGTTTCCGGGCGTCACCAGCGGCGCTGAAGAAAAGAAGATGGGCATCAAGGGCACCTCGACAACCGCCGTGTTTTTCGAGAACGTGCCGGTTCCGGTTGAGAACGTGCTGGGGGAAATCGGCCGCGGGCATATCATCGCTTTCAACATATTGAATGTCGGCCGCCTCAAACTGGGCGCTCTCTGCGTGGGCGGAGCGAAGGACGCTCTCAGCCTCAGCATCAAATACGCCAAGCAGCGCAAAGCGTTTGGCTCACCGATCGCGGAGTTCGGCGCCATTCAACACAAGCTCGCCGAGATGGCGATCCGGATCTACGCCGCCGAATCGATGGCGTGGCGGGTCGTAGGGCTCATTCAAGGCCAGCTCGAGGGATTTTCGTGGGAGCACCCGGGCGCCTCGCAAACTATGTTGAAGGCTGTCGAAGAGTTTGCAGCCGAATGCTCGATCATAAAAGTCTACGGCTCGGAAGTCCTCGATTTTGCAGTGGACGAGGGCGTGCAGATTCATGGTGGCTACGGTTTTCACCAGGATTACGCCATCGAGCGCGCTTATCGCGATTCCAGGATCAACCGGATTTTCGAAGGAACCAATGAGATCAACCGGCTGCTCATCACGGGCATGCTCTTGAAGCGTGCGGCGCGAGGCCAGTTAGCATTGGTACCGGTGGCGCAGGCCCTCATGGGAGAGATTTTCGGCGGCTCAGTTCCTGCGGACAGCGCGGATCAGGAGCAGCGGCTGGTGGCGAATGCAAAGAAAATCGCGCTTCTGGCGCTGGCGATCGCTTATCAGAAGCACGGCACAGAACTGGAACATCAGCAGGAGCTGCTCATGAACATCGCCGACATCATCATGGAAGTTTTCGCTATGGAATCGAGCCTGTTGCGATCACGCAAGTTGGCCGGCTCCGCAAAAGCAGCGGCCGCTGCCGATATGTGCGCCGTATTCCTTCGCGACGCCATGGCGCGAGTCGAACTCTCAGCCCGCAACGTGGCTGGCGCATGTGTCGAAGGCGATTTCCTGCGCAAAACCATGCAGATTCTGCGACGCTTTGCAGCCTATGATCCAGTGGACGCGGTCGCCCTGAGGCGCAAGGTCGCCAACAGGCTCATCGCGCGAGAACGCTACGTTATATGAACATCCCGCTGACGCCGGTTCGTTGCCTGTATCGAGCTGTTGACCTCTACGGCAACAAAGTAGGAGTGGTTTCCGGTCCACGCCGCTACACCTACACGCAGTTTGGCGAAAGGGTCGAGCGCGCCGCGGCAGGGCTTCTCGCGGAAGGCATTCGCCCCGGCGACCGGGTCGCTTATCTCAGCTTCAACAACGAACAGCTTCTCGAAGGCTACTACTCCGCGCCGCTTATCCGCGCGATCGTAATGCCCCTGAACGTCCGTCTATCGCCGCCCGAATTGATTCAGATTCTGAATCACTCTGGAGCCCGCGTGTTGGTGTTCGAGAACGATTTCGCTCCCTGCCTGGGCGCGTTTCGTAAGGCGTGCCCCGCCATTGAGCGCTACGTCGCCATTGGCGACGCAGTCCCGCCAGCCGATCTGACCTACGAAGAACTGCTGTCGCACGGGCGCATTGACCGTCCTGACCTCCTGTCGTTTGATGAGAATGAAATCGCCGAGATCTTCTATACCAGCGGCAGCACCGGCACCCCCAAGGGCGTCATGCTTTCGCATCGCTCGATTTATCTGCACGCTCTGGGAATAACTGGCAGCATCACCCAAAACGACCGGTTTGTGGAGCTGCACACGATTCCGCTGTTTCATGCGAATGGCTGGGGACGTCCCCAGACCGCCACCATGAACGGCATCAAACAGGTGATGGTGCGCCGGTTCGAACCGGCAAACGTGCTGAGGTTGATTGAAGAAGAGCGCGCGACCGGCATGTCCGTGGTTCCCGTGATGGCGAACGCGCTATTGAATTGCTCCGAGCTTGGGAAGTTCGATACCTCCAGCATGCAGGAGATTCACATCGGCGGCGCGGCCTCCTCGCCCGAGTTGATCGCGCGCATGGAGCAAGCATTCAAGTGTGCCGTGATGGCCGGCTATGGAATGACGGAGACGTGTCCCGTGGCGACTGATGCGCGGCCCAAAAGCACTGTCCACTATGCGAGCGAAGAAGACCGCATCTGCCACATGGCGATGGCCGGCTGGCCGATTCTGGGCAACGAGGTTCGCGTGGTGAATCCCAGCGGCCAAGACGTGCCGCGCGACATGGAAACGGTTGGCGAAGTGGTTGTCCGCGGCGACAACGTCATGGAGGGTTACTACAAGGAGCCCGAGGCCACCAGCAACACCATCCGAAATGGTTGGCTCTCCACCGGCGATATGGCCGTCTGGGACGCGGAGAATTACATCCACATCGTCGACCGCAAGAAAGACATCATCATCAGCGGCGGCGAAAATATTTCATCCATCGAAGTCGAGAAAGCGATTTTTGCGCATCCGGCGGTTCTCGAATGCGCGGTGGTTCCGGCGCCCGACAACAAATGGGGCGAGGTACCCGCGGCGATCGTGGTGTTGAAGCCCGATCAGGAGCTCACGAACGATCAGCTCGTTAGATTCCTGCAGACGCGCTTGGCGAAGTTCAAGATACCGCAGGTGGTGCAGTTTGTCGAAGGGCCGCTGCCGAAAACCGGCACCGGCAAAATTTTGAAGCGCGAGCTGCGCGAGAGCTTCTGGACCGGCAAAGAGCGCCGGGTACAAGGTTGAAGTGCTGAACCTGACGCTCGAAAGCTACGCACTCGAAGATGTGGATAGCATCCTCACTCCGGCTCTGCTGATCTATCCCGATCTGGTGGAGGCAAACATCCGAGCCGCGGTCCACATGGCGGGGGACGATTCCAATCGATGGCGTCCGCATATCAAGACCGCTAAGCTGGCTGCAACTGTACGGCGCATTCTCGCGCACGGCGTCTCGCATCTGAAATGCTCCACCACGCTGGAGCTGCTGACTGCGTGTGAGTGCCGCGCGAGCGATGTTCTGCTCGCCTTCGCCGTTGTAGGCGCGAACGCGCGCCGGACCCTGGAGATTGCCCAACAATTCCCGGAGACACGGATCTCGGTATTGGTCGAAAGCGCGGAACAGGCGCGAATTTGGCGCGGGACGCGCATCGGAGTTTTCATCGATATCAATCCGGGAATGAACCGCACCGGCATCGGCGAGGAGCGTACCAGTGAGATCATGAGCCTCGTTCGCGAACTCGGCGAGCAGTTCCGCGGCCTCCATTATTACGACGGTCACGCCTCGGGATTTCCGGCCGATGAGCGTGAATCGCGTGTGCATCAGGGTTACGATCATTTGCTCCGGTTGGTACGGACACTCGATGCCGCTGGCGTGCAAACAGGCGAAGTGATTACTTCGGGAACTCCCGCAGCGCCCTTCGCGATTTCGTACCCCGGTTTTCGCAACGCGCGCTTCGTCCATCGCATTTCGCCGGGCACCGTAGTCTATAACGACACAACCAGCCTTGAGCAGCTACCCGGTTTCGGGTTCAAGCCTGCGGCCATCATTCTGTCGACAGTGATCAGCCGGCCCACGCCCGATTCGATCACCTGCGATGCGGGACACAAGAGCGTGTCGGCCGATGCGGGCGTGCCAACCTGCGCGGTCATCGGACGTCCCGACCTGGAACCGTTGAAGCCAAGCGAGGAGCATCTCCCCATCAAAGGGCTCTCCGAACACCAGCTCCCACGCATAGGCGACAAACTATACCTGGTTCCGCGGCACGTCTGCCCGAGCGTAAACAATTTCGATGACGCGTTGATGATCGTGAGCGGACGCATTTCAGCCGTAGAGGCCGTAACCGCGCGCGGCCACGAGGCTCCAAACATTTTATAGCTATCATGTTTTTGTGAGCACCCAACGCGCGATGCCCGGCGGCCGCGCCAACCGCGAAGCTCTTGCCAAAGGAGAAAACGGGCGTTGCCTCTGCCGATGGTGCAACCTGGAAGTTCCGCCGGGCCGGATGACGTTCTGCTCGCAATGGTGCGTAGAGGAATGGAAGCTGCGCAGCAACCCCGGCCATCTGCGTGACCGCGTCTTTGAACGCGATCGCGGTGTGTGCGCGGTCTGCGGCATCGATTGCGTCGCCGAGTGGCGGCGGGTTAAGAAGCTGCGCGGCGCACCGCGCATCAGAGCCGTAACCGAATGGGGTCTCCGTGGGCGCAAGACGCTCTGGGACGCCGATCATATTCTGCCTGTCGCGGAGGGCGGAGGCGAGTGCGACCTGTCGAACATGCGAACTCTGTGTCTGAAATGCCATCGCGTTCATACTGCGAAGCTCCAACAGAGATTAAAGGAGCGCCGCCCGCCGCATGGGTGAGGGAGGTAATGGGCGGCGCTTTCGAGGGAAC
The DNA here is from genome assembly GCA_035502635.1 of Bryobacteraceae bacterium. Lineage (GTDB taxonomy): Bacteria > Acidobacteriota > Terriglobia > Bryobacterales > Bryobacteraceae > Bog-105. The sequence continues at coordinate 158,358 of DATJUG010000027.1, forward strand.
TACGCTGGCGAACTGCTGGAGGTATGCAGATTGCCGTTTACACCATTGGGAAAGAAGCCGCCGGAGGTCGCGTTCGCCGCGTCGTAAGCCAGATACAAAACCTGGCCCGGCGTCCGGATGGCTGTAAGTCCCGTACTCGGGTCAATGGAAAAGAAGTAAGTGCCCGAAGGAGGAGGAATAATGTCGACGGTATCCAACATACTGGTAGCGATCGCAAGACGAGCCACTTGGAGGCGGATATTCGCCACATGCTCCGCTTCAGCAGCCAGGATTCGAGCGGCTGTACCGATATACGCACTCGACGTGACCGAGCTAAGCTGCGCCGCGCCGCCGTATGCCGAGACGCCAATATCTTCGAATACCCGAGCGAGTGTGAGAAACTGCGCTTCGTTCGCGAAGCCGATTCCGAGAGCGCCCAGATTGATCTCGGGTTTCGCGACCGGCTCGATGCCCGCATTGCTCAGCGCCGTACGGAGCAGAGTCACATGGTTGCGTTCGTCGTTGCCGATCTGTTTAGCGACGGTGCCGGTGAAAACCGTGCTGTTCGAGAAGCTGACCTGATGCCAGCCGGTGGTGGGACCGGATCTGCCGGAGCCGGAGATGCCGATTCCAACCTGATCAATGGTTTTGCCCATGGTGGCGGTGGTGTAGAACTCGGCTTCGAGGTACTCAAGGTTGAGCGCGAATTGCAGTACATCCACAACGGTAGGTGAGGAGGGGTCGGCACTAAGCTTGAGGCCGCCGGTGGCGATTGCTGCACCAGTTGCCGCGGTGGCAATGCCAATTTTCTTGAGCAGGCTGCGCCGGTTAGGCGACTGTTCAATTACATCGGAGATAAGATCTTTGATGGCCATTTGTTGATCCTTAGATTTTGTGAATGATTTGGGCAGATTTACGACAATAACGTGCGACGCTTCCGGTTGAGAAGAGCTACCGCAGCCAAGCCGGGAATTAGAAGCAAGAACGACGCGGGTTCCGGAACCGTGGAAGTTCCGAGGGGCATCGAGGAGATGTTCAGAGCATAGTTGCCGGTTCGGGTGTTTCCGTCGACATCCTGGAAGGATGTTCCGCCTGGGCCGCTGAATTGTTCAAAGGCAGCCGTTGAGAGATTCAGACCGGTTGACGTAATGGACATCTGGTTTTGCCAATCGGTGAGGGTTACGTAGTAAGTGCCGGCGGCCGCATCGGGATCTTGCAGGTAACCGTCTAACTCGAGGCCGGTAGAGGGATCGGAATTGCCAATGGGAGAGAAACTGGGGCTCTGGTTGGCAACGACAAACCCGGTGCTGTTATACAGCGTGATGTTGGGCTGAAAACCGCCTGCACTGGCAGTGGTGCCGTTGAGGTTCATGCCGCCGCCGTAAGATGTGGTGTAGATCGTGACCTCGGAAGCCGAGGTCAAAGAAAAGCTTTCGAGAACAACCGATCCAGCGCTGCCCGATTCACTCGTTAGAGTACCCGTGTAGGTATCAGAGATGGACGATGCATCCAGATTAGCGCCGGTAAGCACGCTCAGCGCGAAGACTCCCAAGCTCCAGGTGAGCTTGCGTTTAAGACACATCTAAATTCCTCCTATAAGCTGGTCGCAGAGTGCTTCCAATCGCGTATACGGCGCTGGGATAGAGAATGGATTGCAAGCTAGACATTTTGCGGGTACTCAAACTTTTCGGAAAGAAACTACAAAAAAGGTGTGTTGTATAAGAGGGTGTTGGCGTCTAAAGCGAGGCGCTGATTGCCACCTGAAACTTTGACATGGACGCGGACAGCGCCGATTCTCAAATCATAGAACGATTGCGCAAGCGCGATCCGGAAGGTCTCGCGGCGGCGTACGACCGTTATGGGCGCACGGCGTACGCGCTGTTTGTCCGCATCACACACGACAAGACGGCCGCCGAAGATCTGGTGCAGGAACTCTTCCTTCGGTTGTGGAACCGCAGCCGGGAATTCGATTCCAACAAGGGCGCCCTTGGCGTTTGGCTGCTGTCGATTGCGCGCAACATGGCGATCGACTATGTGCGGTCGGCGCAAACGCGATTCTCCAGCCGGCTGCGTTCCATGGATCACGTCGACGCGGTCTGTTTCTCGCATAATCCGACGGCGCGCGAGTCCCGTATACATGATGTAAGGATTGTTCAAGAGGCGTTCGCCACCTTAAGCGCTGATGAAAAGCGCGTGATGCAGATGGCGTATTTTGAAGGATTTTCACAATCGGAAATCGCGGAAAATATCCACGAGCCGTTGGGTACGGTAAAAAGCAGGATGCGGTCGGCGTTAGCACGGCTGCGGGGCGTAATTACCGGGAGCAAGGGGCAATGACACACGCGGAGATGAGCGAATTGTACGAACTGTACGCGCTCGGCGTGCTGGAGCCGGAGCTTGCCTCGGAGATCGAGCGTCACCTGAATGAGCAGTGTGAGTTTTGCACGGAACATCTGAGCGCGGCCGTTGCGCTGACTGCGGCGCTGTCGAGCGTTGCGGAGCCGGAGGTTCCACCCGCGGGGCTGCGCGAACGTGTGCTGAGCAGTGTCAGGCGGCCGAAGGCAGCGAGACGGTGGAGTTTCGCTGTGGTCGCCTTGGCTGCTGCCTGCCTTGCGCTAGTGGCGTTCTCTGTTGCATCGCGGCTGGCGATGGGGCGGATTCAAGCGCAACTGGCTGCGCTGACTGAAGAGCGGAACCAGTTGCGGTCGGCGGTGGAGATCCTGAGCAGGCCGGAAACCCGGGCCGTGGAGTTTGGGAAAACGGAAAACGTGGCGCATGGGCGGGTGCTCGTGAATCGCAACGGAGGCTTCGTGTTCGTGGGCTCGCAACTGCCGCCGTTGGCAAGTAATCAAACCTTCGAGCTGTGGCTGGTGCCCGCTAGCGGCGCCGCACCGCAACCGGCGGGACTGTTCCGGCCCGACCCATCCGGCAATTCCGTTCACGTTTCGCCAACCGCTGTAGATGCGAGAACGACGAAAGCGGTCGCGGTCAGCGTGGAACCGCAGCAAGGGTCAAGCGCGCCGACCACGAAACCGATCTTGGTGGTGCCGCTGGGCTAATTCTTGCTTCGATTGGCTAGCGGGAGCGCAGCGGCTCCGCGCCGACAGGCACAGGGTTGCTTTGCGAGGGCGGCGGATTGCCGCTTTCGGGGAGCGGCACAAGCATCTGTTCTTTGCGGTAGATCAGAGTTGAGGTGTTGTAGCTGGCAAGCTCAAAACCGTGGCCGTGCGTGATGGCATCGGTGGGACACGCTTCGACGCAGTAGCCGCAGAAGATGCAGCGATTGTAATCAATGTTGTAGACCTTGGCGTAGCGCTCGGCCGCGCTGAAGCGCTCCTGGTCTGTGTTCTCGGCGGCCTCGATATAGATACAGTTTGCCGGACAGGCGGCGGCGCAAAGAAAACAGGCGACGCATTTCTCAAGTCCGTTTTCATCGCGCTGCAAGACGTGCGCGCCGCGATAGCGCTCGGCAAGCTCAGCCGGTGCGTCCGGGTATTCTTCGGTGATCGTGGGCTGCAGCATCTCCTTAAAGGTGATGCCCATCCCCTTGGCGATGGCTGCCGCGGAACTGAATACCTCGCCGATGTTGGCCATGTATTTTCAGGTTAACCCAGCAGGCTCGCCGGAAGCCCGCTGGCGCGCCGAACGATAGAATGGCCTCGTGCGCGTGGTTCTGCTGTTTCTGTTGTTAGCGGGCTTGCTGTTCGGGGATACTTTCAAGCTGTATTTGAAGGACGGATACTATCACTTGGTTCGTGAGTATCAAGTGGAGGGCGACCGCGTTCGCTATTACAGCACCGAACGCGGACAGTGGGAGGAGATTCCCACAGCGCTGGTGGATTTAGACAAGACTGAGCGCGAGCACAAGGCGGTTAGCGAGGAGGCCGCGAAAGAGGCGCAGGAGCAGGATGAAGAGGACAAGGCCGAACGGGAGCAGCGGCGGGAGATTGCCTCGATTCCGCAGGACAGCGGCGCCTATTACAAGGTTGGGGATCAGATCAAGGCATTGCCGCTGGCCGACTACCAGGTGATCACAAGCAAGAAACGCAAGACTTTGCAGGTACTGTCTCCGGTGCCGCTTGTGCCAGGCAAGGCGTCGGTAGTGATCCAGGGGGACCACTCGAAATTTGTGGTCACTGAGAATCGGCCGGATTTCTATTTGAGACTCGCGAAACAGGAGCGCTTTGGAATTATCAGTGTTACTCCAAAGAAGAACCTGCGAGTGGTTGAAAACATCTCAATCATTCCGGTTACCAAGCAGAACATCGAGGAACGGAAGCAGATGGAAGCTTTCCAGCAACAGCTCGATGCCGGCTTGTTCAAAGTCTGGCCGGAGAAGCCGCTAACACCGGGAGAATATGCACTGGTTGAATATTCAGACGATCAAGAGAATGGCGAAGTCGACCTCATGATTTGGGATTTTGCTTATAAGCCGAATCAATAGCGAACAGGTTTGGCCGCGCGCAGGGCTCGCGCTGCAGCCGAAGAGGCCGGTGTTGCCGTGCCGATTGCGAAACTGAAATCTCCATCCCATGGCAGATTCGCCGCAGACGGCGCGATGTTGGCGTAGCGATGACAGTCGGTGCATTTACTGTTTTGAAAGTAAGACTCCAACGTGACATTGAATACCAGTGTGTTGGGATTTCCGGATGTGAGAGAAGCTGGATTCAAAGGTACTTTCTGGGGAGTGGTTGGATCCTGCGTAGCATTTGTCGACCAGAGTACGTCGGCCAATTGATAGTACTGATACACCGACGAAGGATACGATCCTTTGATGGCCGTCCAAGCTGTTTTATTGATGGCGTTTGCATTCGAATCGAGACTGGCCGTACGCGTAATTTGAAGCGGCACCGGCGCCGGACAGCCAAAACCAAGGTAGTAAGGCGGCGACGTATTTGGCGTGCACGACACGGTCACAGGAGACTTCATATTCGGACCCAGGCAAGTGGAATCGGAGACAGTTACTTGCCTAGGCTGGCAGCTAGTGCTGTTGAAGTTGCAGCAGTCAGAAGTCTGGTTGGCGCCCGGAACGTCATCGACGTGCTCGAAGGTGGCCCAAGCCCAGGTCGGCTGACTGCCTGTCTTGTGAATGATGTGCAGGCCGACCAATGCAACTGTCACGTTACGGCATTGGTTAGTCGTGGGGCCGATAACCACGGCTTTCGAAAGCTTATATTTGTTCCATTTGCCAGGGGCTGATGAATTATAGTTTGGCACCTCCATCCACGCAGCTTTGAGCTCGATCGCTCCGACCGGAGAACCGGAGAGAGTGCCCTTGGGAAACACGATGGGGCTTCCCTGCCCGTTGTTCACAAATGTTTGTTGCTGCGTGGCGTTGTAGAACTGGTTGGCTACCACGTAATTGTAAATGTCCTGGTCTACCAGGACTTCGTACCAGACGTTGGTGCCATTCTGGGCACCCAGCCACGCCGGCCCATTCTCCGGTGCGGCCTGCTGAAAATTGAATGAACGGTCACCGGTGGACGAAACCAGCTTGGAGGCGGAGCGCAAGACTCTGAGTTCGCCGTGGGCTTCGGCGCGAAGATTGACCTGGGATGCACACGCGGCGGGGATAGGTTCGGTGTCGCCTTTTGAGCTTCCCCAGGGCGGAGGCTTTTGCCCGTTAGGGGGATACATTGATCCAGCATTCATATAGGTCTCCCACTGAACGGCGCTGAGGTCGCCGGGAGCTCCGAAGCTGCTGCCGGAGGTCGGCCAGTTCAGGGCGATGAATTCGGCCCAGCCAAAGCAATCCGCATCCATCTGCGCGCTCATGAGCGCATCGCCGGGTATCTTGGGCCCGAAGTTTACAACTGTCCCATTGCAAGAGAAATTGGGCGCCGCACCGGTTTGGCGGCCCGGTCGAGATTGCATGCCAGCCGCCCGAACCGGCGAACGCTCCGCCGTCAGGACATAGACGCAGCCCAGCAGGGTCAGAGACGTGAGAAGAATTTTGGTCCGGCTCATACGGATGTCGCTCCTTTTGTGAAGCTGTTAAACGCCGACTCGAATTACCGCAGGCATGGACGGACCTCCGTTGATCGACACGCCATACAAGCCTGGTACGGCCGCTTTCGGCACGTTCACCGTCAGGCTGAGCGCCGTGGCATTTGAGGGATAGGAGTTGCCGGGCACCGCATAATTGACCTGCATCGAACCGGTGACCTGTGCGATGATTCCGCCGTCGAACGCCACCGCGGGCTGTCCCGACGAGACGAGCGCGGAGGTGAGAACCATTTGATACGTTTGGCCGGCGCGCACTGCCGGGGGAACCAGCACGCTGTTCGAGAGAAGCGTCATCGGTTGGCCGACCGGGTTGGGAATTTTCGCGCTGTTCATTGCCGAAAAGATGGCGGCGTGGAATAGTTGCAAGGGTTGATCCAGATTTGGACCGCCGGAATCGGTGGTGCATCCCACTTGCGGTGGAACGGTAGCTGAAAAACCAGCCGCCACTATCTGCATCTGAATCGTCTGGGTAATTTGACCAGCCCAAGTTATCCGTTGTCCATTAATCTGCACATCGGATACGGTATACTTACTTCCCGACGGCGGCGCAAATATTGCATGCAAGATGTAGTTGCCCGGCATGGGCTGCCCATTCTCTCCATTAATCGACGAGTATCCGCGCGCAATGGTCCACCAATCCGACTGGTCGCCTTCCGGGAACTTATATACGGACCAATCGGTCGGCTCCTGAATGTACAGGCCGGGAGGATTGGCCAACGTGACCGTGAGTCCGGTCATTACTTTGCCGTTGGTTTGGGCGCCAATATGCGGATCACTGTTGCGGAAGATCTGACCGTATTGGGCGCAACAGATGAGCCCATTCGGATTAGTGTAGTTATACTTTGTGCGCTGAATAGTCGCGGCAGAGGCGAGGCCGATTTCCGTTTGCAGCGTGTTCGGCGTGCTGGTGAGATGCATCGCCCCGCCTGTCAAGCTGCTCGACAGGGGGCCGAAATTCCACTTATTAAGTGGATTATACGCCGGATACCCGGTGAACGGGTCAATCACCGGTTGGTTCTGGGCGTTCATGAGATAAAGATCCGCTAGTACTATCTGCGGCTTACCCAAATATTTCTGATAGGCGCTTAGAACGGCCTTTGGATCAATGAGCCAGAGGCTATTCCAATATTCGGGATTCTCACACACGATATCGACACGAGTGATATTGTTGTTCGAGTCGCGTTGGACACTCCATTCGCAGTATTCATCCTGCCAGCCGCGCGGCCCGTATGGACCATAGGGTATGGGATTCTGAGATTGGCCGGTACAGCCGTTCTTAGTAATGGGAGGGAATGTCTGCTTCTGTCCGTTTACGGTCATGTAGCCGGTGTCGGCGAGTTCGAGTAACTGCTGGGCTGTCAGACTCGGATTGTAAGCGGAAATGCGACCTGGGAACGCGCCCCACTGGATCTGGACGAGCGCCGTTCCAGGGGGCATGACAGTGTCGAGCGGGTTGAAGTAATTCGTGATGCCGGCCGCATTGGGCATATTCCAGGGATTGCCGAAGATGCCCTGATTGCTGAAGGCATTGAGATTGGAGTTCCACAGCATATCGAGTGCCGCTTGCTGGCCTGTGCCTTGCCCGAAATCGAGCCAGTGTGCAGGTGTCCAGAAGCGAAAACTATTTGGCATAAACGGTCTCCTTTTCAAAAGCAATTAGTGACAAGCAGGTTGAACGGCGCGCGCGCGGAACCAGCCGACGTAGTGCGTCCGCAGGCTTACTAAACGCCTGTGACTTTTAAATGGATTTATTCGCGAAGTATCTAGCTTTTTGATTATACTCGCTAGAATATTGTTGTCAATTGCTTATTTGTGCTAAAAGCATGCCGCTTCGGGCGTTAGACGTACTGAACTTCATCTACTACTTCTTCGCGATGACACTCCTGCCGCTCAAATCGGACCGTAAAATAAAACGTGCTGCCGTATCCCGGCGTACTTTCCACCCATATCCGGCCGTCCATGAGAGACACAAGTTGAGAACAGATTGTCAATCCCAATCCGGTGCCGCCGTATTTTCTCGTAGATGAGGTGTCCGCTTGCGCAAATGCCTCGAATATCGTGCGCTGCTTGTCCTCGGGAATACCGATGCCAGTGTCGGTAACGGCAAAAAGTAGGACGGCGCTCTCCTCGAAAGCATTCTCGGTAGACACCGACAGCACTATTTCCCCTTCGCTAGTAAATTTGAGCGAGTTGTCGACCAGATTTACAAGGACTTGCCGCAACCGGGACGGATCACCGAGGAGCGCATCCGGAACGCTAGGAGCTATCTGGACCCTAAACGACAGACCCTTCTGAAGAACCCGATAGGAGAGCGGCTTCATCGATTCCTCGATGCAGGCCGCAAGCCGGAATGGAATGTTTTCAATCGCTAGCTTGCGAGCTTCGATTTTCGAAAAGTCGAGGATATCGTTTACTAAGTTGAGCAGTGAATCAGTGGAGAGCTTGGTGATCTCAAGATATTCGCGTTGTTCGTCCGTTAAATCTGTCATGAGAGCAAGTTGCGTCATACCCATGATTCCGTTGATCGGCGTGCGGATCTCATGGCTCATGTTGCTCAAAAAGTCACTCTTTGCGCGGCTCGCAGCTTCTGCGCGTTCTTCAGCAAGCCTACGGACTACGACCTCCGATTCAAGCGTCCGGTTCGATTCCATCAATGCCTTGGTTCGCTCCTGGACTCGAATTTCGAGTTCGTCGCGCGATTCCCTCAATTCCCTGGTACGTTCGTCGACGATCGCCACCAGGGCTTTTTCGCGCGCCCGTAGTTGCCTGATCCGCAACCTATGAAGAGCAAAAGCAAGCGTCCCGGCAAGTGCGGGAAGCAGGAAGAGAAAGATTTTGGTTTCGTAGAAATGTGGCTCCAGGGTCAGAGTTGGACTTTGCGCCACGCCGCTGCACGCATTGTGTCCTGTGCACGCACCGACAGCAAACGTGTAGTGACCCGGTGGGATATTCGTATAGTAAGCAACTCTTCGATTGCCGGCTTGTATCCATTCCTTATCGAATCCTTCGAGGCGATAGTGGAATTGCACATGGCCAGAATCGGCAAAGTAAGGCGCGGTAAATCCGAATTCGAGTTGGCCCTTACCGGGCGGAATGGACGTCGATCGATCCAGCCTGATATCTTTCCCATTGACCAGCACGCGCTCGAGTACCGTATCCTCGGGCGGCTGTTCGCTCTTCAAAGACCCCGGATTCACTTCCGCGAGACCGCGGATGGTGGAAAAGTATAGCCGGCCATCTTTTGCGCGCCATCCCGCTGGTTGGAATCCGCCGTTGCATTCCCGGCTCTTCATGCCATCCGCTGTTCCAAAGATTTGCGAGTCTATAGCACCGATTGCGCCATTTGCGAAATCGTTCAGTTGCTGCTTGCTTACGGCGAAAATGCCCTTATTCGAACTCATCCAAAGCCGCCCCGAACCATCGTCGAGGATCGTAAAAACAACGTCATCGAAAAGGCCCTTGTCGGTCGTATAGCTGGTGAGTCGTCCGGCTTTCAGCCGGTTCAGCCCTCCGCCATTGGTGCCGATCCAAAGGGTGCCGTCGGCGTCTCCGTTGAGTACCCAGATCGTGTTGTTAGATAAGCCCTGCTGCGTCGTATACGCCGAAAACTTGCCATTCTGGAAGCGATTCAGACCACCCGCGTTTGTTCCTACCCAAAGTACTCCAGAGTTGTCTTCGTAGACAGATTGGACGAAGTTGTCTGTAAGACCATCCCGCTTTGTGTACGTGAGGAAACGGGCGCCATCCAGATAGCTGAGGCCGCCGCGGGTGCCTACCCAAAGCTTACCCTTGTGATCTGTGTAAGTGCATATTACAAAATCACTCGGCAGACCGGCGCTTTGATTTACAGCTTGGAACCTGCGTCCGTCGAAGCGCGCGAGGCCGTGCCGAGTACCAACCCAAATGGCGCCCCTGCCGTCCTGCGTCACGGAGAAAATCAGATTATCGGGAAGGCCGTTGGCAGTGGTATATAAAGTCGTGCGGCCGTCTTTGTAGCGTTGCAGTCCGAGATCTGAGCCTATCCAGAGAGCGCCGTCTCTATCCTGGTAAACAGGGAGCACAACGTCGCTTGCCAGCCCCTCTTGCTTCGAGAGTGTGACAACGTTCCCTTGACGCAACGAATTCAGGCCTCCGTCGGTGCTTCCGATCCACAAGTTTCCTTCGCGTCCTTCGAAGATCGCCTGAACGCCTCCTCCGGAAAAGCCTTCGTTTGCTGTAAAGTGGCTAAATTGGCCGTTCAGAAAACGATCAAGTCCCCCATTTAACGTGCCAATCCAGAGCGCCCCACGCGAATCTTCATAGAGCGCCGAGACTGTATCGTCAGTCAGGCCGTCCTTTTGGGTGTAGCGTTGGATAACATTCCCGGTAATCCGGCACAGGCCGCCACCATTAGAGCCGACCCAAACGGACCCGCTTCGATCCACATACACCGAGCGAATGAAATTGCTGCCGAGTTCGCCTTTCAGATTGAGCGTAGTGAGTTGGCCTCCCGTAAAGCGGCTCAAACCGTTGTGGGTGCCGATCCAGAGCGTGCCCTGAGAGTCGCCTGCAATTGAAAAGATCGCATCGTCAGCCAAACCATCGCTCTTAGTAAACGCGCGAAACGTGCCGTTTCGAAGTTGAATGAGACCATTCCCGTCCGTGCCGATCCAAAGAGACCCACTGCCATCTTCGTGCAGGGCCAAGACTGAGATACTCGAAAGCCGATCCTCTAAACCAGTGCTGATAAATTCGCCGTGACTCAGGCAGCTAACGCCGCCCCCGCGAGTGCCGATCCAAAGCCTCTTCTGGCGATCGACTAAGAGCGCGGAAATCTGGTTGCTTCGCAGCCGCGGAGAGGAACGTTTTGTATATGTTGTGAATCGCACGCCATCGAATCGAACTAGCCCCTCTTCGGTTCCCAGCCAGAGATAGCCGTCAGGCGTCTGCGCAATCGAGAGAACCGAGTTTTCGGGCAAGCCGGCGTCTGACTGCCAAACGCTATGGACGTATTGGGTGATGGCGAGAGCCGGATCGAGAGCTGCCCGCACGGGCCGCGACATCAAATTGAAGCCTGCGAGAACCCACAGGCAGACCTGAACGCTCCAGAAGCAAGATTTTGGCGCAGTTCGAGCTTGAAAGCGGCGAGGCGATTCCCCAGGGTAAGCTCGCGCGGGTCGCATCAGCCTGAGCGAAGAATGCATCCTCAAGGACCTATGTAGAATTCATCGGCCCTATTTATCAAAGTCTTAAGGCTTTTGCCTTTTCTGTTGGCCGAGCGGAGGGCACAGCCCAGACTCTGTAATGCAGTTCACTTATACAATACGGCCTGGGTCTGCGCTGTCATCTGGCTGTTGCGATGCCCGCCTCGTATCTCCATGGCGTCTCAATACTTGCCTTATCGGAGAAGCGAGTATCGGTGTAGTCTTCGAAGGCAATCTTTTTGTCTAGTACGCCGGTTTCAATCATCATGTCGCGAACCAAATCGAAGTCCTTTTTGCGCGGCGCGAGTGGACTATACATGACCCGGTCCATTGGATGCGTCAACGCCCAACGGAGCAGTGCGGGCCTTTGGTGGTAATAGAAACGACCCACGAAATCGGCCGCATCCTCGCGATGAGGTTTGCTCTTATCAAGCCAAAGACCGGAGCGGGCGATACCATCTACCAGAACCTGCACCACGTCGGGGCGGGTATCGATCAAGTCCTGACGGACGATCAGAATGCAGGACATGTAATCAGGCCAGTATTCGCGAGCCTGAAAAAGAACGCGGCCGTAGCCGCCCAATTCCGCTTGCGAGGGAAATGGTTCGCCCATCGAAAAGGCGTCAATGGCGCCGGCAGCGAGGGCGCCCGAAACATCCGGGGGAGCCATTTCGACCATCTTGATCTCGTTCGGCCGGATACCCCATATCTTCATCGCGCGAAAAAGCATCAAGCGCTCATCGGAAAAACGAGTCGGAATGGCAACCGTACGGCCGCGCATATCCGCAAACGTTTGAATAGGACCGTTTTTTCTCACTACCACTGCACTTCCGTACCTGTGTCCGAGATAGACAACTTTGATGGGAACGCCTTGCGCCGCGAGCGCAATCGCCATTGGAGCGACGATGAAAGCGGCCTGAACTCGGTTTGAGATCAGCGCCTCCTTCATCTCAGGAAAGCCCTGAAACATGCGTGGTAAGAAAATTTCACCGCTCTCCGAAAACTTGGAAATGTAGTCTGTGACAGGGCAAGTAAGCTGGCATGTAACCGGGATGTAAGCGACGATTATCTTCCGCTTTTCTCGAGGGCGATAATCATTCAAAACAGCCGCCCAATTCACGTTCATGTACCCGTGCAGGGCCGAGATCAGCACCAGCCATGCGAGCACGATCATCACGATCTTATTCTTAGGCTGAATGGCGAAACCCCCATCGAACTGATTTGATTCTTTCGAGCCGCCGGAAGCAGAAATCCAGAGCCAATCCGATCACGCCAATCAACAAAATAGCTGCAACCACTAAGTCATAGCGTTTTCCGGCATTTCGCGAATCGATTACTAAATAACCGAGCCCGGAATTTACAGCAATCATTTCCGCCGCGACAACCACCAGCCAGGCAATCCCGAAGGCAATCCGCAGGCCAACAATAATTCGCGGAAGTGCGGCGGGAAATACGACCTTGGCGAGCAGTTGCAAAGGAGTAAGTCCGAAGTTACGGCCGGCACGCCGGACCATAAAAGGCACGTTCGAGACACCATTTACACAGGTCACCACAATCGGGAAGAAAGCGCCAAGGAAGATAAGGAACGTCGCAGCGCGCTCTCCTACCCCGAAGAAAATGATTGCGACCGGAATCCACGCGATCGGGCTAATCGGCCGGAGTAACTGCAATGCGGGATTTACAACTCGATTTGCAGCCGGATACCAGCCGAGCGTTAACCCGAGCGGGATTCCGATGATGCAAGCCGAGCCAAATCCGATCGCCACGCGGCGCAGCGAATCGGCGATGTAGCTCCAGAGAAGATGCTTGCGAAGCAGTTCAACCAGTCCCTTTTCCACGTCCAGCGGCGATGGGAAAACCTTAGTGGCGGTCCAAATGACGGCAAAATGCCACAAGGCAAGGAACAGGGCCGTCGCAAAGAGAGGCCAGAAGAGTTTTTCCCAGTTTCGCGGCGAGACGAGCGAATTCATACTTTATGAGCCAACCCGATCTGCTGAAAAATACCGTCGCGAAGCTCCAGATACCGTGGCGAGCTGATGTCGCGCGGATGCGAAATATCGATGTTTACAATCCGCTGAACTTTCGCCGGACGAGCGCTCAAGACGACGACTCTGTCGGCAAGCTGGACCGCTTCGTCAATATCATGCGTCACGAAGATGATGGTTTTTCGTTCCGCCTCCCAGATCCGAAGCAGCTCGCCGCGCATAACCAGGCGTGTAATGGAATCGAGCGCGCCAAACGGCTCGTCGAGGAACAGCATATCGGGGTTCACAGCCAGTGCGCGAGCGACCTCAAGGCGCTGCTTCATGCCGCCAGAGAGCTCCTGCGGATAGGCTCTTTCAAATCCCTCCAGCCCGACCATTTTGACGTAATGGCGAACCCGATGGATGCGCTCGGCTCGCGACAGCTTGAACAAACCGAACTCGATGTTCCCTTCGACTGTCAGCCAGGGGAACACGCCGCGTTCCTGGAAGACGAAGATCCGGCGCGGATCCGGAGCGCGCACCGCCTCACCATCGATCTTTACTTCCCCACTCGCCGGAGGAAGAAAGCCAGCCATGATGCTCAACAGCGTCGACTTGCCGCAACCGGACGGTCCAAGCAGACAAACAAACTCACCATCACTTACTTCCAGATTTATATCTTCGAGGACAGGTATAACGCCGCCATCGCGCTCAAACACCATGGTGATGTGCTCAATGGATAACTTTGCACCGATTGTGGGCGGCTTCAGGACGGATTCCATGAGTGACAACGCTAATCCTCCGAGTAGCCCCAGCGCAGAGACTTCACGCCTTCGAGCGATCGCATAGCTATATCGAGCAACAAGCCGATTACGCCGATCATTACCATTCCTGCGACTACCAGATCATAGCGATTGCCAGCGTTGCGTGCATCAATAATTAGAAATCCGAGCCCGGAGTTGACTGCGATCATCTCGGCGGCGACGACCACCAGCCAGGCGATTCCCAAAGTGATGCGCAAGCCGATGATGAGCTGCGGCATTACTGCCGGATACAGGACGCGGAAGACAAGATGGGCTGAGCTAAGGCCAAAATTGCGGCCGGCATTTAAGTAAACGGAGGGGATACTTTGAACCGCGTTGATCGCAGTGAGCAGCAGCGGCAAGAAACAGCCGATGAAAATCAGGGATATCGCGGCCAGGTCACCGACTCCAAACCAGAGAATTGCAATCGGTATCCACGCGAGCGGGGAGATGGGACGAAGTATCTGAATGATCGGATTTAGCGCCATTTCGGCTCGCGGATACCATCCGATGGCGAGTCCGAGAGGGATGGCCGAAACAGCCGCCAACAGAAAACCCCATGTAACACGGAACAGCGACGCGACAATGTACTTCAGCAACAATCCGTGCCGCACCAAATCGGCGATTCCGCCAACCACGCCCCACGGACCCGGCAGCAAGTGGGCCGGCTCGCGGCTAACGGCGAACTGCCAGATGAGGAGCAGCCCCGCGATGAATGCAATCGGTCGCAGCCGCGCAAGAAGATTCAAGGGCGCTTCCCGTCTAAGTAAATGTCGACCGCATTGGCCGCCGGCCCGACGATCGCAAGGGCGTAGTACGGCGCGTGTACATTCTCGGCAAGCCGGAGGATCATTTCCACCACGGCGACAAGCGCCACCACCACGCACTGAGCCCAGCGTCTTCTAACCGTGGTCTTAGGGTCGGTGATCATGAAAAAGATGAAGAGCTGATACATAGGTCCGGTGATGGGCGCCACTTCCGCCAGGAAAGAGTGACCGGTGAAAAAAGTACGAAAGAAGGATAGGATCACGAAACAGAGGACGTAAGTGGCAGTGATATGAAATCGCTTGACGCGGTAAACAATGAAGACGCCGAGCACCCAGACGATCAGCATGGGCCAGAGCGAATTTCCCCATTGAATACTTAAAGCGGCAACGTATTCGGGCACCAGCAGCAGCATGGCGCTAATGGCGAAGTTCGATGGGTTCCACAGATGGCGGCCGCGCCAGCGCAACACGTACTTGGAGGTGATGGCGATAGCGCTGCACAGAGCGTAAGGCCAAAATGCGGGTGAGCGGATAAGGATGCCGACGCTGATGCCGGTGATGTAAGCACTCGCCAGATGGGGGAATTTTCGGTAGATCAGTAGCGTTAGAGCGATCTCAAAGAACATGCTGGTCGCAATGGCTAGCGCGGTTCTCGAAAAGCTCTCCAGCAAGCCAAACGACAGGTTCCCGGCAACCAGAATCAGCGTGATGAAAATGGGCGGGAGATAACGATTCTCACCACTGAAAAAGCGAACGAACGGATTGACTCGCGAGGGCCCCGGAGGCGCTGCTACTGCATCGGCAGGTGCGCTCATTGCGGCTCCTCAATAGTGTGAATTTGATCCAACGCGGGCGAGGTAATTTTCTGAATGCGTCCCGAGGGCCAGTGAATCTCAACTCGATCCACGCCGGTTGTCTTGCCCAGGCCGAAGTGTAACCGCCTCTGATTCTGCGCACAGAAGCCGCTTCCGCCGGAGACCTCTTGCCGTTGTTCCTGGCCGTTCCAGAATACCCGTACATCCGCACCGATGGCGCTGCGATTGCTGCTGTGTCCAACCAGGTTGAACTCGATCCATTTGTTTCGCGGGTCGACGTGGTTCTTGTACAAAAGAACCGGTCCCTTCTGGTTAGCCACCACCGCATCTAACGCACCCGTGTTGCTGAAATCGGCCAGCGCCACAGAGCGGCCATCGAAACGGTCCGTGACTCCGACCAGTTGAGCGACTTCTTTGAATTGACCCGCGCCATCGTTGATCCAGACGCGCTTTTGCTGATATCCCGATAAGCTGCGGCCGTTCAGAGGAGGCCAGTTGGCGGCATCGGAAATGATGGTGCGATTGCCACCCGCGACTTTCGAATAGTCGTACCAGTAACTGCGATCCGGATCGAGCGAGACATTGCCGTTCACCTGATAGAGATCTAGATAGCCATCGTTGTTCAGATCTCCGAACTGCGCGCCGAAACTCCAGCCGCCCAGTTCGACGCCCATCGCATTCGCCACGTTTTCAAATTGAATATGGTCGCCCGATGCGCCCGGCTGTGGCATCCAAAGATTGTTGCCTTGAACCAGCACACCTTCTTCTGAAATGTTGGTGACAAAAATTCCATAGCGGCCTTGGTTGAGAATGTCGCCCACAGAGGCCGTCATTCCGCTCTTCGGCGCATATCCCACGCCGGTCTCTTTACCCGCCTCACGAAAGTGCTTTCCTCGTTCGTTGAGGTACAACTCGGAGACACCGTAATCATCGGCGATGAACAGGTCGGGATAGCCGGTATCGCGAAAATCCGCCGCCACTGCCGCCAGCGCCCAACGCCGGGAGTTAATGCCGAGCTTCTCAGAGACTTCTTCAAAGCGGCCGTTGCCGAGGTTGTGAAAGAGATACTTACGTCCGCCATTCTGCGCGTATTCAAAACTCTCCGGCATGATTTTCGTTGTTTTGAGATGCCACAGGTTCACATCTTCCGGATAATAGCCACCCAAGAACAGATCCAGCTTGCCGTCATTGTCGTAATCGAACCAAATGGCGGTGTTCGCGTTTACCCAAGGCGGCAGCCCGGCAGTGTCGGTCACGCGCGTGAAGTGTTTCCCGCCGTCATTGTGATAGAGTTCCGGCTTGCCCCACTTATAAATGAGAACGTCTTCGTAGCCGTCGTTGTCGTAATCACCCCAGACCGCTCCCATCGAAACGCCGGTTTCAGGCGAATTGATATCTGCAAGGCCCACCTCTTCGGCGACGTCACGGAAAGTGCCATCATGCATGTTGCGGTATAGGGCGTTGCGCGAATGTTCGCCGCTACTGGTGAGGTAGAAATCGGCCCAACCGTCGCGATCGAAATCGACAACGGAAACGGCCGCACCCATGGAGGCGATCTGCGGCATGATGTGGTTCAGCTTGGGGTCGAGTTTCGGCGCCTGGTGCCGAAAGCGGATGCCCGAAGCCTTGGCGCATTCGGTGAACCGGAAGCCATAGTTTGCAAAGGCGGCCGCATTCCGATTTGCTGCTGCCGAGGCTTGCCGATGGGCCACCACGCGCTTATACGCGATGGGAGCCGCGAGCATTGCAATAAATAGGACGGTGACGAAGAGGCGCGCCTTGTTCATTATCTGGCCCACAGCGCCGAAGTGAAATACCGCGGTGTTACATAGCGCGTATGATAAATGCGCCAATCGTCAGGATGAAGCTGATAAGCGTGATCGGCCTCGAGCGTCGTGGGTGGAACCACATAATCTTTCATGGCGTGATACGGCAGCGGCAAAATCGTTCCGGCGAAGGTCGAATTGTAATCGCCGTCCTTCACCCAGCCGTCGCAGATGAGAATGAAATCTCGCGTCCAGCCCGGCGCCGCCGGCGGTAGAGCCGCAAACTTCATTCTCAATTCATCGCCCGGACTCGTAATGACGTATCGATCATCAATGTTCTGCAGCAATTCGCGAACGTCGCCATAGCGGGTTGCGTAGCCTTCCTGATCGTGCCATCGCAAATCCGACTCTTCGATCACATCATAGTGCGGAATTTCCGGCGACGATGCGTTCGCCTTGGTGATGAGCGAAAATCCACGAAAGCGAAGATCGGCTGCGGCGAGCGCGAGATGCTGTATCTGCAAGTGCTCGCTCTTCGGCAAGCCGCAACCCCAGGCAAGCTTGTCCCAATAGATTTCCAAGTTGGTGCGCAAGCGCAGCTTACGGGGCGCATTGGGACGAAAAATGCCGCTGATATCCAGCACGACGGTTTTGACACGCCCCTTCGGAAATCCCAAACCGTCACGAACCGTTCTCCAACGCCCTGTTGCGTCGGGGACTTCGATGCTCAAGCCTTGTGGATGCGCCTTGCTGTTTTGCGCCTGCGCCTTCACAATCGTGGCGTCGGTATCGTGAATCCATCCTTGTCCCACCAGATACAGCGGACCTGCCGCGGGAGCATCTGCCGGCAGTTCCAGTTCTATCCAGTGATCTCGTGTCAAGCCCTGGTACTGACCTCGACCGAAACTATCTAGAAAGCGGTCGTCCAGGTTGCGAACGATATCGGTTACATCCGTTCCGGTGTCATCCGTCGCGTGTGCGAACGGTTTCGTGGTTGTTGTGGCAATCAGATTCGGCGCGGGAGACGGCAGGGCGAAACGCTCATCCGTATACACTTCGGAACCGGCTGGATGATCGATCGCCAGGAGCGAGTAATGGTCCATATAATAGGTTTCCCAATACTCAGCCGTAATTCGGAGATCATATAAGCCGTCGTGTGGCACGAGTTGGTTCCCGCGAACGTTGAACCACTCGCGAGTGCCGTAGATGCCTTTCCCCTGTGCGTTGACGTTCAAGCCGAGCGCCGAACCCCAGGGGCCTACGTCCTTCAAGAACTGCATGCCTCGTCCATCCCACGCGAACAACATGGGGCAGGATCCCTTGATGCGTTGTTCGGCGAGGACCCTTTGGTCCGCTCTTAGGTCGAATTCTGCCTGCACAAAGCCGTTGGGCCAAACGATGCGCGCGAACTGCACGGTTGAATGCTCACCTAAACCGAAATGCAGCACCGGAGAATCGATGATTTGCTCCTGCGCCAGTAAGTCGGAGCGGACTTCAATCTCTCCGCCTATGCCGAAGGAATTGATGCGTTGATCGCCGATGGCCTGAGCAGCCCTGGTTCGAATCACCTGCCAGTTATAGTTCTTACTGCCTCGATTGACCAGCTCAACAGGCATGCTGCTGGCATTTACTGCAAGAATATTCAACCGGCCGGAATCTAAATTCGCAATGCCCTGAGGCGTGGCGCCTAATCTCCCCGGCAGCGCCGAAAAGGCTTTTCCATCACTCAAGAAAACCTGGTCATCGACAATAATGTCCAATGCGCCATTGTTATCCAGGTCGGCAATCAGCAGATCGGTGGACGGTCCGCCCGCCGCATGTAACAGTTCGGCATAATCCCACTCGGGAGTATCTCGCTTCTCGGAAAGGCGCACGACGGAGGCGTCGCTCTTCAGCAGCACGAAATCGAGCCTGCCGTCGCCGTTTATATCGGCGGCAGCAATGGCTCTTACTCCAGCCGCGACGCTCGAGGGAACATCGCGGATTCGATAAACTCCTAAACGCTCGTTGAGGAGCACGTGTAAGTTGCCGCTGCCATCGATGAGCGCCACATCCGGGTCACCATCGCCATCGATATCCGCGGCCGCAAACTCGGCGAGTCCATCGATCCCTTTAAATGGATGGATCGGGCTGAACGTCCCGTCGCCATTGTTGCGCAGCACGACGGGCTCACCGTGCGGCACGCCTAAAATGAGGTCCAGATCGCCGTCCAGATCGATGTCGAACGCCCATACGCCAGTGTAGGATCCGTTCGCCACCTCTGCTGGAATCTTGCTCGCTTGAGTTAAGTCATGAAAGTGTTGCGGATCCTGCTGTTGATAAATTCGAAATCCGGATGTGGTGGCAATCGAAATATCGGACTTGAAATCGTAATTGAGATCCGCAACCGCGATCGAACTTCTTGTAAGTGTCGCCGGATTCGCACCGGGGAGCGGCAGCGTGGCTCCGCTTCCAAGGTGTAGATTCTTGTCGTCCGCCCAGGCAAGCGTCGCGGGCCCTTGATCGCTCAGAAAAATTGCCCTTATATATGAGACTTTGGCGCCCCCGATCTGCGAAACCGGCTGTGAATCGAAGTGCGTTTGAAGGTCGGGCGCGGCAGGCTCGGAGTTTGGCGTGGGTATGCGCAGGAAGTGAGTGAAAGGCTGAGCCACACGTGTCGGCGGAGTCCTCACTTGATCCAGATCCTCGCGATAGGCGGGAACGCGAAGCAGGATATTTCGTAGAAATTGAACCTGCACGGCAGCGGCTTTGGGGTTTCCGCTGTTCAGGTCTTGCTCGATTGCCGCGAGCTGATGGCGCGCAACATCGGGCCAATTCGCTGCGAGTGGCCGCAGTGCCGCAAACGATCTCCGGGCTTCCGCAGCATCACCGCGCTTCGCCGCCAGCCGCAAGTCTTCCAGAAGAACTGCCGCATTCGAAGGCTGCTGCTGCAGAATTTGCGCCAACAATTGTTGCGCAGGCGCTTGGCTTTCCGGCCCAGAGCGCTCTGTTTCCTCAGCTAGCGAATAAATCGCTTTCAGGTTCCGGGGATCGAGACTGACGGCCTTCTTGAGATGAGCGGTCGCGTCGGGCAGCTTGCCCCGCCGGCTTTCGATGAGCCCCAACAGCGCTTCAATCCGGCTCTCAGAAGGGTCGAGAGACCGGGCTTTATCGACACTTTGAAAAGCGGCATCGAACTGCTGTTGCCGCACCTGCAAAATCCCAAGATCCGCCCAGCCCGCGGGTTCTCCCGGTGCGATTTCGGTTGAACGCGTGAGATACTCCTTCGCCCGCACATCCTCGCCAGCCTGCAGTCCCGCCAAGCCGAGATAGAAGGCTGAGCACAGATCGGCGTAGGTCTTCGAGCCCGGCCTGGGAAGACCTGAATTCCGGCACGCCACGCACATGAGCAGTATCGAAAGAACTGCTGCAAACAAAGGTTTCAAGTGTCGAGTTTGGCACCAAACGGGCTTCGGCACAAGCTTTCTATGCATTCTCAAACTTCAATCGGGGCGTTCTCAAACTTTAGTAGGAGATGAGCTTCGAGCGAAAGATTGAGTCGAATTCGCTCTGCTACATTTGCGGTTGAACGTCACCGATGAAAACAATTCTCGCGATCTTTGTGATTGGGTTCGCGCTGCTCTACGCGGCATCTTCCAACGACTCGGGCATTCGATTTGTCGATATCAGTAACCAGGCTGGCATTCATTTTGTTCACTACAATGGCGCGACCGGTAAGAAGTGGCTTCCGGAGACCATCGGATCGGGTTGCGCCTTCATCGACCTGGATGGAGACGGCTGGCCGGACATCCTTCTGCTCAATGGAAAAGACTGGACCGAGGGCCCTACCCGCCACTTCCCCGCCCTGTACCATAACAACCGGAATGGCACTTTCAGCGATGTCACAAAAGGCAGCGGTTTGGATGTCGAGATGTACGCGAACGGGGTGGCAGTCGCCGATTACGACAATGACGGGTTGCCGGACATCTATATCACGGCCCTGGAGGGCGATCGGCTGTTCCACAACGAAGGACACGGCCACTTCCGGGACGTAACAGCCGTTTCCGGTATTCACAATGCGAACTTCGGCACGAGTGCGGCCTGGTTCGATTATGACCGCGATGGGAAGGCTGACCTGATAGTCGCCAATTACGTGCAGTGGAGCCCATCAAAGGATATACGCTGCTCCCTGGATGGGAAGACCAAATCTTACTGCACGCCGGAGGTCTACAAAGGTCAAAGCCTGAAACTCTATCACAATCTTGGCAACGGCCGATTTGAGGATGTCACGGCAAAGGCAGGCCTGGGTAACGCGGGAAGTAAGTCGCTTGGGATAGTGGTTTTCGATTTTAATAATGATGGATGGCCCGACTTATTCATTGCGAACGATACCCAGCCGAACAAACTCTATCGCAATAATAAGAACGGCACATTTACCGAAATGGGCATCGAGGCGGGCGTCGGCTATGGAGACGATGGCGTGGCACGCGGAGCGATGGGCGCCGATGCGGCCGATTACGACCGCTCCGGGCGGCAACACCTGCTGGTAGGTAATTTCAGTAAACAGATGATGGCCCTCTACCATAACGATGGGAACGGGCTGTTTTCAGACGTCGCCCCATCGACCGCCCTGGCGCGTTCGAGCCTGCGCGATGTAACTTTTGGAGCCTTTTTCTTCGATTACGATCTCGATGGATACCCCGATATTTTTGCGGTAAACGGACATATCGAACCAGATATTAACCGCACTCAAACAGATTTACAGTTTCGCGAATCACCGCTGCTCTTTCACAACAACGGATATGGCGGCTTTGATGATGTCACAGGTTCAGTAGGCCCCGATCTGAGCCGACCTATCGTCGGCCGTGGCGCCGCATACGCCGATTTTGACCACGATGGCGATCTGGACATTCTGATCACCGAGAATAATGGCCCCGCCAGGCTGCTAAGGAACGATGGCGGCAACAAGAATCATTGGATCAACGTTCATCTGGTTGGGCGGCAGTCGAATCGCAGCGCTTTGGGCGCAGTCGTGCGGATAGAGAGCCCCTCCGGCAAGCAGTGGCAGACAGTACATAGCGGGTCGAGCTACTGTTCGCAGAGCGATTTAGCGCTCACTTTCGGCCTGAAGCAGGATCCAAGCGTGTCAAGCTTGACGGTCGAGTGGCCAAGCGGCAAGAGACAGAGCTTCCGAAACTTGCCCGTGAACCGATTCATTACGATCGACGAATCGGCTGGACTGATTCACTAACTTGCGCTACCAGGGAAGTTGTTCGAAAGAATGGATTATTAAGTGGCCGGCCTCGTCAGGATCCAAAGGAGCATTGCCGGGGCGGACGCAGAGCGCGGTCATCATTCCCGCTTCGAGCGCCGCATCCAGTTCGGCAATAACATCCGAGATAAATAGAATCTCACTCGCGGCAAGCGCCAGGCTTCCGGCGATTTTGGTATAGCTATCGGGTTGCTTCTTGTTGCCCACGCGAGTATCGAAGTACGCACGGATCAGCGGTGTCAAATCTCCCTGCATCGTGTGACGGAAAAGCAGTTGTTGGGCGAGCACACTTCCGGAAGAGTAAATGGCGGTGACGCGTGCTTGTTGATACCAGCGCTCCAGCGCCGGAAGCACGTCGGGGAAAACGCTGCTTTGCAATTCGCCTCGGGCATAACCTTCTTCCCAGATGCGTCCCTGAATCATCTTGAGGCCTGTTGACTTACGGTCCACATCGATGAGCCACTGATAGTAGGAAATGGTTTGATCGATTGAATCGTGCGAGCCGGTTTGGATCGCGGGAGCACCGGCCGCTCGATCGGACACGTTATCCGCTTGCAACTGCCGGAGAGCGGCCTGAATCTCTGCGTCGTGACGGTGATTCAAAATGAAGTCGCGGCCACGCTCTCGAGCGTACGGGAATAAAGTATCCTTGACGAAGTCAATCGGCGTCGTGGTCCCCTCGATATCGAGAAGAATCGCGCGCGGGGCTACTTCAAAACCGGCCAAGCGATGCCAGCGACCTTCTCCGCGGCGAGGTAAGTCAGGCCGAAGCATACCGGCTCATATTGTTTCTCGAGACCGCTCTCGGTGTAATATGGCGTCCAGCCGGCAGCATCTTGAAAAAACCGGATGGCCTTTATCTCACGCTCTGAGCACAAATCGAACCAGTGAAGGGTTCCACGCGGAACCCGGATCATGTCGCCTGCTTCTACTTCCAGTTTCGAAACAGAGCCGTCATTTGTAAGATGCACATGATAGACTCCGCGGCCGTAAACGATGAAGCGCACTTCCTCTTCGTCGTGCCAATGCTCGGTGCTGAATCGTGCGAGCATAGCGTCAAGCCCTGGCGTGACAGCGTTTACGTTGACGACGTCGGCTTTCGCATAGCCGCCCTTTTCCTTCACTCGTTCGATGTGTTCCGCGTAAGACTCGAGAATGAATTCGCTGCTCGAACTTTTGTCGATTCCAGGCAAGATTTCCCAGCGGTCGTACTCAATACCAGTGGGCGCAAGATGGTCCTGGATATCTTCCTTCTTGCTGAATACCTGGTTTCGGTCAACGATTGTCAAGATCGCCATGAGTCTCACCTCTCCGCGTTTAGATGCAGCCGGCCTGACACTTCGAAAAGAAATTCCAGAATTTCAACGTGGCGCCGGGCTTCGAAGATGTCTCTCCCCCAAGTGTACAGCCCGTGACGGCGCAATAAGATGCCGTGAATGGCTGGATCGGCTGAGAGCAGATCACCCATTTCCCGCGCGAGTGTTGCGTAAATCTGCGTGTTTTCAAAAATAGGAATCCATTCGCGATGTTCGTGTGTGGTGACGCCTGCCAGCCCCTTCAACATCTCGTATCCCTTGAGTTTTATGCCGCCGTTGGATGCGTGCGCCTCAGAGAGAATCGTCGCCCAAACGGAATGGGTGTGGAGGATTGCGCTCGCGCCGGTGGCTTGCGCAATTGCAAGATGCAGCGTAGTCTCGGCCGAGGGCTTGCCGGTTCCGTCGAGGACATTACCGGAATCGTCCACAATCAGGAAATCGTCCTCCTTTAATTCGCCTTTATGCAAACCGCTAGCCGTAATGGCCAGACGCGGCGGCTGCCGGCTCAAGACCGCGCTGAAATTGCCCGCGGTACCAAACACCCAGCCCCGTTTGTAAAAGGCGCGGCCGGCTTTCGCTAGAGCCATAGCCACCGCAGGAAAGCTATCCGAATTCACGTGCGTATTTTCCACCTTTCGCTTACCCGGTTGGGACAACTCACTTCCGATCGGTCGAGTTACTAATGATTTTGATTACGAAAACTGACGGCCATTGCTTTCCCGTCACGAATAGCCGATCATGTTGAGAGTCGTAAGCGATCCCATTTAGAACGGATTCATCGCTTACCTTCTGATTACTCGGTAACAGCCCGGTGAGGTCGATCCAATCAATCACGTGGCCGTCATGCGGCGAAATGCGTGCGATGCGGTCTGAGTGCCAGACATTGGCATAAATCTTGCCGTCGATGTATTCCAGCTCATTGAGCCGTTCAACACTCTCGTGATCGTCCTTTACAACAATCGCGTGAGTCTGCTCGAACGTCTTTGGGTTCCTAAAGCGGAGTGTAGCGGTCCCATCGCTGGTAATTATCTCTTTCGCGGTACGAGTCATGCCCCAACCTTCGCCTGTGTAGCTGAACTGTTTGACCAGTTGTAAGCTAAATCGATCGTATACAAAGCAGATATGAGACGTCCAGGTCCACTCGTAGATATAGGGACCCCAATCGACCACGCCTTCTCCGAAATATTGCTCGGGTAAGCGGGCGCGCTGAAGAATCTTACCGGTCTCCGGCACAGTAACCAACACGCTCGAGTACCCCTTGAGACCTGTGCCCTCATAAAAAAGCCCGTCGAGATAGAAGAATCCCTCGGTGTAACTTTCAGTCGAATGTGGATATTTGGCTACGATTTTGTATCCACGTACCGGAGCAGCGTTCACTAATGGAATGAAACCCACCAAGCCAGCAATCAAAAGAGCTCGCGCCACGCCGGGTAGCGAGCGGATGAAGGGTGCCATCGGGTTCCAGATTACCGCAGCCGGGAACGCATCATGAGCTGAAACTAACCTCGGTCAGGGGCCCTTTTTCGAACGTTGCTGCGTGAAGCGTTGCATGATGCGCTGGATTTGTGTAGGCAGAGTTTCGGGATGACGCTCGGCGTCGAGAGCAAATGCGCGCAGGTCGAAACCGACGCCCCACATTTCTTTGCGCGCGGAAGGCGGTGGCGGGCCGCCAGGTGCGCCGGCTGCGGGGATCGGTTGCGGAAGTTGGAACGCGTAGAAGGAGCCGCCGGCGAGCGCCTGATGGGGATATTGCAGCAGGTAGCCGCAGTTGCGGTTTTCGAGGATGGAAACGGCGGCCACGGCGACCCAACGGCCTGCATCAGCGGTGGTCGGCGCTTGGCAATCCCACGGTTGAGCTTGCGGGACAACGAGCGCGGGGTCGGAAAGCGAAGCCCAATCGAGTGGCAGTTGCGAGAGGTGGTGCTGCTGGGCGAAGGCTTCGACGGCAGGGAGCGCCTCATTCCAGGAGACGTTCGAATCATTTAATAACGCATAAGCCGGATGGCCCATGGCCAGGCTGTTGACGAACGGAAAAAAGTATGGATAGGCGGCGATGCAAGCGATGAGGGAGCTGGCGGCGAGCGCGGCAGTGGCAGCGTAGAGGAATCGGCGCGCGGAGAAGATTTGGATCATGTTCGGCGGCGGGGCGAGCATCACGATGAGCAAGACGATGGGAATTGAGAAATGGCGAATGCTGATATCGAGGCGGCTGAGCAGGCAGACGGCAAGGAAGACAAAGAAGCCGACCATCAACACGCGCCAGTGAGGACGGTAAGCGTCAGGGATAGGCTTCGGGAGCGCGCGTCTGCTTACAGAGAACCGGCGTGCGATTGCGAGCACAGCGGCGAGCACCAGCAGTAGCAGGAAGCCGAGCGTGGATTTAAATGCGAGTACGACGGGAAAGTAGAACGGCTCGCCGTGTGGGAATGTGCGGCCAAAGAGGAAGGTGGGGCGTGACCCGGCGGTGACGAGCATGAAGAGAAGGCCGCGGATGTAAAGCCAAATTGGCATGAGAGGACGGCGGACGAGAGCGGCCCAAGGACCACTCCCGATGCGATTGAGAACGTCGTCAGGCTGGTTCAGAGAGAAGGCAAGATAGACGATGTAGACGGCAAGGGCGGACCAGAAGACGCCCCTGAGAACGATGCGCCAGCGAGCGCGACGCCAGAGTTTGCGTTCGGCTTTGTCGCGCGGTTCGGCGGCAGTGGGCCAGAAGCGAGTTTGGATGAAGAGCGCGAGGATGATGGGGAAGATCAGGACGCCTGTGAATTTCGAAAGCAGCGCGGCGGCTAGGGCGAGGCCGAAGAGCAGAGCATTGCGGCGCGAGGGGGAGGCCCAGATTTCGCCGAGTTGCCAGAGTGCGATGACAGAGAACAAGGTGACAGGCAGATCGGTGATGACCAGCGGACCGAAGACCAGAAAGGCCGGGGTGGAGACGTATAGGCTGAGACAGAGCAAGCCGCCCCAGAGTCCGCCGAGCCGGGTCGCATAGACGTATACGACCCAGCCCAGCAGCAAAGTGAGGATCAGCATAGGGAGGCGTGCCCAGAGAAGGGTTGGCCTCCACGGATTCCAACGCCCGAGCACGGCGTCGCCAAACATCCATTGCGTCATGTAGGCGGGGAAGAAGTCGCTGGCTAGGTTCCAGGCATTGCTGGAGTAATCGGCGTGTGTGCCGCGGAGTGTAAGGGGAATGGCGGCGAGCAGCTTGGCGAGCGGAGGATGTTCGGGGTTGAGGCGAAGGTCAAGGCGCTGCAGATAGCTCAATCCAGCGCCGACGTGTGCGATTTCATCGACGGTGGCGGATTCGCGGAGAGCCGCGCCGCCGGCCAGGAAGAACATGACAAGCAGCAGCAGGACGGCAGCCAGGCGATGAAGTCTTTGGCCTATCGGGTTCTGCATTATGCGACGTTCTTAGCGGGCCCCTTGGGACCTTCGTCGGGTGATTTGCCCGCGGAGCGGATATTCATAAAGCGATTCAATGTGTCGAACCAGAATGGCGCGCCCAGAGACACGGCGACGGCTGACAATATCCAACCGACGATGTGCTGCGGGATGAGCCACAGCAGCCACGAGCCGAGAGCCGGTGAAAAGAACCGCAGTCCAGGGAAGCCCGGCGCGGAGCTGCCGGCATTTATTTTTGCGGAGGCACACTCGGGAGTCGTGTTGCCGCTGGGTGAGCAGGTGGTTAAATACATTTGATCGAATTGGCGGAACTCGTCTGTCCAGCCCGAGAGTGCGTTTAAGAGCTGCTGTTGCGTGTCTGTGACAGATTCGGAGTTACTGTTCTTGGCGGCAGCCGCGATGGAGGCGCGGAGTGCGGGGGTGACATATAGCTTATTCGCAAGCTTAATGGTGTCGGCGTTCGCGAACACCGTGATGACGAAAGCAACGCTAATGGTGATCAGTTGGGTTTTACGCTTGTACCAGCCGGAACAGCGATCCATGGCATCGTTGAACCAGCCTTCGATGCGCTGCTGTGCGTTGGTGAGCGTCCGATCCGTGTTCTGCATCAGCGCGAAAAGGGATTGCTTCACGTCGCTTTCAGGCAGCGCGTTTATTCCCGCCAGGAGCTGGTCGAAATCTGTTGGGCCTTGTTGGCCCTTGATCACGATATCCATGACAGTGAGCGCGAAAGTGCGGGCAGGCACATAAGAAGGATGGGCCCTTTTCCGGTTGATGAAGCTGGCCGGGCGCTCGCGGCTGAACAGCCGCCGCCACTTCGACAGCGGTTTAGATTTTTCGGTCATCGCTTTTATCAGCGGATGACCATAGAAGTCATCTGCAAACGAACCGATCGAATCCTGGAATGCATTCTGCAGCAGGTTGCGATTGAGTCCCTGCAATTTTTTCGGATCCTGGAGGGCCTTGGCTAACTGATCGGGGGCGACCGTAGCCCGGGGGAACCGCAATTTATCGAACAGAGCTTTGCTGGCGATCTGCTTGTTCAATTCATCGCAAAGCGCCTGGATCAGTTCATTACTTGGCCTTTGGCCGGCTACGAAGGCATTGATCTTCGCCAGGTTCGCCGGATCGAGCTGGTTACGGATGTAAGCCGGCAGCGGATCGTTCGAACTTTGCAGTTGAAGCAGAAGCTTGCCTGGATCTTTCAAATCGGTAGGCTGAAGCAATTGTGGGCCATCCGGGGGAGCGGTAAGCAGGCGCCGAATGCCCTCTTCGAGATTCCGGGCGCGCAGCTTCAGAGCTCCGGCAATCCATTCGTTGACGCTGGTGCACATCAATCCGAGCAAAAGGTAGGCGAAGGCAAGGCCGATGGCAACATCCAGCACGGTTGAATTAAACATGTAGGAATATATACTGTCAAAAATTTTGTTACAAAGCAAATGCAGGTCTTGCCAAAGGGAGCTTAGTCGTGCTATCTTCCTAAGGCGGTATTCATCTTCCAGGAAAGGAGGCACTCTTGCAACACAACGGTAACGACTTTACGAACAAATTCTCAGATGTAATAGGCGAAGCTGCGGAGGCCTGCTTTCTGCCCTTCCCACGCTAACCCCCGATAAGTTCCATTTGTTTTAGGCGCAACAGTTCCGCTTGGAACCACGTGCGTCTTGTCTGGCTAATTAATCCCTTAATCGTCCCTATTTATGTTAAGCACTACAAGTGCGTCTTACATCGATGATGAACTAACGCTTGCAATCGGAAGCGGCATTCGTCTTACGCCTTCACAACAGCGGGCGGCGGATGGATTGCTATCCGGAATGGCGACAGGAGGCGTGTGCGTGCTCGAGGGCGCAGCGGGCATGGGCAAGACGACGGTGCTGCGGTGGTTACGCTCGACGCTGGGAGGCGCTTTTGTGACGGCGCGGCAGTTCATGAACCTGTTGAAGGAGCGAACGCCCACGGCCATTGAGGAGACATTCATGGAGGTCCTGGAATCTGCGCTGAAGAGCCAGGATGTGGCGCTGGTAGACGACCTGCACCTGGTGACGGAAGTTGTGCAGGGCTTCAACTACCCTCGCACAAATTTGATCAATGCGGCCCTGAATGCGGTGCTGAGTGAAGCCGAAGCACGTGACAAGAAGGTTCTCTTCTCGATGACTGGTGAAAATGAGCCGGCGGCGGTGCGCCACCGCGCTCTTTCATGGGAGATCGATGAGTTCGAAGCGGAGGACTTCGCCTGTTTGTGCCGACGGTATCTGGTTGAGGCGAGCGAACGCCTGGATTTCGACAAGATTCACCGTTTCGCTCCGGCGCTCAACGTATATCAGATCAAGAATGCGTGCCTATGGCTAGGATTGCGCTATGGCGAGCCGACTACCGATTCATTCATTGACTATCTGCACTCGCATAACATGACGAGCAATGTAGATATAGATGAAGTGGAGGAGGTTAGTTGGGAGGATCTGAAAGGCGTTGACGATGTGATTGAGGAACTCGAGGCCAAGATCGCTCTGCCGTTTGAAAATGGCGGACTTACTTCCGAGTTACAGCTAAAGCCGAAGCGCGGCGTGTTGCTTGCGGGACCGCCGGGAACCGGCAAAACGACCATCGGCCGCGCGCTGGCTCACCGGTTGCGGGGAAAGTTCTTTCTTTTTGACGGGACGGTGAATGCCGGGAGAGAGAGCTTTTACGATCGCGTGGAAAAAGTGTTCGAGGCTGCGAAACAAAATGCGCCCTCGGTGATTTTCATTGACGATGCAGACGTGATTTTTGAAGCTGGGAATCATGGGCTGGCTCGATATCTGTTGACCATGATGGACGGCTTGGAAAGCGCAAGCTGCGAGCGCGTTTGCGTGATGATGACGGCGATGGATACGAGCGCTCTGCCGGCGGCACTACTCCGTTCTGGACGCGTGGAACTGTGGCTGCATACCCGCCTGCCGGATCAGCAGGCGCGGGAGACGATACTGCGCGAGAGGCTGAGCGCGCTGCCATCGCCCATAAGCGGGGCCGATGTGACGATGCTCGCGCGGCGGAGCCATGGCCTGTCGGGAGCGGATTTGAAATCGGTGGTGGAGGAAGGTAAACTGCTCTACGCGCACGCTGTTACTACCGGCAAGGAGGCGCGCGAGGTGGAGTCGTTTTTCGTCCGGGCGATTGGGACTTGTTTGGCGAATCGCAGGAGCTATGGGAAGCGGATCGCGTCTGCGTTTGGCGGGGGCCGGTACGGGTTTCCGATTGCTTGATCATCACCTAAGATGGCCGCGCTACAATTTGAAAAAGCCATCCAACCGGACGGAATCGCTTGCGGTTCGCCGTAATTTGCCCACATTTCGAACGCCGTAATTCATGACCATCGCTGAACCGATTACACTTACCCGCGCTGCCGAATTTCGCAAGAAGCTCGAATCGAAGATTGTCGTTGCCGATGGCGCGATGGGGACGATGCTCTATGCCAAAGGCATCTTCATCAATCGCTGCTTCGATGAACTGAATCTGTCATCGCCGCAACTGGTCCGGGAAATTCATCAAGAGTACGTGCGCGCCGGGGCGGAGGTGGTTGAGACCAACACATTCGGCGGAAACCGCGTTCGCTTGGGCGCGTTCGGGCTGGCGGAAAAACTGCGAGCTATCAACGAAGCGGGCGTGCGGCTGGCGCGAGAAGCAGCGGGCGAGCGGGCATTTGTAGCGGGTGCGATGGGGCCGCTCGGGACACAAATCGAACCGCTGGGGCCGATGTCGTTCGCCGAGGCCCGAGCGGTTTTTCGAGAGCAGGCGGAGGCCCTGATCGGCGGCGGGGTAGATCTGCTGGTGCTCGAAACGTTCTATGACCTGAATGAGCTGCGCGAGGCCATTTTCGCCGCGCGCGAAGCGGCCGGTCCCGAAATGACGATCATCGCGCAGGTGACGGTGAACGATGACGGCACGCTGAGGGACGGCACGAGCACGCAGACGTTTACACAGAGCCTGAACGACTGGCCGGTGGATGTCATGGGCGTGAACTGTTCGGCGGGGCCGAAGGTGGTACTCGAGACCATCGAAAAGATGGCGGCTCATAGCACGAAACCGATGAGTGCGATGCCCAACGCAGGCGTGCCCGCGACCGTAGAGGGCCGCAACATCTACTTATGCTCGCCCGAGTACATGGCGCAGTACGCGCGCCGCTTCCTGCAGGCGGGTGTGCGCGTGATCGGCGGCTGCTGCGGCACCACGCCGGAGCACATCAAGATGATCTGCGGCGATGTGCGGTCTTTGCAGCCAGTGCAGACGAGGCCGAGCGCGGCGATCCTGACGGAAGAAGCAGGACCGGCGACGAAGCGCCTGGCGAAGATTCCGGTAGCGGAGAAATCGCAATTGGGGACGAAGCTTGCGGCGGGCAAGTTCGTGGCCTTTGTGGAGATTTTGCCGCCGCGCGGAGTGGACGCCTCGAAGGAAATAGCGGGCGCACGGCTGTGCCGCGAAAACGGCATCGACTGCATCAATGTCCCCGACGGTCCGCGGGCGAGCGCCCGCATGAGCGCGCAGGTCACTTGCCAGCTTTTGCAGCAGCACGCGCAGATCGAAGCAGTGCTGCATTTCTGCTGCCGCGATCGCAACCTGCTCAGTATTCAATCAGAGCTGCTGGGCGCGCATACGATGGGCGTGAGGAACCTAATCTGCATTACAGGCGATCCGCCGCGAATGGGTTTGTATCCGGACGCCACAGCGGTGTTCGATGTGGATGCCATCGGGCTGACCAACGTGGTGAACAACCTGAATCACGGGCTCGATATCGGAGGGAATCCCATTGGGTCGCAGACGGCACTGCTGATCGGCGTGGGCGCCAATCCCGGCGCTTTGAACATGGATGAAGAGATGCGGCGTTTCGCCTGGAAGGTGGAAGCGGGAGCCGAGTACGTGGTGACCCAACCGGTGTTCGATCTGGATCTGCTGGAGCGATTCGTGCAGCGCACGGAGCAATATAAGCTGCCGATTATTGCCGGCATCTGGCCGTTAACCAGCTTCCGGAACGCGGAATTCATGGTAAATGAGCTGCGAGTGCCGGTTCCGCAGCACTTTATGGAACGGATGCGTCGTGCCGACAACGCAGAAAAAGCCCGTGCGGAGGGCATTGCGATTGGGCAAGAGATGGCCGGGCGAGCGCGATCTACGGTCCAAGGTGTACAGCTCAGCGCTCCTTTTGGCCGCTATGATATGGCGATTCAGGTTGCCGCGGCGCTCGGGGAACGTTAAACTGACGGAATCCCGTCCAGTAGGGCGCGATTTGAGCACCGCCTCACGTGGCAACCGACCTAATTGAAATCGATGTCGAAAATCCGTACCACGGCGCGATCGACCGCGCGGTTGCCGAGGTGGCGCGTGGACACGTGGTGGGTGTGCCTACCGATGCGCTTTACACATTGGTTGCGGATCCTTTGAATCTGCAAGCCGTGGGGCGCGTGTTTGCGGCAAAGGGGCGCGAAACGCAGCGCTCGCTGCCCTTAGCGGTTTCAGACGTGCTGATGGCGGAAGAACTGGCGAAGGAATTGAGCAGCCGGTTTTACATACTGGCCCGGCACTTTTGGCCCGGACCTCTGACGATGATTGTTCCGGCGTCTGCCAAGGTGCCTCTGAAGGTGACGGGCAACACGGGCCGGCTCGCGATGCGGCACACGAACTCCAACGTGCTGAATGCGATGGTGGAGAAGACCGGTCACGCGTTGATCGCTACTAGTGCAAACATATCGGGGCAGCCGACCATATCGAGCGGCATCGAGTTGTTTGCCGCAATGGATGGCCGGGTCGACCTGGTGCTCGATGGCGGCCTCTGTACAGGGGCCGGGTCGACGACGGTCGACATCACGGAGCCTTATTGGCGGGTGATCAAAGAAGGCGCGGTCCCGGAAAAAGAAATTGCCGAACGCCTGCAAGGGACGTAACGCTTCGTTATATCGCCGCCGCTGGCAGCGTCTAGTTGTCAGGCGGGCTGATTCCCCACCGCGTGTAGTTCTGTCTGGGCCGGAGGCCCCTTATGAAATACCATCAATTGACTAGGCGACATTTCTTTTATGGAACGCTGCTGGCGGGCGCGGTTCCGCTCGGTGGTTTCGGCAGCACGCCATCGTTGAAGGCGCTCGGGTACAAATCTGCGAACGAGAAGTTGAACATTGCTTCGATCGGCGCAGGCGGAAAGGCGACGAGCGACATCAAGGCATGCGCTGAGACGGAGAACATCGTGGCCTTGTGCGACGTGGACGAGAAACGGGCGGCGGCGACCTACCAGCAGTATCCGAGTCTGCCGAAGTATAAGGATTTTCGCGTCATGCTCGACAAACAGGGCAACGATATCGACGCGGTGATTGTCACGATTCCCGATTTCATGCATGCCACAGCCGCGATTCATGCCATGGAGCGCGGCAAGCATGTGTATGTGCAGAAACCGCTGGCGCATACGATTTGGGAGTGCCGGCAGCTCGCTGAGGCCGCGACGAAATACAACGTGGCGACGCAGATGGGCAACCAGGGCTATTCGAACGAGGGAACCCGGCAGTGCGCGGAGATGATTTGGGCAGGCGAGATCGGGAATGTGACCGAGGTGCATGCCTGGACGAACCGGCCGGTGTGGCCGCAGGGTCTGCCGGATCTTCCGCCGCCAATGCCGGTGCCGGCAACGCTGGATTGGGACCTTTGGCTGGGGATCGAGAGTCAGCGGCCGTACAGCGACAAGTATCTGCCGTTCATGTGGCGCGGATTCTACGACTTTGGCTCCGGCGCGCTGGGTGACATGGCGTGCCATATTCTGGGTGCGCCGAATATGGCGCTGAAGCTGGGGGCGCCGAGCAGCGTCGAGTGCATCAAGTTGGAAGGCAAGAGCGATTACTACTACCCTGCGAAGGCAGTGATCCGCTTCGATTTTCCCGCGCGTGGGGATATGCCGCCGGTCAAGGTTTTCTGGTATGACGCGATGATGGAGCAGCCCGACATTCCCGGCGTACCGAAGGGCGAGATTCTGGGGGACCTTTCGAGAGATCGGCGAGCAAACATACATGGCCTAGTAAAGCCGGCGGAGGGACAGCCGATCGGCGGAGTGTTCACGGACGCGTTCTTCTGGCCGGAACCGGAGGGCGAGGAGTTACCGCCTCGGCCCGCAACGCCGCCACGGGGCGATGCCGCAGCGCAGCGCGAGAGCGAGATTGGCCGGCGCATCGCCCGGGGCAGCAATGGGAGCCTGTTCGTGGGCGACAAGGGTTTTATCACGAGCGGCACTTACGGCGAGTGGACGCGCCTGATTCCAGTGGAGAAGATGCGGGGCTACCAGTTCCCGCCCGAGCTGTTGACGCGCTCGCCCGGGCACTACCGGGATTGGATCCGGGCGTGCAAAGGCGGTGACCCGGCGTGCTCGAATTTCGCCGTTGCGGCGCCGTTTACCGAGTGGGTCACGTTGGGTGTTCTTGCGCTGCGGTTTGAGGGCAAGCTGGAGTGGGATAGCGCGAAGATGCGGGTGACGAATAACTCGGAGGCGGATACATATCTGCGGCCCAAGTTCCGGAAGGGTTGGAGCCTGAGTTAGAGGCGATGGCGAGGGGCTGCCGAATTGCGTAGACTGGTAATCGGAGCCTCTCGGATGGCCAAATCAGACGCCAAGAACCTGAAAATATTTTTGAGCTATTCAAGAGCCGACCGAGACGTGGTCCAGAAGGTGGCCGACCGGTTGCGCCAGGCCGAGTTGACGGTTTGGGACCCAGACTATGATCTGCTGGCCGGTTCAGAGTGGGCGTCTGAGCTGCAATCAGCGTTGGATTCTGCGAAGGCTATGATCGTGTTTATCTCTCCCGAAGCGATGGCATCTCGGGAGGTATCTCACGAGATTGAATATGCGCTGGGAGCCAAGCATCTTCGGGGGCGCCTGATTCCGGTCATTCTCCGTCAGACCAAGGAGGCTCCGTGGATTCTTAGTTCGCTACAACCGATTCGTTATGCAGGTCCGAACAAGACCAGCAGTCAAATTGTTGAACTGCTGAATCAACCCCCCAATGTCCCGCAAACGAAGCGTCAGACCGGTTGAGGTATTCATCTCCTATTCCAGCAAAAACCTGAACTTCGCCGCACGGTTGGTGGATGTATTAGGTACATATGGCGTCAGGAGCTTCCTTAGCAGGCGGAGTATCCGAGGAGCGCAAGAATGGCACGACGAGATTGGCGCTGCGCTGAAACGCTGTGACTGGTTCTTAGTGATACTCTCGCCTGATTCGGTGCGCTCGAAATGGATAAGGCGCGAGTTGACCTACGCGCTCCGGGCAGACCGTTACAACGACCGCATCATCCCGGTCCTTTATAAGACTTGCGACGTTGATGAACTGTCGTGGGCCTTGTCCGCTCAACAAGTGGATTTCCGAAGGAGCTTCGATCAGGGCTGCCAAGACCTGCTAAATATCTGGCGATTGCCTTATCGCTCGGAGCGGACGCACAAGCCGGGTTGAAAAACGGGTTTTTCTCTCCCCCGGTCAAATAGTAAGGGCAATTGTCAGGTCACGCTAAGTCCGATACAATACGGTGATCCTAAGGTAACTTAGACCGTTGCGGCTTGTCTGGAGAGCCGGGGTTCACCATGTTCAGAGTTCTCTCGCTTTGTCTAACTTTCACCATTATTGCGCCTGTCGCCGTGCTGGCCGATGCAAGCGACGGTATTACGGTTTATAAGACCGGCGATTATAAGACCGCAATTCCGCTGCTTCAAGCTGCCGCGGCCAAGACTCCGCAGGATCCACTTATCGCGGCTGCTCTGTTATCGGCCCTGGTCTACGAAGGCCGAGTGGACGAGGCGGCGGACGCGGCCGATGCAGATGCAACCGCCTTCCCGAATT
This sequence comes from Bryobacteraceae bacterium, assembly GCA_035502635.1. Taxonomy (GTDB): domain Bacteria; phylum Acidobacteriota; class Terriglobia; order Bryobacterales; family Bryobacteraceae; genus Bog-105. The sequence continues at coordinate 194,453 of DATJUG010000027.1, forward strand.
CACCTGAGGTCATAGCTGCTCGCGGAGAATTCGCGTATTACATGAGCGATATGGGCGAGGCGAAAAAGCTGTTTAGAGCTGCCTTGAAGCTGAAGGATCCAACGCCCCGTGCTTACTATGGGCTCTACCGGATATTCCATGCGGCGTCGCTGTATCGCTCAGCCCGGATCTTGTGCCTGAAGGCCTATGAGGTAGACCCGGACGATGCGCTCATCACTTTGGCTTTCTTGAGATACGCGGCGCCGGCAAAGCGCAAGGAGTTAGAGGGCCCGTTTAGGGCGGCTCATCCATGGTTCTACAAGCATTTCGAACAGGATGAGGAGACAGTTTCCGACGTAAAAGGAGAACTGAACGGGCGTAAACTATTCGAGCTCGAAGGCGCGCGGCAGGAAGTGACGTTTCCTATCTATTACTTGATGAGCAGTCCGAAGGATGTGAGAGGTGTTGGCGTGGAAGTCTCCATTCAAGGAGCCCGCCCTGTGCGCCTGATGTTTGACACGGGCGCCAGCGGCATCCTGATTACCCAAAGCGCGGTCGATAAGCTGGGGCTAAATCACCTAGGTTCCTTTGAAGAGCGAGGCATTGGCGACAAGGGTGCACGGAGTGCATTCGCCGCTGTTGCGGACACATGCAAAATCGGGACCCTGCAATACAAGACGTGTATGTTCCAAGTCATTGAAGGAAAGGGCCGAATTGCCGGCGAAGAAGACGGGCTGATCGGAGCAGACTTCTTTTCCGATTATCTGGTTCATATAGATTTTCAGAAGCGGCTTCTTCATCTGACACCGCTGCCGGAGCGCCCCGTGAATCCGCAGGGCTATGATCGTGTTATACCGGAAGACGAGAAATCTTTTACTCCGGTTTTTCGTTTCGGCTCGCACTTATACGCGCTCACCAAGATGAACGGGAAAACCTGGGGTTTGTTCTTACTAGATACCGGGGCGTCGCTTTCAAATATCGACTCAACGTTTGCCCGTTTATCAACGAAAATTCGCGGAACTGATTATGTGAGCGTGAAAGGGGTATCCGGTTCGGTCAAGTACGTGTTCGAAGCTGACAAAGCTGAGCTGCAGTTTGGCCGTTTTCGGCAAAGGAACTTAGGGTTAACAGCATTCAACTTGAACAACTCACCGGAGCATCAAGATTTTCGGATGGCCGGTATCCTTGGCCTTCCGGTTCTCGCCATGTTCCGGTTGACAATTGACTACCGGAACGGCTTAGTGGACTTTGACTACGCCATAAAGTAATGAAGCGGCGACACCATTCGGCGTTCGCCTCAAGCCGCCGGCCGCGTTTGTTCGGCAGGGTCCAGATTTTGAGAGTGTTTACCACGTCATCGACACCGCCGCGAGACGGCGCGCATCGTCGCGACCATGCAACGCGATCTCAAAAGCTCCACCTTGTCCAGCAAATCGACGGAGTATTGCGCCGGATTCCGTAATTCCTTTAACACTGTTGAACAATAGTACTGGTACTATTCAGCCAGTGAGGAAGAAGATTAAGCGCCTCAGAATGATTCATGCTCCTATCTACAAAGCACTAAGCCGTAAGTTGAGAAAGGAGAGATTCTGATGAAAATATTCGGTTGTTTGGTTTTAACGGCGATTGCTATGGGGGCATCGGCGTATGCTGCCACGAGTTACCCGGAATGTCCGGCCGTGGGATTGGATACTAGCGGGTGTGAATTTTTGATCACCGTTACATCGGTCTCCGGCGGCAGTGCCAACGGATTTACGGTCGCTGTTTCCAGTCCGGACCTGGGGCCCCTCGATGGGGCCGACGACACCTTAGTAGGGGTTCTAAACAAGTCGGGCGGCACACTTGACTCCCTGTCGTTGACCAGTCCGCTTAATATTTTTGGTTTCGATGGGGATGGAGCATGCAGCGGGGACTATGGAACGATTCCAGGCTGTGCCGGCGCTACGGACCCGAGCGGTTATGCGCCTGCTGGTGTAACTTTTAGCGGCGTGAACGCCTCGCAAACAACGGGTACAGTTAACTTTGGGCCGGGGCTCGCGCCGGGCGGGTCATCGTGGTTTAGCCTGGAGAACGCCCTTACAGTGAGCCAGATCATGCCAGCGACCCCAGAGCCATCATCGATGTTCCTTTTGGGTCTGGGCCTCAGTGCCGTTGGTCTCGGCGTTTACCGGCAACGGCGCGCGATGAAGTAACTTACCCCGGAAGCGGCAGGAAGTTGCGCCGGCTGGCGTTGCTTAGGCGGGCATTTCGATTTGCTCGTCGGCGAGCGCCAGAGCTCGATCGAAAGCTTGGATTCCGAGATCAATCTCCTGTTTTTCAATGATCAGCGGCGGTGCGATGACAAAATGACTAATCCATGAAATGACGGCGACGCCCGCCTTGAACATTTCACCGGCGATTCGGTCAACCAGGAGAGGCTTGCCGGAAATTTTGTCTTGCTTGGTATTGAAAGGCTTCTTGGTAGTGCGGTTCTTGACCAGTTCGATGGCCCAGAAGAGACCGAGGCCGCGCACATCTCCGATGGAGGGGTGCTTGTCCTTGAGCATCGCAAGCTGCTGGCCGAGATAAGCGCCCATCTCCGCGGCACGCTCTACTAGATTCAGGCGCTGTATCTCGCGGATAGTTGCGACGGCAGGCGCAAGCGTCATGGGATGTGCTTCATAGGTGTGGCCGTGCGCGAAGAGGTGATCTTCGAAATAATCGGCGACACGTTTCGTGGTGGCGCAGAGACCGAGCGGTATGTAAGCGGACGTTATGCCTTTGGCGGTAACGAGGATATCAGGCTGAACGTCCCAGTGATCGACCGCAAACCACTTACCCGTGCGGCCCCAACCGCTCATCACCTCGTCCGCAATCAGTAACACATTTTGGCGGTCACAGATACGGCGGAGACGCGGTAAATATTCCGGAGGCGGCACAAGAACGCCATTAGTGCCCACCACGGGTTCGATGAGCACGGCAGCGACATCACTCTCATTTTCGATAATGTGCTCCAGGTAGTCCGCGCATGCAATGTCGCATTCCGGATAGCGATGACGTATGGGGCAGTTATAGCAATTGACTTCCGGCCCGAAGATAACGCCTTGGCCTTTGGCGGAGGGTTCGGAAGGCCAGCGCCGGGGATCTCCGGTGGCCGCGATGGAGGCCATAGTAGAGCCGTGATAGGAGCGATAGCGGGATACGATTTTCGATTTTCCGGTGAAGAGACGGGCGATTTTGAAAGCCGCTTCGTTGGCTTCAGTCCCTGAGGTGGTGAAGAAAAACTTCTCGAGTCCTTTGGGGAGGACGTCAAGGAGAAGTTGGCTCAATTCGACGCGCACGTCTGTGGCGTAGCCCGGCGCAATGTAGGGGAGCGCGCGTGCTTGAGCTTCGATCGCGGCGATGACGGCCGGATTCTTATGGCCCAAATTGACGCACATGAGCTGCGCAGAAAAATCGAGATAGCGCTTACCCGCGGCATCGATAAAGAAACAACCTTCGGCGTCGGCTATGGCAAGCGGCGCCCAGCCTTTTTGAAAACGCCAAGTGCCATAGTTCAGCTTGCGAGTAAGTTCCGAGATTTCTTGCGAAGAGAGAGATGTACGCATCAGTCAGTCCTCAGGCCCGAGCCATAAGTTCCTCAACGGCGCGATGACCTTGATCGATGGCGCCGTCCGTATAGGCGTATGCCCCGGCGTCGGAATTTGCGATGGTGATTCTACCGAAAGGCTGCCTTGCGGCGACACAGGGCTGCGGACCGCCTTCGAGCCAGAATTGGTCCCAGAGCGAATTGTATTCATACGCGTAACCGTGCGGCCAGCGATTCACCGTGATAGCGGCGATATCTTTGGCCGGATCGAAACCGCCCGCGCTGAGAGTTCGCGCCAATTGGTCGCGGATATTGCGTTCGAACGTTTCGAAGGATGTATTGAAAAGTTCGAGGCGGCCGGCACGATGCTGGGCGCGTGAAGGCAAGCCCGGCTTAGTGGGCACTCGCTGCATGTGTATGACAATGGATTCGCGAGGCGTGCGCGGGCATTTGTAATTACCGATGCTTACCGGCAGATCCAAACTTACCTCGCTATGAAAGCTGCCTGGTGCATAGACGGAGCTTACGCCAAGTTTCTGAAAAGGATTCCAGTCACGAATTACAACATTCGTGTACACTAGTGGAACTTTGGCGGCAGAAGCGAGAGCGGTCTTCTGGGCCTCGGGCAATTCCGTGCAGATATAGGGAATCATTACATGCCAGCAGGCAAGAATGCACTTACGTGCGCGGACAGTTTGTAACTTACCCAGACGCACATATGCTATCTCGACATTTTGCGCCGACGCCGGATCGCCCATGTGCCGGACGCGAACCGCAGTGCTGTTCAAGCGGATACGGGTAGCGCAGCTCTTCTTGTCAAGCTGCGCGAAGTTTGTGCGTGCAGTGAGGATATCCAAGGCGTTCCTGCCTGGGACAGCTTCGGGGATGAGCCTGCGTACCAGCAGTCGCGCGATGGAGGAATTGCCATCCGGGAAGTGGTAGAAGTAGCGCTCTGCTGCTTCGCTTCGAATGGTGTCCCGGTTCTGGCCTGGACCCGGTTTGGGATCAAGATTCATGCCATCAAAGCCTGGATATCCGAGACCCCAGGCATCTTGCGCCGAGACCGCGTCGATTCCAAGCCCGAACCACCCGTAGGGCCGGGCTTGAAAGTACTTCACAACGTCCGGGTGAGCGTGGGCACAATCGGTCAGAAATTTGGCATAGCTCATGCGAGCCATGCGCGCTTTCTTTTGGTCCGAAGATAGGCCAGGAAGGTAATCTGCATTTTTTTCGTACAAGCGGCGAAGGTCGTGCTTGGCGGCCTCCGCGATAGGCGCGGCATCGAAGAAAATCTTCCAGCGTTCGTCGGCGGTGAGCTTGGGCGCGGGATCGGAGTACCAGTCAGGCACTGGCTCAACGACGAGCACGTCGCGGCCGAACGTCTCTTTATCGAAAAAGACCGAGGGGCTCAGGCCGAGAGCGGGGTAGAGCTTGCGATCAAAGACACGCGCGGTAGAGGAAACATCGATGCCTAGCTCGTCGATCAGGCCTTTCGCGACGGCGCTATAAGGCTGGGGACTTTCGATGGCGAACGTTCCGCCATAGCCGAGCAGCATTCGCCCAGTCTGATGAAATTCGTTGCGCTTGGCGTGACCGCCGAAATCATCGTGATTCTCGAGGATGAGAATGCGGCTGCCGTTGCCTGTCGCCTTGCGGTAGAAATGCGCGGCCGCCAATCCACTAATGCCGCCTCCCACGATCACCAAATCGTACTCTTCGCCCGTGTCGAACGGCGTTCCGGCAGTTTGCCAAAAAGTATGGTCACGGACGGAGTGAGGGACTTGATAGATCTCGTCGTGGTCCCCGCGCATGCCCGTGAGCACGGGCGGATAATAGTCGGCCGCTTGTTCCGGGTCCGATAGATCCGCAGGCGTGGCGGCGAACTCTGATGCTGCCGCGAGCCCACCGGCGCCTATGGCGATACCGTTCAAGAAATCGCGGCGCGTGATGCGGCGATGCATTCCGAGCTCGCGGTCGTTATGCGGCATGCGGATTACGGAAGCCCCAGACTAACACAGGCTGAACGCTAGGGCTAAGGCCGGCTTATGGTCGCCGATGTTGAACCGGGCGGTGGTGGATGCGCTGTTTGGACCACTCTATTTTCGACTGCTGCCGGGTCACCGGCCGCCGGCACAAAAATTTGCAGATGCGCTATAGGAAGTGGTGCTGGAGGGGATTCGAAAGAGCTAGAATGAATGTAATCAGCGAAACAGACGAGAGTTTCGCTGAAGGAGCGAGCTATGAGGGCGTGCGCGCGCTGCGGTACTGCAATGAACGAGACATACCGGTTTTGCGGCGTGTGCGGAATGGATCACAGCCCAGTCAGGCCGTATCCTGGCGCCGTACAGCAGACGCCGCAAGATTCCAGTTCGCAAGCGCACCACAGTTCGTCAAAAGGCTTTGGCCAGAAGTTCGGCCTCGATCCGCGCATTGCTTTTCTCGCGTTCGTTGTGGATTTCATGCTGTTTAGCGGCGGCGCTCTCAGCGTTGCCGCCACAGCCGGACTTAGCTTGCCGCTTTTGTTTTGCATCTCGGCGATCGTTGGCACCGTGCTTGGGTCGGTCACTGAAAAAGCGCAGATGAAATGGTACGGCGACGATCGCGAAACGGCCCGTATCAAAGGCATTATTGTTGGTCTGTTGACGGCCATTCCGGTCGGCATACCACTGATTGTGTGGGTGCCCTCTGGGATTCTCGGTTGGATTCACAACCGGGGAAAGAATCTGATTCCTCAGCAGTACTAAGGCTTCCATTCGCACTGGCGGGGATTCGAACACTCCGATTAAGTAATTGAAACGCTCTTAGACTCCGAATCACTAGCTCTGTGATTGCACAGAGTGTGACCAGAGGAGGAAAACATGAGCGTCAAAGACAGCTCGAAAGTTTCAAACAAGAGCAGCCAGGCTTCGATTTCGGCATTGCCACCCGCTGAGGCGCGAGCAAACCTGCGACTGCTGCTGCTCGCTAACCCCAATTACTTCGGGAATCTGCAGGACAGCAAACTCAAGCCGATTTTAAACATTTTAGGCGACACGTCGTACGAGCAGTTGGGCTGCGTCGGCTACTCGCCATCGCTTAGCCGGCTCGAGGCAGTGGTTTCGATCAAAGAGACGTCCGGGTATGACGGAGGCGTGTGCTCGACCGGGTCACAAGAATATGTTCGGTTCTATTTGTCATTCGACGGCGGCAAAACCTGGCAGGATCAAGGCGTAGCCAGCTTTACGGCGTACGATATTCCGGGTCCGAAGCCGCTTGAATACAGCGTGGCTGTGCCGGTTACTTTGCCCGAAGAAATTTGTTTCATTGAGAACCTGCCGTTGGTGCGCGCAATTCTCTCCTGGAATTACGTACCACCGGCTAATACGCCGGCCTTTACTCCGGCTTGGGGAAACGTAGTGAATGTAAGTATTCAGAGCCCGGCGTTCAAATTGATTATTTTGGAACAATTGCTGGCATTGTCAAAGGTGCAGCTTCCTGAGAGTGTGCTGCAGGCTGTGGACGTGCAACAGGCGATTCCGGCGGCGCCGAAAAAGTCGCTTAGCGTGGCCGGGGTCTCGGAGCTATATAAGGGCAAGCCCGTTCCAGCAGCGCGCTTCCTGTATCCGGAAATTGCCAAGTTGTCTGTGGTTCAGACGCCGGCTTCGCTTTCGGCGGTGGATGTAAATATTGGCGATATCATCGGAACGATTCTCTCGACCAGCGGCAACACGGATTACGAAGAATTGGATTGCGTGGGGCTCGACGTGAACCGCAGCATGCTCGCAGGCGTGGTGAAAATGAAGCTGCCCTACGGCTTCAATGGCGGACTCTGCACCGCGGGGAGCACAGAATACGTGGCCTTCTACGTGGATTGGGGCAGCGGTTTTCAATATGTAGGAACTGCGACGCTGAACGTTCACGACATTTCCAGTCTTCCCGCAAACGGCTTGGAATATGCGGTAACGGTGCCGGTCGACTTGGCAAGCCATATGCAGCCCTGCGACAAGGGGCCGCAAACAGCAAAGGTTCGAGCCATTCTTTCCTGGCAGACCGCGCCCCCGACAAACAACCCGAACTACGTGCCGGCGTGGGGGAATCAATCGAATGCGCTGGTCCAGATTCCATCCGGGCAGCCGTTCCAGGTGGGGACGCCCAACATCGCGATCATCGGCGGTATTGGCGTCGCCCAGATCGATACGACCGGAGTAACGGCGAGACCGGGGACAACACTGCCTGGAGCGCTATTCGCACTGCAAGGCACGCCCGCAGATCCGTATGACCCGAGCCGTCAGTGTCCGTTCGGCCAAAGAATCGTGGTACAAGGATTGCCTTCGGTTGGCTTCAAGTATCGCGTGTGGGTGCAGGATACGAGCTCAGCGTTTCCGATGATGCTCACCGAACCGGTTCTTGTGACCAATGGTCTGGGCGTAAGCACGAATAACGGCCCGGGCCCCGGCGGGTTCTTTACTTATCTGGATAACAGCCAGAACATCGACGACAACCTGGCGTACTGGGACTCGACGGGAAACGACCTGTACAACCTGTGGCTGGAGATTGCCGACAGTTCGGGCACGGTGATCGGCCGGACGCCGAACTACCTCATCCAGGTTGACAACACGCAGCCGATTGCCGACATTCATATCGATAGCGGCGGAGATTGCAAGCAGTTCAACCCAAGCACAACTCCCACCATCAATGGGCATTTCGTGGCCACCGAGTCAGGCACCGGCACAACGGGACAAATCGGCCACTACAGCCTGGGAACGTTGACCAGCTCGAGCATAACCCCGAACGAGCCGTCGCCCTCGAGCGGCATTTCCGACACGGGACCTGCTCCGGGCGCGACGTGGTCGCTGTCGCTAACGGGGATGCCGTCCTGCGGGTACGTGGTGCAACTCGACGTATGGGATAACACCATCCTGGACAGCGCGCCCGGCTTGTGGAACGGCAAGTCGGCAGATGTCGGTTTCTGCATCGTGACCGGCAGTTGAAGTGAGTGCGTGACGCGTTGGGCCAGGGGCGCGTTCCCTGGCCCAAATTTATTTCCGGGCCGTTAGCATTACGGCTCGTCGCCGATGGGCTGGCCGGGTGGTGGTTCTTCGAGCTTCGGAAGTTGGAGCTGCTTGGGGTCGCGCTCGAAGGTCGCCATGAGTTGCGCGGCGTAGGCGTCAGGGTGACCTTCGAGCCCGGCTTTGAGATTCGCGATGTGAGCGGTTGCGATGGCGCGCACTTCTGTGGATGCGTTTTCATCGGCAGCCAAGGCGAGCAGACGAATGAGCACCACACGCTTTGAAATCCGTGCGACTTCTCCGGGAAGACCGGCCGGATCGGGCTTTTGCCACGTGGACTTGAGCAGCGTGTCAATCACCTCGCTCAAGCCAGGATTGGCGTTGTTTTCGGCGTGATATTGAACGAGCCGGGCCGCGCGTTCCGGATTCAAAATCAGGCTGATGGTCATGTCGGCTGCGGCTTCAGCGGCGGCGAGCGGATCGAAGGTAACGCCCGTTTTTGAAGGAAAGGTCTCGCGGGTGCGCGGATAGGCGGGCGGCCGTGGCGGGATCAAATTCAGGATGCGCTCGGGTATGGTGAGGTTCGCGGGATCGATTGTGGCGAGCAATGACTGCAAGGCCCGGCGTTGCTCTTCGGCGGGGACGATTTGGGTGATCGGTTGGCCGTCGCCACGCAACGCGTAGGTGTATTCGTTGCCACCGAGCACTTTGCTGGCGGCCTGGGTTTGATAGCGATGCAGGAAATAGAGCGGCACCAGGACCTCGTCGAGCGTGGCCATGGGCGCATCCTCACGGATATTGTTCGCGCCGAAACGTGACAACGCGATGGAGCGGATCTTCATCATGCGGTTCAATTCATCGACTGCGTTCGGGCCGTTATCCCAGAGGTGGGCTTGTGGATGGGCGCTGCCGGGCGGACGGCTATCGGAATCGGTGATGAACGTCAACCCGCGGTGGGCTGCATCGGTGATGATTTTGTCGAGCGCGGCATGCTCGTCAGCGCCGGGCGGAAATTCCGAGTAGCCCCAAGTAATGGCCACCTTGTCCCACTCGCCGATGCCCGTGGCATAAGCATGAGAGAGATCGAAGGTGTTATCCGCGCGCACGTCGATGCGGGGGCCCGGGTAATCCATGACCGAGGCTCGGCCATGCGTGCTGGCGAGGAAGTTATGCTCAAGGCCAAGGGTGTGCCCTACTTCGTGGGCAGCGAGTTGGCGCAGACGGGCGTAAACGGCATCGGTGAGCGGTTTGGTGTCGTCGTGGCCGGGGGCGTAAGGCGCCATTAGCCCTTCGAAAATGAGATAGTCCTGGTGCGATCTCAACGAGCCGAGGGAAACGATGCCTTTGATGATCTCGCCGGTGCGCGGATCGACCAGCGAATTCCCGTACGACCAGCCCCGCGTCGAACGATGCACCCATTGGATGAGGTTGTAGCGCACGTCCATGGGATCGATATCCGGGGGCAGCACGCGCACCTGAAATGCATTGCGAAATCCCGCTGCTTCGAAAGCCTGACCCCACCAACTCGCACCTTCGATCAACGCCGAACGCACCGGCTCGGGCACACCGGGATCGACGTAGTACACAAGCGGCTCCACGGGATCGCTAAGCGCGGCATTCGGGTCTTTTTTTTGGAGGCGATGGCGGGCGATATAGCGCTTGGTGACCGGCTCGTCGATAGGCGTGGAGAAATCCATGAAGTCGACGGAGAAGAATCCCGCGCGCGGATCCTGGACGCGAGGTTTGTAACCGGGTTCCGGGAGGGCCACGAACGATTGATGCTCTCGCACCGTTACTGCATCGGGGGTGGGAGTCACGGATCGGATGAACTCGCCCGTGGCCTGGCCAGTGAAGGTAATGGTGGTTTCGATTTCGGTGTTCTTTGGAAACCCTTTGGTCAGCGGCAGGTAGAAAGCAGAACGTTTCGGGTCATCGTGATAATCGCCCTGCTTCTGCTGACGCAACTGGGCCGCAACGCCGGCGGCATCACGCAAAAAGAAATCAGTGGCATCTACCAACACGCGCGAGCCGTCTTCGGCTGCGACTTCAAAACCCCACAGAGTAGAGCGGGCAAAGGAATCCCGCTCGGCGCGGCGCTCGGCTGCATCCGCGCTGGTGGCGCGGAAATCGTAGTTGGATTGGATGAGCAGAATTTTGGGTCCGGAGCGCACAAAGGTGACGACTTCAGGCTGATTCATGCTGCCGCGATCGAGCCCCAGATCATTCGATCCGACTCCTGCCGACAAGGCGGTGATGTAGAGAAACTCCTGATCAAGGTGATCGATTTCGAGCCACATCTTGCCCGAGCGCTCGTCCCAATAGAGCGGAAAGAGGCCGTCCAGTTTCTGCAGCGAGGCGACACGGGCATCGAACGTCGGCAGTTTAGGTGGAGCGGGCGACTGGCGAGCGGATAACGCAAAAGAACCCAGAAGGAGGAGCGCAAGCGAGCATTTCGGCACGGGCTTATTGTCGCAAGTTCGCTCTCGAGATTTCTGAAATGGCGAGTATTTAAATAAGCTAAACTAACGAGCGTTGTCAGGGCACCGCGACATACTCATCGTGGAAGATAATCCGGCGGATGTGCGTCTGATGCGGGAGGTGCTGCGGGACTTCCATCCGCCAATTCATCTGCACGTGATGGCGGAGGGGGATGAAGCGCTCCTATTTCTGCAGCGCAAAGGGAAGTACAGCGACGCGCCGACACCGCAACTGATTTTTCTCGATTTCAACCTACCTAAGTCGGATTCACGCGAGATTCTCGGATTTATCAAGAAGGACGAACGTCTGCGGCTGATTCCCGTAGCGGTGCTGACCACTTCTGACGCTGACCGGGATATTCGCGAAGCTTACGAACTGCACGCGAACTGTTATCTCCGCAAACCATCGGACCTGGATGGGTTCTTTGAGACTATTCGCGCGGCGGCGCATTTCTGGCTGGAGGTAGCGCATGTGCCGGCTGAGGTTGGAAGCGGAACGAATGGGCCGCACCTCTAGCAGAAAGGGTGCATCTGTTATGATTCTGGGCGCATGTCGGCCTACTCGATCGGCGTAGACCTCGGCGGCACTAATCTACGCGTGGCAGCGATAGACAGCGAGGGAAAGGTTCTGGACCGGGTCTCGGTTCCGGCCGTCTTCGACGCGGGACCCGAACGGGTGGTGAAGGAAATCGTGACCGCCATTCACGAGGTGCGCTCGCGTGTTGCAAACGACGGGCTATGCGGGGTCGGGATTGGCGTTCCGGGGTTCATCGATATCGATACCGGTATTGTGATTGGATCGGCCAACCTTCCCGGGTTCCAAGGCTTTCCTGTGCGGGACGAAATTCAACGGCAGCTCGGGACGAAGATCATGCTCGAGAACGACGCTAACGCGGCGGCGCTGGGCGAAATGTGGCGGGGCGCGGGCAAGAATGTGAAGGACCTGATTCTGCTCACGTTGGGTACCGGCATTGGCGGCGGGATCATCATCGACGGCCGAGTCCTTCACGGGTTTCTGGGCATGGCAGGCGAGTTCGGCCACATGACCGTATTTCCGGATGGCAATCCGTGCGGATGCGGGAACTGCGGGTGTCTGGAAAAACATGCTTCGGCCACGGCAATCGCCGCCATGGGACGCATGATGCATTTTGGCCGCGACACGACCTCAGCCTCAGTGTATGAACTTGCGTTGAAAGGGAATGAACGAGCGTTGTGGGTATTCGAGTCAGTGGGGCGCGCGCTTGGGGTGGCGATCGCGAGCCTCATCAACGTCTTTAACTTTCCTCTCTATCTGCTGAGTGGCGGACCGTTACCAGCCTGGGACCTGTTTGCTCCGAGTATGTTTACTGAAGTCAAGAAGCGTTCTTTTACTTATGCGCGCACCGGAACGCGAATCGAGAAGGCGCTTTTGGGAGCCGACGCAGGCTTGTTTGGCGCGGCGTATTTGCCTTTGCAGCATGCGTTGCGAGCAAGCTAGTTTCACGTTATTGATGCGCGGGAGATCTTATGTATTGGCTCGGGCTTGACGTCGGCACGGGGGGCTCACGGGCGCTGCTGGTGGATAGCAAGGGCCGCGTTCGCTATTCGTTTACGGCGCCGCATGCGGACATGCAGATGCTGAAGCCGCTGTGGGCGGAGCAAGATCCCAACGATTGGTGGCGCGCGGGACAAATCGCAATTCAGGGCGTGCTGCGGGAGGCGCGACTTGGGGGAAGTGAGGTCGCCGGCGTCGGCCTCACGGGACAGATGCACGGTCTGGTGCTGCTGGACGAGCGCGGGGAGGTGATCCGGCCAGCGCTGATCTGGTGCGACCAACGCAGCCAACGGCAGGTGGACTTCATCAACGCGGAGTTGGGAGTGGAGTGCGTGCTGCGGTCCACCGCGAATCCGGTATTGACCGGGTTCACACTTCCAAAACTGCTATGGGTACGGGACAACGAGCCGCAACTGTTTGCATCCATCCGTCATATTCTGCTGCCGAAGGATTATCTGCGCTACAAGTTGACGGGCGAGTTTGCAACCGACGTTTCGGACGCAAGCGGCACAGCGCTGTTCAACGTGGCGGAACGCCGGTGGTCGGATGAAATGATCCGGGGGCTTGGCCTGGATCGGGCAACGCTTCCGCGGGCATTTGAATCGAGCGCGGTCTCAGGGAAGATTTCAAGCAGCGCCGCGGAGTTGACGGGATTGGCGGAAGGCACGCCGGTGGTGGCAGGCGCGGGAGACCAGGCGGCGAGTGCAATCGGGAACGGCATCGTGCAACCGGGTTCGGTCTCTTGCACCATTGGCACATCCGGGGTGGTGTTCGCATATTCGGAGAAGCCGGCGTACGATCCCGCCGGGCGGGTTCACACTTTCTGTCATGCCATCCCCGGAGCGTGGCATGTGATGGCAGTTACGCAGGGCGCCGGGTTGAGCTTGCAGTGGTTTCGCAACCGCTTTGCACGTGATTGTGAATACGACGATTTGACGGCGGAGGCGACGCTGTCGCCGAGTGGGGCGCATGGCTTGTTCTGGCTGCCCTATTTGATGGGCGAGCGTACGCCGCACCTGGACGCCAACGCGCGGGCGGGATGGATCGGGCTTACGGCGAAGCATCAGCGGGCCGATCTGATCCGCGCGATTTTGGAGGGCGTCTGCTTTAGTCAAAAGGACGGGCTCGAGGTTATCGTTGGTTTGGGTGCGCAGGCGAGCCATATTCGGCTGTCCGGCGGCGGCGCGAAGAGCGTGTTCTGGCATCAACTTTTTGCCGATATTTTCAACCGAAGAGTGGCGACACTGGAGACGCAGGAAGGCTCGGCTTACGGCGCGGCGTTGCTCGCGCTGGTCGGGACGGGAGAATACGCGAGCGCGGCGGAAGTCTGTCACGAGGCAGTCCACGAAGTGAGCGCGAAAGCTCCTCAGGAGCAGGAAGCGGCGCTGTATGAGAAGCGATATGCGATTTACCGCTCGCTCTATCCCGCGCTGAAGGCTGTGTTCCAGTCGATTGCCGAGATTGATGATTGAAGATAGTTACTCAATAGCTGAGGGCTCTCGTTTCTGCGACGTCGGTCTGCCGGTCCCGGTGGATAGACTCTTTACCTACGAAATTCCGCTACCGCTGCGGGCGCGAGTGCGCACCGGTGCTCGCGTGCTTGTTCCGTTCGGGACGCGCAAGCTGACTGGCGTCGTTTTAGGCGCGCACGATCAGGCGCCGGAGCAAGACACGCGTGAGGTGATCGCGCTGGTCGATGAGGAACCGGTGCTCGATTCAGGGCTGCTGGCGCTGGCTCGGTGGATTGCGGAGTATTATTGTGCGCCGCTCGGCGAAGTAGTCAAGAGCATGCTGCCCTTAACCGGGGAGACACGCCGCGTAACGCAATTCGCGCTGACGGAGACTGGGCGCGATGCCGTGCGCCAGCTCATCGTGACTGACGCCAGCGACGCGGCGTCGCGAGTGTTGGCGGCGTTGGCGGAGAGACCGCTGGGGCTCGATTCTCTTTCGAAAAAGATCAAAGGCGCGCGGGGCGTGATGCCGGCGGTCGTCAAGCGCGGCTGGGTAGCGGTTGAAGAATACAACCAGGAACGAGATCCGTTGCGGGCGCCTGCGGAGCGGCTGGAAGCGGAATTTCTGCGCCGTGCCACACCGGAAACGAAGTTGAAGAAGAGCGAACGCGAGCTGCTGGCGTTCCTGGAACTGCATCCGGGACGCCACAATCTGGCCGAACTGGCAGAAAGTATCAAACAGGCGAGCGAAGCTGCACGAGGGTTGGCGCGGCGTGAGTTGATCACGCTCGAAACGGAGGATCTGCGCCCCGGCGCCGGGTTCGAACGCCCCGTGCCGGTACTCAACGCGCATCAGGAACAGGCATTCGCAGAGATTCGTGCGGCTCTGGATGAAAATCAATTTCGTGCATTTCTGTTGCAAGGCGTCACGGGCTCCGGCAAAACGGAAGTATATTTGCGGAGCATCGAAGCCGCGCTGGCCTTGGGCAAGAATGCGCTGCTGCTAGTTCCGGAAATAGCTCTGACGCCCGCCGTAGCCGGGCAATTCTTCCATCGGTTCGGCAAGCAGGTGGCGGTGTTGCACTCGGCATTTGGCGACGCGGAACGGGCGGATCAATGGCGGCGGATTCGCGACGGCCGCGCGCGGGTGGTGGTGGGAACGCGTTCCGGCGTTTTCGCTCCGGTTCAAAATCTGGGCTTGGTGGTTGTCGATGAAGAACACGACGGCAGCTACAAGCAGCAGGAGACGCCGCGCTATCACGGCCGCGATGTCGCGCTGATGCGCGCCAAACAAGCCGGGGCCGTGGCGGTGCTCGGCTCGGCGACGCCGAGCATCGAAACACGATTCAACGCCGACAGCGGGAAGTACAAGCTACTGCTTTTGCCGGAGCGAATCGCCCGGCGCCCCATGCCCGAAGTGCAGATCGTGGACATGCGGACGGAGTTTCTGGAGACTAAGCGGCAGGCGACATTTTCGCGCAAGCTAATGGAAGAGATGCAGCAGCGGCTGGCGATGCAGGAGCAGGTAATGCTGCTTTTGAACCGGCGCGGATTTTCGAGTTTCATGGTGTGCCGCGCTTGCGGCGAACGGCTGATGTGCGCGAATTGCTCGGTGGTGTTGACGTGGCACAAGCGCGACCGGCGCATGTTGTGCCACTACTGCGGGTATGCGGAAAAAGTGCCGGCGAAATGCCCACAATGCGGCAGCGACTATATACAGTTTCTCGGGACGGGCTCGGAGCGCGTGGAGGATGAGCTGCATCAATTTCTGCCGGAGGCGCGGATTGCGCGGCTGGATCGTGACAGCGCGACGGGGAAAGGCGCTTTCGAGCGAATTCTTCAGAGCTTCCGCGACGGCGATACGGACATTTTGGTTGGCACGCAGATGATTGCCAAGGGTCACGATATTCCGAATGTGACGCTGGTGGGCGTGGTGCTGGCCGATATCGGGCTGAGTATGCCGGATTTTCGCGCGGCGGAGCGAAGTTTTCAGTTGCTGACGCAGGCGGCTGGAAGGGCTGGGCGCGGGGCGGCGCCGGGGCGCGTCATCATTCAAACTTTGAACCCGGACAACTATGCGATTCGTTTCGCAGCCGAGCAGGATTACGCGGGCTTTTACAAGAAGGAATTAGATTTCCGCAAGTGGATGCGTTATCCGCCGTTTTCGGCTTGCGCGAATGTGCTGGTGCGCGCCGGGAAGCAAGAGGATGCGCTGGCCATGGCGACACAACTCGGGTTCGTGCTGGATCCGCCGCCGCCGGATGTTCGCGTAATGGGGCCGGCCGAGGCGCCCGTGGCCCGAGTGAAGAGCGAGTTCCGATATCAGATTTTGTTGAAGGCGTTCAAGCGCAGCACACTGCGGGAGGTGCTCAAGGATTTGCGGCGGTTCGCAGAGAAAGAGAAGTGGCCCGCGACGGCGCTGATGATCGATGTAGACCCGATCAGCCTGATGTGAGGCGCCGAACCGATGGTAAACTCGATGATATTGCGGCGGCTGTAGCTCAGTTGGTAGTAGCGCCAGATTGTGGTTCTGGATGTCGTGGGTTCGAATCCCACCAGCCGCCCCACTTTACTCTCAGCGGGAACGCCGCGACCTGGATTTTGATCTGGTAGGCAATGACGTGGCAAACTTCGTCAGGCGCCGGATACGGGACGAGACCGGCAATCGAACCAGCTACAGTTCCGAGGAAAAGCCCAATTGGCAAAGCTACCCTGAACTGTTGCCAGGTTGTTGCTTGGCAATACCATCGTTCTAAACGCTCAAGTTGGAGCAAGCGATCTTCAACAGACAGCAACAATCCACCTTCATTCCGGGTAATGGGTCTGGATTCCAGGGAAGTAAAGCATGCGGCGACCGGCAATCGTCACTACCCTTCGGTTATGGGTCAGGAATCGACCTCTGCGCGGCGCACGCTCATCGACTCCAACTCGCGTCGAGCCGCGGACGCGGCGGCTCTCACCACATCCAAGTGCATGAGCGCCGCCTGCCGCATCTGCTCGCTGTGCGACGTGATGCCAAGTGCCTGTTCGAGCTCGGTGCGCGCAAGTCCACACTCGTGCGCAATAGTCTGCAAGCGTGAGAGCGCGTCTACCATGGCGGACCTTCGAGTTGCCGCATCTGTTTGCGTATTTTACGTTCGTATTCGACCTCGTCGCGAATCAGCCAACCGGTCAGATACGCCCCGGCGAAGCCGCAGCAAAAAAGGAGAAGCCGGTAGGCGACCATTCTTAGCAAGTGGCTGCCTCCGGCTTCGCAATCCGAAGCGCCTTACGCGCGGCGGCGAAGACGGCCCCCAGGGGCGCACACGTGACGTGGCCTCGGATGAGTTGTTCCACTCTCCTGACGCAGCGGTCGGACGACCGGGCGACTTCCACCATAAGCTCGTTTGGAGCCATTGCAGGCCGCCGAAGAATCGTGTTGCATTTTTCGGGGTTAGGTGGCATAGTCCCCATTAGCTGCGTTTACCCCTTACTTTGCTGCTTGCTAGTTTGCTAGAAACTAGCTTTCTAGTCAAGGCATTTCTGCGAGGAGTCTGTTGAAAAGACGCGAAGTTATTGAGCCGCTGCAAAAGAAACCTGATCGTCCACAGTTGTCCTTTGCGGTCGAGCCGTCCTTACGCGAACGATTTCGAAAAGCCGCGGGAGGTCACGGCGGCATGACCTCCGCATTGCAGCGATTCGTTAGGCTTTTTGTCGACAATCACGGGAAAGTCGCGGTCGTTCCGAACGAGGGTCACGTTCCCGGTATCGTCGTTTCCCTCGAGCAATCGCTCATCGACAGATTGAGCGCCGTCGCTAGTCCCATGACGGCGGAGCACTTATTGGAGGAGATGGCGCGCGCGCTGGCGCTCAGCTCCGGCGATCAGGTGAGCGTCACTGTGCCGCGCAAAATGGCCGCGGCGGTATATGCTTTCGTCTCTTTCATGGCGGAGCCGCAAACCGACTCCAACAGGCGAGTCATTCAGGCCCTGTTGCAGGATCTCTTTTCTCGCTCGGAATTGGAAGAGGAAGAGTCCTAGTCTGAGCAATTCGGGGCTTGACGTGGCGTCAGTTGCATCTTAAACTGATAACCGCTGTGCCGAGCACTCGTTTTGACCGCGTTTATCCTGGAATTATCCAGGAATTCGAGTATCTTCTTGCAGTGGAAAGAGCCGTTCAGGCCGGCTGCGTCCTGCGGCAGATCCGCCAGCAGCCTCATTACGGACAAATTGATACTCTGGCCAACACTATTCACCCAGCGATCTTCGCAGAAGTGAAGAAATGCGCGCGTGTGGTGTCTTTTCCTAAAATCGTGCGGAAGCGTTCCGCCGAATTCTTCCGGACTTTATTCATGGTGCGGCGGGACCTTCTGCGGCTGCGTGCGTTCCAGCGCGAGAACGCGCGAGTTGGCGAACTGGGGTTCGGCGATCTTTTCAGAACCCGGTGGCAGATTGAATGGAGCATCGCCAAACTGTTCGCCGCCGGGGTGCAATTCCGGCTCGGGTATCCGCTCGGCGAAGAATCGCTCAATAGTAGGGTTGAGAAATTGAACTCAGTCCTCACCGCTCGTGTGGAAGCTCTTGCGCCCGGCTGGGTCTGAGATCTCGCTCAAGATGCGCTCGCACGCAACGCGGGCGGCCTCTGCAATTTTCGGATTGGGTTTATGGCGCTCGAAACCGCCGCGGCGTAATAAAACCGCCCATCCGCCGAAACAGAGAATCGATCCGGTGATTCTAACGATACTGGCTGCGCGCGTGTGATGCACGGATGCGTCCACGAGAATCTGACCGCATACTCTGATTGCGAAGTAAGTCGCAAGCAAGCGCGCATGCAGCGTCAGGTTTGGCGCCGGCTTGATCGAAACGAGGTAAAACGAAATGCCGAACAGAACGATGAACGCAGTGACCCACCAGAGAACGAATGTGCACCAGATGTATGTCAGGACCAGGATGAATGTTGTTCGAGCATCGGCTTTCGGTTCAAACTGAAGCATGATGAATCCGACCAAGGCAGAGCCGATCAGGCAGCCCACGAGCAGCCGCTTATTCGCCGGATCGGGCTTGTACAGCCGGTCGTACGCGAAATAGAGTTCCAGCGCCACCATAATGTAGACCGCCACAGTGAGGACTTCGATGATGGACCAGGCAATCTCGTACTCGTGCTTCTTGGACCACAGCGCCGCTAAGAGAAGATCGGAGGCCGCGCTGAAGAGAACGAACCCGAAGAAGGCAGGGAGATCCTTCAACAGCCGCGAGACAAGTATCCGGGCCGCGACGGCCAGCTCAAGCGCAATCGAAATCCACCACAGCGTGATCACGGCGGTTGCGGTTTACGAAGGCCGCAACCGCCACGATACTATACGTACGCGTTAACGAACCAGTAGCGGAGGCTGTCCGCTGCACGGGTCGCAGGGAGGATATGGCGGGTCGGCGGAAACAACTGCCGCAGCCAGTCCTAAAGCAAGGAGGAGAGTGATAAGTGTTTTCATTCCCTGAGCGTAGCGGCTTTCGAATACATCCGTAAGCGCGAATGGCCTAGTACTAAAGCTGCGAAATGCCGGTACTTTCTTGGAAAAGAGCGCTGTTTCTGGTATCGGAACGCAAGAATAGCCCTACGGCCTTTCCATTAATTACGGCGCCCACGCCGGATGGTCTTCCGATTAGATCTGTTCGCGGCGCAGCAGAAATGAAACGAGACGTTTACGCGGATGTTACCGGCCCAGGTAAACAAGAATGTGCCGACGACTTCCCCAATGCTGTTCGCGGAACTGTTCGATTCGGTTCCGAAGCCGGTTCGCCAAGTCTTACAGACGGTTTTGCAGTTGCAAGATCTTCGTGATTTGCACGCCAGAGCTCGTCTCAATTTGGAGGCGCCGCTGTCGCGCGCCGTGCTGGAGCTGCTGAATGTTGAAATTCAAGTGTCTCCGACGGAACAGGCGCGTTTTCCGCGCTCCGAGCCTCTCGTCGCGGTCGCCAACCACCCTTTCGGGATCCTGGACGGCCTTGCATTGAACGCGCTGCTTCACACCCTGCCAGCCCCGTAATCAACCTGTAACCGTTCCTTTGCTTGCCTTGAGCACAACAGAACGAGACTCAATACCCGTAGATCTCGCTGGGCAGCCGCAAGTAATCTGGCCGCATGTGCCGCGTCCAATCTCCGGATACGATTATGGCGGCACAACAACTGGCACGTGGTTTGGGTTGGTTCAGCATCGGGCTTGGCGCGGCAGAGCTTCTGGCGCCGAAGCGGATGAGTAAATTTATTGGGCTAAGCAACCACGCTACTCTAATCCGATTAATGGGTATGCGCGAGATTGCCGCGGGCATCGGCGTACTGATGGAAGATACGCCCGCGCGATCCATGACGGCGCGAGTGGGAGGAGACGCATTAGATCTGGCGCTACTCGGCGCCGGGATGATTTCGAATAAGAATCAACGCGGCCGGGTCTTGGCGGCAACCGCCGCGGTGGCGGGAGTAACTGCGCTAGATGTGATTTGCCGGCGTCAACTGAACGGGACGGCTGAAGACTCGGATGTGGTGAACACGGTGCAGAGCATTGCGGTGAATCGTTCGCCGGATGAGTGTTACCAGTTCTGGCGCAACCTGGAAAATTTGCCGCGCTTCATGCAGCACGTGGAATCAGTTCATGTCTTAGACGATCGGCGCTCGCACTGGGCGGTCAAGGGACCCGGCGGAATCACACTGGAATGGGATGCCGAAATCACCGACGATTTACCGAATGAGGCGATCGCATGGCAATCGTTGGAAGGCGCGGATGTAAAGAACTCGGGCTGGGTAAAGCTCGAGCGCGCGCCGGCAGGGCACGGAACATTTGTGAAGGCGCAGATCAACTATGAACCGCCTGCGGGAAAGGCTGGAGTACTCATGGCGAAGGCGCTAGGCAAAGAACCCGGGCAGCTTGTGAAGGGCGACCTACGGAGGTTCAAACACGTTATTGAGACGGGCGAGATTCCGACCATAGAAGGCCAGTCGCACGGGCCGCGCACGGCGTTAGCCCGGTTGGCTGAGGCGTTCGACAGGGCATGAGCAACAAACCGAGGCGAATATGAAAGCAAACTGCTGGTATGGCAAGCACGACGTTCGCGTAATGGACGTTCCCGATCCGAAGATTCTCAATCCGCGCGACGCGATCGTCAAAATTACATCGACGGCGATCTGCGGCTCCGACTTGCATTTGTATGACGGCTACATCCCGAGCACGATGGCCGGCGACATCCTGGGGCATGAGTTCATGGGCGAGGTGGTGGAGATCGGCAGTTCCGTCCGCAACCTGAAGCCGGGAGACAGGGTGGTGGTCCCCTTCACGATTGCTTGCGGGAGTTGTTTTTCCTGCGATCTGAAACTGTTTTCCCTTTGCGAGAATTCAAATCCGAACGCATGGATGGCGGAGAAACTTTGGGGACACTCACCCTCGGGACTTTTCGGTTATTCACACTTGACCGGCGGATACGCGGGAGGACAGGCGCAGTACGCTCGCGTGCCATTCGCAGATGTGGGTCCGCTCAAAATTCCAGATGAGCTGGACGACGAACAGGTCTTGTTTCTCTCCGATATTTTGCCGACGGGATATATGGCGGCTGAGCAGTGCAACATACACCCGGGCGACACCGTAGCCGTCTGGGGTTGCGGACCGGTGGGTCTGTTCGCGATACAAAGCGCATATCTGCTGGGCGCCGAGCGAGTGATCGCGATCGATCGCGTGCCGGAGCGGCTGCGATTGGCGCGCGAGAAGCTGAAGGCAATCACGCTGGACTATGAAGAGGCGAATGTGTACGATTCGCTGATGGATCTGACCGGCGGACGCGGGCCGGATTCGTGCATCGACGCCGTCGGTATGGAGGCGCATACGCCAGAACCGTTGTATGCCTACGATCGCGTGAAGCAAGCGCTGATGATGGAAACGGGCCGGCCGATCGCGCTACGCGAGGCGATCATGGCATGCCGGAATGGAGGGACCGTCTCGGTTCCCGGTGTGTATGGCGGGCTGTTGGACAAGATTCCATTCGGCTCGGTCATGAACCGGTCGATTACGATCAAGACCGGGCAGACGCACATGCACCGGTATATGCGGCCATTGCTCGAGCGGATTCAAAAGGGCGAGATTGATTCGACGTTTGTCATCACGCACCGGCTACCGCTGGAAGAAGCGCCAAAAGCGTATCAGATCTTCAGGGACAAGCAAGACGAGTGCATCAAAGTGGTTTTGAAGCCGCACGGTGGGGCATCGCTCAACGGAAACGGCCATCGAAATGGCGCAAGCGGCAATGGCCATGCGCTCTGAATGCGCTATGGGCCCGCAGACAGGCTCGCCGCTCAAAAGTAACCGCGGAAGAGCATTTCCATATTGCGGCGCGGCATTCCCGCCTTTTGCGCTTAATGCGTGATGCCGACCTGGCTCAGAAGCCACGCGTACTCGAAGGCGCGATCATGCAAGCGATCATATCGGCCGGAGGCGCCGCCATGGCCGGCCGGATCCATCTTGATTTTGAGAAGCAGCGGATTGCTGTCGGTCTTGAGCGTACGCAGACGGGCAACGTATTTGGCGGGCTCCCAGTACATCACCTGGCTATCGTGCAGACTCGTGGTGACCAGCATCGCCGGATAGGCGCGCTTTTCGAGATTATCGTAAGGGCTGTAGGTCTTCATGTAATCGTAAGCAGCTTGCTCGTTGGGGTTACCCCATTCGAGATATTCGCCTACGGTCAGCGGCAGCGAAGCATCCAGCATGGTATTCATGACGTCGACGAAAGGCACGCCGAGATGGACGGCGCGAAATAAATCGGGTCGTTGATTGACGACGGCGCCCATGAGCAGACCGCCGGCGCTGGCGCCTTCAATGACGAGCCGGTCCTTTGAAGTCCAGTTTTCCTGGACGAGATATTGTGCAGAATCGACAAAGTCGTTGAAGGTGTTCTTCTTCTTCATCAACATGCCGTCTTCGCGCCATTGTTCGCCCATCTCGTTGCCACCTCGGATGTGAGCGATGGCATAGACCATGCCGCGATCGAGCAAACTGAGGCGATTGCTGTCAAAGGTGACGGGCGTAGGGTAGCCGTAGGAGCCGTAGGCGTAAAGGAACAGTGGGGCGTGGCCGTTGCGTTCGAGGCCCTTCTTGTAAACGATCGAGAGTGGGACCTTGACGCCATCGCGGGCAGTGGCCCAGAGGCGCTCGGATACGTACTGCGCCGGATCATAGCCACCTAAGACCTCCTGGCGTTTCAAGAGCGCCGATTTGCCCGTGAGAGTGTCGTAATCGTAAACACTTTGAGGAGTTACGAAGCTTTGATAGTTATAACGATAGGTGGTGGAGTCGTAATCGCGGGTACCGCCGGGGAAAACGGAATAAACGGGCTCAGGGAACTCGATGGAAGTCCAGGCGCCCGTTTGGAAATTGTGAAGGCGCAAGCGCGTGAGAGCTTGTGACTTTTCTACGGCGACGGCAAAGGTCTTGAACAGATCGATATCTTCGATCAAAACGTCGTCGCGATGAGCAATGAAGACCGTCCAATTTTTCGGATTCGGGTCGTTCTCCGGCGCGGTGACGATCTCAAAGTTCTTGCCGCCTTTGTTGGTTCGAATGTAAAACAGACCTTCGCGATGGTCTACGTAATAGCGGTGCTTCTTTTCGCGCGGAAGAAAAACTGAGAAAGCCTCTTGCGGGTGGTCGGACCTGAGGTATCGGAA
>DATJUG010000028.1:0-13749 GCA_035502635.1 Bryobacteraceae bacterium
GCCGGGCATGCAACTTTCGGTTGATAGGTTGTACCTTGATACTTTGCTCAACCTAAGCGCAACCGCCATGGCGCGGCTCATTCGCGAGCGCCAGATCTCTTCCTTGGAGCTGGTAACCGCCCACCTCGAACACATCCGCAACATCAATCCCGCCCTCAACGCCGTCGTCGAGCTGCTCGCCGATTCCGCCTTGCGCGACGCCCAACTCGCCGACTCGAAGCTCGGGCGCCGCGAACCATGCGGTCCGCTGCACGGCGTGCCAATCTCCGTCAAAGATTCCATCGATGTGCAAGGCGCCAAGTGCACCGCCGGCACCCTCGGTAGGAAAAATGCGGCGCCTGCCCAGCGCGACGCCACGCTCGTCCACCGTCTGCGCGCCGCCGGCGCCATTCCCATCGCCAAGACCAATCTGCCGGATCTCTTATTCGCCTTCGAAAGCGACAACCTGATCTACGGCCGCACCAATAATCCCTATGATCTGACTCGCATCTCCGGCGGAAGCAGCGGAGGCGAGTCCGCGCTCATCGCGGCCTGCGGCTCGCCGCTCGGCTTGGGCAGCGACGCCGCGGGTAGCGTGCGTCTCCCCGCCGCGTTCTGTGGCATTGCCGGTATCAAGCCCACTAGCGGCCGTCTTCCCCGCACCGGCCATGTTCCGCCCCCGGGGGGCTGGATCGAAGCTCTCTGGCAAATCGGCCCCATGGCCCGCCACACGGAAGATCTCATGCTCGCTCTGCACCTCCTCGCCGCCGAAGACGGTCAAGACTTCACATCCCCGCCCGTTCCGCTCCTGGCATCACCGGATCCATCGACTCTGCGCATCGCTTTCTTTACGCACAACGGCTTCGCATCCTGCACGCCCGACATTCGGGACGCCGTCATGCGCTGTGCCGATTTTCTCGCCCGCACCGGCATGCGCGTCGAAGAATGCAGGCCGCCCTCGATCCATAAGGCATTCGATCTCGAGCTCGGCTTGTTGGGCGCAGACGGAGTCGATGGCATCGACGCCTACCTACGCGATGCAGGCAGCACGCAACTCCATCCGCTGCTCACCGCCTGGCTCGACCGCATGCGCCCGCTGCGCGCCACCGCTTCCGAACTCGCCTCACGCTGGGCACAGTGGGACCACTACCGCGCCGAAATGGCCGGCTTCTTCAACCAATACGATGCCATTCTCTGTCCCGTCTACACCCAGCCTGCCTTGAAGCACGGCGAGTCCGTCAAGCCCGGCAACTTCGAAGGATTCAGTTACACCATGGCCTGGAACGTCGCGGGCGCTCCCGCCGCAACCGTGCGTTGCTCGGAAGCCGGCGGCCTGCCCATCAACGTTCAGGTCGTCGCAAAACCCTGGCGCGACCTAACCGCTCTCGTCCTCTGCCAAATGATCGAAACCGAATTCGGCGGTTGGCGCGAGCCCTCACCTGGGATTTCTACTTGCAAACCGCCGCAGACTTGACGTACTCTTCTGCAAGGAGAATAGTATGAACCGATTATTAGCTAGCTGCTGTGTTGCGCTGCTGAGCACTCCGTTTGCCCTTGCGCAAATGACAGCACAAGACTACCTGGATGTTTTCATCGTCAACGTGAAGCCGGACAAGCGCGCCGACTTCGATATGGTGGCCCGGAAAGTCGCGGAGGCGAATCGCAAGGCAAAAGGTGTCGACTGGTTGGCTGCGGGAGTCGAATATGGTCAAGGGAACACTGTCTACTTCATCAGCACCCGCAAAGACTATGCGGCCATCGATTCCGCGTCAACAGCCTTCATGAACGCCATCAAAGAGGCCTACGGCCCTGGCGGCATAAAGAAGATGCAATCCGACTTCAACAACACCGTCACCAGCACGCGCTCGGAAATTCGCCGCCGCCGCTGGGATCTCAGCATCAATGTCCCGAAAGATGCCGACGCCTACAACAAAATGATCGGCGAAGCGCGCTGGCTGCGCACCTCGCGCATCGTGATTCGGCCCGGCCACGAACCGGATTTCGAAGAGGCGGTGAAGCAGGCGAAATCCGCGCTCGAGCAAAGCAACCAATCCTGGCCCTATCTGGTCTCTCAGACCGTGGCAGGCGAACCCGGGAATGTCTATTACATATCCACGCTGCAGCCTTCGCTGAGCGCCTTCGACTCGTCACCCAGTCTTCGCAAAATATTGGGCGACGAAGCCTTTCTCAAATGGGAAAAAGCCGCCGGCGATTACGAAACAACCGCCGAGACGATGCTGCTGCGCTTCCTGCCCGAGCTGAGCAATGCACCCGAGGAGGTCGCCAAGGTATCGCCCGACTTCTGGCATCCGAAGCCCATGACCGCCGCCAATCCGAAGCCAGCCGCGCCCGCCAAAACCGCTCAGTAATCGCGTTTCAAGACGTTTCTTGTAACGAAGGCGAGCTCCGATCCGTATTACAGCAAGCCGCCCTTTCGCCGCCGAAGGAGGACTATGTCTCGCCTCTTCACTTTCGCCCCGGGCCGCTTTGGTGTGTTCCATGCTCGCCTTTGACCAGGGACCATCTCACCTCGACTCGCCGAACCGCCCGTCCCGCCCGATTCCCTCGAGGCCATACCGTGAGCGGACGTGATCTCGGCGCCTCCGTATCGCAACGCCTTCGCAACCAATCTCGCGCACAAGGCCGGCCATTCCAGGAACTACTTCAGTATTTCGCGATGGAGCGACTTCTGCATCGGCTCGCAAAATCTCCGTATGCAGGTCGGTTCATTTTGTAAGGCGCCCTGTTGCTAACCGCCTGGCGCGTGCCGCTGTCCCGGCCCACCATGGATATCGATCTCGCCGGACGCAGCTCGTGTAGGATATCAGGCCTTTGGCAAATGTTCCCGGCGTTGGCATATGATCGGGGTGCTATGAAGACATGGATTACCGCGATTTTGCTCATCGCTACAGCGGCCCTCGCGCAGCAAACACACAACCAATATGAGCCGCCGAACGCCCCGGGCGCCGGTCAGAGGCTGCTAGCGCAATTTGCGGGCGACTGGGACGTCGTCAAGACTTTCTCTCCGTTGAACGGGAAGCCGATCGTGACCAACGGAACCTGTAAGCAGTACATGGTTCAGGACGGTAAGTTTCTGCAGTCGGATTTTACCTTCTTCAATGCTGATGGAACGAAGAGCACCGGCACCGGAATCTCCGGCTTCGATTCCAAAACGAATCGCTTTACCACGGTGTGGTTTGACTCGCGGCAGACGACCATGTCGATTCGGCAGAGCGATGGCACGTTCGACGGCAAGAACATCGTGCTATGGGCCACGCCCCTCGATTCCGAGCATCCCGGCCGCAAGACCGTCGCGCGCGCGCACCTTGAGGAAGACGGCCACGTTCTCCTTCATCGCCATTTCCTGATCGATGACAAGGGGAACGAGCGGATGATCATCGAGCTGCGGATGACCCGCAAGTAGTTTCCCGGCAAGGCGGCAACCCCGAACCCAAACACGCGCGCCCGTAAAATAAAATTACATGCCAATCAAAGTAGGAATTAACGGCTTCGGCCGTATCGGCCGCAATGTGGTCCGCGCGGGGCTTCAAAATCCCGAGATAGAATTTGTAGCCGCCAATGATCTGACCGACACGAAGACGCTTGCGCATCTGTTGAAGTACGATTCGATCCTGGGCCGGCTGGAGCACAAGATAAAGGCCGATGGAGACAGCATCCTCGTGGAGGGTGAGCGGATCAAGATCTTCGCAATCAAGGATCCCGCGGAGATCGACTGGTCCGGGCTCGGAGTGCAGGTCGTTGTGGAATCGACCGGCCGCTTCACCGACGCCCATGATGCCAAGAAGCACCTTCGCGGCTCGGTCAAGAAAGTGATCATCTCTGCGCCCGCCAAGAACGAAGACGTCACCATCGTGCTGGGCGTTAACGACAAGATGTATGATCCGGCCAAGCACAATATCATCTCCAATGCCTCCTGTACTACGAATTGCCTCGCGCCTGTAGTGAAGGTGCTGAACGATTCGTTTGGTATCGAAAAAGGCACGATGACGACGATCCACAGCTACACCAACGATCAAAACGTGCTGGATTTCCCGCACAAGGATCTGCGGCGCGCGCGCGCCGCCGCGCTGAACATGATCCCGACCTCCACCGGCGCCGCAAAAGCCATCGGCCTCGTGGTGCCCGAGCTTAAAGGCAAGCTGGACGGCTATGCCATGCGCGTGCCAACACCCGACGTTTCGGTCGTGGACTTCGTCGCGGTCCTCAAGAAGAATGCCTCCACCGAAGAGGTTAACGGCGCCCTGAAGCAAGCCGCCGAAGGGCCGCTAAAGGGCATTCTCGAGTACACCGAAGATCCTGTCGTCTCCACCGACCTGCTGCACGATGCGAATAGTTCCATCGTGGATGCGGACCTCACGAAAGTGATCGGCGGCAACCTGGCAAAGGTCGTCTCGTGGTATGACAACGAGTGGGGTTACTCGAACCGCGTCGTCGATCTGATCGCGTTCCTCGGCCAGCACGGCCTCAACTAGCCGAACTCTCACCGCGCACAACGGGCAACAAACGCCCTGTGCGCTTGAGTCAGCCCTTAAGCGCCCGAATCACCGCGTCCGTGAATTCTTCGGTGGACGCGGCGCCGCCCACATCGCCGGTCAGATACTTGCCTTCGCGATAGACGGACTCGACAGCCGCTTGCAACTTCTGCGCCGCGGCTGCTTCGCCTAGATGGATCAGCATCATCACGGCGGAAAGCATCAGCGCGGTCGGATTCGCTTTGCCCTGCCCGGCGAGATCGGGCGCGCTGCCATGCACGGCTTCGAAGACCGCGTGTGTCTCGCCCATATTCGCTCCCGGCACGATGCCCAAGCCGCCCACCAGCCCCGCCGCCAGATCCGAGACGATGTCTCCATACAGATTCGGCAGAAGCAGAATGTCGAACGTTTCCGGGCGCATGACTAGTTGCATGGCCGCGTTATCCACGATCAGTTCTTTGTACTGAATCTCGGGGTACTGCTTCGCCACCTCGCGGCAGCAGCGCAGGAACAACCCATCGGCCAGCTTCATGATGTTCGCCTTGTGAATCGCAATCACCTGCCGCCGGCCGTTTTTCCGCGCATAATCGAACGCGTAGCGTGCAATGCGCTCCGAAGCGGTTCGCGTAATCACCTTCAGGCTGGTCACTACATCGCGCACGATCTCATGCTCGAGACCCGAATACAGATCTTCCGTGTTCTCCCGGAAGATCACCATGTCGATCGTTACATCCTGAAAGCGCGTCTTAATCCCCGGCAGCGTCTTTACAGGCCGCACGTTCGCAAACAGATCCAGCGCTTTTCGAAGCGCCACGTTGACGCTCTGAAATCCTCCCGCCACCGGCGTGGTAACCGGCCCCTTGAGCCCAACCCGGGTCTCATTCAGCGAATCGAGCAGGTACTGCGGCAAAGTTTTCCCGGCTTCGAGGATGATCGCCTCGTTCAGCTCAGCTCGCCGCCAGCAGATATCGGCGCCGGTTGCTTCCACCGCCCGCACCGCAGCTTGTGCGACTTCGGGACCGATGCCATCTCCCGGAATCAAAGTACAAAAATGTGGCACAAGTTGATTCTGCCAGAATGTTCCTTTATGCCTCGTATTGAACGCGCACTCATTAGCGTCACAGACAAGACCGGCCTTGTTTCCTTTGCTCAGAAGCTGCACGAACTCGGGGTCGAAATTATCTCGACGGGCGGAACGGCGAAGCTGCTGCGCGAGCACTCGATTCCGGTGCGCGAGGTAGCTGAAATCACTGGTTTCCCCGAGATGCTCGACGGGCGCGTGAAAACCATTCACCCGCGCATCGCAGCCGGCATCCTGGCCATACGCGCAAAGCCCGACCACATGCTCGCACTGCATGAACACGACATCCCAGCGATTCAGATGGTCGTCGTGAACCTCTATCAGTTCGAGAAATTCGCAAGCAAGCCGGACGTCACGCGCGAAGAGTTGATCGAAAACGTCGACATCGGCGGGCCCACCATGATTCGGGCCGCGGCTAAGAATTTTCAGGATGTCGCCGTGGTCGTCTCACCCGATCAATATGACGCAATTCTCGGCGAAATGTCCGAACAGCGCGGTGCTCTGGCTCCGGCGACGCACTGGCATCTGGCGCAGCAGGCTTTTCTCCACACCGCGGCCTACGATGCATCTGTTTCGGGACGCCTGCTGCAGATCGACTCTGAAGGCGGAACTCGCAATGACCAACTGCCCGGCCGGCTGCAGATTTCCGCGAGCCGCACCGCCGCTCTCCGCTATGGCGAAAATCCGCATCAGCAGGCTGCGCTCTATAGTTTCAATCACGGCGGCGTAGCGGGCGCTGAACAGCTCCACGGCAAGGAACTGTCTTACAACAATCTCGTCGACCTGGACGCCGCCTGGCAGCTCATCCAGGAATTCGAAGGACCCGCCGCCGCCATCATCAAGCACACGAATCCGTGTGGCTGTGCCGAACAGGAGGCGCTTGCCGAGGCTTACCGAAAAGCTCTTGAAGCCGATCCGATTTCCGCATTCGGAGGCGTGCTCGCCTTCAATCGCGAGCTCGATGCTGCTACCGCCGCGGAAGTCGGCAAGCTGTTCGCGGAAGCTATCGCAGCCCCGGCTTTCTCCGCCAATGCGCTCCAGATTCTGACCGCGAAGAAGAATCTCCGCTTGATCCGCGTTAGCCCGTTATCTAAACCGGAGCTCGTCATCAAATCTATTTCTGGCGGCCTCTTGGCGCAAACCGCCGACGTCGCTTCGCTCGACAAAGCGGCGCTTCAAGTAAAGACCACCCGCCAGCCCTCGCCCGAAGAATGGGACGCGCTGCTATTCGGTTGGCGACTCTGCAAGCACGTAAAGTCAAATGCGATCGTCTACGCCCGCGCAGGGCAAATCGTAAGCGTCGGTGCGGGTCAGATGAGCCGCGTCGATAGCGTGAAGGTCGGCGCGATGAAGGCACTTCTCCCTCTCGCCGGCACCGTGGTCGCCTCCGACGCGTTCTTCCCGTTCCCCGACGGCATCGAAGAAGCCGCGAAGCACGGGGTCACGGCTGTAATCCAGCCGGGCGGCTCCGTGCGCGATCAGGAAGTCATCGCGGCGGCGAATCTGCTGAATCTAGCGATGGTTTTCACCGGCATCCGCCACTTTCGGCACTAAAGAGTCGGCACACAGAGCTCTTAATTCCTCACCGCCATCGCCGACGCCCAATCTGCCGGCAGCGTGCCTTGCGCGAGCAACTGGCCCTTCTCCAGATACCGAACAGTCTTCGCAAACTTCGCCGCATGCGGGTCATGCGTCACCATGATCACCGTCTTGCCGAATTCGCGATTCAACCGTGTCAGCATCGTCAACACATCTTCCGCCGATGCCGCATCCAGATTTCCTGTGGGCTCGTCGGCAAGTATCAAGTCGGGATCCGTCACAATGGCGCGGGCAATCGCGACACGCTGCTCCTGGCCGCCGGAAAGCTGCTTCGGCAAATGCCGCATGCGGTCGCCCAGGCCCACCAGTTTGAGCGCGGTTTCGGCGTGCTCAATGCGCTCTTTCTTGCCCAGCCGCGTCAACTTCAACGGCAGCTCCACATTCTCAAGCGCCGTCAGCACCGGCAGCAGATTGAACGACTGGAATATGAAGCCGATGTGTTCGTTCCGCCAATGCGCTATCTGCTTATCGCTGAGCTGCCGCAGATTCGCGCCGAGCACTTGGATTTCTCCATCGGTCGGCTTGTCCATCGCCGCGATCAGGTGCAGCAGCGTCGATTTCCCAGACCCCGACGGCCCCATCAGCCCGATAAAATCGCCCCGGTAAACTTCGATATCCACGTTCTCCAGCGCCACAACGTGAAACTCGTCGCGCACAAACTCTTTGCTTAAACTTCGCGTCCTGACTATCGCATCACTCATCATTTCCCTCCGAGCACAGCTCTCAAGCCGCGCACAACGGCCACCAAACGGCCTGTGCGCTACATCATTTCACTTCCACGCGCTGCCCATCCTTCAAGTTCGCAGGAGGACTCACGATCAAGTCTTCCCCGCCAATCAGCCCACTTTCAATCAGCGTTCCTTTATCCGAAGTCCCGCCCGCGGTCACCGGCCGTTTGCGCGCGTGTCCATTCACAACCACAAACACGCTGCCATTCTGCACCGCGCTTGCCGGGACCACTACCACGCGCTTCGATTCTTCCGTAGGCTGGGACTGAGCATCGTTATAGAAAGCAACCGTCGCATTCATATCCGGCCGCAGATAATCATCCGGATGCAGAATCTGCACCTTCACCTGCACGGTCGCCTTCGCGCGGTCCGCTTCCGGTGAAACTTGCTCAATCACGCCTTGATATTTGCGATCGGGATAGGCATCGGTGGTTACAACACCTTTCTGCCGCGGCCCTAACTTGGGAAAATCGTTCTGGCTGATGTCTAACTCCACCTGTAAGTCGTTCAGATCCGCCATCGTCACGATATAGCCCTTCGCGCCTTTATCTCCAACAAATCCAGTCGTAATAAATTCGCCCTTTTCCACGTTACGGTCGAGAATCGTCCCCGTCACAGGCGCCTTGATAATCGTGTTATCCAACTGGTTCTGCGCGTACGCGAGCGCTCCGCGCGCCTGCTCAATCTGCCCGCGCACCTGGTCCATCTCCTCTTTACGCGGGCCCAGCACCGCCAGATCCAGGGTCCGCTGCAGGCTGGCTACTTTCGCCACATCGCCGTTGTACTTGGCTTGCGCGTCATCGAGCGATTGCTTCGAAAGCACGCCCTCCTGGACAAGCTGCCGCGTACGATCCACCGTTGCCTTCGAATCGGCCAGGTCCGCCTTTGCCTCATCTACATCCGCACGCGCTTTTTGTATCTCTTCCGGGCGAGACCCGTGCTCGTCTTCCGCCAATTTCGCCTCTAAGTTCGCAAGCTGGCCCTGCTCCTGCTCTACCTGCGCGCGATATTCGTCGTCCTCCAGCCGCACCAATACCTGGCCGGCCTGCACCTTGTCGCCCTTATCGACGCCAATCCACGCCACTCTGCCGTTTACCTTGGAAGCCACCTCGATCTTGTGCGCCGCCACAATGTACCCGGTCGCAGTCAGCACCATCTGCTCGCCCGCCGCCGACGCGCTCATCGGCGATTGCACCTGCACCACCCGCACACTCACGGGCGCGTTGATCTTCTGGTAGGCAAACAGCGCGCCCACTGCAATCGCAACCAGAATGATCGCAATCGCCAGCAGTTGCACCACCGGTTTCGATTCCCGCGTGCGCCTCGCCGTGCGGTCTATGCGCAGATTCTTGAGCTCGGTTTCCATGACTTACTAAGTTACTTTCCTAACTCCGCGTTTACACCTCGCGAAGCGCCGTCAAAATCTCCTTTTTCGCCGCTTGGCGGGCCGGCAGCAAACCGCCCAGCGCTCCCAGTAGTAACGAAAAAATAATTCCGATCGCAATGATCTCGGGCCCGATATGGAACTTGAACGAGGTTTCACTGAACGTCACAAAATTCCCCAGCGCCGCGGTAACGTTGTTCAGCGGCAGCGTTATCAGAATGGCAATCACGCCGCCTACCAGCGATAGCAGCAGCGATTCCAAAAAGAAGCTGAACAAAATGCTGCCTCGCGTGAACCCGAGCACGCGCAACGTACCCACCTCCGTCGCGCGCCGCGCCACCGCGGCATACATCGTATTCATCGCCGCAAACGCGCTGCCGATCGCCATGATGATGCACACAAAAAACCCGAGAAATTGAATCGGCATCGCCGAAATCGTCTGCGCATTGTAATAGGCCTTCTCGCTCATCACCGTTACGTTCAACCGCCGGTCCGCCTCGAGGGACTTCATCAAGGCCGCCACGGTCACTTCATCGGTCGCCTCCAGCAACGCCGAGCTAAAGGTGTCGCTGCGATTAAAATCCGAAGCAACCTGGTTGGCGTCTCCGAATACTTCGCTATTGACCGCGCTCTTGCCTCCATCCATTACGCCCACCACTGTCCACCAGCCCTTCCCAAACCTCAGCCGTTTTCCCAGCTCCGCCGACGGATACCGCTCCGCAACGTCTTTTCCCACCACCACCTCACGCTGCCCCGGCTGAAACCAGCGTCCTGCCGCAAGCTTCAGATGGCGCATCCCCACGCCTCGCAGCGACACCCCGCGCACCGTCACGTTGACGCCGTCCGGGTTCTCTGCCGTTGGCAACGCGATAACCGAGACTACTTCCAGCGACGCTTGTGGCTGCCCATCCGCGCCCGTCGCAATGCCAGGAAATGTCTTCACAACTTGGAACTGCTCCTGGGTCAACAAACTCGTCAGCTCCGCGTTGCCGCCCTTCCGCAGCACCAACACGTGCAATGGATCGCCTGTCGCTCCGAACGCAGCCCGCAACCCCGCCACCAATCCCAAAACCGCCAGCAGCACAGCCACCGTCATTGCAATCCCGGCGGCCGTCATCAACGTGGTCGTCTTGCGGACCACGAGATTGCGGATGTTATAAGAAATCGGAATCGCCATCGAATCCCCCTATCCGCTGTACCGCAGCGAATCTAATATGTTGGTTCGCGCCGCGTTCCATGCCGGTATCGAGGAGCTGATCAACCCGATCGCCACCGCGACCCCCAGCGAGATCACAATCGTCGTGGCCGTCAGATGCATATTCTGCAGCCCGCCGATTCCATACCTCCCGGCGCTGTGCCCGACCCCCACAGTCAGCAAGCTCGCCAGCACCAGCCCAATCGCGCCGCCAATCAGCGCAATCAGAATCGCTTCTCCGATAATCATGCCAAGAATGGCATCTCTCCTAAAGCCGAGCGTCTTCAAAATTCCCACTTCCCGAATGCGCTCGCGGACCGACATTGCCATGGTATTGCCCGAAACCAGGAGAATCGTGAACGTCACCGCCCCGCAAATGCTCATCAGAAATAGCTTGATATTGCCGAGAAAAGAAACAAAGCTCAACGCGAACTGCTGTTCGGATTCCGTCTTGGTCGGCCGCGGCGATTCCGCAAACATGTCGTCTATGGTTTTCGCGATGCGCGGCACGTCTTCCGGGCTATCGGCCAGGATCGCAATCGTGCTGTCGTAACTGCGCCTGGCGAGCGGCAGGCTTTCGCGCAAATATTTGATGTTGAAAAACAGCGTATCTTCCGCGTCCGGGTCCTTGAAAATTCCCACCACTTTCAACTCCAGGTTCCCGGGATAGATATCCCCAATCAACGTAATCCTGTCACCGATCTTGAAATTCAGCTTCTTCGCCAGGTCATCGGAAACCACGCAGCCCGTCTGGTCCGTGATGAACGCGCGCCGCTCATCTTCCGGCATTTCCATCTGCGTGCGAATGGTCATGAACGCCTTCGGGTCTACGCCCATTCGTGCAAAGAAATTGTCCGGGTCGCGATTGTCCTTATACGTGCCGCCGTACCAATTCCACGGCGATACCTCCTTCACGCCCCGCACCGCACGAATCTTGTCTTCGTAGGCCGCTGGAATCGCTTGCGCCAGCGACACCTTATGCCGTGTCACCAGTCGCAGCGCCTGCCCCGGCGTCTCCTGCCCGAAGAAAAGGGCATGATAGATAGCGATTAGAACCCCCAGCAGGCAGAGCGAAACCGCAATACTCGAAATGGTCAGTATGCTGCGCCGGCGGTTGCGCAAGCTGTTCTTGAATGCCAAAGAAAAGTATCGAAACATCTCTCAACCTTTTTGCCTAGGGTACCGTAGAAAGCAACGCGCACGGCGCGCAAATCGGCGAGGCCGCCGGATTTGCCGACGAATCGCGTCCCGTCACCGACGAAAGGGAATACGACGCTTTGGCCGATCAGGTTCAACCCGCCTCTGCAGACGAGTGGAGCGGCACAGACCGCCGCTTCATGCAGATGGCGCTGGAACTCGCCCAAAGAGCTGCGGCTGAGGGTGAAGTGCCGGTCGGAGCTGTGGTTGCAACCGGGGAGACGCTCCTCAGCCAAGGTTGGAACCGGCCCATCTCTTCCGGCGATCCAACCTGGCACGCCGAGATCGCCGCCCTCCGCGAGGGCGCCCTCGCCGCGCGAAATTACCGCCTGCCCGGCACCACCCTCTATGTCACTTTGGAACCCTGCGTCATGTGTTCGGGCGCTATCGTATTAGCGCGCATCGAGCGCCTGGTCTTCGCCGCCCGCGATCTCCGCTTTGGAGCCGTCCGCAGCAAATTCCGCCTCGCCGATTCCGAATTGCTGAATCACCAGGTCCATATACAAGAAGGATTATTCGCCGCCGAATCCGCCGAGCTGCTATTAAACTTCTTCCGGAACCGCCGGGCTTGAAGACCGACGGCGGTTCCGGCTAGGCCCAGGGCCGATCGGCCGAACCCGGAGGCACAGGCGAGGAAAAGGCTGTTAGCGTAACCATGAGTGAAACCGCGAACAACCGTCTATGAGCAAAGGCGGATTGGCGAGATGCAAAGCGATCCGCGTAATCGAAGTTTTGTGATCGCCTCGAATTCGTAGCCGTGCTTCTGCCACGTCCGACCGATAAGCTCTCCTATTGGGAGATCGAAGAACGTCCATCCGTCTGGCTCGCCTTCGCCTTCCACCCAGACCACGTATTCAGTTGGCCAGCCCTTGTTTATTTCAGGATTGCGCGCCTTCCCGTGCTCGATCTTGATCCAATGATCTTGTCCAACGCTCCTACCCTCTTTTCTTAATTTGAAGCCGAGGTATAACATCGTGTTTTTGTGATAGATTGCGGAGAATTGTACTCGCCTTGACAGCTGGGCACTGATCGCAATTTCATGCTCCATTGCAAATACGTTCGCAACTCGCATGTTAAGGCGCACCTCTGATCCAACGATCAAAGGCGAGAACTCAGGATTTGGATCCATTTCAATGCTGTACTTCGCTTTAGCCCAGCCGTTATTCAGGGGACTTACGGGCAAGTAGGCGAATGTGATCTGCTCGCGAAGTAGCAGACCTGGCTGTGGGACCTCGCTGTTCGCGAATTGCGGACTCAAGGTGGGCACGGCGAAAGAGTGACGGGAACGAAAAAGCGATGTCGCGCTCAGAACGCCACCTGTGGCTGTGCAGAGGGCAAACGCAGCAAAGCTGATGAGCACGCCTGTGGGATCAAGCATCGGGGCGCTCGCCTGTTTTTGCATTGTCCCGGCTTGCGTGCGTTCGGGGCCTGTTGACGGCGATCGATGCAGCTGCACCCACATGCCGTATGCGCCGTAGGCGGCTGGAAGCAAGCCTATGATCGTACAGATCTGAGCCGACTTGGTTAGACGATCCAGAAAGGCAAGAACCTCCGACGTAGATTCTCTCGCAAAACTTACGCTTTGTTAAGTGCGCAATTCGCGAACTCTTCGCCAACATCCCGCATCGCGGGTACTCCAAAATGCCCAAGCGGACTACAATTGAACCCTCTGCGCATACTTCAACCATTGTCCCTCCCAGTTAAAAAAGGCCAGGCTCGAAAGCCTGGCCCCAGATTCGATCCAATTAGCTGATCAGGCCGCCCGCCTGATTGGAAACTTGATCACTGGCTTCGGCTTGGGCGGATCCTCCGTCTGCACCGGGAAGGGCGAGGCCGGATCGGCCGGCATCTTCCCTGCGCCATTGAAGTATTCATCCAGCGGAAATAACGCATGCGGCTCGAGTTCCCGGAACGTGCGCCCCAGCTTTTGCTGAATCCGGTAAACCTCATGAAAAAAGGTTCCACGGTCGATATTCAGCTTCCGGCAGCACAGCTTCCAGTCTGCGCCCAAAAGGAAATGGTACTTGAAAATCGTGTATTCGTATTCGTCCAGCGTTCGCCGGCTCACAAGACAGAAGTCGGCGATATATTCC
>DATJUG010000029.1:0-191413 GCA_035502635.1 Bryobacteraceae bacterium
GATGATCTGATTCGATGCGTATATGAAGACGCGCAAGAAATCTTGTGGGCGGGTACGAACGGCCACGGTCTGCGGCGATTCGATGGCCAAACGTTCTCCAGCTTCACAACGGCGAATGGCCTCTCAAGCGATGTCATCTTATCTATTGCCGGTGATTCTCATGGCGACTTACTAGCCGGGACGCCGGATGGCTTGAATATTATTCACCAAGGCCACGTCCGATGGCTAACTTCTTCGGATGGCTTACCGGATGATTTCATTCGATCTATTTACACCGACAGGGACGGTTCCCTTTGGATGGGAACGCGTCGTGGCCTGGCGCATTATATAGGTGGGCGGGTGACCAACTATACGTCCGCCGATGGCTTGCCGAGCGATCTGGTGGGCGCCATCCTGCGGAGTGAGGATGGATGTTTGTGGGTAGGAACCTTAAAGGGGCTTATCTGCCTTAGGGGCGGCAAAGTTACTCGACCCGCATCGCTCGAAGGCAGGCGCGAGGATGCGATTACTTCGCTCTTTGAAGATGCCCGCGGCGTACTCTGGATCGGCGCCGAGACCGGAGGACTCACGCGTCTTGCAGGCCAAAATGCGTTTCAGTTCCCACCTACACTCGGATTGCCGAAAACAGTAACTGGCATTGTAGAAGATTCGAATGGCCAGTTGTGGATCGCCTCACCGCGCGGACTTTTTCGCGCATCCAGGAGTGAGCTGGACGCTTACGCTGAAGGCAAGAGTGGCGCGGTTTCGATTAGTTCCTATGGCACGGGCGATGGCCTGCCCGTAAGTGAATTCAGCACCGGCGGCCATCCTACGGTTTGGAAAGACCACCGGAACACCATCTGGCTTGCAACCGCGAAAGGCGTGGTATCCATTGACGCCGGGCACACCGCACCGAACCGCATCCCGCCCTCGGTGGTTCTTGAACGCGTCAATGCCGACGAGCGGCTTCTTGATCCCTCCCAGGTCAGGTCATTTGGCCCCGGCTTGTCCCGGCTTTCGTTCGAATATGCCGGTCTCAGTTTTGCGGCGCCGCAGCAGATTCGTTTTAGGTACCGCCTGGAGGGTTTTGACCCGACGTGGGTCGATGCTGGAACCCGCAGAACGGCATATTACACCAATCTGCCGCCGGGAAACTATCGCTTTGTTGTCCTCGCTCGAAACAACGACGGGCTGTGGAATACGAAGGGCGCTTTTCTGTCATTCGAGTTGCAGCCGCATCTATATCAGACGAATTGGTTTCGCGGTTTCATGTTACTGGCCGTTGCGGCGTTGGCGTATGCGTTTTATCGTTGGCGCGTAGGTCATGTAAGGACACAATTCAGCGCGGTCATGGCGGAGCGTAACCGCATTGCCCGCGAGATTCACGACACTCTAGCGCAAGGATTCGTCGGCGTCTCAGTCCAGTTGGAGCTGGTTCGCCGGCTCATGTCCACTTCATTGGAATCCGCCAGCGAGGTGCTGCTGCAAGCACAGTCTCTGGTAGAGGAGAGTTTGGAGGAGGCGCGCCGCTCGATCTGGAATCTTCGCGCTGAACCGGGAGCGGACGAAGACCTTCGTTCCAAGCTGTCCAAGGCCGTTCAGCAATCTGTGCAGAATCACGCGTTGGATGTGAAAATCGAAGTTAGCGGCGCCTATCGCCCGTTACCCGCAAAAATTGAGACCGAGGTTCTCCGGATTGGACAGGAAGCAGTCATGAATGTGGTGCGCCACGCCCACGCCACTCGCCTGAACGTGAGTCTTGCGTTCGACTCGACAAAAGCGCAGATGACCATCTGCGATGACGGGCAGGGGTTCGTACCGTATGAATGCGCGGCGGACGCAGACGGGCATTTCGGCATGCGCGGCATGCGTGAGCGCGCGGCAGGGATCAATGCCAAGCTGAGCGTAATTACCGCGGCCGGCAAGGGAACCCAGGTCTGTTTGGAGCTGCCACTCAAGTGAGCGAACCAATTCGCATCCTGGTGGCCGACGATCATCATGTCGTACGCCAAGGCCTGGTCGCTCTGCTGAAAACCGTCAGCGGCTTCCAGGTAGTCGCGGAAGCGGCGGACGGCAAACAAGCTTTGGAGTGTTTTGATCAGCATCGGCCGGATGTCACTCTAATGGATCTGCGCATGCCCCATTTAGGCGGCGTGGAGGCGGTCACTCAGATCCGGCGTAAGTATCCGACCGCGCGCATCATCGTGCTGACAACTTTCGATGGAGACGAAGATATCTATCGGGCTCTTCAGGCCGGCGCCAAAGGCTATCTGCTCAAGGGAATGTTTGGAGAAGAGCTGATGGACGCCATTCGCGCCGTGCACGCGGGAAAAACCCGGATTCCACCCGCCATTGCCGAGCGCCTCGCCGACAGAATGGGAGCTCCCGCATTGACAGCCCGAGAACTTCAAGTTCTGAAGGAGATCGTGGCCGGACGCAGCAACAAAGAGATTGGCGCTGAGCTTTCCATCTCAGAAGCAACTGTCAAGACGCACATAAACAGCATCCTTGGGAAGTTAGGCGTTACTGACCGCACGCAAGCTGCGACCTCCGCACTGCAGCGCGGCATCGTGCATTGGACGTAATTTGGAGACAGCAAGGTGATACGTTGCACCATCTCGTTTTTTCTTTCGGCGCTACTAGCGTGCGCATTCGGCCATTCGGCTGAAACCTGGAGGGCGGCCACAGAAACTGAGCTTCACCAGGTCATTCCGGCTCGCGCCCAGGTGGAGAAAGAACGAATTGAGACCGAGTTCCGCACGGCGTCGGGCATTACGGACGGGAATAGGAAATTCGTTGCCGGCGTGGTTCTAATCACGGCAGGTTACGCCGCGGAAGGCAAGTATTCGAACTTTGTAATCGCTCAGGCGCCTATTAAGATAGAGGCCCTCACGCTGCGTCCGGGAACTTATGTCTTCGGATGGAAGCATAGCGGCGACGATGCGCTAGAAGTCAGTTTCTACGAGGCACAATCCGGGAAGTTGTTAGGAAAGGTGGAAGCCAAGCGTATTACCCGCATGGGCAGAATCGAATCCTTTCGCATTTCCCCTCCCGGCGAAAAGGCTCAGATACAAATAGGGCGGTTTGCGATGCTATACAAGTTAGTCAACGAGTAGCTTCCCTTTTACGCTTTAGCGCACATCACGCGCTCGATGGCGGTCGCTTTGCCAGTTTGCTCGTCCGCATGGACAATCGCCCCGTGCAGCTCTATTCCGTGGCGGGCAGCCTCCATGCGCCCCGTCAATCCAGTCAGGAAGCGGCGGAGAATGGTGTCTTTCTCGATGCCAATCACGGATTCATAGGGACCCGTCATACCGGCGTCGGTCTGATAGGCCGTGCCGCCGGGCAGCACGCGATTATCCGCCGTCGGGATGTGCGTATGCGTGCCAATCATAGCCGTCGCCCGTCCGTTGAGATGCCAGCCCATGGCTACTTTTTCGCTGGTGAGCTCGGCATGAAAGTCGACCACACGAATCTTGATAGCCGGGTCGAGGCCGGACAGCAGCTCATCGGCTTTGCGAAACGGGCAATCGATATTGGCCATGTGCGCGCGCCCCTGCAGATTCAGCACGGCATAGGGGACTCCGTTGCGCGCCTTGCCCGTGTACACGCCTCTTCCCGGCAGCCCGGGAGGGTAGTTTGCAGGCCGCAACAGGCGCTCTTGCGTTCCGAGATAGTCGTGGATCTCGCGCTTATCGAAGCTGTGGTTGCCGCCCGTGAGAACATCCAGTCCCAGCGCGAGCAATTCTTCGGCGATCAGGGGCGTGATCCCAAATCCGCCGGCCGCGTTTTCGGCGTTCGCAATCGCCAAATCGATCTTATATTCCGTGATCAGCCGGTTTAGATTATCGGCGACGATGCCACGCCCACCGGAGGCGAAGATATCGCCGATAAAGAGGATGTTCATGGAGCCGGAGCACAGAAGAAAAGCGTTCCCGGCGAGAGCTTCCGGCTTGCCCTCCGTCATTGACCCCTAAGAGAGCAGGGGGGAATCCTCCGAGCGCCTTTAGGCTTCTCCGTTGCGCTGCAAAACGCCGGAGCCTGCACACCAGCACTTCATTCGAGTCGGACTCCATGACATTGACTATCGGATCAATTATTTGGAGGCCAAGAGACGCTCTCGCCGAGAACGCTTAAGGACCCAGAATAGCAGATTTGCAGGATGTCTGCATGCTGAGAATACAACCTACGAGTAGAGCTGGAGGGCTGCCCGCTAACTACCGATTACAACCTAGGAACGACATCGACATGTGGTCAACCAAAGGATCGAGCGCTTGCATCGGACCATCGGAAGACCAGAACTCGTCGTTGTCTTCGACCTGCTCGATGAGGCTGCTGCGTTCATCCGAGGGCGGCCCGGGGGATGGATCAAGACGAAGGGTCACTCGCCCGCACGCGGTGGAGAGGCGCTCCAAGCGGCCACCCTCCCACGACGTGATAAGGCCGCCGTAACCCCAATCAAAACCGTTGAGCTTGAACTTGCGGCCATTGAGCCGCTCGAGAGCTTTGAGATCGGTTCCGAAACTAATGCGGTCTTCCGTGTGCCAGCGACATTTCTCGGCCAACTCCGATCCTTGACAGAAGACGATGCTGCGGACTTCCGCTTCGGGAGTCTCATCCAGCCAAAGAAGCCCGAGCGACGCATCCGACTGGCCGCCGAATATGATCGTTCCGGGTTCGCGGCCACCGTCGCTGATCACGATATCGCCATCTTGGACATTTTTCGCGCCAAAGAAACGTATCAGATCGGCGCGAGTGGTCTTGGCCGTAATCGGCCCAGCGCGTTTGCCGGGAACAATCACCCAATCGTTGAGGTTCGAGCCGGCCTCGGCGGCGCACGCGGTCACAATTCCAGACGTTGCCAGCACCAACAAGGCGGGAAGATACCAAAACCGTCTCAAACGCATGACACCCTTTGAAGCCATGATGGAAGCAGGTCTTTGGCGTGTCAATAGAAGATTTCCGCCCGGGATGCGTTATCGCCCAATCGATACCATGAGTTCCTTTGCCCTCATCGCATTGCTACGGGCGGTCACCGGAATTTATGCGGTGATCTCTTAGTTGTGGCGGCGCGCACTCACGAATTCGGCGTGCACATGGCCTTGGGAGCCAGCCGCGCCGACATGCCGAAGATGACCAGGAGTCAGATCCCATGGTGGCGCTGCGCAACGAACAAGCCTTTTCACCCGATCATCCATCGCGGCTGGATCCACCCGAGCGAGACGCCCGTCATCACGACTCCGGCGAGGATTACCACCGCCGCGGATGCAACCGGCACCCACCGGAACAGTGGATGCCTTCCACTCCGCTTACGCTCCGGCAGCAATCTCTTCGCATAGAGCACCAACATCCCGATCGCCATCAGCACCAATGCCAGGCCGAGACTGAACGACACCAGCAGCAGCAACCCCAAAGCCACTCGGCCCAGCGCAATCGCGCCTAATAATAGGACCAGCGCCGATTCGCATGGCACCAACCCCCCGCTCGCACCCAGCGCTGCCAGCCCGCCCCACGACATCTCATCCGGCACGTGAGCGTGGGTGTGGGCGTGACTGTGACTGTGCTCATGATCGTGGCCGTGATCGTGATGATGATGCTGGTGGTGATGATGATGATGCTTCTTCGGCATCCGCTTATACAGCATCCACGCACCTACCACCACGATCGACAATCCCGACACTACTCCGAGCGCCGCCGTAATCTTCTCTGGAACCACAAATCGAAACAAAAACAGAGTGGCCAGCCCGAGCGCAAACACCGTCACGGTATGCGTGAACGTCACCATCGCACCCAGGAACGCGGCATGCTTCAGCGTGCCGCGCGAGCCAACCAGATATGCCGCGACAATCGATTTGCCATGCCCCGGAGTCAGCGCATGCGCCGCCCCAAGCGCAAACGCCACCGCCAGCGCCACGAGGATCATCCAGGGTGTCAACTCGCGCTGATGCATGAGCTTCGATAAGAAGTCGCCGCGCACGACCGCGCCTCTTGGCGCCGCTTGCGCCGTCATCGTCGCCGGCGCAACTGCGGCTGGAGCGGAGTGTGGCTGCGCGATGTGTGCAATTACCGCAGGCTGTACGGCAGGTTGATTAACGGCCCACGTTAGGTCGGCTTTCAGATCCTGCGGCGGCGCAATCGTCGGGTCCGGCGGATAGTGGGTCAGCGCGTTGCTGATGTCTGTGTTCCCCTGGCTGGCCTTCCGCAACGTGGCGCCGGGTCCGGTGTCGATGACAATCTCTTTCCAACCCGCGCGATCCGGATAATTGCCGTCTTCATACTCGATCTCACCGCCGCGAGCGTCCACGTGCGCGCGCGTCGTGATCCGCAGAATCGGCAAGTTGCCCGCCCCGTCAGCGATCACCAGGCGGGCCGATTCGAACCGGGCCTTCGCCGGCCTGCCGTTTACCGTAATCGTCAACTTGCTGAGCCACTCGCGCGCCTGCTCGCCGGCTCTCCGGTCAAGCTCGGCTTCGGGACTATTTCGCTCCAGCTTCCAATCGCGCAGCAGCTCGAAGGTCGGAATCTCCGCCAGATCCAAGGCGTATTCGATTTCTACCCCGCGCGCAGTCGCCTGCAGCTTCGCGTAATGGCTGACGCTGAAGTTACCCATCGGATGTGCCGCCGCCATTGACGCCGCCGCAATAACCAACGCAAGCGCCCGCTTCATTGCGCGCTCGCAATCTGCTTCGCGTGGGAATAGAAGACCGGCTCCGGCGTCCCGAGCTTCAGCGCCTTCGCGCTCGCCGCCTTCGCTTCAGCAATGCGCCCGCTCTTGTAGAGCGTCCACGACAGTGCATCCCAGGTGTAAACGTCGCCTCGCGTCGGAATCTCTGTTTCCATCAACTGCACAGCTACATCCAGGTCCCGGCCGTGATCGGCCAATACCAGCGCCAAGTTGCGGTTGGTCTTCTCACCATTCGCCCGCCCAAGCTTCTCGATTGTTTCGATGAGGTCGCGCTGCTGCTGTGCTTTAGTCGTCATTCCTGCCGCGGAATACAAGTCTTCGAGCGCGCCCGCATACTCCACCAGCGGCACAATCGACTGCGCCCTCTCATAGTTGCGGATGGCTGCTTCGAGATGCCCGCGTGCCGCTTCCACCTTCCCCAGGCCCGCACTCGCCCGATGCAGCGCGGGGAACAACGCGAGCGCCGACTGATACGATTCCGCCGCTTCCGCCAGCCTACCGGTCTTGAAATACATGTCCCCTAGTTCAGCCGCGCACCAAGCCGTATTCTCAGGCAGCGGATCGCCCGCTTCCACCGCGTCGCGCATCAACTCGATTGCTCGCGCCGCATCGCCGGTAACAAAGCGGAAATAC
Source organism: Bryobacteraceae bacterium (assembly GCA_035502635.1). Lineage (GTDB taxonomy): Bacteria > Acidobacteriota > Terriglobia > Bryobacterales > Bryobacteraceae > Bog-105. The sequence goes on from DATJUG010000029.1 coordinate 7,298, forward strand.
GCCAGCCGGTTGTAGCTGCCCAGATTGGGCCGCAGCGCGAACATCCGCGCATACGCCTGCCCCGCGCGATCGTATTCGCCGAGCTCCATCAAGGCGTCGCCGAGGTTACCCCAGTTGCCGGGATCCGAAGGAGAATACTTCGCCATGTCGCCGGCGCGTTCGGCCACTGCTGTAAATTCGTGCCGCTGCAGGTCGATCTCGTTCTCGAAGCGCAATGCCGTGAAATTTCCACCGTCTGCTTCGAGCATTCTGTCAACCAGCTTCGACGCCCGATCCAGGTACGTTCGGTCCGCCGACTCCCGCAGCTTCTGCAGGTACGCCGAGATCAGCCCCGGCTGTAATTGCAAATCGTCGGGAGACGACGCAAGCAAACGTTCATACGTTCGTATGCGTTCATCCGTCTTCGCACGGCCGAGCGTGCCGACAAACCGAAGCCCAAACGAATCTTGACCCGCCGCCAAAGTAGCTGTCATCGCGAGCACAATCGCCGCTCGCTTCATCGCATCGCCTCCGCCGTTCGCAGCTTGGCCTGAACTGCGAGAGCAAGCTGGGAATCGGGAAAGAGTCTGAGCGCTTGCGAGAGCCGATCTTCCGCCTGTTTCAGATTGCCCGAGGCAAGCTGAACGCTCGCAATCTGAGTCAGCAGCCAAGCATGTTGGTCGGCGTCGTTCGACGAAGTTCGCCGGTTGGCTTCATCGAAAAACTCGATCGCGCCTTCCGGATCTCCAAAGTGAACTCGCAGTCCCGCCGCTTTCTCAAAACCCAAACTGCTCCCGGCGCGCAGATCGAGAATCCATTGGGCATCCCGCAAGGCTTCGGTGTAGTTGCCCAGCGCCGCGTTGCAATCGACCAGTAACCCCCAGACGCCAATATCATCGTGAACTTTGCTGTTGAGCTCGGTTGCGAGTTTCAAGGCCTTGGCAAATTCGTGTTTCCCAAGCAAGACCGTAACCTGTAGCTTCTGCCCATCGTAATTGCCGGGCGAAAGCTGGAATGAACGATCGAGCGCAGCTTGTGCCTGATCGAACGTGGCAGCGTCGGAGTTGTCGCGCCCTTTTCGGCAGAATGCGAAGGCGAGATCGTTGCAGGCTTGCGAGGATTTCGGATCCGATTGGACCTTCTTCTGCGCCGCCGCTATGCGCTGGTCTACGGGAGATAACTGCGCGGAAGACAACTGCGCTGACGCCGGCAAACAAGCCAGCGTCAGTACGGCTAGCAAAAGACAGCAGCGCATTAGTTAATCGGACAGGGCGCCCCAGCGCCCATCGTGCAGCCTGGCTCGCCTGGATCGATGTGCCGGCGGTCGCGTCCATCATGCGCGAAGGCGACATAAGGGAACGTCTCCTGATACGGCACGTCGTTGGTGTTCACGCCGTCGCCGAGCAGGTTGTTCGGAAAAACGTTGAATCCGCTAACAAGCACGCCGCCGGCAACTACGCGCAATGCAATATCGGTCACATCGTCGGACACGCGCCGACCATTCGGGAAGCCACCGAAATCGCCGGCTAGCACAGCTAGTCTCCTTCGGCTTGCCTTAGGCGTCGGCGGCACGCCGGTGTTGAGCCGCAACAGGTCAGCCACGGGGCCCGCTTTGGTGCCGGGAGCCGCGATGGGAGGCAAATACTCCATCAACAGCAGGAGATCGTCGCGCGGGGGTGGAGGAATGTTGATGCCATAGACCGCATTGACAACTCGCGTCAGCAGAGGGTCAAGCGCGTAGTGCGCGAACTGCGAATCGTTTGCCGGTTCGCTCATACTCCAGAAATCTTTGTTGCCAGTGCCGATGATCAATTCGTTGATGAGCGGGTTGGCCATGCGCTGTACTTGAGACCAACCTCCGGACGATTCCGGCGGAAGCGGCGCGCGAAGGACGGTAATACGCGGGCGGGATGTGGTTCCCCAAACACCGATGGTGGCCGCGGGATCCGAGGCCGCGACCTTCTTACCGGTGCGGGTCAGCATGGCGATAGGAACTTCTATGGCAATAGTGTTGACGTTAAATCCCGATACGAAATCTGGCGCGGTATTCGTGTTGTCGTCGGCATCCTGCGCAGGGGTCAGCACACCACCGATGGCGCGGCTTGTGCCCTTCCGGTAATTGATTGAATCGAATGTGGCGCCCAGGTCGATATAAAAAGGATCATCGACGGTTCCCGCAAACACTTTGACGCCATTGTTGAGGCTGTAGATCCCTTGCGCGGCAAGCTCTGGGTAGTTGGGCATCGTCCTGGGGCCAACGTTGGTGGGAACAGCGAATAGCGGTCCTCCCGCCTCATTCGTCAAGGGCGTGCCTACGCCGTTCTTCATCATGGTGACCGAGTATGTCTGGCGCAAGCTCAACCCAGCCGAACCGGGACCATCGAGCGATGTGATGGCGGGAGGCACGATCGGCGTTCCGGGCGGGACTGGCGGCGGTGAATTTCCCGGTGCGCTGATGCCGTCGCCCGCGCCTACGAAGCCTGTAAATACACTGGGCGCCCGAATTTCGGTCTGGAAACGGAACTGGAACGAGATGTCTTCGAGAGCATCATTGTTGTTGTCAATGCGGATGGCGTAGAGGATATTGTCGTCGAAGGGGAAGTAATTGGGACCGTTGCCGGGCTCGAGCAGCGGGTCAACATTGAGGATCATGGTGACTTTCGTCGGGTCGTCGTAGCTGACGAAGGCGAAGAAATCGGTAATATCGGCCTTCGTATCGAGCGCGGTAATCGGTGCCTCGCGGTGGCTCGCCGCAAAGCCGGACGGCGGAACCGCCATGAGCGCTGTTACCGCAATGCAAATGACACCTTTCAATCTATTCACAACGTTCTCCTGTTTCTTCGATCTGAAATGAGTTTGGCCCCAAGCCCCAGAGCAAGTCCCAACCCTGCGAGCAAATAGCTGATAGGTTCCGGCACGGATGAGAACCGGTCGGTAATGGTCGCGCCGGAAGCCGATCCCATCAGGCCTCCGTCCAGAGTAAGGTCGTCGATCACATCGAAGAAACTGGTGGGGCTGAATGTCGTTGAATCGTGATTTTGTATACCGTCCAGCGTGAGGAGACTGCCGGCCATTCCCGTGCAGCCTGTGACCCCGTCCGGCCCGAACATCCCGCCAGCACAAAAATTTTGAATATCGGTGACCGCGCCATCTCCGGTCTCTGAAGAACCTGCCAGAGTTATCGAATCGCCGACATAAGTAGTGCCAGCGATCTCATAAGTAAACAGCAATTCAAGCTGGGTATTTGCGCCCGCTACGGTATTGACGGACGCAGAGATTCCAGGATCGAAATTCCCGCCCAGCGGAGCGATTGAGACATCGGCAGTTGAGATCGGTGTTGCGCCTGAGATTCCGCTTACAGTATGGAAATCATACAACGTGTTCGCACCGATGGTGCAGCCCCCCGATCCTAAACCGATGTAACTAGCGAGCGAACCATCCGTGCAGGTCGCTGCAGCGCATAGAGCTGAGAGCAGAGGTATCGCACACAACAGATAGAGGAGCTTCCCCACGTGAGCCTCCTTACGTCGAACTGGGCAGATTGAGTTCGGTAAGTCCTTATGTGTATCTACGAAATTGCCGGTCTAATGGATTTCTACAATACTCCAGGTAAGGAGGGTTTACCAGCTTGAATAGGTACTAATGGAACTAGTGGCCGCGGAACGAGCTTATTGAGCGCACGGCCGATAAGTCCGGTAAGGACCTTTGTGATCGATATTCACAGCCATGTGCTTCCCGGACTTGACGACGGCGCGACCGGCCTTGAAGACAGCCTTGACATGTTGAAGCTGGCGGCGGCATCGGGAACGACGGACATTGTCGCGACGCCACATGCCAACGCTCAATATCCGTTTGACGAGCCGGCGGTGCAAAGCGCCTTTCGCGCAGTTTCTACCGGAATCGGAAGTCGCATCCGTCTGCACTTAGGTTGCGAGTTCCGGTTGGAGTACGGGAATCTTGAAGACGCGATCCGCCACCCACGCAAATACACCATCAATCGCGGCCGCTATCTGTTGCTCGAGCTGCCGGACTTTATCAGCCTTACGACGCTGCAAACAGTAATCCGAAAACTAACCAGGACCAATATCGTCCCCCTGCTTGCGCATCCGGAAAGAAATAGGTCGTTACAAACGTGTGTAGGCGATCTTGCTCTGTGCGTGAAGGACGGCTGCTTCATCCAAATCACCGCCCAATCATTGATGGCAAACTTCGGGACGCGCGCAAAACGCGCGTCGGAACAACTCATGAATGCAGATCTGGTGCATTTCATCGCAAGCGATGCGCACGATTGTGTAAGGCGTCCACCTAATCTGCTGCCTGCCTATCAGCAAGTTGCGTCGAAATACGGCGCGGATCTCGCCGACGCTTTATTTATTCACAACCCTGGCGCCGTTTTGTCAGACAATCAGCTCGCTTACAATCAGCCAAAATTTCGAAAACCCTCGCGCTTGTTTTCCATGCGAGCGTAGGTCGCTGTGCCGATAAAGAGCATAGCGGGCGGCCAAACCGGTCACCGGGCCCAGGCCGGCGATGTGACCGAAAGGGCGGTAGCTTGTCCATCAACGCCGCGATGGATAGCGTTGTCAGTTCTGAATGTCTTTTGTTTCATTACTCTCCTCCGCGCCCTCTGAAAAGAGCCCGCTTGCGTGGTACGGAATTCGTACCCGCTCGAACTCCGAAAAGATGGCCGCGCAATCGCTCAGTTCCAAGGGTTATGAGGGTTATCTGCCGCTCTATCGAACCCGGAAGCGATGGTCCGACCGGGTTGTCGAAACAGAGCTTCCACTTTTTCCGGGATATGTGTTCTGCCGCTTCGAAGCGAACGAGCGGCTGCCGATCCTTACCAGCCCTGGGGTCGTTTCCATAGTCAGTTGCGGGAAGGTTCCCATTCCGATTCCGGAAGGCGACCTGGGCGCGATTCAGGCTGCGCTCGAATCCGGATTTGGCGTGCAACCGTGTCCGTTTCTAAAACAGGGTCAGCGCGTACGGCTCAATCAGGGCGCGCTCGAAGGCGTTGAGGGGATTCTGGTGCGAGAGAAAAGCGAGTGGCGCATCGTTTTATCGATCGAACTCCTGCAAAGGTCGGTGTCCGTCGAAGTGGACCGCGAGTGGGTGACGGCGCTGTGATTCGGATTTCGACGCGCACTGCCGTATGGGCCGCAGCTTTGTTTGTTCTCGCGGCGGGAATCGCTTGCCCACAGGACACGGGGGATGCGGCGGGCGAGCCCGCCATTTCAACCGGCAGCGGTCCTTCTACCGTGCCGCCAACTGCGGCGGCCGATTATGTTCTCGGCCCCGGCGATCAAATCGCACTGCTGATACCCGACGCAGACGAACTGAATACAAAGGCATTCCGGATCGATCAGAAGGGCGATGTGAGTCTTCCTTTAATCGGCCGGATACAGGCCGCCGGACTCACCGCCGAGCAATTGGAATCTGCGATCAACCTGAGCTTGCAGCGTTTCCTGGTGCACCCCAATGCGGTCGTCGCCATCACCGATTACCGCAGCCAACCGATCTCCGTTTTAGGGGCGGTAAATGCACCCGGAGTGCATCAAGTGCAAGGCGAGAAGAGCTTATATGAAGTCCTGTCGCTTGCCGGGGGTCTGCGCGAGGATGCGGGCAACACGGTGAGAATCACGCGGAAGTTGAAATGGGGTCCGATTCCGCTTCCGGGAGCGAAGGTCGATCCAACCGGTCAATTTAGCATCGCCTCGCTGCCGGTCAAGGACATCCTCCAAGCTGCCAATCCCGCTGCGAACATACCTGTCAAGCCCGAGGATGTCATTTCAGTTCCAAAAGCAGCCGTCGTGTATGCCATCGGAGCGGTACACAAGCCGGGTGGTTTTACTTTGGGAGAGAATGCGTCTCTTTCCGCGCTCCAGGTGCTCTCGCTAGCGGAGGGACTGGACAGCACCGCGTCGCCCGCGAGCGCCAAGATCATGCGGGTGGTGGCGGGGCGGTCGGCGCGGGCCGAAATTCCCGTTAATCTGCGACGGATTCTGGCCGGCAAGTCTGCAGATCTAGAACTGAAAGCGAGCGATATCCTCTTCGTCCCAAGTAGTTTCACGAAGAGCACCGCTTTGCGCACGCTCGAGACCGCGATTGGCATGGGCGGACAGATCGGCGCCGGGCTCGCCATTTACAAATAGCGCATGCCAGCCAAATACGCCAGCGCCGCACACGGCCTGATAGAACCTGCGCCGCGCGAGTATTCGAAGCGCCCTCCTCAATCTGCGCTGGTACGCAGCAACTATGTCGAGATGCCCTCCGCTTCGCCCTGGACGGGCGGCTCCGGTGAGCTTGAGACCGGCGGCCTGGCATATTACTGGCTCATTCTGAGCCGCCATAAGGCGGTATGGATTGTCTTCGCGTTCGCGGGACTGCTGCTTGGGTTTCTGATCACCTTGCCTCAGACACCTGTGTACAAGGCGAGAGGCTCGGTAGAAATTGTCGACCTGAACCAAAACTTTCTGAATCTGAAGCAAGCGAGCCCCCTGGCGGAGAACGCAACCACGTCGGATTGGGATATCCAGACCGAGATCAAGATCCTGCAGAGCGACTCGCTGCGGGATCGCGTGATTGCGAAGCTGCGAAAAGATTCCGAACCGGAAGCTCAAGCGCCCGCTCGTGTCTCGTTTTGGCGAAAGGCGCTGAATCTGCCGCCACCCACCGCCGCCAGCGGGTACCAGCAGCAAGTAATACGAGCCGCGAACAGCTTGAAAGTTCGAGCCTCGGGGCAGACCCGCATTTTGGAAATTGTGGTCGAATCGACGTACCCGCGCCTGGCCGCCAATTTCGTAAACACCCTGGCGAACGAGTTCATCGAGCAGAATTTGGAGGCCCGCTGGCAGATCAGCGAAAAAACCGGCGATTGGCTTTCGCGCCAGCTTGACGAGATGAAGATCAAACTCGAAAGGTCGGAGGATGCACTCCAGGGCTATGCTCGCAATTCCGGATTGATTTTCACCGATGAGAAGACCAACATCTCGGAAGACAAGCTGCGGCAATTGCAGCAGGAGCTTTCCGCTGCCCAGGCGGAACGCATTGCCAAGCAATCGCGATTTGAGTTGGCGCAGAGCAGCGCGCCCGATAGTTTACCGGACATTCTGAACGATGCGGGTCTGCGCGAAACACATTCGAAGTTGACAGGACTGCGAGAGGAACTGGCGGAACTGAAGACCACGTATACGCCTGAGCACGTGAAAGTCAAGCGCGTGGAGGCGCAGATTGCAACCCTCGAAGAGACGTTCGCGCAGAATCGAGACGACATTCTGAAGCGCATTCGCAACGAATACGAGGAGGCGGCGCGCCGGGAGGCGCTGCTGAGCGGGGCCTATGATGCGCAGACCCGGGTGGTCAGCGGGCAGGGCGAGAAGGCGATTGAATATAACATTCTGAAGCGGGAAGTGGACACCAACCGGCAGCTCTACGAAGCCATGCTGCAGCAGTTGAAGGAATCGAGCATTGCGGCAGCCATGCACGCGAGCAACATCCGCGTACTGGATGCGGCGAAAGTGCCGCTGCGGCCCTACAGCCCGGATGCGCGGCGCAGTGCGGCACTGGGATTGCTGGCCGGGGTGCTGCTGGGAGGAGCGTTCATTTTGGTGCGAGATCGTCTGGACAGAACGATTCAACAACCCGGGGATGTGGCTCTTTATTTGAACGTCCCGGAATTGGGTCTCATTCCTTCCGCCGGGAAAACAGCGAACGCCGCTTCGACGGCGCAACCGGAAGCCGGGCGCGAAGTCTCGGGCAAAGGCGAAGCCATCGAGCTGACGACCTTGTATCACAGGCAATCCATCGTGGCGGACAGTTTCCGTTCCATTCTGGTGTCGATTTTCTTCTCGGGCGATAGCAGCTTCCGACCCAAGACCCTGGTACTGACCAGCGCCAGCCCGGGCGAAGGCAAATCTACGGTCACCAGCAATCTGGCGATTGCGATCGCCGAAACCGGCCAACGCGTGCTCTTAATCGACGCCGATCTGCGGAAACCGCGTCAGCACGATATCTTCTCGTTGGACAATCGACGAGGCCTGAGCACGCTGCTGCGGCGGGGAGCCGATGCTGTGGATCGCGATGAGCTTGTCGCGGCGCTGATCCGTCCCACCGAAGTGGCGGGCCTTCATCTTCTGACGAGCGGGCCGCCGACCGGGGCCGCAACCAATCTGCTGTGCGACCCGTTCGTATCCGAACTGCTGATGCTGGTGCGGAGCGACTTCGATGTGGTGCTCATCGATACGCCTCCCATGCTGCACATGCCCGACGCCCGAATTCTGGCACGATTGGCCGACGCGCTGGTGCTGGTCATCCGGGCGGGCCACACGAGCCGCGACGCCGCACTCGCCGCGCACCAGAGATTTTTGCAGGACGGCACAAGGGTATTGGGGACCATCTTGAACGATTGGGACCCCAAGCACGCGCCCTCCGGCTACTACGGGTACGAAGAATACTATCGAGCCAATCAAGAGAACGAAGCTACCGCAGTCGCCTGACACGGGTTCACCTGTTCCGTCGCCACCGAGGGTCGGCAGGTTACCAATCCTAGACACTTATGTCCTCTCTGCTCTTTCTGGGCGCTCTTTCTTTGCTGATATCGCTCGCGGTCACCCCGGCGGTGCGAGGCGTGTTTCGCCGGCTCGACGTTCTGGATCATCCGGGGAACGAGCGCAAGATCCACACCACGCCGATCCCGCGCGTCGGAGGCGTCGCGATCCTCCTATCATATGTAGCGGCTTTTGCGATCCTGCTGTGCACGCATTCCACAGGAGCGGCGCTGGTGCGATCCGCGCTGCCGTTCATTTGGAAGCTGCTTCCGGCCGCGAGCTTAGTGTTCCTGGTTGGGTTCCTGGACGACATATTTTCACTTCGGCCGTGGCAGAAGCTTGCCGGGCAGGTCGCCGGCGCCGCTTGCGCATATCAAGCGGGCATTCGCATTACGGCGGTCGGGGGCATCGATGCTTTCGGCCTAGGCCATTCCGTCGAATGGTGGTCCTGCCCGGTGACCATTCTGTGGCTGATTATCTGCATGAACGCTCTGAATTTGATCGACGGACTGGATGGCCTGGCGGGCGGCATCGGCCTGGTGACTTCCGTGACCACGCTGCTCGCGGCGCTGATCCAATCGAATATCGCGCTTGCGCTTGCGATCCTGCCGCTGGTTGGCTGCTTACTCGGTTTCCTGCGCTACAACTTCAATCCGGCCACCATCTTCTTAGGCGATTCGGGCAGCCTGTTCATCGGTTTCCTATTGGGGTGTTTCGGCGTCGTCTGGAGCGAGAAATCAGCCACGATGCTGGGCATGGTGGCGCCGATGATGGCGCTCTCCATCCCGCTGACCGACACCGCGCTCGCTATCGGCCGCCGCATTCTCCGCCGCAAGCCAATCTTCGGCGCGGATCGAGGCCACATTCATCATCGCCTGCTCGATCTCGGCTTCTCTCCGCGACAGGCGGCGCTGCTGCTGTATGGCATGTGCGCGCTTTTTGCGGTGCTCTCGCTGGCAATTGCAAATCACCGTCACGAGCTGGTCATCATCGGCATATTCTGTCTGGCCGTATGGGCGGGAATCGAGCACCTGGAGTACGTCGAGTTCGATGTGGCGGGCCGCGCGCTTTCAGAAGGCTGGTTCGTGCAGTTAGTGAGCGCTCAGATTGCGCTCCAGGCCTTCGAATCCAAGCTCGCCTCCGCTGTGACATTGGAAGAGTGCTGGCGGGTGCTTCAAGACTCGTACCAGGAATTCGGGTTCACGAGCATCTCTGCGCAGCTCGGGCAAGACAACTACTCTCATCCGGGCCGCTCGGCCGGATCGCCTTCGTGGCACCTCGATATCTCTCTTCCCGGCGACAACCGGCTCACTCTAACGGCATGCCCGTCCAGTGCTTCGCGTAAAGTGTTCGCGCCTTATGCGGATGCCATTCGAAGGGTGCTCGAGCCGAAGCTCGGGTGCCTGGCTCCGGAGGACGTGACACCGTCGCTGATCGCGCTCGCCAGAGTGCTCTCGGTGCGTAGAGGAACGGTTCCGGCAGCGACCGAACACGATCCCATTGCGAGCTTCATGCCGAAGACAAGCTGGAAACGGGAGTAGCGGAAATTCATTTATGTGTGGGATAGCCGGATTGATAGGGCGAGACGGGGAGCGGGCAACGCTGGCCAAAATGTCGCGCTCGATTGCTCATCGCGGGCCCGAAGCGGAAGGGTTTTGGCAAGCCGACCATGTTGGCTGGCGGGTGGGACTGGTGCATCGGCGGCTGCGCATTGTAGATCTCGGAGAGCGAAGCGATCAGCCGATGGTTCGCGGCTCGAAAACGCTGGTGTTTAACGGCGAAATCTACAATTTCCGCGAGTTACGCGCGGAGCTCGAGAAAACCGGACACGAATTTGCGACCAGTTCGGATACCGAAGTTATTCTCGCCGCTTACCGGCAATGGGGCGTCGAGTGCGTCAAGCGGCTGGAAGGGATGTTCGCTTTCGCCTTGTGGGACGAGCAGCGCAGCGAGCTGTTTCTGGCTCGCGACCGGCTGGGAAAGAAGCCGCTTTACTTTTTGAGCCGCGCATCCCGGTTCGTGTTTGGATCGGAGATCAAAGCCGTCCTGGCGGGAGTAAATGATACGCCAGATATCGACTATCACGCGCTCGATGATTACCTAACTTACTTATACATTCCCTATCCACGAACGATGTTCAAGGGAATTCGGCAATTGGAACCGGCCAGTTGGGCCCGGATTCGAGTGGAACGCGAGCGACTGGAAACGAGTTTCGGCACTTATTGGGATGCCATGGAGTCGGATGGCGCGAGCGGCCGGCAACGCGTACGGGAAAACCAGAGCGAGCTTCAGGAGCGGCTCGAAAGCGCCGTTTCTTCGCGCATGATCAGCGATGTTCCTCTTGGCGTGCTGCTGTCAGGAGGATTGGATTCGAGTACGATCACGGCCATCATGGCGCGCTCATCCACCGAGGCCGTGCGCTCGTTTTCAGTCGGGTTCGCAGGCCATGCCATGTACGACGAGATTCCGTTCGCCGGAATCGTGGCGGAGCGCTTCGGCTGCCAACACACAGTTCTTCAGGCAGACCCCTCGTCAACCGGATCTCTCGCCAAAGTCATCTGGCACTTCGACCAGCCCTTCGGGAATCCCACTGCTCTGTTGACCTATCAGCTTGCGGCTTTGACGAAGCAGTCGGTCACGGTCGCCTTGGGTGGCGACGGCGGCGACGAACTGTTCGGCGGGTATCCACGCTATCTGGGCGCCTATGCCAGCGGCTGGGTGCGCTCCTTACCGCGGTTTTTGCGCAACCAGCTCCTGCCGTTTCTCGGCGGATGCATCGCGGACGATACGAATGGGCGCCATCAGTTACGCCGTCTGCGCGAGTTTTTGGAACACGCAAATCAGCCGCTGATCGAGATGTACCTCGCCTGGATCGGATATTTCTCGCAGGCTGACAAACACCGGTTGTATTCAGAGCGGCTCGCAAGTGCGACGGAGGATCACGATTCCGGCGATTTCCTGCGCAGTCTCTATCGGCGCGCCGAGGGCCTGGAGCCGCTGAACCGGCTCGCGTATGTGGACATCCGCTCATTCCTGTGCTGCAACGTGCTCGAATACGCCGACCGCATGTCGATGGCGCACGCACTCGAGCTGCGAGCGCCGTTCTGTGACTGGCGGCTGGTCGAGTTCGCGCTTCGCATCCCGTTCGATCAAAAATTCCGCTACGGGCAGACGAAGTGGCTCTTGCGGCGCGCCATGCGGTCCGATCTTCCGCAAGCCGTGTTGAAACGCCGCAAATTGGGGTTCAATCCGCCGGTGAACGCCTGGTTGGGAGGAGAGCTGCGGCCATTGCAAGACGAGCTTCTCGGCGGGCTTGCGGGGCGCGGGCTGTTCCGCCCCGAAGAGATCACCCGCTTAATCGAGGAGCAACGTGCCGGACGACGGGATGTAGGGCTAAAAATTTGGGCACTGATGGTGCTCGAAATCTGGTTTCGTTTGTATCAGGAAGCGGTACCGGTAGACGGTATGGAAGAGCAGCTCACGGCGGCAGTGGCATGAAACAGATTGTGCAAAGCCTCGAAAACGGAAGCGTCTGCGCGACCGAAGTTCCGTGCCCGGCGGCTTCGGCTAACTCCATATTGATCCGCAATGCCGCCTCGGTCATCTCTTCCGGCACCGAGCGCATGCTCATCGAATTCGGCAAAGCGAGTTGGATCGGCAAGGCGCGCCAGCAACCCGAGCGGCTGCGACTGGTGCTCGACAAAGTGAAAACGGACGGCCTGGTTTCGACCATCGAGTCTGTCCGGTCGAAGCTCAGCCAGCCGATTCCGCTTGGTTACTCGAGCGCTGGCGTGGTGTTGGCGGTTGGCTCCCAGGTGACCGGCTTTGAACCAGGCGACCGCGTGGTTTCGAACAGTCCCCATGCCGAGACCGCAGCGGTTCCAAAGAACCTTTGCGCGCGCATTCCCGAAGGCGTCAGCTTTGAAGCGGCAGCGTTCACAGTTTTAGGTTCCATTGCGCTCGAAGGGATCAGGCTGGCCGAGCCCACGCTCGGCGAATCGGTCGCGGTCATCGGCCTGGGGCTAATCGGTTTGCTCACCGTGCAACTGCTGCGGGCCAACGGCTGCCGCGTCCTCGCTATCGATTTCGATCGCGCCAGGTTGAAGCTTGCCGAGCAATTCGGAGCTGCTTCAGTCGACCTGTCCGCGGGCGCCGATCCGATTCATTCCGCAGATCGGTTCTCAAAAGGCAAAGGCCTCGATGCCGTGTTGATTACTGCGGCCACCAAGAGCAACGAGCCCGTGCATCAGGCCGCCGCGATGTCTCGCAAAAGAGGCCGCATTGTATTGGTGGGTGTGACCGGCCTCGAACTTTCGCGTGACGATTTTTACAAGAAGGAACTCTCGTTCCAGGTTTCTTGCTCGTATGGCCCCGGCCGCTACGAACCCGGCTATGAGCAGCACGGGGTGGATTATCCACACTCTTACGTTCGATGGACCGCGCAGCGAAATTTCGAGGCTGTGCTGGAGATGCTTGCCAGCGGGCGCCTGGATGTGGAGCCGCTGATTACGCACCGCTTTCCATTCGGGGAAGCTGAACGAGCCTACGAGCTGATTGGCAGCCGGGAGCCGCATCTCGGTGTTGTGCTGGAATATCCTCCGCCTTCTGATAAGCCGGATGCCCCGCTCAGGGCGAGAACGATTTCCTTCGGAGCGGTGCAGCCGCGCTCGCATCTATGTCCGGCGGTGGCGCTGATAGGGGCCGGAGCGTATGCCTCGAAGATTTTGATTCCCGCGTTTCGCAGCGCCGGCGCCGAACTCGATCTGATCGTTTCGACGGGCGGCCTGTCGGCCGCACACTGGGGCCGAGCCTCCGGGTTCCGTCGCGCCAGCACCGATTGCGAAGCGCTGTTCCATGATTCGGCGATCGACATCGTGGCGATTGCGACTCGGCACGATTCGCACGCCCGTTATGTGCTGCAGGCACTCGAAACCGGAAAAGATGTGTTTGTCGAGAAGCCGCTCGCCTTGTGCTCGGAAGAGATCGATGAGATCAAATCGCAATACCAGCGGTGTCTCGAGAACGGCCAAGCGCCGCGCCTGATGATCGGCTTCAACCGCCGCTTCGCACCTCAGGTGGTCAAGATGAAATCGCTGCTCGACGGCATCGGGCAACCCCAAACCATCGTGATCACGGTCAACGCGGGCGACATCCCGCCGGATCACTGGACGCGGGATCTTTCGGCCGGCGGCGGACGGATCGTCGGGGAGGCCTGCCATTTCGTCGATCTCGCGAGGTTTCTTGCGGGCGCGCGAATCGAGTCAGCCTGCGCGGTTCGCCCACGCGACCGCAGCGGCGCTGGGGCCGAGACCGTGAGCTTCTCGCTTACGTTTGAAGACGGTTCGATTGCGACGGTCCATTATTTGACCTCCGGGCACAAGCGCTTCCCGAAGGAACGGATCGAAGTGTTTTGCGCGGGCCGGATTCTCCAGTTGAATAACTATCGAACGCTGATTGGATGGGGATGGCCCGGCTTTCACACATTGAGATTGTGGCGGCAGGACAAAGGCGCTGCTGCGATGGCGTCGGCGTTTATAAAAGCTGTGCGCTGCGGCGACCCTTCACCGATCCCGTTTGACGAAATCATAGAAGTCAGCCGCTTGACGCTTGAGATAGCGAGCCTCTAACTTTGATCGCTACTTATCTAAATACTGTCCGCTATTTGCGGCCCGCTCAGGTGTATAACAGGATTCGCCGGCGCCGGCCTCGGCTCACAGGCGCGTTAGAGGCAGCTCCGCGTCAGAGAAGACGCGAGCTTGTCTGCCCCATCGCGCGCCCGGCCGCGCAGACCGGCCCGAATCGATTTCGATTTCTGAATCAGGAGCGTGCGATCCGAACCTGGAACGACGCCGGGATTCCCAAACTGTGGCTTTACAACCTGCATTATTTCGAGCATCCGGCAGAAAACTTGATCGAACGCTGGATTCTTGGAAATCCCATCGGCACAGGGAACGGATGGGAACCGTACCCGACTGCCATCCGGATTGTGAACTGGGTCAAGTGGGCGCTCCGGCGGCAGCAAGTGAGCGCGGAATTTTTGCGCAGCCTGGCCGAACAGGCGGAGTATCTGTCGCAGAGCCTTGAATATCATCTCGGCGCGAACCATCTATTCGCGGATTTAGTGGCGCTTACTTGCGCGGGAATGTTCTTCCAAGGCGAGCTCGCGCGGAGGTGGTGGGAAACGGGAAGCAAGCTGCTGCGCGCCCAAATTGCAGAACAAATCCTGGCGGACGGGGCGCACTACGAGCGCAGCCCCATGTATCACGCGCTGGTGCTTGAAAGCCTACTGGACCTGTTGAATGTCTCGCAGGTATACGGCTTGGCAATCGCGGACCGGGTGCTCTGGTCGTCCACGGCCAGTTCCATGTTGTCGTGGCTCGCGAAGATGACGCATCCGGATGGCTGCATCGCGTTCTTCAACGACGCAGCCTTTGGCATTGCGCCGGAACCCGGCCAGTTATTTGATTACGCCGAGCGCCTGGGTGTGCAACCCGGCGCCACCAGCGAGCTGCACGCGAGCGGCTACGCACGACTCGAAAACGATCGCGCCATGGTGATCTTTGACGCGGCGCCGATCGGCCCCGATCATCAGCCGGGACACGCGCACGCCGATACTCTTTCCTTCGAGTTGTCTGCGAGGGGAAAGCGCATGCTGGTGAACTCCGGAACTTCCACCTATGAACGAGGCCCGGAGCGCCAATGGCAGCGCGGAACTGCCGCGCACAATACGGTTCGCATCGACGGCGAGGATCAATCTGAAGTCTGGAGCGCATTTCGGGTAGCCCGCCGCGCTCGGTCCTTTGACTTGCGAACCAACGGGAAGACATTCGCAGAGGCCGCGCACGACGGATATCGCCGCCTGTCCAGTCCGGTCATCCATCGCCGTCGTGTCGATCTCGGAACGGACCGCTTGCGTATCACGGACTCGATTGAAGGCATTGGCCGTCATCGCATCGAAGTGTTTTTCCACTTTCATCCTGACGCTCAGCCACAGATTTCGCTCGACCCCAAGCTCGAAGGCTCGATGGCCCCGTCGCACTGGTATCCCGAGTTCAATCAGGCAGTCGGTAACACGACGCTGACCGGCACCTGGGCGGGCTCTTGTCCGGTCACGTTCGTCACCACCGTATTTCTTCCTTAGATTCTTAGAGGCACGTTATGAAAATTGCGTTGATAGCGGGCGCGCGCCCTAACTTTATGAAGGTGGCGCCGATCCTCGAAGCTTTGTCCCGCCGCAGGGAAGCGGAAACTCTTCTGGTGCACACCGGGCAGCATTACGACCAAAAGATGTCCGGGGATTTTTTCGCCGATCTCGGCATTCCCGCGCCGGATGTCAATCTCGGAATCGGGGCGGGATCGCATGCCGAACAGACAGCTCGCGCAATGGTTACTTTCGAAGGCGTGTGTATGAATGCGAAGCCGGATTGGGTGGTGGTCGTCGGCGATGTGAATTCGACGCTCGCTTGCACGCTGGCTGCAAAGAAACTATGCCTGCAAGTTGCGCACGTCGAAGCCGGCCTTCGCTCGGGCGATTGGTCAATGCCCGAAGAGATCAATCGCCTCTGTGTGGACGCCATCTCAGACCTGCTCTTCACCACCGACGAGCTTGCCAGCCAGAATCTGCGCCGCGAAGGTGTTCCCGAAGAACGCATTCACTTCGTAGGCAATACCATGATCGACACGCTGCTGCGACACTTGCCGCGAGCGCTTGGATTGCCGCTGCCGGCGAATGTCGAAGAGAACCGATACGCGGTCTTGACGCTTCACCGCCCCGCCACGGTGGATTCGCCTGAGGCATTGTCCGCGGTGCTGAAGGTCATGGCGGAACTTTCCTCTCAATTGCCGATCATTTTTCCAGTTCACCCGCGCACTCGCAAACATATTCAGGAGTTCGGCCTGGCTCACTTACTAAGTTCAAATGTTACTTTGCTCGATCCTTTGAGTTATTTGCCATTCATCGGCTTGGCTGCGCGCGCGCGCATGATCCTGACCGACAGCGGAGGCATCCAGGAGGAGGCAACCGTGCTCCGCATTCCGTGCATCACAATGCGACCGAATACAGAGCGCCCGATCACCTGCTCGCTCGGGACCAACATCCTGGCAGGCACGGACCCAGTGAAAATTCGTTCCGCAATCCATGCCGTGCTGGAAGGCAGGGTTAAGCATGGAGCCATACCCGAAAAATGGGACGGTCGTGCGGCGGAAAGAATCGTGCAGATCCTGCTTAGCCGCGACGCGGCGCTCTCCGCCAATCAGCCGGACGAGGAATTGATTCTGGTCTAGCGTTATGTTTACCTCCAAGCACAAACTCATCTTTGCGGTGGGCGTTGCTACTACTAATCTCTGGGCGCAATCCTATTCCGTGACACCACTCGCGCCTGCGGGGGGTTTGGAAAGCCGCGCCACGGCTTTGAACGACAAAGCTCAGGTAACGGGCTCGTTCCGCGAGCCTTCCGGAGCATGGCACGCGTTTTTATTTAACGGCGAATTCCTGGATCTGGGCACGCTGGGCGGTCCTGACAGTCAAGGGCTCGCGATCAGCTCCGCCGGAGATGTCGCCGGGACCTCCGCCGTTGCACTGAACGAGGCCGCGCATGCGTTTCTCTATCACGCCGGCCAGCTCATCGACTTGAACAGCCGCCTGATTGCAGCGACGAATTGGACGCTGACTTCCGCTGTGTATGCAGGCGATGCAGGCCAGATCATCGCGACGGGGGCCAGCGGAAACGCGACGCAACTGTTCCTTTTGTCGCCCGCCGCATGCGTTGGCGCGAACACGGATGCCACCGGATCGTGCTATACGCTGACGCCTTGGCAGGGCGTGCTTCCTGGAAACACCGGCGCAAACCAGGCCTCGAGTTCGGGCACGGTCACGCTGGGGTTCAACTCCGCGGGCGTCGCGGTCGGCTCCAGCAACGTGCAGGCGGGCGCACCGCATGCCATCGTCATTTCGAGCGGTAACATCACCGATCTCAATTCGCAGGTCCGTCAGGATTCCGGTTGGACCCTGACCGTCGCAGCGGGCATCAACGATTTCGGTCAAATCGCCGGAACCGGCATCTATCAGGGCCAGACTCAGGCCTTTCTCTTGACGCCGCTACAACTCAGCGCGCTTGGCACGAAAAATCTATCGGCCTCTGACCCGGCAATCACACCGCCTTCAAACGCGGCGGTAACAACGGCGGTTACGCCTCTTACTCAGAGCACCCCCGCTCCCCTTGATGCTCCAAGCGGCGCAGCGGGTGGCGTCCTGGCCGGCACTTATCCGAATCCGGTTCTCGCCGGCATCACGTCCGGCCCGGTCGTGTTCGGCAATGGCGCCGGGACCATCGGCCAGAGCAGCTCGTTTACGTTCAATTCCGCGACGCAACAGTTAAACCTGACCGACGCGGCGTCGACTTTCGGGTCGGCCACTCTCAACCTGAGCAAAGGCGCGGGTTCCTCGTCGACGCTTGATCTTACGGAGACCGATTACAAGGGGAAAATTCTTCGCATTCTGCAGCCCAGCGACCAGGCGCATCTGACACCGACTGTCTATTTCGACAACGGAGCTGGCTTGTTCATGCGCTCCTGGATCACGGTCTCAGGAACAACGAACGGGCTGACGGGCGACGGTTACAACCTCGTGCCGCCTTCGAATGATCCGCTGATGATCGGCGTGTGGGCGGATGTCGGTACCGGAGTGCAAGTGCGGACTGCAAACCAGACCGGCGCTTACAACTATTCGAACCTGGACCGGCACGGGAACTACACCATGTCGATTGAAGAAGACGGGAGCGTGAAATGGGGCGCGAGCACCCGGGCGGCAATGGACACGGGCCTGAGCCGCAATTCCGCCGGAATGGTGGAGGTGAATAACGGGACGAGAGGCTCATTTGCAGATCTTACGGTGAGGAATCTCGTCGCGACTGGCGCGATTCAGTTCCCGAATGCCGCGACCGGCGCAGGCGCTGCATCGCTTGGCGGCAACAGTCCCGCCGCTTCACCCGCACAGCCATTCACCTGGGTGAGCATCAAGCTTTCGGATGGGTCGACGGGCTACATCCCGGTTTGGAAATAGCGATGAACACGTCCGGTAATCGCGGGCTCAAAGCCTTTTGGGGCTTGTGCGCAGATATGGGCTGTCAAGGAGTAGTAACGCTATCGACCTTCCTGCTCACTCCGCTGGTGCTCGCACTTACTTCGAAATCGCTCTATGGCTCGTGGCAGGCGGCGCTCTCTATCCTGTCTTATCTGGCCATGCTGGATGCCGGCTTAGGCTTTTCGCTCGTGCGGCTGGTCGCGGCCGCGACCGAGAAGCGAGGAACAACGGGATTGAGTTCGGTAGCGAGCGTCGCGTTTTGGTCGTTCGCGGCGATCGGAGCAATCGTTCTGGCGGCGGGATTCTTCGTCGCGCCATTCGTGCCGGTTTGGTTTCATGTGCCGCCGTCGGAGGCGCAGAGCGTCAT
This sequence comes from Bryobacteraceae bacterium, assembly GCA_035502635.1. Taxonomy (GTDB): domain Bacteria; phylum Acidobacteriota; class Terriglobia; order Bryobacterales; family Bryobacteraceae; genus Bog-105. Next base: position 26,271 of record DATJUG010000029.1, read on the forward strand.
CCAGGCTTATCGAATCGCCGCCATCGCGGGAGCCGCGGGTTTGCCGCTGGGCACTTTCAACGGAGTCCTGGTCGGCTTGCAGCGCACGGCGCTGGCGGGCAGCATTCGAGCCGCTGCAGCACTGGCCGGAGCCGTCACTGCATTCATTCTGCTCGAATGCAAGCTTGGCATCTCGGCACTTGCCCTCTCGAATCTCACGACTTCGGTATGCGGCGGGTTGCTGGCGTTATGGTTTCTGCGCAAGCTGCATCCCGGAATCTCCATCGGTTTACGGCTTGTTTCGCGCGAGGAACTTGCCGCGCTCTGGCGGGTTGCCGGCTACTTCCAGCTTGTGCGCATCGCCTATATCATCGCCCTGAACACCGATCCTTTGATCATCGCCGCGTTTAGCGGAGCCGCCGCCGTCACCCCGTATGTCATCACGGCGCGCATGGCCGCTCTGTTCAGCATTGTTCTTGCCGATAAAGCGCCTTCGGCAGTTTACCCGGCCTTGGCCCAAATGTACGCGCGCAACGAAATGCAATCGCTGCGGCGCACCTTTTTGGCGCTGGTCTATTATTCAGCTCGATTGGCATTGATAGGCGCGGGTCTGGTCGCGCTGCTCAACCCGGCTTTCGTGGTGTTGTGGGTCGGCGCACAGGGCTATGGCGGATGGGCATTGAACTGCGTCTTCATTTATTGGGTTCTTCTCGACACGATTCTTCGAGGCACCTCCATCATTCCCCTGGTTGTCGGCGAGATGAAGGTATGGGCCATCGCGTCGGTGGCCGAAGCGCTTATTAACGTCGCATTTTCTATCCTGCTAGTGCGGCCATTCGGCTTGGTGGGAGTAGCCGCGGGAACGGCAATTGCCCGCACCTTGGTCACGGGCCTGGTAATTCCCCGCTGGAGCTGCAAAAAAATCGGTCTCGCGCCCGCGAATTTCTTTTTGCTCGGCGTTCTGAAACCGGCCGTCAGGAGCCTTCCCGCGGTTGCTCTCGCCGCGCTTGTGGCGTGGTTGATTCCGGCGCAGCTCGGCTGGAGCCGCCTCGCGGTCGTGGCCTTTGCCGCGGTTGCCTTCAACGTGGCGGCTTTTGAAGGCCCTAAATGGATTCGGCGCAGGAATTGGTCTCTGCGCCTATTGTTGGCCGATCTCCTGAAGCCCGACCTCCAGCTCAACTTCGCGGAGTCGGCCGAGTAGTTTCGAACAGCGGCTTCCAGCAGCTACAACGATGTCTTCCATTGCCCTTTCACCCGCGCTCGATTGGCCGTCGAGCGCCAGTGATTCGAAACGCGCAAGCCGCGGTGTCTCTCCGTTACCGCTCATCAGCCTCGTGATGGCGCTCATCGCTGTTGGTTTCCAACTTCTGTCTTCACTGCTCACCGATCCTGACGACGTCATCAATCTCTGGCTTCCGGTGGCGCTGGCGGCCGCCTGCGTTTGGGCTATCGTTCTGCTGGTTGACGCCGATCCACTCTGGATGTGGTCGCCGCTCATAACGGCACTCGCCGCCATGGGCGTTTACCACGGCCTAGGGCCGCTATTGCACGTCTTCGGCGATCCAACCGCCATCGCCTACGCCAATCAGTTCGCACCCATCAATCCGGACGAACTTGCCCGGACAAATCTTCTCAACGCTTGGAGCCTGGCCATCATTCTCGCGAGCTTTGCGCTTTGTTGCCGCATCCACACAGGGAAGAAAAACGTGTCCAGCGAGAGATCGCGCGGTCGATCAGGCAGCACGATGCGGCTCATTAGTTGGTCGATGATCGCGATCGCTCTTCCCATCAAGTACCTGGTCGTCATGCCGTATTTCCTCGGCTGGAGCGATCCGGATTTCGTTCTGCCAGGCTTCCTTGCCGTCTTGGGAAACCTATCCCCGTTGTGCCTTTTTCTGCTCCTGTACCACGCCTGGTCGCGCAACGCCGCGTTCTACTTGCCAGCGGCTATTCTGTTTGCGCTGGAGCTCGCAACCGGCCTCCTTTCATTTAACAAGTCGGAAATCATCATCGCACTCGGCGTCGTGTTTCTCGGCTTTTATTTCATGCGCCCTTCCAAGATCTTGGCCGCAACCGCGATTAGCGTCATTGCAATTGTCTACTTCGTAATTACACCGCTTGTAAGTAGAGGGCGCTTATACCTGACTACCAATTCCGCTTCGATTTCCGAACGAGTTGAGGCGCTGGAATCTGCCTGGAATGTGGATCACCCTGACATTTCGTCGAGCAACGTACAGGGTTGGTGGACCCGACTCTGCTATTCGAATGCACAAGCCTTTTGTTTGCGCCAGCATGATGCCGGAATGCCAGGCAATACTTTTGAGTTGATTTTGCCGGCCATTGTTCCGCGAGTACTGTGGCCGGACAAGCCCCTTATGACTCCGGGATTCGAATTCAATCAGCTTGTTACGGGCAATCATCGCAGCTCGAGTGCAGCCGGCGTATTCGCTGAAGCCTATTGGAACGGGGGATGGCCGGCAGTGGTCATTGCATGTGTTTACCTCGGCTTGTTACTCAATTGGTTTACGCGTATTGCGTTCAATTATGTCGCCGCTCGCGATGTGCGCTGGCTGCCATTTGGCATCGGCGGCTTGTTGATGGGAGCATCCATCACGGACTGGTTCGCCTCTACTTATGTCGGTGGCGCCTTCACTTACACGGCCTATTTTCTCTTGATTAAGGCTCTCTTGCCACGCGATCGCTGCCGTTAAGCCAAATTGATATCCCTGATCCCTCTAAGTTCATGAGAGTGCTTTTTTGCGGTGAGAATTGGTTTGGCAGTTGCGCCCGCGCGTGCAGCGCGGCGCTGCGGCGCCTCGGCTGCGATGTTTTCGATCTCGACGCGCAGACGTTTTTTCCTCAGTGGCGCTCGCGTGAGCTCCGAGCCGTCAGGCGGCTTCTGCGGCCGCGCATTATCGCCGATTTCAATGCAACCTTGCTGGCGGCGGCTGAATCTTACCGCCCGCATCTGCTGCTGGCTTTCAAGGGCAACTTTATTCTGCCCTCTACCGTGAGATCGCTGCGCGAGCGAGGCATTCGCACCTATAACTACTACCCGGATCGCGTGATTTTTGCGCGAAATTCGCCTCTCGAAGAGGCGCTCGGCGAATACGATTGCGTTTTCGACACCAAACGGTCCTGGGACGGGGATATGGCCAAGCGGCTTCGCCTTCGCGATCGTGTGGTGATTCCGCACGGTTACGATGCCGAAATTCATCGTCCCACCCCAATTGCGAAAGAGGACGCAACGTTGTTCGGCTCGGAAGTAAGCTTCGTCGGCACTTACACCGAACGCAAAGAACGGTTGCTCGATGAATTGGTGTGGCGGCGCTCCTCTCTCGCGATCCGCATCTTTGGGAACGACTGGAAGCGCTGCCGCTCGCCTCTTCTGAAGAAGCGCGTTCAAGGAACGGCAGTGAACGGCCAGAGTTACGCCAAGGCGATCGCCGCCAGCCGAATTAATCTCGCCATCATGGGCGTTTCCGATGACGCGCTGGACGAGACGACGACGCGTACTTATGAAATCCCTGCCTGCGGAGGCTTCATGCTGCACGAACGGACAGAGGAAGTCCTGACGCTCTACGAAGAGAATCGCGAAGTAGTCTGTTTCAGCTCCGCGGACGAACTGGCCAGCAAGATAGATCATTACCTGAAGCATCCATCGCAAGCGAAGAAGATCGCCGAAGCCGGATACCGGAGAGCCGTTCCGAACTACTCCTACGACCACAGAGTGCGGCAGATCCTCGAATATCACGAAACATCCTTAGGAGCCGCCTGTGCCTAGATACCGCTTGCTCGTGTTGACCTCGCATCCGATCCAGTATCAAGCGCCTCTGTTTCGTGCTTTGGCTGCGCGTCCGGAGATCGATCTGGAAGTTTGCTTCTATTCCCGATGGGGAGTCGAACAGCACGTCGATCCGCAGTTCGGCGTGCCGGTGGCGTGGGACATTCCCCTGCTCGATGGTTACCGCTATCGATTCATCAACAACCTTGGGTTGGACGATGGGCCGAAGCGCTTCTTAAGCCTCATCAATCCCGAGGTGCTGGCGCTCGCTCTTTCCAATCAATTCGATGCAGTTTGGATGCAAGGTTGGGCGCTCGCCAGTAACTGGTTGGCATGGATCTCCTCTGTTCTCTCACAAAAACCCCTGCTGCTTCGCGGCGAATCAAATGGATTGGAAGAATCGCCCGGATGGAAGCGGCTTGCGAAGCGAACCATTCTGCGAGCTTTCTTCTCGAAGGTGAATGCGTTTCTCGCAATCGGGCGCCTCAACAACGAGTTTTATTCGAGCTACGGAGTTCCGAGCGAGCGAATCTTCCATGCTCCCTACGCCGTCGACAACACGTCCTTCATCGAACAGGCCGATGCGCTGGCTGCCAACAAGCACTCGCTGCGGCGCGATTACGGCATAGACCCCGAATTGCCGGTGGTGCTGTTCACCGGGAAGTTGATCTCGAAGAAACGGCCGCTCGATCTTATTCGCGCCTTCGAAGCTGCGCAGGCGCGCACTCCTTGCTCGCTGGCAATGGTGGGCGACGGCGCATTGAGGCGGGATCTTGAAAACTACGTCGCGCTTCGGCGTATTCCCCGCGTTCACTTCCTGGGTTTCCGGAATCAAAGCGAGATCGGCAAACTGTACGCGCTGGCGGATCTATTCGTCCTGCCTTCGAGCTCGGAGCCCTGGGGATTGTCGGTCAACGAAGCGATGTGTTTCAGCCTGCCGGTGATCGCATCGGACCAGGTGGGATCGAGTTTCGATCTGGTCCGGCCGCGAGCCAACGGGTATGTGTATCCAAGCGGAGATGTGGCGGCGCTGTCCTTATATATACAGCGGACGCTTTATTCCGAAGAGCACCGCCAGCGGATGGGGGCGGCGTCACGCGAGATCATCGAGCGCTGGAATATCGACCGCACGGTGGACGGCATTGTTCAGGCGGTCGCCTCGACGGTTGCTGTCAAGGAGGAGCGCGTTCAGGCGACGCCTGTTTTATGATCTTCGCTGCGACTCAAATCTATGGCTCACATGGAGGCATTCCCTCCTACATGCGGCGCCTGAGCGAAATCTTTTCGACTCTTTCCGCGGAGCGGAATTTCCGTTTCTCAGCCGTGTCGCTCAATGACTTGGATTGGAATCAAACCCGGCATAAGCGCCCAGTGCACTATGACGCGTTTATTGGTTGCGGAGGCGAGCGCGGCAGATTTGTCCAGCGGCTGTTCGCGCTGGCGGCGAAGCAACCCGGCCAGAATATGGTGCTGGGGCACGTGGCTCTTGCGCCATTGGCTTATGCACTGCGGCGCGCAGGCCTGATCCGCTCTTATATTGTCGTGCTGCACGGCACGGAAGCATGGCAGCGGATGCGATGGCGGGAGCGCGTCGCGTGCCGGGCGGCAGATCGAATCGTCGCGACGACGCGGTTTACCGAAAACCGCTTCGCGGAAGTGAACGCCGTTGGGAGGGAACGCATTTCCGTCGTCCCGCTCGCCGTTGACAATTCATGCCCGGAACCAATAGCGCCGGGAACCGAAGTAGGCAGCCCGCACCACCCTTTGCGCGTGCTGTTCGTCGGCCGCTTGACCTCGATTGAACGGTACAAGGGGCTGGATGAGTTGCTAGAAGCTGTCTCGCTGCTCGCGAGCGAAGGGGTGCGCATGGATCTGCAAATTAGCGGAAGCGGTGACGACCTGCCGCGTCTTGTGCAAAAGGCCCGCGACTTACATGTCGAGCAATATGCAACCTTCCACGGATCTTTGGACGAAATCGCGCTGGAACAAGCCTACCGGGACTGCGATCTATTCGCGCTTCCCAGCCGCGGCGAAGGTTTCGGCATCGTTTTCCTGGAGGCCATGAGTTACGGCAAACCGTGCTTGGGCGCGAATTGCGGCGGCATTCCGGAAGTAATCGACCACGGCCGGGACGGTTATCTGGTCCGCTACGGAGATGCGCTCGATATCGCCGGGCGTTTGCGCGAGTTGAGCGGAAATCGGAATCTTTTGCAGGCACTCGGCGAGCGAGCTTATAAGAAGGTCCGGGAAAAATATCTTTTCAGCAACATGCTCGAGAATTGGCGGCCGCTGATCTGGGGCGATGTTGCTGCTGAGAGTGGCCGGCCGCTGGCAGCGTAGCAGCGATCGAGAACTATGCGTGTTTTGATCAATGCTCTCGGGGCCACCATGGGCGGCGCGCTGCGGCATGTTACGAACTTGCTGCCGGCGCTGGCGGAAACTCCGGGCGATGATACCTATGACGTTCTGGTGCGGTCCTCGGTGGCGGTTGCCTCGACCAGCGGCCGGGTTCGGCTCATTCGTTGGAAGGACGATCGGGCGGGTAGCGCTTTGCACCGTGGTTTCTCCGACCTGATCGCCTCGGGAATGCATGCGCGCAAGTACGACGTGCTGGTGTCGCTGATGAATTTCGGGCCCGTCTTCTGCCCGATTCCACATATTCTGTTTCAATGCAACGCGCTCTACTATTCGCCGCGTTACCGGGCGTCGCTTGATCGAGTGGCTCGGATGGAGCTGGCGCTGCGCAGGCGTTGGGCCATTGAGGCCATGCGCCACGCGCATACCGTGGTCACGCCGAGCGGCGCGATGGCGGAGATGATTTTAGAGGATTGCCCAGGCCTGGCGCGGCAAAAATTCCGAACTTTATATCACGGATTTGAAAACGCGACTCTGTGCGGCGCAGAGGGCGAACCTCCGAACTTCGAGATCTCGGGCAGTCCGAAGCTACTCTACACTGCGCATCTGGGACGCTACAAGAATTTCGAAGTTCTTCTGCGAGCGCTAACGATACTCAAGAAATCGTATCCCGCGATCCAGCTCCTGCTTACCTTCGATCGCGCCGATCATCCGGGCGACTTCGATCATTATGCAAAGATGGCCGCGGAATTAGACGTTGCCGGCCAAGTCGTCTTTATGGGACGCGTCGATCAGCGGGAAATCGGCGCACTGTATCGCGCAGCCGATGTCTTTCTGTTCCCGTCGTTCTGCGAATCCTTCGGCTTTCCGCTGCTCGAGGCTATCGGTTCGGGCCTCCCGATTGTCGCGTCCGATATTCGGGTAAACCGCGAGATCTGCCGCGGCGCCGCGCTCTACTTCGACCCTGATGACCCGGCGTCCTGCGCTCTCCATATTCAAGCCCTGCTCGAGAACCCCGCTCTCGGTCATTTGCTCAGAAAGCAAGGCACCAAGCGGCTTCAAGGCTTCGATTGGAGTTGGCGCCGGTATGCCAACGAGTTTGTCGCCATCCTCCAAAACGCCACTCTCCGCCGCGCGGCCTGAGCACCTTATGCAACCCGACCTCAGCATCATCATCCTGACCCACAACGAGGAAGCAAATCTCGCCCAGGCGCTCGATTCAGTGAGCGGATGGGCGAAGCGCGTTTTTATTGTCGATTCCTTCAGCAGCGACGGCACGATTGAGCTGGCAAAACGGTACGGCTGCGACGTTTTTCAATTTCGCTTCGAGGGATTTTCGCAACAGCGCAATCGCGCACTGAGTGAGCTGCCGATCGATACGGAGTGGGTGCTTTTCCTCGATGCCGATGAGTGGATGCCCGGCGATTTGAAAGACGAGATCACGCAAAAGCTCAGCCAAAAACCGGTAGAGCACGGGTTCTTCTTGCGGCGCCGATTCTATTGGATGGGCGCCTGGGTGCGGCGCGGCTATTACCCCGTCTGGATCTTGCGGCTCTTCCGGCACGGACGCGCGCGGTGCGAAGACCGCAGCGTGAATGAGCACATGGTACTGGACGGGGTGGCAGGTTTTCTTCAGCACGATTTCATTCACCAGGACCGGAAGCCCTTATCGGACTGGATCGAGAAGCACAATCGCTATGCGGTGAAGGAAGCGCGCGAATTGTTGCGAGTTCAGGACCAGCCGGCGCAGCTTCCGGCACGCTTCCGGGGTCCACAGGCGGAGCGAGTACGCTGGCTGCGGGAGCGCGTGTATAACCGTCTGCCTCCGATCCTGCGGCCGTTTCTGTTGTTCGGGTATCGGGTGATTGTGCGCGGCGGCCTGCTCGACGGATGGCGAGCCGTTCTTTACCACTTCCTGCAGGCGTTCTGGTACCCGCTGTTGATTGACGTGAATTTTCTCGAAGAAGCCGAGCGAAGCCGGGTTCTTCCTTCTCATGAACATTCTTTTTCTAGCCGACAATTTCCCGCCTGAGCGGAATGCTCAGGCGTCGCTCGTTTATGAGCGCGCTTGCTACTGGGTGAAATGGGGCGCCAGAGTGACCGTGATCACCTGTGCGCCGAATTTCCCTGAAGGGAAGGTTTATCCCGGTTATCGCAATCGCTGGCGCTCTGTCGAGGAGGTCTCGGGCATACGCGTCGTGCGCGTGAAGACCTTCATCGCACCGAACACCGGGAAGGGGCTTCGCATACTCGATTACTTATCCTTTATGTGCGCCGCCACTGCAGCCGGTCTCTTCGAATCCCAGCCCGATGTGGTGATCGCTACCTCGCCGCAATTCTTCGCGGCGGTCGGCGGCTGGCTGTTGGCGTTTCTACGACGGCGGCCCTTTGTGATGGAAGTGCGCGATCTCTGGCCCGACTCGATTATCGCCGTGGGCGCCATGAAGCGCAATCTTGCGCTTCGCTGGATCGAGAAGCTCGAGTTGTTCCTGTACCGCCAGGCCGCAGCTATCGTCGTGCTCACGCCCGCCTTCCGCGAGAACCTCCTAGGCCGAGCCGTTCCCGCCAATAAGCTGCACGTCATCGTGAGCGGAGTCGACCTCACCCGCTACTCGCCCGCCCCGCGCGACCATGCCCTCGCGGCCACTTGCGGCCTAAAGCCAGGGCACTTCGTCCTCGGCTACATCGGCACATTCGGCATGGCCCACGGATTGAAGAACGTTCTGGAGACGGCGCAGACCATTACGGACCCGGATATCCGTTTCCTGCTGGTGGGCACGGGTCAAGCGCGCGAAGAGCTTATCGCCGAAATCGAGCAGCGGAGAATCGGCAACGTGATCATCGTGCCTGCCCAGCCGAAGGAAGAAATTCCGAAGTTCTGGGGACTCTGCGATGTGTCGCTGGTTCACTTGCGTAACACGCCTTTGTTTCAGACGGTCATTCCTTCGAAGCTGTTCGAATCGATGGCTATGGGGCTGCCCGTCCTGCTTGCCGCGCCACCAGGCGAAGCTAGCCGGATTGTCGAAGCGGAGCAGATGGGCCTGTGGGCGCCGGCCGAAGACCCGCACGCTCTGGCAGCGGCTTGCCAAAACCTGAAAGAGAATCCGTCGGTGCTACGCCGATTTGCCGAGAACAGCCTTGCTGCCGCGCCACGTTATAGCCGGGAGCAGAAATCCTGGGAAATGATTGCGGTCCTCAATCACCTTTGCGCCAACGCGCACGTTGCGGCACCGCTCGCCACCGAAGTGCAGCAGTGAAATCCCCGCTCGCCGCGTTGGCCCTGCTCGGTCTGTCGGTGGCACTGGCGTGGGCCGTTTTCTTCAAGGGAGCCGTCTGGCCGGCGGATTGGTACGTCTCGCTCACGCTCATCGGCATCAGTTCCTGCGTATTTTGGTCGCTGCGCCGACGCGAGTCGCGGCCATCTCGGCTGAATGTTTGGCTTGCGCGGCTCCTCGCCGCGCTGCCGGTTTATATCGCGCTGACGTTGGTCCCGCTACCGGTTCGACTCCTGGACGCGCTCTCGCCCGCGCGAGCCGCCTTGCTGCGGAGCCTTCAACCGGTCATCCCAGCCCTGCACTCCGCCCCGCTGACCGTGAACCCTCCGGCCACGGTGCTGCATCTCTTTTCGATCCTCGGTTACATCGCCGCCTTTCTGCTGGTCCGCGAAATTGCATTCTCTTTTAGCGCTTCGCCCTGGCTACCGGCCGTCCCGCTAATTCTGATCGCCGCGTTTGAGGCGGCGCTCGGCATGCTCCAGATTTTCGGCCAGTCTGGAGCCGCGTTCGCTACCGGCACCTACACGAACCGCGATCACTTTGCCGGCTTGTTAGAGATGGTCTTGCCGTTTGCTTTTTTGGCAGGCCTCGAAGCGTATCGCAAGAAAGTTCAGCGCCGCCTGCAGGCCAAAGCGGCGGTGCTCGCCTGTCTGTTGTGGAGCGCGGCCATCTTGCTGTTCCTCGCCGTCGTGTACTCGCTATCGCGAATGGGATTTATCGTAGCCCTGTTGGTGCTGTTGCTCGCCTCCGCTTTCTCTATCGGCGCGGCGGCGCGCTCCTCGCGCTTTCGCTGGCTCTTGGCGGCAGGTTTTTGCCTGACGGTGATTCTCGGGTCCGTGTTCCTCACCCCTGACCAGTTGGCCGGCCGCTTTGCCGCCGTTTCGGCGAGTCAAGATTCATCCACCGAAATTCGCGCCGTTATCTGGAGAGACACGCTGCCTTTGATATCCGAATATAAAGTCTTCGGATGCGGGCTCGGCGGATTCGAGTCTGCCTTCGCGAAGCACCAGGCCGTCGCCAACGGCTATACCGTCGAGTTCGCTCACAACGACTACCTTCAATATTTGGCTGAACTCGGCATCCTGGGTTTTTCGCTCTTGGCCGCGATAACAATTCTCTTCGCGCGAGATGCACTGCGTCCTTTGTTCTCGACTTCAGATCAAAACCGCCGCTTGCCGCTGCTCGCCTGTATATCGGCTTTGGCCGGCATGGCGCTGCACAGCTTCGTCGACTTCAACACCTATATCCCCGCGAACGCACTGGCGCTTGCCTGGATCGCCGGCATCGCATCCGCTAACGCACCGGAACGAGTTCGACGCAGTCGATCCACGCACGACCTTCAATCCTGTTATCGAAACGCGTGGAAGGCTCCCGAAACACTTCAACACGCACCAGCTTCGTCTCGGGATGAACTTCAAACTCTCGCTCGAGCCGTGTCCAATCGTGCGTCCCGGTGAGGGTCTCCGTGCGTGCGTCCATCCTTCGGGTCTGCGCCGCATCGTAGACTCGAAGTCCCACACCCTGATCCGTTGTAATTCCCGACGTCTTCAGAGACGCGCGCAGCCGCCACTTTCCGGGCGCTAAAACCGTGTCCTGATATACGCCTTCAAAATTCGTGTTGTCAAATCCGGCAAACTTCAGTTCCAGTGACCATTTGCCTTCGCGCAGCATTGCGGCGCTTCGCACTACCTCCACGTTCGGATTCGCTTCGATTCGCCAATCCAGTGGACCCGAACGCGCGGCTTGTTCAAAACCTCCGTCGAATATCCAGTTCTGGCGGCGGTAATCCGGATCCCAATTTCGATTCAATTGCGCCCATTCCTCGGCCGCAGCCTGTTCGTGTCCAGCCGCGATAAGGAAGCGCAGGTAGTCGGCTGCAAGAGCGTCATTCTGCAAATTATGAGCTGCCATCCAATGCCAGACCGCCTCGGCGTCTGGCACACGTTGTGCTTGGATTGAATATCTTAAGATGGCCTCGCCCGCGCCGCTGCTAGCCGGAAAATCGTGCGCCAGCACGTCCTCGATGGGCACACCCATGCGATTGTAGGTCAGAAACACCGCCGGAAAATATTGCTTGACGGTTGGATCTCTCAGTACGCGAGATAAGTAACTCATCGCTGCTTGGTTATTCCCCGCGGATAGCGACACGTTAGCGGCTCGCATCAAGATAGCCGGCGAGTTCGGGCCAGCCGCCACCGCGCTTCTCATACAGTAATCCGCCAATCGCAACTCGTGCGCGCTCGCGAGCGCTTCTCCTAAATCAGCCCACGCGTACGGCGAAGCAGAATCCGCTTTCACCTCGCGTTGAAATTCCGGAATTGCCTGGCCTGCGTGGCCCGTCCGGGAGTTGTACTGCAATTCGTAAACACGGGCCGGCGAGAATTCCAACGGGCACAGACCAGCTTCGCAAAATGACTTGTGAAGCCCGCGATCGGTGGTGTGACTTAGCCACAACCCAACACTGCCATAAGCTGCGAGGCAAAGACCTAAGACAAGGGCAGAGAAACGAATCACACTATTTCCTCGGAACTAGGTAGCGGATGAGCATCACGTTTTCTCCCATTAGTTATCGACAGAATTTTCTGAAGAATATGCCGCAAGCGTCGATATAAAAGCTAGTGGCGGAGGCACACATCGTGTATCGATTTCTGACTGGTGTTTTTGCGATTACGTTGATCATGAGCGCCGATACGGCACCGAACAATGGCGCAGGCGCGGCGGGTGCTAACGCTTCTCAGCCCGTCGCCAGCGTCTCGGGTTCCGGCCCCTTCAGCATCAATGGCGCCTCTCTGGCCGCGGGCATTCCTTCCTGGCCGGTGATGGCCGGCGATCAGATAGCTTCCGGCTCAACGCCTGTCGAAATCACTCTTCCCGACGGCACACAACTCGATCTCTCGCCCCAGTCCAAGGTCACGATTAAAATTCAAAATGGAATCGTCGAGGTGATCGTTATCGCTGGCGATTGCCGTCCACGGGATCCCCACGCTCCTCCTCATTACTGCTGGGCCTCGCTTCGGCCCGAACCAACCAGCCATCACCGCTGCGGTGGTGGCGGCAGATACTACGACGCAGAAGCCGGCGACTACTGTTGCCCGGGTTCGTAACTTCGGCGAGCGCAGGAGACGGTAGGCACGCCACTTTCACACGAGGCGAATTGGTTTTCCGCCCCCGCGTGGAACAATCGTCCCGATTCGAACGGCCGCCGTTCCTGTGCTCCCGGTGATTCGCTCCAACTCCGCAGCGTCTTTTTCGTCGATCGAGATCAGGAGCCCACCGGCGGTTTGCGGGTCGAAGAATAAGGTCAGCAGGTCGGGGTCGATCCTACTTTGCTCATCTATCACACATTGGGCGAAGTCTCGGTTGGCCAGTAAGCCTGCCGGAATCGCGCGCGCTCTTACGCAATCAATGGCGCCGGGCAGCAGCGGTATGTGGCTGATCGAAAATTCGAGGGCAACGCCGCTGGCTAAAGCCATTTCGCGAGCATGACCCGCGAGGCCAAACCCAGTCACGTCGGTCATGGCATTGACACGCAGGTTGGCGTCCGAAATTGCAATCGCCGCATTCTTGTTGAGCGTGGTCATGGATTTCACGGCGGCGTCAATCCACGCCGGCCGCGCGATGCCGCGTTTCAGGGCAGTTGTGATTACACCCGTGCCAAGAGGCTTGGTGAGAAACAGCGCATCCCCGGCCTGCGCGCCGCCATTCTTTAAGACGCGGCCGGGATGAATCAGGCCGGTGACCGCGTAGCCGAACTTCATCTCCGCGTCCTTGACGCTGTGGCCTCCGATGACGGCGCAATTTGCCTCCGCCATCTTGGACAGTCCGCCAGCCATGATGGCCGCTAACGTATCCAAATCGCCGTCTTCCGGATAGCCAAGTATCGCCAGAGAGCTGATCGGAATGCCGCCCATCGCATACACATCGCTTAGGGCGTTGGTGGCTGCAATCTGTCCAAACGTGTATGGATCGTCCACCATGGGCGTGAAAAAATCCACCGTCTGAACCAGCGCCTGTGTGTCGCTCAGCTTGTAGATACCCGCATCGTCAGCGGTTTCAAAACCCACCAGCACGTTCTCATTCTTTTGCTTCGGCAGTTGTGAAAGCACACGGTCCAAAATGGCTGGGCTCAGCTTGCTCGCGCATCCGCCAGCTCTTACTTGTCCGGTCAGCTTCACTGCTGGTTTGGCAATCATCGATTCATCCTTCCAGGCCAGATGGCGTGGGCACGCGGGGCGTAGTCCTTATGTTCCGGATTTCCGCATGCCCACTCTCTCGAATTTCTGACTCTCAAGCACATCTTCCTGTGAGCGCTTGAGCTCAGTAATATCGACACAAGATCCGATGTAGCCGGCAAAGGCGCCGTCTACCTCGATCCGCGGGACGCCCGTATCCAACATCCATCGATACTTGCCGTCCGCTCGCCGCAGCCGGTATTCCATCTGAAAGTTGCAGCGCCGATCGAACGAGGAAGAGTAGGTGTCGTAACAGCGGTCGAGGTCATCGGGATGCACGCCCTCCGCCCAGCCATTGCCTATTTCCTGTTCCATGCTGCGGCCCGTAAAATCAAGCCAAGGCTTATTGAAAAATGTGCAGAGTTTGTCCGGCCCGGAGATCCAGATCAGGACGGGCGCTGTATCAGCCATTTTCCGGAAGCGCTCCTCTGTCTCGCGCAGAGTCGCTTGAGCTTGTGCACGCTCGCTCACGTCTACGGACATGCCGATCAGCCGAATCATCCGGCCGGTCTCGCCGAACGAAGCTTGCGCGCTCTCGTGCAGCGTTACCACTTGCCCGTCGAAGCAAACCACCCTATATTCAGTATCGTATCGATCATTCTCTGGGGTGAGACTATGAACCAAACCAAGAAAACTTTGACGATCCTCAGAGTGTATTCGATGAAAGTACTCCTGCCCTGTTGTTTTGGTCTCCTCGGGCCGGCCGAATAGGTCGACAGTGTTGAAAGACCTTACTACTTCATCCGTGGCGGGCTTCCATTCCCACGCATACATCCGTCCTGCCTGCATAGCCAAACGCGCCCGCTCCTCGCTCTCGAGCACCTTCTGCTCCATACGTTTTCGTTCCGTGATGTCTCGAATCGTAATGACGTAAAGGATCACTCTGCCCGCAGAATTGCAAACCGGGACGGCGCTTTGAGCCGCAATCCACCGTTTGCCGCTACGCTTGTTTTGAACTTCAAGCTCGACATAGGAGACCTCCTCGCCTCGCATGGCGCGCGCGAGCGGTAAATCGTCGAGCGCGACGGGCCGCCCATCGGGAGTTCTCACTTCGAAAAGATCAGCGAAAGCATTGAGGCTTTCATGGGCATCCTTAGGCAATGTAAACTCGTGCATTGCCAGCGCCGCGGGATTCATCGACACAATCGTTCCCGCGGGGTCAACGACGATCACTGCTTCGGCCATGCAGTCGAGAACGGCTTCCAAACGTTCTCTCTCGGCCTCAGAACGCCTAAGCTGCTCCGCACGTGTCGCCGTGATGTCGCAAATCGTGTGGAGCGAAGCAACAATCTGGTTATCGTTATCACGTATGCCCAGGAAGCGAGCCTGATAGACGCTCCTCGATCGTCTTTCATCGCCGAATGGCTCGGTGACGGTGAACTCATCTCCAGCCAGCGCGCGGCGGCAGTTATTGAGCGCTTTAGCCTGGTCGGCTGGCCGCTGCGCGAGCGCCTCACGCAAACTTGTACCGTGCGATATCTTCACGCCAAAGATTCGCTGGAACTCTCGTTGATAGGGAGAGCTAAAGGCGACGTAGCGGAAATCCGGATCAATTACCGCGACCAGCTCGTTCGTGTTTTCGAGCAGCGCGGACAGCAAGAGTTGCGGGTACGTGGGCTTTCTTTCAGATCCGTTTCGAGGCAACGCGCCTCCTTCTAAATGAGGATACTCAAAAAAGAGCTCCGCGTCTTCGTGATCGTAGTCTTCTGACCGGCTTCGGACCGGCCGGCAGCGAAGATAAAGGAGTGAGGATTTTCGGCGCCCCAAATTTCGACTTTCAACCAGCCAACACTTCCGCTGATCTTCCAAGGCGCAGTTTCCTGGTCCGTTGCTGCAAGGCGACCGGTGCGCTACTGATTCCCGGCAGCTTTCGGAGGCTTGGTTTGGCTCGTCCCGGCGTCGATGCTCCCGATTTTCATTTTCACCCGCATTATCGTGAGCAAACCCCGCTCGACGCGGCACAACTCCAGATCAAAGCAGGTCTCGATGGGTTTCTCACGGAGCAGGATCACGATAGCGTTGCCGCGATTCTCGACGCTTGGAGCACCAGCCTCCTCGAATCCCCGCAGAAAATGGGCGGCGTGCTCGAGGATGTGCTGAGCCAGAATTTCGCGGGGACTTCCTGGCAACCGCTCGAATCCCGCGCATTGCGCCCCGCCTCGAGCGCGCTCGAAGTGCGGCGTCTTCGTTTCCCACAGCAGCCCTTACTCGGGGCCGCGGCCTTTGTCACCGAACTCCAATCCTCCACCGCCACATTCTCGAAGATATTGACGGCGGAGTTTCAGATTATTGAAATCGAGCGCAGCCCTGCGGGATTGACCACGCCAGTCCGTTACGAATTGACCGGAACGGGAAAGAGCTTTTATCGCGAGCAACGCATCGGCCATTGGTCGCTCGATTGGACACCTGTCTCGGATAAGAGCTTTCGCCTCGTGCGCTGGCAAGCGCAAGAAGAAATCCGGAGCCGCTCGTTGCAGCCTTTTTATTCCGACATCACACGGCTGGCGTTCGGTTCTAACCCGTCTTACTCATCGCAGATGTTGCACGGCGCCGATTATTGGCGCACAGTCCTCGATGGCGCCAGTGGCATTGACATCTACGGGCACAACGGCATCTCGGTCGGCGACATTGATGGGGATGGCTACGATGACGTTTACATATGCCAGCCGGCCGGGCTCCCGAACAGGCTGTATCGCAACCGCGGGGACGGAACGTTTGAAGACATTACCGAAACCTCGGGTGTCGGAATTCTTGAGAATACCTCGTGCGCCTTGTTCGCAGATTTCGACAACGACGGCCTTCAGGATCTCGTTGTGGTCCGGGCGAACGGTCCGCTGTTGTTTTTGAATCAGGGAAACGGTAAGTTCGTGCTCAAATCCGGAGCTTTCCAATTCGCTACGACTCCTCAAGGCACCTTCACCGGAGCCGCGGCGGCGGATTACAATCGCGATGGGAGGCTCGACATCTACTTCTGTCTGTATGCGTACTATCACGGCGCCGGACAATATAAATATCCGACTCCGTACTTCGACGCCGAGAATGGACCGCCGAACTTCCTGATGCATAACAACGGGGACGGAACGTTTCGCGACGTCACCGCGCAATGCAGGCTCGACAAGAACAATGCGCGATACAGTTTCTGCTGCGGATGGAGCGATTACAACCGCGATGGTTGGCCGGACCTGTACGTGGTGAATGATTTCGGCCGCAAAAACCTCTATCGCAACAATGGCGATGGTACGTTCAGCGATGTTGCGCATGATGCAGGAGTGGAAGACGTGGGCGCGGGGATGAGCGTCTGCTGGCTCGATTATGACAACGATGGAGCGGAAGACCTATACGTGGCTAACATGTGGACTGCGGCCGGTGAACGTTTTACGAGGGAGAGCCGCTTTCAGGCGGACGCGTCGAAGCAGGTTCGCGCGTTGTATCGCAAACACGCCATGGGTAATTCGCTGTTCCGCAATCGCGCGGATTCCGCCTTTCGCGATGTAACCGAGGAGTCGCAGACCGCAATGGGCCGCTGGTCGTGGTCCAGCGATGCTTGGGATTTCGACCACGACGGTTTTCCGGATATTTACATCGCTAACGGCATGATTTCCGGCCCTCTTCGGCAGGACCTGAATAGTTTCTTTTGGCGCCAGGTAATTGCAAAATCTCCGAACACCGCAAAAACTGATCCGGATTACGAGCAAGGTTGGGATGCGATTAACGAATTCATCCGGGCCGATTACACCTGGAGCGGCTTCGAAAGAAATGTCTTCTATGCGAACAATCAGGACGGAACGTTTTCAGATATCTCGGGCGCGGCCGGCCTCGACTTTCTTGAAGATGGCCGATCCTTCGCTCTGGCCGACTTTGACGGCGACGGGCGGCAGGAGGTTTTGCTCAAGAATCGCAATGCTCCGCAAGTTCGTCTTCTGAAGAACACGATTTCGGATCTGCCACCAGCCATCGCGTTCCGTCTTCGCGGAACCAAGAGCAATCGTGACGCTATCGGTGCCGCGGTTACCATTGAAACGACGGCCGGGCGCCAGACCAAGCTGCTGCAAGCGGGATCGGGCTTTCTGTCTCAGCACAGCAAGGAATTGTTCTTCGGTCTCGGCGAAGCCAAAGGCGCAGTATCGGCAAGCATTCGCTGGCCGAGCGGATTGGTTCAAGAACTAAAGAATCTTCCGCCCAACTATCGCATCCTGGTAACCGAGGCTTCGGAATCTTTTCGCATCCAGCCTTTCAAACGGCGCCCACTGGATTCTATTCCAGCGGTTGCTTCCCCCGGTGAGCTGCTGCCCGAGGTGGTGGAAACCTGGCTACTGGTCCCGGTCTCCGCTCCCGACTTTTCTTTTACCGATGTCAGAGGCAAAGAGCGGACGCTCTCGAGCTTTCGCGGCACAGCCGTGCTGCTCACGATAGGTGATGGGCGCGCGTCCGAATCTTCGCCTCCATTTCTCACGATTCTTACAACGGATGAAGCAGCTTCCATTTACAATCTGCTCTTTCGATATCTGTTCGACCGGCACCACGACTTACCTTTGCCTACTTCGTTCTTAATCGACGAACACGGACAGATCGTAAAGATCTATCAAGGACGCGTCGATCATAGCGTGGTCGAGAAGGACTTGGCTAACATTCCGCGTACGGACGGAGAAAGGCTTGTAAGGGCGCTTCCCTTCCCTGGCGCCTCTGAAACTTTCGAATTTGGGCGGAACTACCTTTCATTGGGCTCCATCTTCTTCCAAAGAGGCTACATAGAATCCGCCGAAGACTTTTTTCAGTCGGCATTAAAAGACGATCCGTCCAGCGCCGAAGCCCTTTATGGAATCGGAAGCGTCTACTTGAAGCGGGATAAGACCAATCAAGCGAAAGAGTGTTTCGAACGTGCGGCTAAGCTCAAATCGACTTACCCCGAGACTGCTCCAAATATCTGGAATAACCTCGGTCTTATCGCTGCCCGTGACGGCGATACCGCGAATGCCATCACTTACTTCAGACAAGCTCTTCAAGTGGATCCCGATCACTTCGTCGCCCTTGAAAACCTGGGAAATGCCTATAAGCAGGAAAAACGCTGGGAAGAAGCTCGCCAAACGCTGGAGCGCGCGCTCGCGATCAAGCCGGCTGATCCGGAGGCCAACTACAGCCTTGGCATGGTGTTCGCCCAAACGAACGATGCCGCGCGAGCGCATGAGTATCTGCAGAAAGCTTTGCAGATACGGCCCACCTATCCCGAGGCGCTGAATAATCTCGGCGTGCTTTACCTTCGAACCCAGCATCGCGATGATGCAGTGGCCACATTTGAAAAATGCATTCGCCTCGCGCCCGCCTTCGACCAGTCTTACTTGAATCTTGCGAGAGTTTACGCGATCGAAGGCGATAAAGAAAAGGCGCGCGCGGTCTTGATGGATCTTCTCAAACAACATCCCAATCATCCCTTGGCGGAACAGGCTTTGTCGCAGCTTCATTGAGTGGCCATAATGGATCGATGAGTGCCGGCCGATTCATATTGATCCTGCTGGTGGGATCTGTCACGCAAGCCCGTTCCGCAAACTGCGTGGGCTCCTTGCCCGATGCCACTGCGCAGCCGCAGTTCTTCGATCAACCCAGCTTCATCGTCGCCGGTGTGACGGACAACACCTATCGAGGAGGCCATGGTTCAGATACACCTCTGCGGGCCTCCGAAGCGCTTTCAAACGCAACCGTTTCGCTTGGTAATTCGCCTGCAACCGCAGCCGCTCCAAATCAGGCTCTTACACAGGCGGATGAACAATCGGGTGACCCGCTCCGAGCGGTCCAGCAACTCCAGCGCGCCGCCGAACTAAATCCGACCGAACCGAACATCTTTGAGTGGGGAACAGAATTACTGGCGCACCGCGCACCTGAACCCGCTGCCGAGGTGTTTACCAAAGGTGCGCGGCTCTTTCCACAATCGATCCGCATGCTTTTGGGTCTCGCTAGCGCGCGCTACGCAGCCGGTTCGTACGCACGTGCCGCCGACTGCTTTTTCGAGGCTTCCGATCTCGCTCCAAAAGATCCGACGCCTTACCTATTCCTCGGAAAAGTTCAAGCCCGAGAGATTCTCGAGTCCGCAGGTTACGAAGAACGGATCGCGCGTTTCGCAAAGCTCGAACCGGCCAACGCTCTCGCCAGTTACTATTACGCGGTGACGATCTGGAATCGGCGCCGTGGCGCGGAAGACCTCGAGGCCCAAAAAAAGACATGCGCTCTGCTGCAAAAAGCGATCGCGCTTGATCCTCATCTCGGCCCCGCCTATCTCCAACTCGGTATCCTTTACGCGGAACAGCATAAATATCGAGAGGCCATTCACACTTATCTGCAAGCAATAAACGCGAGCCCAAGCTTAGAGGAGGCGCATTACCGATTGTCTGAAGCGTACCGGGCCACCGGCGATAGGACCAAGGCCACACAGGAGGTGGAGGCCTATAACCGAATCTCGAAAGAATCGGCTGATAAGGTGGAGCGCGAAAGGCGTGAAGTTCAACAGTTCGTGATCGCTCTACGCAGCCAAACCCCTCAGTGAGAAGGCGCCGGTTTAGACATTAAGCTCACAAACATATCGTAGAATTTCTGCGTATTTAGATCGAGTTGAATCTCTACCGGCTGCACACTCACTTTCGGCCTTTCACTTTCATTCCAAATAAGCGTGTCACCATAACCGGCTCCATGATCGATATCTACACTCATGAAGTGAGTTACTTTCTTGGTAATGAGGGAAGGATCAATCCAAGCGGCTGCCGCTAGCTCATCCCACATATAGTTAGGTTGATAGAAGCGCGCCAGATAATGCGCCAAATCCGTCCCGCTTGCCTCGATTTTCTTCACCATCTCGGGCGACAGGCGAGTCTTAATGGAGATATCTACCGGCGTGCAGACGATTCTCTTCCACGGCGTACGCAAAACAATATACGCCGCTTCCGGATCAAACCACAAATTAAACTCATGGCGGGGATGGTCGGCGAACTCAGGGTCATCGCTCACCGGATTCAGGCTTCCGCCCATAAACACCAATCCTTCCGCCAGCTCCGGGAATTGCGGGTCGAGCGCGATAGCGAGCGCCAGGTTCGTCATCGGGCCGCCCTCATAGATCGTCACTTCATGCGGGTACTTGTGCACCATGCGCACGAGGAAATGCGCAGCGTCCTCGTCGGCCGCCTTAGTGGTCGGCTGCCCTTCAGCAAGCTTCGGCACCGCAAAAGGCTCGTGCCACCAGCGCCGATCCCAGGCTCCCATGTAGTCGACTTTTCCATAACGCTCCTCCGCCAAGTTTGCCTCCACTCGCGTGTGCACCAGAGGAAACGCCGCGCCGGGAACGACAGGAATATCCGTACGCCCGGTGATCTCGAGCAAACGGAGCGCGTGCATCACTTCTTCGTCGCGCCACTGATCTCCGCTCACCACGGTAACGCCCAGCACGTCCACGTTCGGCGATTGAACCATCACCAGCAGCGACTGCATGTCTGTGCCGGCCGGACCCGCGCAGTCCTGATCGAAGATCACCTTGCGCCGCTGCTGGGCCCAAATGAGGGAACTCCCGACCAGCAACCACACGGTTGCCGCGCTTACGTGGCGATTTCGCATCTCTCCAGTATCGGCTAGAAGAGAAGTTTCAGCGCAAATTGGATTACGCGCGGGTTGTTAACGGTCGAATTGATCACACCGAAAGTGGCTGGCGAGGCCAGGTCCGCATATCCGATCGAGCTTACCGGCAACCCGAACTGCGGGTGGTTGAACAGGTTGAAAAACTCGGCGCGGAAATCGAGCCGCGTACTTTCACGCGGCAGCGGGAAGTGCTTGATGACCGAAAAGTCTGTGTTGACGAAATCGGGCCCGGAAACAGGCGTGCGCGAAGCATTCCCCAGTTCCCCCGCCGGAGGCGCCACAAAGCACGCCGTATTGAACCATTCGCTCAGCGTCGGGTTGCTCAGCGTCGGATTGCAAACTTGGTTCGGGCGATTCAGGCTGTTGCCATTGTTCTCAAAGTTGACGCCCGAACCGTTGGCGCTATCCACTACAAATACGGGAAATCCAGACGTGACTTTCTCAATCAGATCCAATTCCCAACTTCCGAAGATCTCATTCATTGTGCCGTTCCAACTGTTACCGAACTGCTTGCCACGGCCGAACGGCAAGTTGTAAATCAGGCTCGCAGTGAAGTTATTACGGGCATCAATTTGGGATCGTGCCCAGTCGAGTGTTTGCCATCCGGGCAAGGGAAAATAAGGCGCGCCAATCGAGCTACCCAGCCCGTCTGTAAACCCGTTGTCAAACGCGTGCGAGTATGTATACCCCACTAGCGCATATAAGCCGGACCGCACGCTCTTTGTCTCGGCCTTGATCTGCAGAGAATTGTAAGTAGCCTTCCCGCTATCGAAAATATTTGCGATGGTCGAATACGGGAAGTTCGGATAAGGCAGCCCCACAAATGCCCCTCCGGGGCCGCACCCTAGCGTATATCCGGAAACCGAGCCGCAGGCCGAGGGAGTCGTGACGTTGAGGTTATTGCCATATACAAGTAAGTGCGAATCGCGTGACCCCGCGTAACCGGCGGTGAGCACCACATTCCCAGGCAATTGGCGCTCCAAATTCACGTTGAATTGCTGGACTCGGCCATGCTTAAAGTCAAGATCTTGGGAAAGAATCGTCCCGGTGAAACTCTGTATAGTGGGCGGCGCGGTAAAGATCGGAAATCCGTCAGACATGCTGATGGCCGATGGCGCCAAGCCATACTTCGTCGCGCAAGCAGCCGTCGCAAACGTGCATGCGCCGCCGAATGCAAAGCCGTCCGATTCAGCATAAAAAGGCGGGTTCTGCCACAACCCCTGCGCGCCCTGGCTCCATGCTTCATCGTGGAAAATCGCGTAACCGCCGCGAACCACCGTCTTGTCGCCCCATGGCTTCCAGGCCACCCCAATCCGGGGCTCCAGGTCGGTCTTATCGAAGTGAATGCCAGCCGCGGAATCCGCATTCTGCCCGGCGATCAGGTATTGGCCGTTCGCGGGATTGAAGTCCGCCTGCCGGTTCGCCACTTCACCGATCGGAGTTGTCAGCGCCCAACCCAACCCGAGGTTCAATGTCAAGCTCTTGCCAACCTTCCAATTGTCTTCGATATAAGGACGAAACAGTTTCCATCGCCTTCCGGTAATATCGCCGTCGAAGGTCTGGTCATGAATCGCCAGGCTTGTCAATCCGAGCATAAAGTCCGCCATCGGCTCTCCGGACCACAGTCCCGTCATGATCCAGTACCCGTCCTGGAACCCTTCGGTCAACACGTTCATCTGATTGGCGCGTATCTCGCCTCCGACTCTCAAATCGTGACTGCCGCGAACCATGTCCAGGGAATCGGAGATAGAGAACACGTTCGTGCCGCCCTGAAACGGCGCAAAGCCTCGATCACCCAGGGACCAATACCCCCCGTCTAACTGGGTAGAAACAAGTCCGCAACTAACTCCACCTAAGTTAGCGCCCGGAATTCCGAGCTTTTGCGAAATACAAGTGTAATTACCCTGCGATTGGATGTAATCGAAAATCCGGTTGTAGCCGCCGCTTACTTGATTCACGGTATTCGGCGAGAAGACGTGAGTTTCCGAAGCCGCTACATTGCGGGCGTGATTCAGAATGCTTTCGTTGCTCCCGAAGGGACTCGCTTCCGCCAACCCAGGCGCGCCGCCCGGTACCCACGATGTCGCCTGGTCGTAGCTAAATCGCGCGAAGGCATTATCGTTTGGCGAGAAGTTGTGATCTATACGGATATCAAATTCGCCTTCGTTCAGTCTCCTTACTGGCTCGTTCACATAGTTGTACCCGAGCGCCGGATTATTCGCATTGGGCAGCGGGTAGATATTCACCATCTGCGCTGCGATAGGATTGATCAGGTTCTGTGGAATCTTATTGCAATTTGCGGCCGCCGCTTGGCTACCGTCCGGAGCCGCGGGCAGCGGATTACCTGCGGCGTTACACTGAAACGCCGTATTTGAGGATCCCAACACGTTCGGGTTCACCAATTGGAAGCCCGACGGCCACGGCTGCCCGAACGCATTTTCGGTAAAGTCGCCGCTACGCATCGCCACCGACGGGACCAAGCCCGTAAACGGAATGCCGTGCCGCTGGATCTTGTTCTGAATGTCGGCGAAGAAGAATGTCTTATCCTTTTTGATCGGCCCGCCCACCGACCCGCCGAACTGATTTAGGTTGAATTTTTCGGTCGAAGTCGCGAAGAAGCTGCGCGCATCCAGGTCCGTATTGCGCAAGAACTCGAAAACGGAACCGTGAATCTGATTCGTGCCGGATTTCGTCGTCACCAGCACCGTCGGGCCCGCCCGCGTGCCGTATTGCGCTGAGTAGTTGTAGGTCAGCACCTTGAATTCCTGGATGGCGTCGATTGACGGCAGAATTGCAATGCCACCCGCAGTGAGCTCATTATTGTCGTTACCGTCCAGCAGCCAATCCGTGCTATTCGGCCTGGACCCGCCCACCGATAAAGAAAACGATCCGCGCGCCGACACCTCGCTATCTGCTCCGCCATTGAAGAAGCTATTTGGGTTCGTCTCCTGTATCGTTCCCGGCGTAAGCGACGCCAGTTGCACGAAATCGCGGCCGTTCAACGGCAGCTCCGCTACCTGCTGCGACGTGATCACCTGGCCCAGGGTTGGGTTTGTGGTCTGCACCTCCACCGGAGTCGCAGTGACTTCCACGGTTTGCTGTATGGATGCGGGAACCATTTTGAAATCCAGTTCGCGCTGCTCATCCACCTGCAGCCGCACACCCTTGGCTTCGGAGGTCTGGAAGCCCTTGAGTTCGGCCCGAACCGTATAAGTCGCGACACCGAGCAGCGGAATTGTATAGTGACCGGCATCGTCGGTTACAGCCTCACGCGAGAACCCCGTAGCCTCAGCCGAAACTGTCACCTTCGCCCCGCTGACCGGGGCTCCGGTGGCGTCTGTAACGTTGCCAGAAATACTGCCTGTTGCCTGGCCGTAAAGAAGCGGGCAAAAAGAGATTAGAAATGTGGATACGAGAACAGCGCGTAAGCCCTTGCTAGCAAGCATGAATGCTCCCTCTCATGGCCACCTACGGAGTGACTCCGGCGAAAACTCCCTAGTCGCAACAATGAAATTGTTGAGATCGCCTAGTATCGCCTGATTAGCCCTTGGGTGTCAATAGGTTGGGGAAACCCGCATTGACAACATACAACGTCGAGTTGGTGCGTCGCCCCGACCCTTCGACTGCTCCGAATCACATCTGGACTGCTGCGACTCTTTCTGAAAGAGGCAGCTCGACCGAAATGGAGGTACCGGTTCCAGGCGCCGATTCGATGCGAAATGATCCTTGTAGATGGATCACTCTCTCCTCCATTCCCAAAAGGCCCAATCCTTTTTCCCGCTCTGGTACAAATCCCCGTCCATCGTCTTGGATTCGGAGCAGTAAGTTGTCTCCCCGCTGATCCAGAACAATGCGAACGTTTTTCGCTCTGGCATGGCGAACCGCATTGCGTAATGCTTCCTGAATCACGCGGTAAATGCACGTACGGTGTTCATCGGGCAGGTCTTCCGGCACGGACTCCGCGCTGACCTGTACCGAGATATTGCTGGTTCTAGAGACCTCGCGAGCTTGCCATTGTACGGCCGCGATCAATCCAAGATCGTCAAGCATCGACGGCCTCAACAAAAGGGACATGTCTCGCACGGCGGCTACGCTTCGCTCTGCAAGCCGCCGAAGATCGTAGAGTTGTGCTCGCGCGTCGGCATCCGCGTCGGGCGTAAGAATAGCCGCTACATTTCCTATACCCAGAAGAAGCGCTGAAAGGGACTGGCCGATTTCATCGTGCAGCTCGCGCGAGAGGGATTTCCGATCCGACTCTTGAATTGCGATCAATCTCGCGGACAATTCTCTCAGTGCCGCTCGAGCGTGCTCGACTTCCTCAAAGCGCGCGGCAGAAAGACGCTCGAGCCGCAAGATGCGCCAGAAACTTCCCGCCGCCAGCAGCGCTCCACAAACAAGCGTCAGCACAACCAACAGAATCAACGACCGCCGAAATCTGGCAAACAGGTCCACTATGTGCTGGTTGCCGGCTTCCATTTGCTTTTGATTCACCGCGGCAAGCTGATCGGCGAGCCGGACAACAACCATACGGCGCGGCAACAGAGAATCCCTCATGAAAGCGTAGCCGAGGACTTTACGTTGAGCAGCATTCCATTCGAGTGCGGGCTGTAAGGACTCGAAATATGATTCCACTTCATTGGTAAATTCGTGAAATGGGTTCCGTTCCTCGCCGCGAAGAATGGATTCATAAGCCGCGATATTGCTTTCAATCCGTTTTCGAACATCCTGCAATTCACTGCGATGAATATCCGCCCGGCTGGGGTCTTGCTCGAGCAGCAGGTCGCGGACATAAGTTCCCGATAAGTAGATATCCGACCGTAACTGCTCAAGCACATGATCGCGGTTCGAGTAGTCCCGGCGGATGGCGTCACTTCGTGCTTCGATTCTTCCTAGTACCGAAAGCGCATTCAAACCTGTAAAGGCAAGAAGCAGCAACAAGCCGCCAAAGCCTACGAGCAGTAGCGGTCTTGTCTGTCTGTCTATGCTTAACATTTTAAGAACGGAACGCTTATGGTCATCGCAACTCCCAACTTACATGCTTCACATAAAACTAATGCAGCAATCCCAACGCATATTGAAGCACTGCATACGCTTCCTGGTAATCGTATTGCGCGGTAAGATTTTGAACTTGAGCTTGAGTCTGGCTTAGCTGCGCCTGTGTGAGTTCGACAATGGAAGCAAGTCCGAGATTATAACGGCCTTGGGATAAATTCAGCGCCATGTTTGCTTGCGCCAGAAGCTGCTGGCTGGGCGCGATCGCCTCAAAGGCGGTTCTGGCATGCTCCCAGGACGCTCGAACATCGCGCGCAATCCGATCTTGCAAGTCCCGGACGCGCTGATCGGTGGCTCGCAGTTCATATTCCGCCGCGCGCCGGCGCGCAGCAAATAGATGGCCGTTAAAGACAGGAATTTGCACATTCAGCGCGGCCACTCCGTATTCCTCTGGTATGTTCGGGTTCGCGTTGCCAGGATCAATGTACGGCAGAACTCCTCCCGCTGCCATAAGGCTGACCGTTGGCCGTCTCAAGTCACGCTCCGCGTACACGAATTTCTGTGCCGCTTCTCTCTGCAGACGTAAACTCGCTAGTTCAGGGCGATTTGCGAAGGCTTGTGCAATCAGCGGGTCGGCACTATCAGGCGGATTCGGCGGCATAGGTTGCGGGGTGACTTGATAAGGCGTCGCCTGATTAGTGCCGAGGGCCTGTCCGAGACTCGCGTACGCCGTCGCCAAACGATCTCTGGCCCGAATCAGCATTAGCTGTGCATCCGACAGATTTACTTGGGCGAAGCTCAAATCTAGCTGAGACTTAAGCTGATTTTTTGTTAGCTCCGTCACCTGATCAACGACAGTTTGGCGTGCAGCTACGGTCCCTTGAGCAACTTTGATCAACTCCTGCGAAAGCAAAACCTCGTAGTATGCCTGGCTGACAGCCAGAATAATGTCATATCGTGTTGCCTGATAATCCTGTTGGCTGGCTTGGGCTTGAAATCGCGCATTGGCAACTAAGTTTGGAGTTCTTCCAGAGTCGGTGATAAGTTGCGAGAGGGTAACACCAGACCCAAAATGGTTAAACAGACGAGGATCATTGATGACGCCAGCGCCCAGCCGGCTGTCTACATTCGCGGCCGCGCCGGTAATTTCGCCGTTGAGTGCTGGAAAGTATGCCGAACGCGCTTCGGTTACTACCTCGCCTGCCCTTAAAGAATTCGCCTCGGACGCAAGCACCTGCGGGTGATTCTTAAGCGCCATTGCTCGAGCGTCCTGAAGGGTAAGGGGCGGTGCAGTTGCCTGTCCACAAAGCAGGCACGGAATCCCTACGATCAACCACGCCAGAACGTTATTCCTTCCTTTGATCATAAGTAGAGTTATGCGTGCAGCGGTTCGTTTTGCCTAGGGCCATTTTGGTGCCCCTTCTTTCCGTATACCAGCAGATATGCCGCCGGCACGATAAACACGGTCAAAATGACGGAGGAAGTTAGGCCGCCGATGATCGCCCGGGCCATAGGAGCATATTGCTCTGATCCGGTCCCCAGTTTCAGAGCCATGGGAAACATGCCGATTATAGTGGCTAGCGACGTCATCAAAATCGGACGAAGCCGAACCCTGCACGCAGTAATAACGGCATCGGCCACGGAAAGATTTTGATCCTCCAGCTTATGCGCGAAGTCCACGATGAGAATACTGTTAGATCCGGCGACGCCAATGAGCATGAGCACTCCCATGAGCGACATAACATTGAGTGTCGTCCCTGTGAGCAGAAGAACTACAAACACACCGATGAAGCCCATAGGAATGGCGAGCATAATCAAGAACGGGTCCATAAATGACCGGAACTGAGCGACTAATATCAAATACAGTAAGACGACAGCGAGAATAAGCCCAAAGGCAAAGCTCTTGAACGATTCCCGCATCCCTTGAACCATGCCGCGCAGTGTTACGCGAACATTGCCGGGAACCTGCATATCTGCAACGAGCCTATCTATCTGGCTTGAAATCCTGCCCAGATCCTCGCCCTTAGGCGTGACGTACACGTCCGCCGCGCGCTGAATCTGATAGTGATCGATTTCCGTTGCGGTGCGTGCATGTTCGAGGGTAGCTACGGTATCGAGCGTAGTGGGATCCTTCCGCGTTGGAGCCTTAAGCGGAATGTTCTTCAGGTCGATGAAGTTATGGATTGCGGGCCGACCGCGTTCGTAATATTGAACCGTAAGGAAGTAATCGTTCCCCGTTCGATAATCGACCCAGTAGTTAGGCGCGATCATCGCATTCGAGTTTAAGGCAGTGATCACGTTATCTACGATGTCTTCCTGGCTCAGACCAAGTTCCGCTGCGTGAATCCGGTTGATATTTAACCTCACAGCCGGATAGTTCATATCCTGAGGGATATACGTTTCGTCAACACCTGGCAGTTTCTGGATCTCCCGGGCGAGGTGCTGAGCCAATTGGTAATCCTGCGACAGATCCCGGCCCGTTATCTGCACGTCGATCGGCGCTGGCATCCCCATATTGAGAGTTGCGTCCACCATGGAGCCGCTTTGAAAAAAGGTGCGAGCATCCGGATACTGCTGTTCGATCTTGGACCGGACGCGATCCATATATTCAAAGCTACTCAATTGATGGTCTTCATTTAGAGCCGTCTGAACTGTAGCCGTATACGCTCCCGCATTGCTGGTGTAGAGCGCGGAGAAATCGGGCACCATGCCGATGTTTGACACCACCATTTTGAAATCGCGGCCAACGGTGTTCCGTATGAGGCTCTCGACTTTTCCGACATAATTTTCTGACAGCTCGATGCGCGAACCTGTGGGTGCTTTCAGATTGACGGTAAATTGGCCAGCGTCGGTCCGGGGAAAAAAAGAGACGCCTAGAAATGGATAAATAGCCAAGCTTGCTATAAACAGGCCAGTCAGGGCCAGGACAGTGTATCCCGGGCGT
This sequence comes from Bryobacteraceae bacterium, assembly GCA_035502635.1. GTDB lineage: Bacteria > Acidobacteriota > Terriglobia > Bryobacterales > Bryobacteraceae > Bog-105. The sequence goes on from DATJUG010000029.1 coordinate 55,446, forward strand.
CTCACCGCACGCCGCACCCAGGATTCGTACAAGTCAAGAAGCTTCGTGAACCCTACATTGAAAGCAATGTTGAACCGGTTCCACAGCGATTTCTTCTCTTCTGGCCCTGCGGCTGCACTGTGCCCGCCGTGCTGCACGATCTTCAAGAAGCGTGCGCAGAACAGAGGAATTACCGTCATCGCAACCACAAATGAGATCAGGAGCGAGAGACAGAACGACAGCGCTAATGCGGTGAACAGGAATTTGCTCACGCCATATAGGAAGGTCACGGGGAAGAAGTCAACCACTCCGACCAGTGTGGCGGCGAGGACGGCAAGCGTCACTTCCGAGCCGCCACTCTCGGCGGCAATCATTGGCGGCTCGCCCATCTCCAGGTGCCGGTAAATATTCTCGAGGGAGATCACAGAATTATCAATTACACGTGAGAAGGCCAGCGCCATCCCAGCGAGAATCATCGTGTTGACCGTGCTTCCAATGGCGTACAGAATTACGAAAGTAGCTAACGCTGAAATCGGAATCGATAGCAAAACAGCGGATGTAGCTCTCAGACTTCCCAGGAACAGCAGAATCATGACAGTCGTGAGCAGCAGTCCCACGAGACCCTCGTGCAGAACGGTCTTAATGGCTTCTTTTACGTAAACAGATTGATCGAAGAGCACGGTCGTCGATAGCTGCTTCGGAATATCGTAAAGGTTGCTGAGCAGCTTGCGGACGCCATTAACTACCTCGATCGTATTTGTATTTCCCCCTTGTTTCATGATCGGGATATAAGTCGACCTTTGACCATCCACCCGCACGATGTTATACTGAATCGCGTTTGCGTCTTCTGCTTTACCCACATCCTTGACGGCAACCCAGGAATCGCCCGCAGTCTTGATGGGGACGTTATTCAGTTCCTTCATATTACTGACCAAACTGTTCGAATACACGTAGTAATCGAATGGCCCAAGCTTAACGTCGCCGGCGGGAAGAATCAAATTGGAGTCGTTGACCGCGCGCACGACATCCATCGGGCTCAATTGAACAGACGACAGTTTGTAGGGATCCACGTAAACCATCACTTGGCGGTATTTGCCGCCAAATGGCGGCGGAATGGTGGCGCCTTTCACCACCGCGATTTGGTTGCGGATTGTAAACTGAGCAAGATCGTGAAGCTGCGTCTCTGTTAGTCCCGGGCCTTTGACTGTAACGAGGCAAACTGGTTGACTTGACGCGTCGAACTTCAGAACGACTGGCGGAAGTGTGCCGGGCGGGAGGCGCTTCAGATCCGCCAATGCCAAATTCGATAGTTCGGTAACGTCGGTGTCAGCGCTTGTGCCAGGTTGAAAGAAGACTTTTATTAAACTGACGCCCAACATTGAGCGCGACTCCATATGATCGATCCCAGCCGCCAATGTGAAGAAGCGCTCCAGCGGGTTTGTAATATCGGTCTCTATATCCTCCGGCGGCATCCCCGAATAGAATGTCGCCACCACAACCTCCGGAAGATTAATGACTGGAAACAGATCCACCGGCATGCGGGCTATACTCACCACGCCGATGATGGCAAGCGCCACACAGACGACAAAGATAAAATATGGGTTGCGAATGGCAAATTTCGACATCGTAGACTTTTCCTAAGCGGTCTCCAATTGACCTCGACTCTTTGCCCGGTCTTTGTGCCCGTATACAAGTAGATAGGCAGCAGGCACTATGAAGACAGTCAAAATGACGGACGATGTGAGTCCGCCAATAATCGCGCGGGCCATGGGCGCATATTGTTCCGAGCCGGTGCCGAATTTAAGCGCCATCGGGATCATCCCGATAATCGTCGCCAAGGACGTCATTAGAATAGGCCGCAAGCGAACACGGCAAGCGGTAATTACTGCGTCACGCACTGACAAGCCTTGTTCTTCCAGTCGATGTGCGAAATCGACGATCAGAATGCTGTTTGAATCGGCAATCCCTATCAGCATCAAAACGCCCATCAGCGACATAACATTCAAGCTCGTTCCAGTGACAAAAAGAATCACAAATACGCCAACGAAACCCATCGGGATCGCCAGCATGATAAGAAAAGGATCCACGAAGGAGCGGAATTGGGCAATCAAAATAAGATAGAGCAGAACAAAAGACAAGACAAACCCAAACCCGAAGCTTGAGAAAGATTGACGCATTCCCTGAACCATGCCTCTGAGAGCCGTGCGCATGTCTGCTGGAGGCTTTAGTTCCACGATTAGGTTTTCGATCCGGCTCGCAATCTTGCCGAGGTCCTCACCTCTAGGCGTGACGTACAGATCCGTCGATCTTTGGATTTGATAATGATCAATTTCCGTTGGGGTTTGAACGTGCGAGAGCCTGACCACCGTATCGAGCGTTGTCGAAGCATTTGCATGCGGAGCTCTGAGAGGAATGTTTCTCAAGTCGATTGTATTGTTAATCGCGGGACTTCCATGCTCAAAATATTGTACGGTCAAATAATAGTCGTTACCCGTCTTGTAATCCACCCAGTAATTGGGTGCGATCATAGCGTTCGAGTTCAAGCCGGTTATTACGTTGTCGACAATATCTTTCTGGGTTAGGCCAAGCTCTCCGGCATGCACTCGGTCCACGTTCAATCGCAGCGCCGGATAATTCATATCTTGGGGAATATACACTTCGTCAACTCCGGGCAACTGCCGGATTCGATTGGCTAGCCGTTGAGCGAACTCATAGTCCTGCTGCAAATTCTTGCCCGTTACCTGAACATCGATCGGCGCCGGCATTCCCATGTTCAGGGTGGCCTCGACCATAGAGCCGGTCTGAAAGAACGTGCGGATATCGGGGTACCGCTCCGCGATCGCTTGACGCACCCGGTCCATGTAGTCGAAGCTGCTGATCTTGTGATCGGCTGAAAGCGCGGTTTGCACGGTAGCGGTGTAGGCGCCGGAATTGCTGGTATATAGCGAAGAGAAGTCATCTACCACGCCGATATTTGATACGGTCATTTTGAAGTCGCCGGGATGAACCACCCGGCGAATCAAGGCTTCGACTCTAGACACATAGGATTCGGTTAGCTCGATCCGAGAGCCTGTGGGTGCCTTGAGGTTGATGGTAAATTGACCTGCATCCGTCCTGGGGAAGAAGGCAATCCCAAGTAGAGGATAAATGCCGATACTGAGAATAAAAACACCTGCTAATCCGATGACAGTCCATGCTGGGCGTTGTAACGCGCGTCTGACCCATTGCTCATAGAAATCCAGGAATTTGTTGAAGGCGTAATTGAAACGGGCGTTAAATTTAGCCCACCAGCTTTTCTCCTCCGCTTCAAATGCCGCCTCATCGGCTTTCGACAACGACCTAGAACTGTGCGCGTGCTCTTCGCCATGTGGCACGGCCTTCAAGAATCTCGAACAAAACAGCGGAATCACCGTCATTGCGACAACAAAGGACAACAGCAATGAGATGCAGAACGCCAAAGCAAGGGCCGAGAACAAAAACTTACTGACGCCGTAGAGAAACGTGACGGGAAAGAAATCCACAACATCGACTAGGGTTGCCGCCAACACGGCGAGCGTCACCTCCGAGCCGCCAAGTTCCGCCGCAGTACGCGGCGCCTCGCCCAACTCCAGGTGACGGTAAATGTTTTCCAGCGATATGACAGAGTTGTCGATCACCCGCGAGAAGGCCAAGGCGAGCCCCGCCAGGATCATGGTGTTGACCGTGCTGCCGCCCATGTAAAGGACAACAAAGGTCGCCAGGGCCGATAGTGGGATGGAAAGGAGAACGGCGGACGTCGCTCGCAGGCTTCCGAGAAAGAGAAGAATCATGATGCTGGTCAGCACCAAGCCGATCAGCCCTTCATGAAGGACAGTCTTGATGGCTTCTTTGACAAAAACCGATTGATCGAACAGCAGATCGGTCTTCAACTGGCGAGGCAGATCATAGAGGTGTTGCAAGAGCTTTCGGACGCCGTTGACGACCTCGATTGTATTCGTGTCTCCACCTTGCTTCATGATCGGGATATAGACCGACCTCTGGCCATCGACACGGACAATGTTGTATTGAATTTGACTGGCGTCCTCAGCCTTGCCGACATCTTTGACCGAAACCCAAGAATCGCCTACGGCCTTAAGTGGGATGTCGTTCATCTCGGTCATGTTGTTGACCAGACTGTTGGAATAGACGTAGTAATCGAACGGCCCTACCTTAACGTCGCCCGCGGGAAGAATCAGATTAGAGTGATTTACGGCACTGACCACGTCCATGGGGCTCAAATCCCGCGACATGAGCTTATATGGGTCTACATAGACCATAATTTGGCGATACTTGCCTCCAAACGGCGGCGGTATCTCGGCGCCCTTCACGACGGCGATCTGGTTGCGAATCGTAAATTGAGCATAATCGTGAAGTTGAGTCTCACTCAGACCCTGGCCCTTTACAGTTACGAGACAGACAGGCTGGCTGGATGCGTCGAATTTGAGAACTACGGGCGGCAGTGTTCCTGGGGGCAAGCGCTTCAAGTCGGCGAGAGCCAGATTGGAAAGTTCAGTTACATCGGTATCCGCGCTAGTGCCAGGCTGAAAGAAAACTCTAATGAGACTGACACCCAACATGGAACGTGATTCCATGTGATCGATTCCAGCCGCCAGCGTGAAGAATCGCTCTAGCGGATTGGTAATGTCTGTTTCAATATCTTCAGGCGGCATGCCAGAGTAAAACGTGGCAACCACTACTTCCGGCAAATTGATTACCGGGAAAAGGTCAACCGGCATGCGTGCCACACTAACTACCCCGATGATGGACAACACCAGACAAACAACTACAATGAAATACGGATTGCGAATTGAAAAGCGTGCCATCAGAGTCGAAACATGTGCGGCTTGTCAGCTTTGACTTTGATACCTGGCAGCTTGGGTAAGCTTGGGCCTAACTGTCTCTCCCGGCCGCAGCCCGCTTCGATCACTAATCACAACGGTATCGCCGTCCTGTAAACCGGACAAAATCTCAGCGTCGTTGTCGGTTTGAATCCCAAGATCGATCTCCCGAATTCGAATCGTGTTGGATGGGTCGACGACCAGGACGCTTGCTTTGCTGCCTTCTTGATTAATCGCCTGTAGAGGGACCACTAGCGCGTCGCCTCGCCTGTCGAGAGTCAGCGTCGCCTCCGCATAGAGGCCCGGAATCAATACACCCTGCGGATTTGGAACATCGACTTCCGTATGCATGGTACGTGTAGAATCGCTAACATCAACGGAAAACCGAGCGACCTTGCCGGGGAAGTCTCTGTCTAAAGACGGGACTCGGACGCTAACCTGATCACCTATTTTGATGTATCGGACGTAAGATTCCGGCACCGGTATTACCAAGCGAAACAAGTCTTCCTGCGATAGCCTCACCAACGGTAGCGCCTGCGTCGAATTAGTCCCTCCTTGCATAAGCGTTCCGAGATTTGCATATCGCTGAGTGACAACACCTGTAAAGGGAGCAGTGATTTTGGAGTAGTCATAGAGCGCTTGATCGTGGGTCAATTTGGATTGCACGACGGCCAATTGGCTTTGCGCCGACTGAAGGCGGGACTTCGCAGCCTCCACTTGTGATTCGGCAGCCAAATCTTTGCCTTGGGCGTCGTCCACCTCCTGCTGTGCCACGAGCCCTGGTTTGCTCTTGGCCACATTGTTCAAGCGATCGTATTGGAGATGAACGACTGTATGTTGTGCCTCGATTCGGCCTAATTCATGCTCAGCATTGGTGACCTGATCCGCCATGCTCTTGATCGAGGCTTGATCCTCCTGCAAAAGAGCCTGTAACTCTGGAATTTCCAGAACAGCCATGAGCTGTCCGCTCTTCACGCGGGAGCCGTAATCAACGTAGAGTTTCGAGACGAAGCCCGATTCCTTCGCATACACATCTATTTCCTGGAAGGGCACCAGTTCAGACGAGATGGTTAAGTAACGGGCCATCGGCTTTCTCGTTACTTTCGTAACCGCGACTTCCGGAGCTGAGCTGGACGGAGAACCGGTTGCGCCCGCTTGTGCGACATCGTTTCTGCCACATGACGCAAGAATGCCTATTAATGCCCCGCCGCACATCAACCAACCAATTCTCGAAAATCTGGGTTGGCGATTTACGCACGAGGAATGCAAGATGGCCGGCAAATCATTTCTCATTGTTATCAGGCGTCTAGTTTTCCTGATCCTTGTGCATTCGCCTCACGGTAGGCTTGGTCTGCTAAGTCCAATCTAAGGCTGGATATCGACTGACGCTATACCCTGAGGACGTGATTTTGCCCGCTCAAATGGCGGTAGACCTTCTTTCTCCGCCCGAGTTTAATCGTTCCCGTTCCGAAAGAAGCCGTCACAGACCTTCAGGCGCGCTGTTTCTAATGCCGAAATACAGCGGAATTACCGCCGCGACACGATGTTTCCGGATGGCGAGAACCGGTACCATGCCGATGTCGGCCGGATAGAAATCGATTAGTCGCTGAGCATGGACCCGATCCGAGTTCTACTTTGTAACCATCATCCGATCATCCGAATCGGCCTGCGCGTGTTGCTGGAGAGAGAACCCGGAATTAGCATCGTTGGCGAGGCCGCAAACGGGCGTGAAGCAACCGTGTTAGCGGAGTACAAGCGCCCGCACGTCGTGCTTCTTGACATTCAGTTCTCGCACGCAACTGGGATTATGGCTGCTCGCGAAATTTCCCTGAAGGCGGAGGACGTCAGAATCGTTTTCGTAAGCGCGCACGCAGATGAAGAGTACGTTTCGGAGGGGTTCAAGGTGGGGGCGCGCGGATACGTCCTGGCTGACTCAGTCCAAACAGATCTCACGCGGGCGATACGAGTTGTCGCGAAGGGCGGCCGATTCTTGAGTCCGAGGGTCTCCTCAAAGCTGCTCGAGGAGCCGAACTGGCAATGCGCGTCCCCGGGCAAGCAGCTTACAGAGAACCAGAGAACGCTGTTCTGCTTGTTGGCCGCAGGCTATGACGACCAGGAAATCGCACAAAACCTAGACGCTACCTTCGAAGAGGCTAGATCGAACTACGAGACCCTGACGACTAGTCTTTCCTGCTTTCGCATTCCAGAAGTGATTAGAAGCTGTGTTGAATGGAATGCGCAGGGACCAACGATTCAGACTCGACATAACCGAAGCAACACGCCTTAGTATTTCATGAACAAACACGCGGCCCGCGCGCCAGCGGACATGCGGCATCGGGGGTGGAGCTCTCCTTTGCGGCACAGTTCCGAAACATGATCTGTGACGGGTACCTTGCGGTGCCCGCCACCTTCAATGGAAACGGCTACACGCCTTTGCGGAACGAGGACAGCCTGCTCTGACGAGCGCATACGGCAACCAGGCCGAACAGGCCGATGCCGAGCAACAACAGCGAACCAGGCTCCGGGACAGGACTCGCCGTAAACGAGCCGTACCGTCCCGGGGGCACTGAGGAGTCGGCGCCGGAGTTCGGGTTGTCGACGAGGCTAGTCGCATTCGCAAGCCCCGCCGCGTAGACGATGGGGCCGCCTCCCACATCGCCGTTGCTCCAAAACTCACCGACGTATCCTCCGGGTCCGGCTATATTAAACGCCAGGCCATAGATGTCCAAGAGGCCTCCGGAAAATGGATAGGTTAGCGTAGGGACGTTGTTGATGAGTGCGTAGCAGACCGCAGGAGAGTTTCCTGCCGGGTAAAACACGTCGTCGTAGGATAGACCACCTGAGGTACTTGCAAAACCAGAGACCAGAGGGTTGTTCACATACGATACCGGGGTGACGAGCCCGGTAATCGCACCAGAGACATTGACGTTCGTGTCCGAAAACGTTCCACTGATGCCGGTGATCTCATAGCCGGGGGGATTGCTAGAGTTAGCGGTCTGCTGTCCAACCGAGAACACGCCGCTAGCGCTGATCCCATTTCCGTTGAACGAGAAAGCAAATTCGTCTGCCATCGCGGCTGGCGCAACCGCAACCGCCGCCGCTAATCCGAGCAATGCAAAGTAACCGATCCTCATTTTTTCTCCTGTAAGGTCCTTGCTAAAGATGTGAGAACACGAACAAGACGCATCGATTACGCGAAACTTTCTGGCGAAACCGAAAGCGAGTTCTGGCAGTACTATAAACTCGACACGCGACCACGCACCCCGGGCCTTCAACATACTTAAAGACGTTGAGAAGATTCGAGCTTGCTTAGGGCCTCGATCAAACGTGGCAACGCCGGATGAATCCGATGAGCTATTGATTATAAATGATTTACGGAAGCTAATGGGAGTCGAACCCACCCGTGACACCGAAAATGCCGCACTCCGGTTTTGAAGACCGGGCCCTGCACCGGCAGAGTTTAGCTTCCGCTTGAGATTGTAGCTTTCTCTGCCGCGGGAAATAACTGCTCAGCCATCGCGTACCGCAGTTCATCGAGACCAGCGCCCGTCACGCTCGATATCTCATAGAACGGCATTTCGTGGGCGCGTGCTTTCGATCTCACTTGCTCGATGCGCTCTGGATTCTGGCACGCATCGATCTTGCTTGCCACCACAAGCATGGGCCGGTGCAACAGCTCGGCGTTAAACTCGCCGAGCTCGCGCAGGATTACCTCGAAGTCTTCCGCCGGCTCGCGGCCGCTGAAATCCGACACATCGACTAAATGCACCAGCAACCGTGTGCGCTCAATGTGCCGCAAAAACTGAGTGCCGAGGCCGTGACCCTCATGCGCGCCTTCGATCAAACCGGGCATGTCGGCCAGCACAAATGTCCGATCGCCCGCTTGTACCACTCCGAGATGCGGTTCCAGTGTGGTGAATGGATAATCGGCGATCTTCGGTTTGGCCGCCGACAAGCGCGAAATGAGAGTGGACTTCCCGGCGTTTGGGAACCCGACCAGCCCAGCATCGGCAAGCAGCTTCAACTCAAGCCGCAGCTTGAAGAACTCGCCTGGTTTTCCTTCTTCGTGCTCGGTGGGCGCCTGATGAGTGGAGGTTGCGAAACGCGCGTTTCCGCGTCCTCCGCGCCCGCCGTGCGCCACCGTGAAGTGCTGCCCCGGCGCGGTGAAGTCGAAAAGTTGTTCGCCGGTTTCGGCATTGAAAAGCGTGGTGCCCACCGGAACCGGCAGTTCGAGGCTTACGCCATCGCGCCCGGTTCGATTGCTTCCTTCGCCGTGCCTGCCGCGCTCCGCCGTATGCTCCGGGTTAAAGCGAAAATGCAGCAGCGTGTTGTAATGCTCGCTCGAAACCAGAGCCACATCGCCGCCACGTCCGCCGTCGCCGCCGCTCGGGCCGCCGCGAGGGACGTACTTTTCGCGCCGGAAAGCCAGACACCCATTACCACCATCGCCGGCTTTTACGGTGATGATGACTTCATCGATGAACACAGGTGGAATCGAAAAAACGCGCCGGTAGCTGCGCTAGCTCTGCGCGATGATATTGACGAATTTGCCCAAGCGTCCGCGGTCCCGAAATTCAACTGTTCCCGGCACCGTGGCGAACAGAGTATCGTCTTTGCCGAGCCCTACATTCTTCCCCGGCTTATAGCGCGTCCCGCGCTGCCGCACAATGATGGATCCGCCCGTAACGAATTCGCCCGAGAATACCTTGATGCCCAGCCGCTGCGAATTCGAGTCGCGGCCATTCTTGGAGCTGCCTAAACCTTTTTTGTGTGCCATGACAAGTTCCTTAGAGACGCGGGGCCGCTACGTCAAAATCTCCTGTACTTCCACGCGCGTGTAGTTTTGCCGGTGCCCAATGGTGCGCTTGTATTGCTTCTTGCGTTTAAATTTGAAGACCAGCACCTTGTCGCCCCGGCCATGCGCGGCAATTTTGCCCCGCACGCGGGCGGACTTTAGAGACTCACCCAGCACCAGCTCGTTCGAATCATTGGAAATCGCCAGCACTCGATCGAAGTGCACGTCCGCGCCGACGTCGCCGGCGAGCGTGTCTACTTCTATTGTCTGGCCTGGGACGACGCGATACTGCTTGCCGCCTGTTTCAATCACAGCGTACATAACTTAAACCTTTGCGTTGGTTTCTTCCAAGGCGAGCGCGCAAGCACAGCAAGGCCTAACCGGAAGAGAATGCGAACCTTCCTATGATAGCGAACCGTGCCGCCATATGCACGCGTTACACGGCCGGCAACACCCGCAGCACCTGTTCGATTTCCCCCGGGCCGATATAGAAATGTGGCGACATGCGGACCCATCCTTGCCGCGGAGCCGCCAAGATCCGGTTGCGCTTCAACTCGGACACAATCGAGCGGCAATCGATAGATGGATGACGAAAGCTAACAATCCCGGAGCCCGTGTCCGGTGTCCGCTCGATCATCAGTTGGTAGCCTTGTTGGCGAACTCCCATCGCCAATTGATCGGCTATCGCTTGCACTTCGTACGCGATGTTGGCTACACCCACTTCCAACAGAAACTCCACGGCCGCGCGCAGTCCAAAACAGCCGACAGTATTTAATGTGCCGCATTCATATCGTCCGGCATCGGGCCGCAGCGTCATGTCGCGTAAGCCGTAATCGGCATACCTCGCCGTATTCGTGTATCCGAATTCAACCGGCTCGATCAACTCTTGCCATCGGCGCCGGACATACAGCACGCCGTTTCCCTCGGGCCCCAGCATCCATTTGTGCCCGTCCGCTGAAAGCGCGTCAACATGACACGCCTCCACATCGATAGGGAACGCGCCCATCCCCTGGATCGCATCCACAAAAAAGAAGCAGCCGCGCTGTTGGCACACTTCGCCGATCGCCTTCAAATCCATTCGAAATCCGCTCAAGTAATTGACGAAGCTGACCGCCAGCAAACGGGCCCCCGAAATCGCTTCGGCGATTTTGTCGAACGGATCGTAAATGGAGAGCCAACTCAGCCGAACGCCGCGCTTCTCGAGACGCGCCCAAGGATAGTAATTGGCCGGAAATTCTTCCCGGAATGCAACCACACGGTCGCCCGATCGCCAGTCGAAGCCTTGCGCAACAATCGCAATGCCTTCCGAAGTATTCTTGACAAGCGCAATCTCCGCGGGGGAAGCGTTGATCAGCTTCGCCGCCGCTTGCCGCAGGCCTTGGTAGCCTTCCACCCATCGGTCGTAGTGCAAAGACCCGTACCGGCACACATCGTCGGCCAGGTGCTTGATGGCTTCCGAAGCGCGCCGGCACAGGGGCGCGACCGCTGCGTGGTTCAAGTAAATGAGTTCGCTGGTGACTGGGAATTCGTCGCGATATCGTGTTTGCAACGTCTCTTCCACCGCGTCCGCGAGTTTTTCGTAACCCATTTCTTCGAGCATACGTTAACGGTTGTGAATCTCCTGGGTTCCCGGCAGCCACACGGTAGGTCACTTGAGCGCGTTCGGAGCAGTCGTGAGCTGCCGGGAGATCTCCTGATGAGCGAGAATTACCAGTTCCACCCTCGATTTTTGGCTCTATACTGGAGTCAGACCAATTTCCGTGTTCCCAGCTCTCTTGCGCAAAGCGCGTCGGTGTAAAGGAATCCCATGCGGCAACTAATTCCCCTCAGATCCCCGGTCAGCCTTGCTTTGGCCGTGGTGTTGGCAATACCATTCACCGCCTTTCCGAAAGACGATAAAGAAAAGGACCCGGATGCGATTGGCGATCGCAACGTCAGTGGAAAGGTCAACTTTTACTCGCTAGAAAAAGAGATCGCGCTGGGGAAGCAGTTGGCGCAGCAGGTCGAGCGGCAATCGAAGATCATCAACGATCCGGTGGTGGCGGAATACGTCAACCGCATCGGCCAGAATCTGGTGCGGAACTCGGACGCCAAGGTGCCTTTCACCATTAAGGTAATCGAGGATCCCACAATCAACGCGTTCGCCTTGCCCGGCGGGTTCTTTTTCGTCCAATCTGGTCTCATCCTGCACGCCGACACGGAAGCGGAATTGGCTGGCGTGATGGCGCATGAAATCGCACACGTGGCCGCGCGTCACGGCACCCGGCAAGCTACTCGCGGAGAGATTGCGCAGTTGGCCACCATCCCTCTCATCTTTATGGGCGGCGCGGCTGCTTATGGCATCTACGAGGCTTCCGGTCTGCTCATTCCTATGGGCTTCCTCAAATTCCAGCGCGGTTTTGAAGCCGAAGCGGATTACCTCGGCATTCAATATATGTACAAGACCGGCTACGATCCTACTGCTTTTGTAGACTTCTTCGAAAAGATCCAAACGCTGGAGAAGCGCAAGCCCGGCACGGTTTCGAAGCTGTTCGAAACGCATCCGCCCACCGAAGATCGCATCGCGAAATCGCAGAAGGAGATCGCGGGCCTGAAGCCGCGGCCTGAATACGTTGTCACTACTTCCGAATTCAACGATGTGAAGGCGCGCTTGGCGATGCTCGAAAATCAGCGCCGGCCTGATAAGGCTAGCGACAATCCGAACAAGCCCACGCTGCGGCGCAACCCGAACTCGAACACGCCGATTGAGGACGAGACCGATCCGTCGAAGAAGTCCAACGGCGATGATGAGGATCGTCCGAAGCTGAAGCGCCGTCCATCCGATACGGGCGACAGCGATCCGTCGAGCACCAGCACCTCAACGTCGCCCAGCAGCAACGACAACTAGGCGAACTCAAGCCCGTAGTTCAAATTGTTCGATTGGACTTGGCTGATCGTCAGGAAAACCAGCTTGGGCTCCCCTGACGAGGAAATTCGGTAGGCCTAACTTACGCTTGCGTGGCGGTACTGCGCCATCAGTTCGTTCATCTGATCTTTGATCCGCAGCTTCAGCTTTTTCAAGCGGTGTTCTTCCAATTCGTCCTCCCCAGTGACATGAGGTTTGGACTCGATCTCCTCAATCTTCTTCTTCAATTGCGCATGCTGCTCGGCCAACGAGCGGAATTGCTCGTTGCTCGTTAGCAGATGCGCTTTCAAGTCTTCGTCTTGGGTGTGATTCTCCATGAAGGGCTCTCCTTTATCGAGTGACCACGCCGAGTCTGGTTCGGAAATTTGGGGGAAAGAATCGGGCCCGGTGGGTATGAGTGCATTATTCACTCGCAGCCAGCGCTGGGGGCGGGCCGCATCCAATAATTAGCATCATTTCATCTGCATGACAATAGCTGTTTCCACAGGGAAGTCATAGTATTCCGCCCGACGGCCGACTTCGACGAATCCCAGCTTGGCATAGAGCTTCCGCGCTGCGAGATTAGATTTGCGAACTTCGAGGAAAAAGATTGCTCGGCGGCTAAGCTCTTGATTCAGTAGGGCAGTTGCGATTCCTTTGCGCCGGTACCCGAGTCTCACGGCTACGTTGAGGATCTCGCGCTCGGCCCGTTCCCCCACAGCGGCTGGAAACGTCTGGCGCGAAACGAGGAATCCTACAATGTGGCCATCCATTTCCGCCACCAGGCAATCGTCGGTCTCAAAATCTTTCGCTGCCCAGGGCTCTGTGAACGTTTCGCGCTCAATTTCGAGCACGGCCGGCAGGTCTCCGGGCTTGGCTTTGCGCACAACCGGAGTCACTGAACCTGCATGGTAACGACCGTTCCCACGGTGTGGAAGCGTTCGTCTGGCTCGGCTGAATAGGCTACAGTGATCCGTCGTGGCGGGTGCTGCGGACCACAGGCCAAGCCGGACTGTGGAATCTGTTTCAAAAGCAACTGAGTCGAACCGCCGGTCTTGTCCTTCACCCACAGCCGGGTCGCAGTGTGCAGGCAATCGACTCGCACCAGGACACCCTGCAGCTTCTTTTGCTTCACGACTTCATCCCATGGCACGACCTTGTCCGGCTCTGCTGTTCCCGCAGCTGCGTCCGCACTCTGGTTGGCTTTGGCTTCGGCAGCGCGAATGCGATCGAGTTCCGCCTGCTGGGCGCGTTCGTCGTCCAAGTGCACCGCTTCCCGCTCGCGGCGGCGTGCTTCGTCGGCTGCGTCCAGCCGCTCCTGTTCGGAATCCAGACGCATCTGGTGAATACGCTCCCGCTCCGCGGCGTTCGGGGCAGAGTCTTCGGCACGTAGCCAGGTGCCCTGGGCCGCGGTGGCTTCGCCTGCGTCCGTCTGCACTCTTGCCAGTTCAAGCCAATACTCGGTGGCGCGAGGATCGAGCTGCGTAGCCTGCTTAAGGAGCGCTTCTTTCTGCGCGGGCTCGCTGGCCAGCTCAGCCTGTTTGAAAATGGGCTCGCCCCACAGCGGATTTAACTGGGCGGCCTTTTTCAGCAGCGGCAAGGCCTGGGCTGCATCGAGACCGTCTGCAGCCGCGACATACACCGGGGCGCTCCGGCTGCCGGCGTGGATCGCGTCATCAAGAAACGGCTTGGGATTCTGATGCTCGCTCTCGGCAACGTGCGCCAAGCCTTCGTAAGCTAGCGCGGCGGCCGGCCCTTTCGCCTCGATAGCGGCTTTATATGCGTCCTCGGCGGCGTCACGGTTGGCGGAAAACTCCACATCCGCCAGATAGACCGCGGCGATAGCTGGATCGAGCGAGTGCTCGCCAAAATCGCGCTTGGGATCGAGCGGCCGGCCGGAGACAGATACCGCCTGCCAGTTGCGGGATGCCAGATTTGCTTCGGCTTGCTGCTCTAACAGCTTAGAATTTTTGCCAAACGCGTTTTGCTCGGCTGCCTGGACCGTGCTCCCTTTCAGCGCGTTCATGAAAATGTGAAAGCTGGCGCCATATTCGAACCTGGTTGCAAAGAGCTGCATGCGAGCCCAAGCCAGGTCGGGATGTGCCGGCGGGCCACCCCAAGTCACCCGGCTGCCTTTTGCCTGCAGGGTCGCAAAGAGCTGGCGCAGGCCGGATTCGACGTCGGCGGGTAGCCGTGGCGTATTGGAATCGAGCAGGATGCCCGCAACCTGGTCGAGCGGGATGCGGGTTCCTGGCGCGCTAACCAGCAGATAACACGCGTTTTGCCAAACGAAATGGCTGCTTGGGTTTGTTTTTGCAGAATTGGTCAGTACGACCCGGATCGGCCATACACTCGGCAAGTCTTTCGATTCCAGCAAGCCCCCAAGCACCCACCGGACCTGTTCGAGCTGCGTCAAAGCGTCGCGCGCAGCCCCGGTGTCGGAATCGGTATCAACGTAGAAAGGGCCGATATTCAGCTCTGTCCAATGGGCCGCACCATAGGCCGGAACGCAAAGATACGAAACGAAGCCAATCCAGAGCAGGAGGATTCGTATTGCCACGCACAATGGGCCCCCATGAGCAAAAGGGAAGACGCCCTGTGCGCTAGAGCCGCAACGGAACCGTGATGACGATGGCGCGGGCGGGCGAATCGGACAAGCCACAATAGGAGTGCGGTTCGGAGCCGTCGAAATACACGCTGTCACCGGCGCCAAGTACGTGTTCTTCCGATTGATAGTTTATCGCGAGAGTGCCTTCCAGCACGTGGACGAACTCGGAGCCATCGTGGAAGTGTTCATGTATGTCTTTCGGTTCACGCCTGGGAAATTCGACAATGTACGCCGACATCGCCTTCTGCATGGAGCCGAAGATCAGCACCTCGAAGAAGTAGGTAGGGAACGCGCTATCGGGCAGCTCCGGAAATCGGAGTCGCTCTCCGGCGCGGACAATCGAGAAGGTTCGCTTGGAGCTCTTGTCGGCGAAGAAATGATCGAGCCCCACATCGAAAACCATCGCGATTCGAGCCAGGGTCGGTAGAGTGGGAATCAGCTTTCCGTTCTCCAATTGAGAGAGCATGGAAGCCGAGAGTCCGGTGTGTTTGCCCAGATCCACTAATGCGATCTTTTTTCGCAGCCGCAAGCGTCGAAGCTTCGGGCCGATATCGTAGCTCGAAAGAACACGGCGGATCGTCTCTTCACTGCTTTCAGTGTTTTTCAATTCGGTTCATCCGTGGTTTAGGGACATGACTCGATTGTCGAGTCAGCACCAAAAAGGGAACCGCGAGGCACTTACGAAACGGCGTCGCGCAAGCTTTTTAACGTGGCTTACGCGCATTGCAGTGCTGCAGTGCTGTGCGGCTATAATTTGGGCAGAGATGTACATCGATTGGTCACGTCCGGCTGTTGACCTTATGATGCAACAACGACTGAATTCAAGACAGAATGCCTAGAAAATCTGCGCCTAAATCCGCATCTTAGTGGCGCGTACAGCACCACCAAACAGTGATGTACTGAAGCTGTTCATCAGAAATGCAGTTCGGCTCACAAGATCGTCTCCACGTTCAACCTAGGCATAAGCAGAGAAGCCAGCAATTGAACTTGAGCGGAATTCGGGCATTCAAGAGCATTTCTCCGTCAGAAAAACCGCCGAGATTGCTACCGGTGGCCGCTGGAATGGTTGCTCACCCAAGCGGGTCTGCGGCGCCGATTTGCCGGTTTAGCGAACGCACCTCGGATGGGGGCTGGAAATGGGAGCTCCTGCTGCGAGTAAGCTACAAGCAGAGATAGTACTTAGTAAGCGAGTTACCAGCCTATAACTGCTCATACGAGGGCTCCTTAGAAGTGCGAGTAAGTCGCCCCCGTGTTTGTGTTATACGCAAGGACAATGCTGTCGCATGGCTGCAGGATCGCTGCAGCCATGCCCGTGAGTTACTGAATTAGAACCAAGCGTATGCAGCGCCGGTGGTCGCGTTAATAGCCCAGACGTTGGTGGCGTTTCCAACAACGGCATACGACACATTATTGGCAACTAAGCCGAAGCTGTTGCCCTTCCACTGGTACAGGCTGCCGCTCGTATTGACGCCCCAGACTGCGCCGTCGAAGGTGGCCCAGATGCTGTCCAGGCTGCCCGAGGGGTTCACCCACGCTCCATTCTGGTAGGAGTAGATCTGATCCTGCTCGTTCACGCCCCAGATGTTAGTAGCGTTGCCGACCGAGACCTGCATGAGTGATCCCGAGATGTTATTCCAGGAACCGACAGCGCCGTTCTCCTGGCCGCTGTACTGATAGACCTGGAGCCCGGCGTTGATGCCCCAGACGGTGCTGTCGGCGCCGACGGACAGTATTCCGAGATTGCCCGGTATCTGGACCCAGCCGGGGAAGTTGTAGTAGTAAGTTTCGCCGCTGGCGTTGATGCCCCAGACTTGGCCGTCCGCACCAACCTGGACCAGGTTCAATGCGCCGGGAATCACCTGCCAGGTTGGAGAAGAACCTGCCATGTATTCGTAGATATTGCCGCTAGAGTCGACGCCCCAAACATCGTTGCCCGCGCCAACCGAGACTTGCGACATCGCCGGCGCGCCGGCAACAGCTTGGAAGGATTGGGTGCCGCGGTTGAAGTACTCCACGGTGCCGGAGCTGACGGCCCAAACGGTGCCGTCCGCGCCGACCGAGATCTGGTCGAGAGTGGCTCCTGAAATGATCGACAGGGCTTGATAAGGCCGTGTGGGTGCGCCGAGCAACCGGTAGATCTGCTGCGAACTGTTGACGCCCCAGAAGGTGCCGTTGGCGCCGACTGCAATGTCAACCAAGCTGCCCGGGATTTGAATCCAGGTCTGGCTCGTCGCATCCCACTGGAACACATCGTCGGAGGAGTTGCGCGCGAACACCGAGGCGCCGGAACCGACCACGATCTGGCTGACGCCGCTGACGCCGGTGGTGGCGGCGAAGGTGTTGTGCAAAACGTCGTAGTGGTAGGCTACGCCGCTTTTGACGGCCCAGAGGTCGCCATCAACCCCGACTGCCAAGCTGCCCGGAGTGGTACCGAATCCGACACTGTTGCCGACCCACTGGAAATAGCCCGAACCCGGGTTGTACCAGTAGACACCGCCATTGCTATTCACGCCATAGACGGCGCCCGCCGATCCGACCGCGAGCAATGACAGGCGAGCTTGCGTTCCACCTACTTCGGAGAAGAGTTTGGTCGAGGCGCTGTAGTGATAGATGCCGTTGTTGACATTCAACCCCCAGGTGTCGCCATCGGCGCCTACCGCGAGGGAATTCAGCTCGCCGGGCACTGGGGTCCAAGTGTTGGCGGAGGAGTCGAAATGATAAATGGCGTTCTGGTAATTGAGACCCCAGACGGCATTGGCATTGCCGACCGCGAGCGTCATCAGCGAGCCTGGAATATTAGTCCACGAGCCGGTGGCGTTGTTATAGGTGTAGACCTGCTGTCCGGCGTTGATTCCCCACACGCTGCCATCGGCGCCAATGGAAACCTGAGTGAGCGCGCCGCCCACCTGCCCGAACGATTCAAAGTTGATCTCAGAGATGCGGCCGATTGCGCCGGCATTTGCCTCCGTAAACCAGAGCGCATTGTCGGAGGCTTTGACGATGCCATACGGTCCCGCGTCGGGAGTCGGGATTGAATATTCAGTGATGTTGTTACCGGTGGTTGTAATACGACCGATCTTGTCGGCGGATGATTCGGTGAACCACATAGCGCCGTCAGGGCCGTGCGTAATTCCCAACGGTCCTGCGTTCGCAGTCGGCAGCGTTGGAGATTCCGTAATCGTTCCGCTCGTCGTAATCTTCCCGATTTTGTTTCCGTTTCTTTCGGTGAACCACAGATTGGTTCCGTCCGAAACGATGGCGAATGGTTCGCTATTACTTGTTGGAACGGTATATTCGGAAATGGCGCCCGATCGCACCACGCCGATTTTATTGGCGTTTTGTTCGGTAAACCAAATATTGCCATCAGGGCCTAGCGTGAGCCAAGTAGGGATCGCATTGGCTGTCGGAATGACAATCGGCGTCACGATGGAAAAGACGCCCGTGGTAGACACCGCTGCAATGGCATTCACTCCGGGCGCGGCTTCCGCAAACCAGATGTTGCCATCGGAACCGACCGCAATTCCGGTCGGCGAGGCATTAGGGGTGGGAATCGTGTTTTCAGTCACGACCCCAGTCGACGGAACGATCTGTCCGATAAAGTTAGACCCTCCGGAGCCGGCAGTGAAATACAGATTTCCGTCCGGCCCTGTCACAATCTGCTGCGGCTCGGAGTTGGCTGCCAGAACGTATTCGGTGAACACACCATTGACGTCAATACGGCCAATCTTGGCGGCTCCGGCATTCGGTGAAGTTTCGACGAACCATACGGCGCCGTCCGGCCCGGTCGTAATTCCCTGTGGAACACTGGTCGAGCCACTTGGTACTGGAAATTCGGCAAAATTGGTTTGCGCCGGCAATGTCGCCGGAATAGCCGCCAGCAAGAACAGGCTAGCGGCCGTGGCCATTCCGACCCTATGAGGCCGTGCCCTTCGGTTGGTATATGAACGTTTGCTCATCCAGCGCGCGACTGGGAGCGCTATCAATTCTCTCTCCATAATCCTGAAGCCCTCTTTCCGTGTAAGTACTTCTTCTAACACTCCGAACACATTGTGCGGCAAAAACCCCCATGGTTGCAAGGGCTAAGCCGAATGTTTGCATAGGAATTTAGATATCACCGCGTCGAAAATCCCACGACTGAGCAAGCCTGCCTTGTCGAAATGACTCGTGCAACACAGGGCTGCAAAAGTAGTCCACTAGGGGTATGAGAACCGTGTAGGTTCGTTTGTGTTGCACAGTTTTAGTACTGATTCGCACAGGGTTGTCGCACTTTCTGCGATACGTATTATGTGCCATGGTTCGTCTATAGGCCGGTAGTCGCTTTGAGAGGGCTTCACTACCAAGGCACAGTGTGGGCCGGCATACAGGTGTAATATTCAGGTTTACTACTGGCCTAATTGATGGTAAGAAATAGGAGGAGGAATAAAAGTGCGATTAGGCGCTTCAACATTTTTATTGGCTGCGGCCATGGCCACTTGTCTTGCGTTACCGAGTTCGGCAAGCACGATTCAACTCGGAATCAACGGTGACGCACAAGTCGGCTCAAACTATATCGATTTCGGGCAGTATCCCAACGGTGCCCCCTATACACCGGCTCCGGGATACGGGACCTTTGAAGTTTCGCTCGTCAACTCCGGTGTGTTTTCAAGCGCTGGTGTTACGACGGGTGAATTCGGGATGATCCAGAGCTTGAACGAGCCTCCCGGGGCCGTTACGCTACCGAGCGCCTTTATGACGTTCGACACCGGTGGATCCAATCTGCAACTGTGGGCGACCAACATTCCAGTGGGGAGCCTTGCAGGATCGCCTTTCACGCTAACTGACACACCGGATGGCGCCGTTGCTTCCTTTGACGTCGACGGCTATGTCTGGGATACGAACACCGGCACGAAGGCAGACACGTTCACTGGCACGTTCTCGGCAACGTTCGACGGGCAGACGGTGGCGGATCTGTTTACCAACCTGCCGATTGACACCCCGTTTTCAGCTACGTTTACAGCTACTGTGATCCCGACCACGATTCCTGAACCGGCTTCCATGCTTCTTATGGGCGCTGGGTTGCTGGGCGTTGGCTTGGTTTCGCGGCGCAAAGCTCGCAAATCCTAAAGTCTGGCATCTTCTAAATTCACACCGCAGTTGCGCTACGTTGCGTAACTGCGGTTTCGTGTCTCAGGCCGCATTTCCGTTCGCTCCTCATAGCGCCCAGGGGCTAATATGCCGTTGGGGTCGAGGACTGATTTGAGCCGCGCCAGGACGGTCCTATAGGCCTCCGCACCCGTGGGTGCGGGCATGGCTTGAATGCCGAGGCGATAGGGATAATAGCCGACCTCCGTGCAGCGTCCGGCCAGATGGAAGTAGCACTCCATGGCGCGATCGTCTTCCCCCGAAACTTCCCGATCATAGGTAATGGAAACAACCGCATAGACCGTGCGCGGGGTCAGCATGGTGAGCGAGATCATAGGCTCGAAGCCGGACTGCAGCAGGGTGCTAGTGGCCAGCTCCGCCAGCTTGGCTACGTCTTGACCGGAAGCGGGTGCGACCGGCGCATACCACAGCAGGCCACATCCGTCAGCGTCGGGATCGGGATTCGCGGGGACCGGCGTTCGTTTGCGCCAGTACGCCGAGGCGAGCGTTTGACTGGTCGGGACTCCGCGCATAAGGCCGACAACGGGCTCGACGATTTCGATGGTACGGGTGACGTCCCAGCGTGTCAGAAGGCTGAAGGGCTTTGCGAAGCGGCGAGCGAGCCGCAAGTTCTTTTCGCTGAGGAACCGGAGCTTGCCGTTTTGCCGGCGGAGCGCCAGATGCAACAGGCGCTTGGCTTCGGAGACCTGTTTTGGGGTTCCATAGAGGCCGCCGGAGGCATTCCAGTATCCGAACGTCAGGCTTTTTCGGAAATGGGCCATCTGCTCGCGCGAGAGCGGTGTTTGGCCGCCGGTCTCCTGCCACGGGTATTGCTGAAGGCCGTTCAAGACTTTATAGTCGTTCGCGATATGAATGGAGCTGCGCAGGATGTCCCGCATCCGAAGCTGCTGGAGAGCATTGATGAGGGCCGGAAGCCCGTCGGGATCTTCGCTGCGAAAGAAAAACGCCTCGAAGCATTCCGGCTCGGGCATCAGCCAAACGGTCATGCGAGTGACGACGCCCAGATTGGACTGAGAAAATAGCCCGTCAAGGCTAGGCCCCAGACCCCAGCGGTTCACGGCCGCGGTGGTGGAACCCGGGAAACGCGCCGACCCCGTTTCGATGACATCGCCGTTCGGCAGCACGACTTCCAGACCACAGACATGAGCGAAGTGATCGCCATATGGAGTATGCCCGAAACCGCGCTCCATCACATTACCGATGAGGCTGCAATGCGGACTGGAGCCGGTAGCGTCGAGCCACAGCTTCGAGCCGCGTTGTTTCAGAAACCCGTATAGCTGCTGCTGCGTGACGCCGGGCTCGACCGTGACGTAGCCGAGCTGTTCGTTGAAATCGATGATGCGGGTCAAACGCCCGAGATCGAGTAGAACGCAGCCATCGGACGGCGGGACGCGCGAGCCATAGCCCCAATTCTTTCCGCTACTAATCGGATAGAGGGATATGCCGAACTGGTTAGCGATGCGCAGGCATTCCTGGACTTGCCGCCGGTCGCGGGGACGCAAAATGGCGGGAATCCGCAGGGTGGTGGCGAAGGTGGCGGTTTCGGCTTGGCGAAGCAGGCGCGGATCGCGTGAGAGGTATTCCGAGCCGAGCACTTGTGCCCAGCGGTCCAGCGCGCGCGCTAGCTGTTCCAGAGGCAACGGAAGGCGCTCTTGCTATGCCAACTGGTAGGCAGAGCGCGCCGCAACCCAAGCTGGGGACGTGTGCCACATGGTCTTCGCCGCCGGCCGGAGAATCGACAGGCCGGCCAGTTTTCCGCGGAGCTGAGCGATCAACGGCACAAAACGCGCTGAAGGCGTGCGGCAGTCGAACCGCAGGAGCTCCATCTGGCAGCCGTACTGAGGGTCCTCATAAGGGGGCAGAGCTTCGCCGGCTACCCGGAAGCTAGAGCCGCCGATGCGACGCAGAATCGACGAGGAGCCATGGCGGGCTGTGGCTGCGCACGCGCCCAGGCAACCGCCCCACAAGTGAGCCAGCGCATAGGAGGCGACCAGTATTTCAAGCGCTGCGCGCGTGCCGCGCCACTCCTCGGCCAAGGCCCAGCCTCCGATTTCGACATAGGAGAAATTGTTCTGGCGGGCGGTGCGGAGGTCATCCTCGACGGCGCAGCGAACCTTATCAGCCCACCGCGGATCATTGGCTAAGGCGGAATGCCTTACGCGCAGTTGGTCAAAATTTACGCTGTGGGGGTGTACTAAATAGCGTGCGCCGCCGATTACATTTTGGGAGGGATCAACGAGCAGAAAATGCCAGCTTCGCTTGTCGCCTGGCATGGAAAACCGTCCCTCGTCATCGAGTTCCGATTCCTGAATGGCACCGTCCTTGAGATACACACAGCCGCGCAATCTCTGAACTGAAGCCAAGAAGTGGTCATACAGTTGCTTATTAATATTCGGCCGGCCGAAAGCGCCGCCGCAGGGGGTCTCAGGAGGAGCGAGTAGCTGAAATCGGTAATTTTGTTGCATGAGTAGGCGTCTGTATCTCTCCAGGGTGTTGTCCTACAGGGTTCCAATCAGATCCGTACTGCGTCGCGGCAGCACCTCAGTATTGAAGTGGGCGCGATGCATACGATTTTCTTATCGACACATGAATTGTTTTTCATCAGTGTACTGTGTAGCGGCCTTGAGCGCCACAAAAAAATTTTCCGAGGACCATTGATCTTTCCAAACAGTTGTCCACAAGATAGAACCAGCCGGCCTCTGGAGGTTGAAAAAATCAGGTCGAGATGTCATCAGGCCACACTAGTTCTGATTCGGAGTCAGACCAAGCCCTTCTGTGCTGGTCTGAGGCTCCCAACTCCCCGTCGAGGGAGGAATTTGTACAGGTGCTCGAAACTCACTTATCGGAAGCTGTCATAAAAAGCACCCTCAAAGTGAACGAGAAAACCAAAGTAACGCTTATAGGAAAAGATTATACAGGAATTGGAATCGTTAGGTCATGCCGGGGAGATGGAAAAAACTTCATAGTGACGATTGGAATCGGTGAGGAGGGGATGAGGACAGGACCTGTAGGCAAGCCCGATCCGAGCGTCCTGGTGATTGACGAATTTATCACTGAGGAGCAGGAATCCAAGATTTTACAAGACTTAGCCGATTCCGTGCAGCGCCGGTTTGCACGGCCCAGGTTCCCTATGCTGCTGCGCTGCCTGCTGCTTCCCGGCGGCTGAGCGAGCCAGCAGTTTTTCTAGTGTAGATTTTTCATTGTAGGCCGGAAGACAGCTTGGGGAATTGACCCATTCTTCCTGTTAATGCTCTAATAAGCTCAGCCCCTGCCTTGCACAAATCAGCGCTATTAGAAACCGTAGCCCTTCCGTCCGGAGGCGAGCCGCTTCTCAAGACCCGGGAGAGCTTGCGCAATGATTCGTCGTTCGAAGTGGACGATGCGCACATGCGTTCGCTGGTGCGCGATCTTCACCGGGTGCGGCCCGCGCTTTTTTGGGCCGATCTGCTGGCCACGAGCCTAGTGGGCTGGAGCGCGTTTGTCGCCGCTTTGCTGCTTCGGCCATTTTCGCCCGCTATGGCCCTCTGCGTGGTGCTGGCCGCTCTCGCACTATACCGGTCGCTTTGCTTTCTGCACGAGATCACCCATCAGAACCAGCGCACGCTGCCGGGTTTTGAGATGGCCTGGAACCTGTTGGCCGGCTACCTGCTTCTGATGCCTTCGTTCGTCTATGTGGGCGTCCATCAGAGCCACCACAAGCTGAGCACCTACGGAACATCCCAGGATCCGGAGTATTTGCCGTTCGCTCAAGACAGCCGTATGACATGCGTCTTTGCACTGGAAGCGTTCTTTATTCCAGCGGTCTTGCTGGTCCGGTTCCTGGTGCTGACGCCGGTGGGGCTTTTGTGGCCGCCCTTTCAGCGCTGGCTGGCCGTCTGCCTGTCGTCGCTCACCATGAATGTGCGGTACCGGCGTGAGGCTACGCCAGAGCTAATTAGCAAAGTGAGGCGGCACAGCGCGGCCGTGTTCGCGGCCTGGGCGGCACTCATCGGATTCGCAGCGTACGGGTTGCTGCCGTGGCGCTTCTTTGCTATCTGGTTCGTCGTAGTGGGCCTGGCCAGCTTTGTGAACACGCTGCGCACGTTGGGTGCGCACGCCTACGAGAGCTCGGGCGAGCCGCTGGACCGTGTCGGGCAGCTCATCGATTCGATTGATACGCCTGGAGCCTGGTGGACGGAGCTTTGGGCTCCTGTGGGGTTGCGTTATCACGCGCTGCACCACTATTTCCCCGGCATTCCTTATCACAATTTGGCGGAAGCATACGCCCGCTTGACGTCCACTCTGCCGACCGGCGATTGCTACTGCCGCATGAGCAGCCCCAGTTTGCAGCACTCGTTGCGTATTCTCTATCAGAAGGGTCTGCGCGCCTGCAAATGAGCGCAAAGGGCGCGGATAGGCGCCACCAGACACCGCGTCCATTTTGCGCGAGGATCTTCAATAGCGGCGCTGATGCATTTCGGAATTATTAGTCCGCCTGTTCCAGGACACATTCATCCGTTCGGAGCGCTGGGCCGCGAATTGATAGCGCGCGGCCATCGAGTGACGCTTTTTCACATGCCGGATGTCGAGGAGCGAGCGCGGGTCGAAGGGCTCGACTTTGTTGCGATTGGGGCGCGCGATCATCCCGTTGGGTCGTTTCCTGAATGGCTTGCCAAACTCACGCGGCTGAAAGGCCTGGCCGCGCTGCGCTTCACCGTCGAAGCCATCCGGAACGCGACCGAGATGCTGTGCCGCGAGGCGCCCGCCGCTTTACGCGAGGCGGGTGTGGGATTCCTGCTGGCGGATCAGACCGAGCCTGCCGGCAGGACGATAGCGGAGCACATCTGCCTGCCGCTCGTCACCATATGCAACGCGCTGGCGCTGAATCGCGAGCCCTCCGTGCCGCCGCCGTTTACCGCGTGGCCGTATCGCGATAGCTGGCCTGCCCGGGTGCGCAATCAGATCGGTTACGCGACGTCGGATTTGCTCATGCGGCCGATCATTCAGGTCATTTCCAAATATCGGAAAAGGTGGAAACTGCCGGAACACCACCATCCCGAGCAGAGCTTTTCGAGACTGGCGCAGATCAGCCAGCAGCCGCCCGCATTCGACTATCCGCGCCGGCAGCTTCCTAAATCCTTCCATTACGTGGGGCCGCTTCGACGCCCGTCACCGCAAGCGATTCCTTTTCCTTGGGAAAAGCTGGATGGCCGGCCACTGGTTTATGCTTCGCTGGGCACGCTGCAGAACGGGCGCGAGGCGACGTTTCGCTGTTTTGCCGAAGCGTGCACCGGAATTGGCGTTCAGCTTGTCCTGACGCACGGAGGCGGCCTGGATGCGCGAGGCGCATCCGATCTGCCGGGCGATCCGATCGTAGTGAGCTATGCGCCTCAACTCGAGTTGTTATCGCGCGCCAGCCTGACGCTGACGCATGCGGGCCTGAATACGGTGCTCGATTCGCTGAGCTGCGGCGTGCCGCTGGTGGCGGTACCGATCACGTATGAACAGCCGGCGATTGCACGACGCGTCGAATGGTGCGGGGCAGGGCGAGTGGTACCGTTCTCTAAGTTGAATCCGGACCGCTTGCGCGCCGCGGTCCAAGACGTTTTGGCTGAGCCTCGCTACCGGGCGAATGCGGAGCGGGTGCGCGATTCGATTCAGCAAGCTGGTGGAGTCAGGCGGGCGGCGGAATTGATCGAGCAGTTTCTGCGCTAATCTAATCGCGCACAACGGCCACCGACGCGCTAAAGCGAAGAACGGCCTGTGCGCTTAACGCCCATCAATACCAGCGCGCTCAGAAAGAGCGGCGCGGTGACGAGCCACAGGACCTCGGTATATAGGTTACGGTCTGCGAGAAACCCGATAACGGGCGAGATCACCGTCTGCAGCAGCCCGAATGCGCAGGTGAGTGCAGAGATGGCCAAGCCGGAACGGGCGGCGCCGTAGAGATCGAGCGGAATCGCATAGATATTGACGCTGCCGGACAGCAGGAAAAAGAAGCTGATGGAGATGAGCGCCGTCGCCCAGCGCGCATCCGGCGCGAACGGCAGCGCGAGAGTAAGAAGCGCTCCCGCCGCGCTCACCCACACGGCCCTGCGCCGTGCAGCAACGGGCGGAACTTCGCGCTTGATCCAGCGCCACGAGAGCCATCCGCCAAAGAAGCCGCCCGCGTTCGACACCAGCGGCGGAATCCAAACGTAGCTTGCCGATTCTCTAAGGGTCAGATGATGGACGTGCGTCAGATAGAGAGTTGTCCAGCTCGACCAGAGCGAATAGCCGCCCATCCATAATACGTTGGCGACGACGGTAAGGATTAAGGCGCGATCGCCCAGAATCGACCATTCCGATTGCCTTTTGGATGTTTCCTCTGCGGATTCGGCAGGTGGAATAGCGCGGCTGACCGCCAACCATACCGGTATCCAAATCAGACCGAGTAAACCTGTAAATAGAAACGGCGCGCGCCAACCGTACGCCACGGCGGCGAGGACACCCAGCGACGCAGCCGCTGCCCCCACGCTCAATCCAATCTGATTCGCAGCGGTTCCCAGTGCGCGCTCCGCGGGCTTCAGGTACATCGCGTTCACCTTGCCGACGGCAGGCACGCCGGCGGATTCACCGATGCCCAACGCTGCCCGGCACGCGACTAAGCCGGGCAGATTTTTCACCAAACCAGTGCTGATGGCGGCGAGAGACCACCAGCTCACGGCGGTGGAGATTCCACGATCTACGCCGGCGCGGTCCAGAAACCAACCGGCTGCAAGCGAGCTCGCGGCATAGGCGATGGAAAACGCCGAGATCAAGAAACCGAAGCCGGTTTGATTGAAATGCAGCTCGGCCATAAGGAGCGGCGCGAGCGTGCTGATCAATTGCCGGTCGAGATAGTTGAGGGTTGAGGAGGTGACGAAGACTCCAAAAGCAACCCACCGCAACCAAGCCGCTCGCGTCTGTACCAAAGTCTATGATCGGTTAAGGGCTTATGGGCGACTCAGCGGAACGCGTTCGTTTGGCGCGACGGACGTTTCTGCGTGGGACGGCCGGCGCACTGGCGTCGCCGATCGTATTCGGACAGAGCGCGGAGACAGTCGAACACGGCGCCATTACAGATATCGGCGGTTTGCGTGTCGGTCACTTCACCGATTCACGGAGGCCGACGGGCTGCACTGTAGTCCTATTCGAGCACGGCGCGGTGGCGGGAGTGGACGTCCGCGGCTCGGCACCGGGAACACGCGAGACGGATCTGTTGAACCCCATCAATACGGTGCAAACGGTCAATGCGATCCTGCTCACCGGCGGGAGCGCTTACGGGCTGGATGCGGCCACCGGCGTGATGCAGTATTGCGAGGAGCACCATATGGGGTTCTTTGTCGGGGTGGGCGTGGTGCCGATAGTGCCCGCGGCGGTTCTGATAGACCTGCAGATTGGCGACCCGAAGGTGCGGCCGGATGCGCATGCGGGTTATGCGGCCTGCGAAGCGGCTTCCGATTCGCCGCCTGCGGAAGGAAACGTCGGCGCGGGCGCAGGCGCGACGGTTGGGAAGCTCTTCGGATACAAGTTCGCCATGAAAGGCGGTTTCGGGAGCGCGAGCATTCGGATTGGCGACACGGGTCTGGTGGTGGGCGCGATGGCAGCCGTGAATGCGGTGGGTGATGTCATTGACCATCGAACGGGCAAAATCCTGGCGGGGGCGCGCACCGAAGACGGCCAGGGCTTCGCCAACACGATTCGCCAAATTATGCAGGGGAAAACCCCGGGGACACGCCTCGGCGCTCACACGACGTTGGGGGTGGTGGCGACTAACGCACTGTTAACCAAAGCAGAGTGCACCAAAGTCGCGCAGATGGCGCATGATGGATTCGCGAGGACCATTAATCCAACGCATACCGCTTACGATGGCGACACGATTTTCGCCGCGGCGACGGGCGCAATTCGCGGCAAAGCGGACGTGACCATCATCGGAGCCGTCGCGGCCGAGGCAATAGCGCGCGCTGTAAATCGCGCCGTGCTTACCGCGACCGGCATACCCGGTTATCCCGCGCATCGAGATATGCCGCGGGCAGCGGGTTGAAGTATTTATTGGAAGCGGAAGCTTCGCGATTCGAAGCCATCGCTTTGCACAAGGACCGTGTCTTCGCGCTGAAGAGAGCCGTTAGCAACCACTAGCTGATGAGATCCTGCGGCAAGGTGCAGCGCCGCTGGCGTGCGTCCATATGGTTTGCCATCGACGTAAATAGTGGCGCCGTTCGGACTGGAGGTCACGAACAAAACGCCCGTACTTCGATTCATAGGGACGTAGAGGCTGGTATCGGCGGGAATGGTGAAGATGCGGCGCGCCACGTTGTAACCGCCCAATTCGGCGGTGAGAGTGTGGCGTCCGTTCGGAAGCGACATGGTGCACGGCGCAGTGCAGGAGGCGTCGGCTCGATCGTCGACAACGATTTTCGCGCCGGGAGGATCGCTCAGCAGCTCAATGTCGGCAACACCCACCGCGGGAGCTGCGGCTTGCGGCTGGGATGCCGCCTCATTGGAGCGGGGTGGTGTTCGCACCGCGGCATGCGTATCTTGTGATTTGGATTCGGAGACCGGCTTCGTCCCGGCGGGCGATGCAACAGGCTTATTGGTATCCGAGGCCGGCGGTGGTGTCACCGGACCGGCGCTCGTATCCAGCACCTGGACAGGTATCTTGGGTCCCGAGTTTGAGTGGACAATGAATACGATCACGCCGGCGATTGCGAGACAAACCGCAATCAGCGTTGCGATGGTGCCGGCAAGGGAACGCGTTGGCGAGGTCTCGAATTCGTCCTGGTCCTCTTCGCGCCTGCGCCTCGGGCTTGGAAAATCGTAGTGCGGCGGAGGCACCGGCAAGATTGCCGCCGGGGCTGCCCGCACAATCACGGGGTCCGACGGCTTGCGTGCACCGTCTTCGACCACATCTAACAAGACGCCTCCATTGCGGGCCGTAGCCGCCCGCGCAACGGGCATCCAATCCGCGTACTCTCCCAGCGCGATGGTCAACGATCCAATGAAATCGCCGCAGGATGCAAAGCGCTGCGCCGCGCTCTTGGCGAGCGCCCGCTCCAAGACTCTCGAAACCGTCTCGCTGAGACTTGGGTTCATCTGGTGAACAGGCTTTGGCTCCTGCTTGCAGATGGCGTAGAACAGCGCAGGCAGGTTGTCGCCGGCGAATGGCTTCTCGCCGCACAGAAGCTCATAGACCAGAACTGCCAGCGAGAACTGATCGGACTTCCCTTCCACCGTCATGCCTTGAATCTGCTCAGGCGACATGTAGCTGGGCGTGCCGATCATGGTGCCGCTGTGGGTCATTTCATGCGAGACAAATTTCGCCACGCCGAAATCGGCTATCTTGGCAACTCTTTCGGCGCCCGGCGCAGCCTCCGATACCAGAATGTTGGCGGGCTTGATATCGCGATGAACGACGCCTTTGCGGTGCGCGTAATCGAGCGCATCGGCAACCTGGCGCAAGTATTGGAGCAGCACCGCGCCTTCGGGCAGCGCCTGGGTCTGCATCATCTTTTCGAGCGAGGCGCCGTTGACGTACTCCATGAAGACGTAGGCGAAATCTTCCTGCTCGAGAACGTCGTAGATGGTAACGATGTTTGGATGGGAGAGTATGCCCGCCGATTGCGCCTCTCGCAGCAAGCGCTCATGCACGCGCCGGCGCTCCTCGGGATCGGTCAGCTCGCTGAGGCGGATGGTCTTGATCGCTACCGTACGTCCGATGGCGGGATCAAGCGCCTTGTAAACCACCCCCATCGCGCCGCGGCCCAGTTCTTCGACGATCTGATAGCGGCCGACCTGCTTCACGCCCCTTCAGTATAGCGGCGGAAACAGTTCTCCTAGCGATGGGCAAAGCAGACATTGAAGCCCGCAGAGGAACCACCGCGGAGGCTACCGCGCTGCGCCGTTGGCGAACTCAGGCTTCGGGGGAAGCTGCACTACTGAGCCCCAAAATTCGTAGCAGATCTTGATGAAGTGCAAAAAATGGTGGAGATCATCAGGCTTGCGGATGTAACAGCTCGCATGCAGCTCGTAGGCTTCGCGAATTTCTCTGGGATCGGCCGAGCCGGACACCACGACCACCGGCGTGACCTTGAGCTTTGGATTGGTTTTAATCTCATGCAGCACCTCAAGGCCTGATTTTCTGGGCAAATGGAGATCGAGGAAAATTACGTCGGGGTGCGGATGGTCTTTGAATTTTGACTCATGCCGCAAGTAGGCCAGCGCTTCGTCGCCGTCGGCAACGGAGCGAACGGATTGCATGAGTCCCGCCTCGCGAAACGCCTCTTTTGTAAGGCGGGCTGCCGCGGGGTCGTTCTCGACGATCAATACATCCAGCCGGTCTGTCGATGGCGAAGGATTTCCCCATCCATTTCCCATGTTCTGCCTCCCTCAGTGAGTGCATTGGGATTCTCCCACACCCGCTCTGAGGCTGCAAGCGTTACGGCTGTCCAGGTGATGTCGGGTGCTATCTTCAGAGGCGATGAACACGATTTCGATCCACAAGACGGAAGATGGCTACGAAATTACATACATAACTGGCTTGGGGGTCAAGGTCTCTCACGAATTGATGGAGGCAAGAGATGAGGCAGAGCTTGCAGAAGTTCTCAAAGGCGAAGGCGTCCCCAAGACTATCACTGATACCGCTCTGGCAGATTTGCGCCACAACGGAAAAAGTACGACCGTCAGGTTTCAACGCAAGCCGTGATGCATTTTAGCGAGCAGCCCTCTAAACTGTTGTGAAGTTGGCGTCACGGAACCGGCGAGATACCGTTAAATACATCTTGGGGTCGACTGCCCCTGGGAACTCGGGACCATATATGGACAACATGCTCTCGATTCGCTTCTTTTCGTCGCTCTCAAGATAAGCGTCGCCCATCAGCCGAAAGTTCAGGACGGCCTTGATCCGCAGCGTTGCGACGATGACCTTTCTGACGCTCTTGTGCAAGGTCATAGCGTTGCGTGCGCACTCAGCAATCCGATCCTTGACCTGACAGATTTGAGATTTTATAGGTTCTGGAGAGCTTGCTATTATGCACTCGATGTCTTCCCCTTTGAGATAATTAACAACCTGGGCCGCCAATACGCCCGCAGATTCGCTGTTCATCTCTGCTAAGTATTGCCTCCTAAGGATCGCGTATAGCGTAACCTGTACGTACCGCAGCCCCTGCTCGTAATACTCAAGTGAGCCTTCAAAATCAGGCGACTTCCTTTTGAACGGCCACATGCTTGCTTCAGGATTTCGTCTTTGCAACGGCAGATTGCCCGCTAGGTTCAGGATAAGCCATCCTACCGCGATAGGGGGCCGCAACAAGTTAATTCTAGAGTTCTAAGTGGACCAGTAAACGGGGCCGGTCAATTTGTCACGGAATATTCATCTCCGCACGGCTAATCAACATTCGATAGCCATCGGTAAAATCTCATGGGATTGGATGGAAGACTGCCATTTCGAGACGACTGAAGGCATTGATTCGGCGGCAGCAAACGGCTAAAGCGCAAACACCCTATTGCGGCGGGCTCACGCGATTGAGCTGCTCGAGAAAATCCTGGATTCGCTGGGTCTCTTCCGGCGTCTTGGCAGCTTGCGCAGCCGACTCAGCTAGACGCCGGGCTTCGCTCGCATTGTCGAGTCTCCAGTAGCAGTATGCCGCCGTTGAGAAAAACGGGAAAGCGCGATCGGGACTCACAGCTTTAATGCCGGCAAAGGCCGAAATGGCAGTCTTGCAATCGTTTGCGTGAACGGCTTCCATCCCGAGGTTATAGCGAGCATCGTAGAAATTTGGCTCCAGCTTGATTGCCTCTTGCAACAATTCCATGATCTGAGCTGAAGGCTCGTGCATTTCGTGCAGCAGGCCCGCATAGTTGAACAGCATCTTCGCACTCCTCGCGCCGTCCTTCAGCGCCTGATCGAAATGCTGCTTTGCTTCGTCCAGCTTATGCTGCTGCCAGGCAACGTAGGCCAGCGATTCCTGCACGTCCGGGCTGTTGGGCAGTTGAGAGGCGAGTTGCATCAAGCGCATCCGGGCTTGCTCCGTCGTTTCAGGGTGAGTAGACAGCAGGTCCGCCAGGACAAGGTCTAACTCCAACGGCGATGGCTCATTGATCTGGGGCTTTAATTGCTTCTCGTCGAGATGCATGTCAAACAGCGTGACCGCGATCTTACCCGGCGCCAGGTAGCTACGCAGGTCGGCGTTGACGTGATCGAGGCTTTTCCGATACACGCTGGCGAACGCCTCGCCAGCGCTCTCGCCGGCGGATATTGCATTGAGAAAGCGCGGGAAGCCGGGGCGATAATTCCTGCCTAGCAGCAGCATGTGCGCAAGCTCCCAACTTTGGGCATAAAACTGCGCCATAGCCTGCTGCTTGTTGTAGTAATCGGACTCCCGATTTACATTGAAAAGGACGCGAACATCAAGCGGCCCGAAAGCCGCCAGCGCCTCCAAGCGGCCGGGCGGCGGAGCTCCGACCATCAGCTTGCTGTCTCTAGCCTGCAGCGACGAGTAGACGTCTGCCAGGCCTTCATCGAGCCACAGAGGCAGATGCAAATCGAGGTGCTCGAGAAATAGGTGGGTGTACTCATGGATGGCGGCGGGAAAGTAAGTGCGGCCCAATTGCTGCATCACAATGTAATCGCACTTATGGCCGCGCTGATAGTAAGCAACCGAATTTTTGTTGACCCGGTAGGGAGCGTATTGTTTTTCCGAATTGAAGGCGATGATCTCCACCGGAGTATCGGGCGCTGGCGCGAGAGGACTGTTGGCCGCGAAAAAACCCCGCGCTTCTTCGAAGATTCTTAGCGCCTCTATTGCTTTCGCCTGGCCATTTGTGGTGTACATCCGAAAGTGCGGCGAGGTGAGCTTGATCCAACGCTCAGCGGCGCATAATGAGTTGGCGGCCAGGAAAAGCGAACATGCAAGACGCAAACTGCCGGCGAAGTGCACGACGCTACCCTGCCGCTTAGAAGAGAGTCAGCGGAACGGTCTTCGAGCTGAAGTACACACCGAACATGATCCGATTGTCGGTAAGTGAGCCGACCGAACCGATGGTGCCATACCTGACTAGACTGTAACGGAGGTTCGCCCCGAGGTGGCGCATCAGATTGTAGGCATAGGAGGCGGTAAACGAGCTAGTCGTGTAGCTGGAGGTGACGGTATTCGCAACGCTCGTCAAATGCGAAAAGCCGCCGCCGAAACTCAGGTTCGAACGGCGCGTGCTGTACGAATAATAGCCGTTCAGGAAGAGGTTCTTGGAGGCGAGGAATACGCCATTGCCGGAGGCGATGTTCTGGCCGCCGCTGACGCTGATCGAGGAACGGCGGATCTGCCTGCTCACAGTGCCGACCACGGACGGGAAGGTCGAGACCCGGTTATAGTGGCCGATCTCGTAGCCGGGAATCAGGTTATTCCCGTCGATAATCAGCACCGGCACGGAGATAGTGCCGCTACTGTCAGTTCTGGTAAAACCGGCGGAAGCGCTGGCAAACCAATGTCCGGTAAACGAACGAGATACCGTGCCCACAAAGGTGTCGGCTTGCGCCTGCCCAGCCCCGCGCTGGTAAGTGAAATAAGTGTGCGAGTAAGTGCCACCTACTGTGGTCCGCGCCGTCAAGCGGTAAAGAACGGAGGCTGCGCCGGTTATACCGGTCGCTCCGATGGAGCCTGGGATGTTGTACCGATTGAGGTAATACTGGCCGTTGAACACGTAGCTCAAGCGCCGGGTCTGGCGATAGGACATGGAAAGGCCGCCCGATAAGAACTTGGATTCCGAGCTGAAGGGATTGGTCTGAACGTAATCCACCTGCGAAGGCTGGGCCGCGAAGAAGGTTCCACCGTAGAGGAAAATGCCCCCATTGATATCGGCATTGAAGCTCCACCGGCGGCTCAGGCGCTTAGCGAAAGAAAAGGAGAGGCTCTGGTCAGTGCCACTGGGGAAGAAGGTGCTGTTGTAATCGCGGTAATCTCCTCGATAGGCAAACGAGACAAAGCCATCGTGGAACTGCTTAAATGCACTGGCCCCACCGCCGAGATCGTAGCCCAAGCCGCCCTCATTTACCGATCGATCATCGATGTTCGTGGGCACTGAGTCATAGACGCCGTTGACGAACGCAAAGAAATTGAAGAAATCATGGTCGAAAAATTGGCTCGCTAGCGTGGTGAGGGGATTTGGCGACGGGCCCTGATCCGGCGGCGGCGCGGTTGGGGGTACCTGGGAAGATTGCTGGGCAAACAACGTGCCCGCAAGCCAAGGGAGCGCAAAGAGCGCGACAACAAACCTCAAATAAGCCTCCTCACCGAAAACAACCTTCAGTCTGCCGACAGGCACACTGGTCTGTCAAGCAAAGAAGTAGTAGTCAGATGTTGCTACTCTCAACGGAGACTTCGCGCGAGCTCATTCATAGCGCAGTGCAATCATCGGGTCGATCTTCGCAGCGCGCCGAGCGGGCAAATACCCGGAGAGCGCGGCGATCGCCAGGATGCCGAGAATTGCGAACGCGATGGTAGCGGGATCGGATGGCGACATCCCATAGAGCTGATTTTGCACCAGCCGCGTGACTGCCAACGCGGCGGGCAGACCGATGGCGATTCCAATGGCTGCGATCACCAGGACTTCGCGCATGACGATCCAGAGCACATCGCCGCCCAAGGCGCCGAGAGCCATGCGAATGCCGATTTCGCGCGTGCGGCGAGTCACCAGAAACGCCATCACACCGTAGAGACCAATCGCCGCAAGGATGGTGGCGAGGAGGCCGAACGCGCTTGCCAGGCTGGCCGTAAGGCGCTCGATCGTTAGCGAATCGTCGAGCTGACTTTCTTCCGTTTTCAAAGCGTAGACAGGCAGATTGGAATCCAGGCTGTGAACCACGGAACGCAACGCGGGAAACATCTGCCCGGAGCCGGCATCGGTGCGCACATAGGCTGTCATCTCAGAGGCCCAGTCATTTTGCATATAAGGAAAGAAGACCTGACGGGGAGTCTTGGCATGCACGGTGATGTATTTGGTGTCTCTCACCACGCCGACGATCTCTATGTCGGTCTTGGTTCCGGGATCACCGCCCATTCCGATCCGGTGTCCGATCGGGTTCCGATCGCCGAAATAGTGCTTGGCGAACATCTCATTGACGATGGCCACCTTGGGCGCGCCGAGCTGATCACGATCCGTAAACTCGCGCCCGGCATAGAGCGGGATCCGAAGCGTATTGAAGAAACCCGGCGAGACATAGTTGACCCACGGATTCATGTCTTCGCCCGGCTTGGCGGCATAGCCTTCCACGGTAACGGTGCTGTCCCACTCGTCGAAACTAAGCAGCTTGACGACGGCCAGAGAAGAAGACCGGACTCGAGGCAGAGCGTTCAGCTTCTGGCTCAATTCCTTGTAGAAAAGCTTGGAACGCGCAGTGTTGTAGCCGCTCAGAGTCGGATCGACGGAAAACGAGAGCAGGTTGGTGACCTGAAAGCCGGGATTCAACGCCTTCAGGTTCTTCAGAGTGCCGACGAACAGGCCAGCCCCGATGAGCAGTAGAAGCGAGAGGCCCACCTGCACGCAGACCAGCACTTTGCGCCAGACTGCTTGTCCGCCGCCGGCGACTGCGCCGGCCTGATCTTTAAGCGTGGGCGCAACATCGGCGCGGCTAGCCTGTAAGGCCGGAAGCAGACCGAACAGGAACGCCGTTCCGAGAGATACCGCGAGGCTGAAAAGCAGGACTCGAGTGTCGGGAGACGTGGCGAACGTGACCGGCGGATCGATATGCGGTGCGACGTCAATCAGCAGATGCATGATCCAGACCGAAAGCGCCAAACCCAGTGCGCCTCCCATCAGGGACAACAGCGTGCTTTCGACCAGGAGCTGACGCACGATCTGCGTGCGGCTCGCGCCCAACGCCAGCCGAACGGCGATTTCTCTCTGCCGCGACATGGAACGAGCGATGATCAGGTTCGCGACGTTCGCGCAAGCGATGAGCAGGACCAAACCCACCATGGCCATCATGGCCCACAGCGGCGCTTGCAGGAATTCACCGGCGGCCGATTGGCCAGCGCCGCCGGGCATGACATCAAGCGACATCTTGAGGAATTGGTCGCGCGTGTAGGGCGAAGCGTGGGCGAATTCCTTTTGCTGGACTTCCATGGCAAGAATGCTATGGAAGATGGGCTGCAAAGAAGCCTTCGCCTCGTCGCGCGTGACGTCAGGTTTGAGGCGTGCGAAGACCTGGACCCAGCGGCGGCGGCGGTTATCAAACGGCTTTTCCTCATCGGTGAGTTGCCCGGCCATCATCACGGGCACGTAGATCTGGATGGAAACCAGCCGCTCAACACCCTGAAAGCCCTTGGCCGCAACGCCGATGATGCTCAGCTTATGGTTGTTCACCAGGATCGGCTTGCCAATTACAGAAGGGTCGCCGGCAAAGTGGTTTTGCCAATAGTCATACCCCAGGACCGCGACCGGCGCGCCGCCACGGGACTGATCATCGGCGGCCGTGAACAGACGGCCCACCGCGGGGCGAACGCCAAGCACCGGGAAATAGGTTCCTGAGACGATCTCGCCGGCGGCGCGTTCGTTGCGGCCCTGGAAGCTGACGCTGAACTCTGAAATGTGGCGGCACAGCATGCCGCTGAAGACTTGGTTTCGTTCGCTGAAATCCTTGTAGATGGGATAAGACAGCGAATTCATGCCAGTGTTGGACCCATAATGATGGCCGATTTCCTTGAGCTGTACGAGCTGCCCAGCGTCTTGAACGGGCAGAAGCCGGAGGAGGGCCTGGTCGAGCAGCGAGAAGACGGCCGTATTCGCACCGATGCCGAGCGCTAAAGAAAGCACGGCGATCGAAACGAAAAGGGGCGATTTTGTTAGCGACCGAACGCTATATCGTAGTTCACCAGCAAAAGTCATTGACGCACTCCCGGCGGGAATCCTTCAAGTCCTAAGTACGGAGAGGTTTCGGCGGAGTTCCGGGAATCTGGCGAGCACGGGCGTTCAGGCGGAAGCGACACTTCGGCGCGGCGCCCAAAGTGGCTTTTTGGCAGGTGCTGGAAACTCAGTCACAGAAGTTTGAAAAAAATCTCAGAATTTTTTTCTCGCGCTTGTTCAAGAATTTAGCGCCAGGAAGGGGGTGTGGCGTCGGTTCTAAGACCCCGGGTTCTTGCATTCGACGTGCTACGTTCGTGTTGCTCGCGAGAACTACTCGCGAGCGAAAATCCAGACGAGATCGGGCCGGGACCGGGTTCCCGGCCTTTCCTTTTATGGAGAACGCGCACAACGCCCCCCAACCGGGCTGTGCGCTTAAGGGAGGCTGACATGGGCGAATTGATCATGATGCCGGCGCGGAACACAGACGCCACGGAATCTACATGCCAGAGCGGGACGCACCCGGTAGAGGGCGGCTCGCAAGTCGAGAGATCCAACATCGACTTCTCGGTGTGGAAGCGTGCGCCAAAAGAGAGAACGGCGGCTTATTTTCCCACTTACTCGACGGTTTCGAAAGCCATCCAAACAGCCATGCGAGGCTGGGTGCGCGACTGGTTCGCAGCGAATCCTGAAATTTTGCTCCGCCCGCACACTGCCTATCCGATTCTGGTGTACCAATGCACTCACCCGTTTGCCGGCAAGCCGACGAACATCTTCACCTACGATATTCAGCAGACCGAACCCTTGAACCGCGCTTTTGCATCGGCGGCGCATAGGCTGGGCCGCGAACTGAAGACGCTCGACACGAAACGGTTTCCCTGGTTCACGCGCGAGCATTATTTCGCTTACCGCAGTAAGGAAGTGGTGAAGTATGTCGGCAGAAACCGCCGCGCGATTTACAAAATGCTGAATACCGAGACCGTACTGATGGACAGCATTTTGAAATTCGCAATTATAGATATTCCGAAACTCGGGTTGGAGCAGTCCGTGGTTCTGTTGCGGCGCGCCTTCAATACGCAGTTGCGGCGCTTCTCAGATGAATTCGATCTGAGCCCGCGCGCGGAAGAGCTGCTGGCGATTGCGACCGATGCGCTGTTGAGCAAGCTGCCGACTGACAACGTCATTGCTATGCCGATGCCGGCCGAATTGCCTTTGGCCGCTTAAGCGGCGATTGCGACCTGATTGCTGCAATAGATCAAGAATCGAGCGCGGATTGCTGGACGCGGGCGACGTATACTTTGTGTTGCGCGCGGTCAGCGCGTGGAGGACCCAAAGCAATGAAGCCATCCGCGACACGACGAGCAGGTTCGGGCGGAAAAAACGATAGCACAGACTACTCGCCGGTTCCCGGTAGTGAAATAGATCCGATGCCAGGGGCCAAGGACGTAGGCGCCCCCAAGGACTCTCAACGTATTGAAGTCACTATCCTGTTGCGGAGCCATGCGCCGCAGGGCTTGCTTGCATCTGTTAACGAGATGGCGTATCAAGCACCCGCCGAACGGAAATACCTTACACGGCAAGCGTATAAAACTACTCACGGCGCGCATTCGTCGGACATTCAGGAGATTGCCCGGTTTGCCAAGCAATACGGTTTGCGCGTCAGCGGGAAACATGCAGCGGCAAGAACCGTACAGCTTTCGGGGACGATTGCAAACGTTAGCCGGGCGTTTCGAGTTACGCTTCGTAACTACCGTTTTCCCGATGGCACCTATCGAGGGCGAACCGGACCCGTATATGTTCCAGCCGCGCTCGCAGGTATCGTCGAAGGTGTATTCGGCCTCGAT
The DNA here is from genome assembly GCA_035502635.1 of Bryobacteraceae bacterium. Taxonomy (GTDB): domain Bacteria; phylum Acidobacteriota; class Terriglobia; order Bryobacterales; family Bryobacteraceae; genus Bog-105. The sequence goes on from DATJUG010000029.1 coordinate 94,387, forward strand.
AACCGGCCTATCGCGAGACCTCACGTCCGCATCAAGCACCAGCGGAACAGTGCTTTACTGAGCAAAAAAGACATTTCTTATTCTCCTCCTCAAGTAGCTCAGCTCTACAAGTTTCCAGCCGGCGCGACCGGAGCAGGCCAATGCATTGGCATTATCGAGATAGGCGGTGGTTACACCGCTCGAAATCTCAACACATACTTCAAGAGCTTGGGAATCAAGCCTCCGAAGATAATTGCTGTCCCCGTAGCGGGTGGGAGAAACAAGCCGAACGGAAATCCGAACGGAGATGATAGCGAAGTGCAGCTTGATATTGAAATGGCTGGAGCCATTGCGCCGGGAGCCAAGATCGCGGTGTACTTCGCCCCCAACCACGATCAAGGCTTCTTGCGAGCTATCAAGCACGCTATTCATGACGATGTTCATAAACCATCGGTAATTTCTATAAGTTGGGGCGGCCCCGAAGGCACTTACACGAAACAGTCTCTGAAAGCCTTCGATGAGGCATTTCAGGCCGCCGGCCTTCTCGGAATCACAGTTTGCGTTTCCGCTGGCGATAGCGGCTCCGCCGATGGAGTACCCGGCAAGAAGGCGCATCTCGATTTTCCGGGTTCGAGTCCTCACGGACTCTCGTGTGGCGGCACCACCATAAAGGTATCCGGGGATTCGATAACTTCTGAAGTCGTTTGGAACAACGGCCCTGGTAATGGAGCTACCGGCGGCGGAATCAGCGATTATTTCCCGTTGCCCGACTGGCAAACGAAAGCGGGCGTGCCACGTTCGGTAAACGGCGGGCGGATTGGCCGCGGCGTTCCCGACATAGCGGCGAATGGTAACCAGTGGACCGGTTATAGAGTTCGGATCGACGGCCATGACCAAATACTCGGCGGAACAAGCGCGGTCGCTCCTCTCATGGCCGCCCTGATTGCTATGCTGAACGAGAAATTAGGGATAAAGGCCGGCTTTGTAAATCCCTATCTTTACGGCATGCTTGGAAATACCGCCGCCTTCCATGACATCACTGAGGGCAATAACGATCTGACCGGCAAAGTGGGCGGCTACAGCGCCCGTATCGGCTGGGACCCTTGCAGCGGCTTCGGATCGCCCGATGGAACAGCTATTCTCGAGGCGCTTCAGAAAACATCAAAAGATTGGCCGAGCGCGGGTCAAGCCGCGCCCAAGAAAAAGAAAAAGGCCGCTGCGAAAAAAGCTAAGTCACGATAAGATAAAGCACGAATCCTGACTTTTCCCGCTAGTGTTTACAAAGTAGGCGAATCGTTCCCAAGCATCGCGCGGCGAATTAGCTTAATAGGTACACCGCCCTGCTGTATGAATGTGTTATGGAATTGCTCAAGCGAGAAATTTGTTCCCATTTTGGTGTGATAGTCTTGCCGAAGCTTTAGTATCTCCAGCTTCCCGAGCGTGTAGACAAGATAGGTCGGATCGGAAGTGCCGCGCTTGGTTTCGCGTTCGGCATAATCGCGGGACATGTAACCATTCTTCATAAAGAAGTTGACGCCTTCATCGAAAGTCATCTTCCCGGTGTGCATCTGAATGCCGACGATATAGCGGCAGTTGCGCAGCAGCGCGTCCAGCAACTGGCCGACCCGCAATTCCGGGTCTCCGTTGCCGTAGCCCTCATCCAGCATCATCTGCTCCGTATAATGCGCCCATCCTTCGACGTTGGAGTTGCTCTGAACCAGCTTCCGAGCCTTGGACGGCACCTTTTGAAACCACAGCAACTGCACGTAGTGGCCTGGATAGGCTTCGTGAATCGCCGTGCTGGTGATGGTTCCACGGTTGAATGCGGTCATGAACTCGCTCACTCGCTCAGGAGGCCAGTTCTTTTCGGGCAAGGTCACGTTGAAATAAGCCTCGGTTGCAACTTTTTCATACGGGCCGGGCGTATCCATGGATGCGGTTGTGAGCGCACGCATGAAGGGCGGCGATTCCTCAAGGATGGGTCTCACCGGAGACGGGATAGTGATGATGTGGTGCGTGTTGATAAAGTCGATCAAACCCGAGAAGGTATTCCGGAACGTCTGGAGCAACTGATCCGGCGCGGGGTGATCCTGTTCGAAACCGGCTACGATCTGCTGCGGTGTTTTGTTCGGGTCAATCTTCTTGCACAGCTCCAGCAGATGTTGTTGATTGACGCGCAGGTTCTCAACACCGATCTGTAACAACCGGTCGAGCGGTACATCGACCATCTCCTCGTACAAAACTTTCTTGTGGAAGTTATCGGCCCCGATCCGGAAATCGCCGTTCGAGCGTGGAAGCACGTCGCTTTTCACCCAGCTCTCGTAGCTCTTCAAGCACTGAATCACCCCATCGTTCGATCGCTTGAATTCCGCAAGAAGCTGCTGGTCCTTCACCGTGGAAAACGCCTGGGGAACATCTTCGGCGAAAAACGTTTGCAAGCCGGGAAGTTGCTCCAATGCGACTTCGGTGTAAATTTTCGGCGGATTCTTCAGCACCTGACGCGCGGCCTCGAACACCTCGGGAACTTTGCGCTCACGGGCAATCACGTCGCGCAGCCGTTCTTCCGGAGGGGCGAAGTTGCGGCTCATCAAGCTAAAGATGGAGGCCGTGATGCCGCTTGAATAAAAATCCGGATTGGTCTCCTGCTGCCGAATGTTCCGAATGTTCAGCAAGTCGGCTTTCAGATGCGAAACCATCAAGTCGCGATCATCGCTGGCGGGCGCCGCCTCGAATTCCGCCAGGTACTTCTCGTCCATCGCGAGCCGCTCTTGAGTACCGTGAGCCGAATAGTCTTCTAACTGCGAATCGTAAGGTTGGTGGAAGCCGGCCGCCGTAGCAGCCGTCGGTGTCAGGCGGAAGTAATCATCGAAGTAATGGTCGACCAGAGTGTCGAACGAAGATTGCGCATTCATGACAGCCACTCCCACAACCAGGAGCGCCAGAGTTTTCATCACCTCATTGTATGAGCCCTTGTTGCATGAGCCCGTAAAATGAGAAGCTACCGTGCCTTTTCCTCCTGTTGAAGAGCAGCTCACCTATATCAAGAAGGGGCTTGCCGAACTGATTCGCGAAGAAGAGCTTCGCGATCGTCTCACTGCGGCCTCAAAAGACAATCGACCGTTGCGCGTCAAGGCTGGCTTCGACCCCACCGCGCCCGATCTGCACTTGGGTCATACCGTACTTTTGCGGAAGATGAAACACTTCCAGGATCTGGGCCACACCGTGATCTTCTTGATCGGCGATATGACTGGTATCATCGGCGACCCGACGGGCCGCAATGTCACGCGCCCGCCGATGACTCGCGAAGAGATCGAACGGAATGCCGCCACCTACCGCGAGCAGGTCTTCAAAATTCTCGATCCTGAGAAGACAGAAGTGCGCTTCAACAGCACGTGGCTTGCGCCGCTCACTTTTGAGAACGTGGTCCATCTCTGTTCGAAGTACACGGTGGCCCGCTTGCTGGAGCGTGACGATTTCAGTAAGCGCTTCAAAGAAGGCATTCCTATCTCCGTTCACGAATTGCTCTATCCCCTGGGTCAAGCCTTCGATTCTTTCGCCCTTGAATGCGATGTCGAGATGGGCGGCACAGATCAGAAATTCAACCTTCTGGTCGGGCGCGAAATTCAGAAGGACTATGGCCAGGCGCCGCAGATCGTGGCCACCGTACCCATCCTCGAAGGGCTGGATGGCGTCGAAAAAATGTCCAAATCGAAGCACAATTATATCGGCATCACCGAGCCGCCGAAGGTCATGTTTCGTAAAGTGATGCAGATCAGCGATGAGCTGATGTACCGCTACTACGAATTGCTCACCGACATGCCGCTGCATGAGATCGTACGGCTGCGCGAGAACGTCGCCGCGGGCATCAGGTCTCCGATGGAAGTGAAGATGGCGCTGGGGCATCGCATCGTGGCGGATTTTCACTCGGAGGCGGATGCCGAGGCCGCGCGTGACGCTTTTGATCATGAAGTGCGGCAAGGTCTCGAGCCGATCGACACGGAAACGGTCGATTTGCCCGCCGCCGCCCGAACCGATAAGGGTCTCCGCCTCGACAAACTGCTTGCTCAAATCGGCCTGGCAGACAGCGTCACCGATGCCTCGCGGAAGATCAAAGCCGGCGCCGTTGAAATTAACGGCAACACACAAAACCAGTTGCTGCTGACAGGCGCAACCGGCGTGCTCGTCATTCGCAGCGGCAAAAAGTGGAAGCGCGTTCGGACAGGAACTTGATGGCCGCCGTCGCGCCCGGTGATCGCCGCCAGTGGAACTAGCATATGATGCTGAGTGGAGGTCAACCAAGTAGCTATGGCCACTGTTCTCACAGAGCCCCAAACCACGTCCGCACCTATAAAACAGACCAAAATTTTGATCGGAAATCGCTGGGTGGACAGCGTATCTGGCAAGACATTTGAAACCATTAACCCCGCCACCGGCGAAGTATTGGCTAACGTTGCCGAAGCCGATGCCGCCGATGTGGATTTAGCGGTGAAGGCCGCTCGCAAGGCGTTTCACACGAAGGCTCCCTGGCGCCGCATGTCGGCCGCGGAGCGAGGCAAACTCCTCAGCCGCCTTGCCGATCTGATTGAAAAGAACGCGGACGAGTTGGCGACGATCGAATCGCTCGATAACGGCAAGCCGCGTCATGTCGCGCAAGCCGCGGACTTGCCACTGGTCATCGCCTGTTACCGTTATTACGCGGGTTGGGCCGATAAGATCCAGGGCAAAACCATTCCCGTCGCGGGCGACTATTTCTGCTACACGCGTCATGAGCCTGTCGGCGTGGTCGGGCAGATCATCCCTTGGAATTTTCCGCTGCTCATGCAGGCTTGGAAACTCGGGCCGGCGCTGGCGTGCGGCAACACGGTCGTGCTCAAGGTCGCCGAACAAACGCCGCTCAGCGCCCTGCGCGTCGGCGAGCTGATCCTCGAAGCGGGCTTTCCGGAAGGCGTGGTCAACATCCTGCCCGGCTACGGCCCCACTGCCGGGGCGGCCATTGCCAACCATATGGATGTCGATAAAGTCGCCTTCACAGGGTCCACTGAAGTGGGGCATCTCATCATGAAGGCAGCGGCCGAGACCAACCTGAAGCGCGTCACGCTCGAGCTTGGCGGCAAAAGTCCCAACATCGTCTTCGCGGACGCCGACATGGAGCAGGCCATTGAAGGCTCCCACTTCGCGCTGTTCTTCAATCAAGGGCAATGCTGCTGCGCTGGTTCGCGCCTCTTCGTCGAAGAGAAAGTTTACGACGAGTTCGTCGAGCGCAGCACCCAGCGCGCCAAGCGCCGCACCGTCGGCAATCCGCTGGATACGAAAACAGAGCAGGGCCCGCAGGTGGATAAGGATCAATTCAACAAAGTCCTGAGCTACGTCGAGAAGGGCAAGAAAGAAGGCGCGAAGCTCATGTGCGGCGGCGAGCGCGTCGGCGATCGAGGCTACTTCGTGGCGCCCACCGTGTTCGCGGACGTCAAAGACGACATGCAAATCGCGCAGGAAGAAATCTTCGGCCCGGTCATGAGCATCCTGAAGTTCAAAGATATGGATGAGCTGGTGGAGCGCGCCAACAAGACCATATACGGCTTGGCCGCCGCGGTTTGGACGCGCGACATCACCAAGGCGCACAAGGTCGCCAATAACGTTCGCGCCGGCACCGTGTGGGTCAACTGCTTCGATGTCTTCGATGCGGCCGCGCCATTCGGCGGCTTTAAGCAATCCGGCATCGGCCGCGAGCTCGGCGAATACGGACTGCAGCAGTACAGCGAGATCAAGACCGTGACGGTCAAGCTCTAATCGCACTGAGGGAGCGGCCGGACGTCATAGTCCCAGACGCTCCTTCAGCGTCTTCACCCGGTCCCGCGCAACGGTCAGCTCCGTGTCTTTCCCGTCGTTGATCCGCACCATCATGCGTTCGGAAAACCACGAGTAAAGCTCGCGCACGAATTCGAGGTTCACGATGGTCGAGCGGTGTATACGAACAAACTTCGCGGGATCCAGCGTTTCCTCCAATTCAGTAATGGTGTTGTCCACCACGTAATCCTTCTTCGGCGTGGCCGCATAGGTCAACTTTTCGTTGGCGTAAAAATGTGTCACCCGCGCCACTTCGACAAACTCAATCCGGTCCCCCAACCGCGACGGCAGCCGTGCTGGGAATCCACGCCTGGGCGGCAGCGCTGAAGCGATTTGTTGCAGCAGCTTCTCCAGTTGCGGCTTCGGCTCCATTCCGCCGCGCACGCGATCGAGCTTCGTCAGCGCGCGCTCAAGCTGCTTCTCATCAATTGGCTTCAGAAGATAATCGACTGAGTGCACCTCAAACGCCTGCAGCGCAAACTGTGAGTACGCCGTCGTGAACACCACGAACGGCTGCGGGTCCAGGCGCGACAGCATCTCGAAGCCCGAGAGATCCGGCATTTCGATGTCGGTAAAGACTACATCGCAGGGCTGGCCGCGAAGATCCGCGATCGCCTGGTCCGGGTCGGCGCTCGATCCCACAATCTCGACGCGCCCCGTTTGCTCCAGCAGCCGCGCCAAGCGCTTCAACGCGAGCGGCTCGTCATCTACCAAATATGCGCGCAGCCGGCTCATGCACCCAGCGCAACCTTTTCCGCTTCTCCATCCGAACGCATTGAGTTGGGTGGCGTGGAACCGATCAGGGGCATCACGATGCGGACCGACGTGCCCTCACTCGTGCTCGCAATGTCCAGCTTGGCTTTTTCGCCGAATACCACGGCTAAACGTTCCTGCAGATTATGCAACCCATGTCCGGACGGGAGCTCGACAGCCTGAAAACCGGGGCCATCGTCGCAAACCTCCAGCCTGAGATTGCCATCTTCCGCTCGCGCGGAAATTCGAATGGTGGCGCCTTGCCGCCGTGCGCTCACCGCATATTTCACGCTGTTTTCGGCCAGCGTTTGTAGAGCCAGCGGCGGCACGCACGCAAAATTCAGATCTGCGGGTATGGTGATCTCGCATCGCAGCCGCTCCTCGAACCGTGCCCGCTCGATCTCGAGGTAATCCTCCAAGACTTTGACTTCCCGCTCCAGCGGCACCAAACCCGTTTGCGGGGAGTCGAGCGAAAACCGCAACAGGTTCGCCATCTGCGTAAGCATGCGCTCGGCGCGCTGCGGGTCCTCGGGTATGAGAGACGAGACGGAGTTGATGGTGTTGAACAGAAAATGCGGGCGAACCCGCGATTCCAGCGAAGACAGCCGCGCGTCGGCGGCCAGCTTCAAAGCGCGCTGCCGCTCCAGTTCTTTAGTCTTCAGCTCCATCTCTGAAACTTGCAGCTTCGCGCGCGTGCGTTCAAAGGCGACGAGAAACGCCACAGCGGCAGTCGAAAGGATCAAACCGAGTTTGAAGGAACCAATGTATGACTGCCAATAGGAGTACTTGTTGCCATATACCGCTAAAGGAACAAGCCCCGCTACCAGGCATCCGAGCGCTGTTCCGGCCATGATCGTCAGCGCGCGTGCCAGCCATCGTACGGTCCACTGCCATTTTGAAGACTTCCTCCAGACCACCGGCGTCGCGGCGCTCAACAGTCCGCCGATCAAAAACGCGTAGGCGAGCGAAAAGAAGTAGTCGGAGACGAGATCGCCAAATTTGGCGTGCGGCACGAAGCACCACTCGAGCAGCGGCACACAAAGCGCCATCCCGCATGCCAGAAGCGCATACCGCCCCAGCATCTTCATGGAACAGGCCGTAGTTTTCGAGTTCATACCCTACCCACGTCTTCACAATACGTCCAAATCGACTGCGGCGCGCGCTTTGACGACGAATCGCAGCAAGAACCCGACCAGCGTCTCTAAGGAAAGGACAAACCGGTATACTTGCTCAAAGCACTCACACACATGCAAGAGCTACAAGCCGATCAAGCCAGCACTCTGCTCCAAGTCACCCTTCCGGCGCTCAAGAACGAGCACCGTATTACCAAGAAAATTATCGAAGCCGTTCCGCTCGATAAGGGCGATTACCGCCCGGACCCGAACGCCAAAACCGCACTGGAGCTTGCCTGGCACATTGCCGCCACCGAGAACATGTTTCTCAAGGTTCCCTCATCCGGCGAGTTCGATTTTTCCGGCAACGCCATGCCGGAATCCGTTCGCAATTCGGCGGACGTGGCGCAATGGTATGCGGAACACTTTGCCGAAAGCTTCGATAAGCTCACCCGTCTGACACCCGAACAGCTATTTAAGGTGATCGATTTCCGCGGCCTTTTCAAGCTTTCCGCAGTGATGTATCTCGAGGTGGGCTTAAAGCATTCGATCCACCATCGCGGCCAGCTCACCGTCTATCTTCGGCCCATGGGCGCGAAGGTTCCGTCTATATATGGCGAAAGCTACGACGACAGACAGGACCGGCTCGCAGCTCAAGCTAATTCCTGAAGGGCCTACCGCCCAAGTAAACCAGACCCAGCTACACTGAGGAAGCCGCCCGGCGCAGGCCGCAGCGTAGGTCAAATGTTCAGCAAGCTCCGGCAATCCATCACAGCACGCGAGGCCTCCGAGCTGGTGGAGGCGGATCTGCGAGCGGTCGAGCAAGAAATCGGCGTTGAGTCGGTCGCCCCGGTGGAGGCGATCACGACGATCAATCAGTATCTGCAGGCGGGCGGAGGCAAACGTCTTCGACCCACCCTGCTGCTACTCACGAATCGCCTGTTCGGCCCGTGCACTGAATGTGCGCGCCACTTAGCGGCGGTGGTGGAGATGATCCACACGGCCACGCTGGTGCATGACGATGTGATCGACATCGCCAAGACGCGCCGCGGCCGGCCCTCGACCAATGTGGTGTGGGGCAATCACATCTCGGTGCTGGCGGGCGATTGGCTCTACATGCAAGCGTTCCAGATTGCTTTGCGAGAGCGCAATTTCCATATTCTCGACGTGCTGATCTCGCTGACGCAGATGATGGTTGAGGGCGAATTGCTGCAGCTAGAGAGGCTGCAGCGGCTGGACCTTAACGAAGCCGATTACATGGAGCTGGTGGATCGCAAAACCGCGAGCCTGTTCTCGGCATGCGCTTCGCTCGGCGCCGCTGCGGCGGGGGCCGATGAATCTTCGGAATCGAGACTCAGCGACTTCGCCTGGAACCTGGGCATGGCGTTCCAGTTGGTAGACGATATTTTAGACTTCACGTCCAGTGAAAAGATTCTCGGCAAGCCTGCCGGCAACGATCTGCGCGAGGGGAAGGTCACGCTGCCGATGATCTACGCTCTCGAAACAGCTTCTGCAAATGAGCGGCAAGCGATAGAGGGTGTGATCGCCGGTGGAAGTTATGAGCAAGTGCCTCTGATGCGCATCGTGCAGATATTGGAACGGCACCACGCCATTTCGCGCGCCTACGAGCGGGCACACACGTTCACGCAAAAATCGCGGGCAATTATCGCGGGTTTCTCCGAATCTCCGGCACAGCGCGCACTGCACTCGATTCTGGATCTGGTGACCGGGCGCGACTCGTAGACGCCCGGAGCGCGCGGGGCTGGATGCTGATCAAGCGCCTGAAACAATCTGGCTCTGACGCTTGGGTCCCATACCAGCCACTACCTGGGCGTGGTTGAGGGCAGCCGTCAGGGAAACGCCGCCAATACTGTTGCCGATAAGCGTGGGCAGCATATAACCCCAGGCCGCCGCGCCCCAGCTTTTCGCGCCCACCAAGACCAGAAACAGCACATTAATCGACCCTGCGATGATGTGTGTCAATCCAGCTAAGCCGACCACATAAGTGATGATCACGATCACCGCGATACGCCCGGTATCGATGGCGGCGAGCATCCACACCACCATGGCGATCAGCCAACCCGCGAAGATGCCGCGCAGGAGCGCAGCGCCAAAGCTCACTGCCGCTGCTTGCTTGCCAAGAGACAGCATGGCCGCCTGCACTTCGGGCCGGAACATCGCAGTGTTGCCCGCGACCCATGCAAACAGGTGCGCACCGGCCAGGTTGGCGACCAGAACAATTACCCATAATCGCGCCACTCTGATGAGCGTGGTCAGGTTCCGCCGCGCCAGCAGCGGAATGATGGCCGTTAGAGTGTTCTCGGTAAAAAGCTGCTGCCGACCGATGATGACGATCAGGTAGCCGAGCGAATATCCAAGATTGGTCAGCAGCGGCCGCCACGGACGGTCCGGCAGGTGCGCTTGGAGCAGCGCCTCTCCCACGAGCGAAAAACCCATGGAGAGCCCGGCGGCTAGTCCCGACCACGCAAGCGCAGAGCTCGAGCGATTGAGTTCTTCTTCTCCATCGTGGCGGATGGCTTCATGCACCACGACTGCGCTGACGGAGGTGCGATCTTGCGCCTCTTGCTCCTGTCTTTCGGTCAGCTCCGGCGCAGCGATGCCCGGATCCGGTTTTTCCTCGCCGATCAGCACATTTTGAAGACTCTGATTGCGAATTGTTTCGATCCGGAAATGTGAACGTAACGATGCGAACGGTTTAAATAGTACTCGGGACTTTCACGGGTTTCAAAGCGGAGGAAAAGAAATTAAAATGGAGCAAAGGCCCGGAGTTCGGTCACGGGCCCTTGGCCTCGGAGGAAAGAGCGGATAACAGTTCGGCAACTTTATTAACCGCTCTTAATTGAGTATATCTCCTAAAATTGGAGAGGTACAAGAGGTTTGTACTGTATCTTGCAATAAATTTGCAGGATATCGTTGCCGCAAAGACGCAGTGAGCCGCTTCACGGCTGCATGATATACTTGCGTGAGTAGGTCCGCGCCGACGCGTATTGGGCGTTGTGTGCGGGTTCCGGCGGCTTCGCCAGCCAGACAACAGTTTCCAGCATACATTCAGGACAGATTATGCCGAAGATGAAGACACATAAGGGTGCGTCCAAGCGCTTCAAGAAGACGGGAACGGGCAAAATAGCCCGGCGTCATGCGTTTGCGCGTCATATTTTGACGTCCAAAGCGCGCTCGCGAAAGCGCAAGCTGACGCATGGCGTGATTGCCGACGAGACCGATCAAGCGAAGCTTAGGACTATGCTTCCCTACTGAGGGAAGGTAATTCACGGGTAGGAGCAGTGCGCTGCACGTGCCTGCTGCCTCCCGATGGAGCGCCTAAGGCGTTCCCAATTTCAACAAGGAGCAAAACGTGCCACGAGTTAAAAGAGGTACCCACCGGCGAGACTATCGCCACAAGACACTTCGCCGCGCGAAGGGTTATTTTCTTACCAAGTCGAAGCTGAACCGGGCTGCGCAGGAAGCGGTAGAAAAAGCGCTGCGATATGGTTACGTCGGGCGCCGCTTGAAGAAGCGGAATTTCCGGTCGTTGTGGATCGTGCGCATCAATGCCGCGTGCCGCGGAGCCGAAATTTCCTACAGCCGGTTCATTAACGGCCTGAAGCGCGCCGGAATCGAGCTGAACCGGAAGGTGCTGGCCGATATTGCGATCAACGACTCGGCTGGCTTTCTGACACTGGTCGAAAAAGCGAAGGCGGCGCAACAAGCGCCCGTCCAATAGTCGATAATTATTCTCAGCAGATATGGAAGCGGCACAAGCGGTTCAAGCCAGCAGCGACGCATTGGCCAGCTTGGAGGAGCGCATCACGCGCGCCGTCCAGGTGCTGACGGCGATGCGCAGTGAAAACGAGCAGTTGCAAAGGGACAAAAGCGAGTTGCAGCAGAAAGTGCAACAGCTTTCGGAAGAAGTGGATGCGCTGCGGGGCGAGCGCAAGCAGGTGAAGACACGGATCGAGAAGCTGCTGACGCAGCTCGACCTGCTCAGCGCTAGCTGACATCATGCACGAACCGGACACGTCCAAGCACACGGTCCGGGTCACCATTTTCAATCAGACATATAGTGTCGCGACGTCCGGCGATGCGCGCGAAACCGAGGCATTGGCGCAGCAGGTTGATGAGCTGATGTCATCGATTGCGCGGCGCGCGGGAAATCTCGATGCGACGCGCACGGCCGTGCTTGCGTGCCTGCATCTGGCGGACCGGCTACGGGTCGCAGAGCGGGAGCTGACCGCGCTGAAGGAATCGATCGATCACAAGACGCGCGATTTCGTGATGCTGCTCGATGAAGCGTTCTCTACGGCTGAGGAGTAGTGGCGGCTAGCGCTTGCCGCAATTCGGCGAGCTCGCGGTCGCGGCGGTGATAGCTGGTTTCGGCGATGAGAGCGGCGGCTTTGTCGAGGTGGTCGCGAGCTTCGGAGAGACGGCGTTCGCGGAGAAGATATCGAGCTTGCGCCAGGTGGTAATCGGTCAGGTGAAGCCGCATGCCGCAGCGGGTGGCGAGGCGGTACACTTCTTCGAGATCCCGTTGCGTGCCGCGTGCGAGCAGAGCGATGGGCAGAAAGTCGACACGACCCGATCGGCGTAAGTGTTCGACGGCTTGGTCGAGGTGAAAAGCGGACTCGGGTGAGCCAGAAGGGTGAGCGCGCCCGAGAGTGACGTGGTCGAGGCCGATGTCGCGAAGCCAGCCTCGCGCCCCAGCTTTTTGAAGGGTTTGTGTGGCTCGAAGGAGCACCCCAGGGATTTGGCCCAGATCCAGCAGGAAATCGTTATAGAGGTAGCCTCGGAACGAGTAAAGGATCGGGAACTCCAGCTCGCTTCCATGCTGGAGGCGCTCGGCCTCCTCGAACAAGCGGGCGCATTCCGCGGGTGTCCCGAGCTGGTGAAGGCATGCAGCTAGAAAAGCTTTGGATGTCGCTCGATACAATCCGTTATCGCTGCGATCTGCCTGCTCGATAGCTTGGCGCGCTGCACCGGTGGCTTCGGCCAAATTCCCAAGTGGGAAGGCGAGGGTTGTTAAGTTTGAGTAGACAATAGCCGCAGGGCCCCAATCCCGGTCGCGTATATTGCGCTCCGCCGCCGTACGTACAGGATTCAACGCCTCCGACAAGCGCCCGACGGACTGCAGGGAAAGTCCCGCCTCAGCAATGAGCCATGACTGATACTTATTTGGAAGATCAGAAACCGGCTCCGTCCAACGCAGGCGGAAGAAGTTATTAATCAACGAGAGATCCGTTCCATACGCGCTTAGGACTCTCAGGAGATGGGATTGCTCATTGCGCTGTATGCGCTCGTAATAAATCTCGTAGAACGCCTCCTGATATCGCTCGGCCTGGCAACCGTGGTAGACAGCGTAGAACAGCGGAGTCATTTCCTCGAGCGCGGTCGGATATTGAGGCGCACTGCGGGAGTAGTGCTCGAACAGGCGCGCGTGGCCTTGACGGAAAACGTCGGGCGCAGATTCGCGCATCACGTGCGCGAAATGTTCGCGGATGAGCGGATGGCAATCAATCGGCGCGGATGCATCAGCCTTGAGAATCAGACGCGCTTTGTACAGCCGGTTGAGCGCGGCGCGGTATGTCCGATCAGCCATCGCGGGCAGCACTAACAGCGCGTCCGGCTCGGCGGGACGGTTGAAGTAGCCGAGCCCGCCGCAGAATGTCGAGTTCCGGCTTACCTTCGAACATCCGGGCGTAGCTTTCCATCACGCGGCGAGCGTGCCGACCGGCTTTGACATCGTCGATCATCAACTCCGGAATTTCCATACGGCGGCGCACATCGCCGTCGAGAAAATCGACAAGATACGTACCTAGGAGCGTCAGCGCCAAAGCATGGTTTGCGTATTCCTCGGATGCCTGCTGCAGCTCTTCCTGCTCGCCGGTTACTCCAAGATGGCGCAAATACTGGGCGCCGTAGTGAGGATCGAGGTCGTCGAGATCGATAGAGCGCGTGCGCGGCGAGTCGTCGGGGATGTCAGTCAGCCGCACACGCGTGGTACAGACCACTAGGCCCATGTTCCACTCGGCAAGCTCCTGCAGCAGCGCTTTGAGCGCCGAATCGCGCAATTCGCCGCTGGGGTCCTGAAGCGGCTCGATGCCATCGAGCATCAACAGCACGCGCTCGTCACGCAGATGGCGTGCAAGGGCTTCCGCTTTGGCGTAGATCGATGCTGTTGCGGCAACGTGAATGCCGAAGAATGGCAGAATGTCGGCAAAGAAGGGATCAGACGATGTCTGGCGATCCTCCGAAGCGCCTTGGCTGTAGAAAGACCATCCGAAAATCGTGGCCTCCTCGCGATGAGGCCGGAACCACTTGGCCGTCAGAGCCGTCTTGCCCGTGCCGCCGGGTGCGATGATCTGGACCAGGTTCGCGTCTGGATTGGCCCAGGCTTGATCCAGAAACGCGAGCTCCGAACCGCGGCCGAAGAGCGCAGGATCTACGGCCGGAAGCTTACTAACAAAGACTCGGCGAACGTGCTTTGCCGTCGAAACTCCCTCGCGAGCAGGAAGAACGCCGTCCAGCAACAATCTGCGGGCAATGCTTTCTTCCTTCCCGACCAGATCAATGTAGACGATATGCCTCAGGATAGGAGGAATCTCGCACTCCGCCACTCGAACCGGAATCAATAAACGCTTCTTTCCAAGGGGATCATCGAAGGTCGCCGCGTAAAGCTCCACAAGCGTGAATTCTTTCGCTACATAGCTAGGCGACAGAACAGCGATGACATGGTCTGCGCGTTCATGCGCGCGATTCATTTCATGCAGAAAGCTCTGCCCGGGCCGAATATCCTTATCCTGGATGATTGTTGTGTAACCGGCGGCTTCGAGAGTTTCACTGATCCACAGGGCCTTTTCAGCGTCTTCTCCGGCGCGCGATATGAAGAAATCTACCTTTTCGGGTTCTGCGCCCGACATAGATTACTAAGCTAGCATTTCGTTACTGGATGCGCCCCTGCTTTTGCAGGCTTCCAAAGCTGCCAATGTTCGCCACAGAGAACGAAAACAGCCATTCATTCTCATCTCTGATGCCGATGTTGAAGCGCCGAAGCTGAACGCTGAAACCGCAACAGTTGGTGTTGTATGAACTCTGGATGAACTCGTAGAGGTTCCTTCCGGCAAGCAGATCCCGATCCACGACCGCTCCGATATTCCAGCCCTTCCGGTTTGTACTTCCATAACCACCTCCGAAATTGACTTGGTTCGCCTGGGGGACCAGAAGTGGCGAGGTCGTGATAGCCGTGTCTCCAATGCCGGCATAATACAATCCACGCCTGACGTTGACGGTGAAGGCGTCGTCGATGATCTTATGCCGAAGGGGATCGTACTCCACTCGCCACTCGACGTTGATAAAGCTGTATGGACTTATGGACATCGAGGACACGATAGGTGAGTAAGCTCGTGGGCCGTCCAGGAACGCATATGGTGAGAACTCTTCGCTCGCCAGCACAACATTTCTTACGCCCGGTAGGACGGCGCCACCGAAAGTAGGATCGAAATAACGCTGCTGCCCGAGCCGCCACGTGAGAAATTCGCTGACATTCCCGGCGCTATCTTTTTTGTAAAGGCGATTAGTCAACCAAATCGTGAGCTGATTTGTGTTCGAAATGATATCTGTGGCGTCGAAATGGATGATTTTGTCAAATTCGTTGATACCGGTTACGTACTCATAAGTTGCTTCGGCTTCGATGACGTGCTTCAGCTTGGTTCCTAAGTGCAGCCATTTAGGCGGAGTGTAGATCTTTTCAAGAGAGGGCGTTCTGAAATCGAGCGTGAAATCGGCGTCTTTGCGGAACAGGTTCGAATTTGCCAGCTTCACGAAGACGGTCGGGTTGGGGGGGCAAGCTGAATAGTAGCTGCATGGAACAATCGGCCCGTAGGTCTCATAGTTGGTCGAGTAAGAATTTGAATAATCGGTGACGCCCAGGGTGACGGCAGGGCTCAACGAGAATCCTGCGAAGCTGAAGTCTGTCATCACGCGAGGTTCCAGGTCTACGCGCGCCACGCCGCCGCTGCTACTTGGCGTTTTCGGAAGTCCCAGGGTCTCATATTCAATGGGCTCAGAACGCTCCAGAAGCCCGGCAGTGGACCCGAACGAGAAATAAAGCGGCAACGGGCCGCTCCCAATTTGTTGATCACGGCCCAGGAATTCGACTGATGGAAATTGCTGAAGGATGACCTGGTTCGGAGCTTGGGTAAGCTCTGTGATGCTCTCAAATAACTGAGTACGTTGCAGCACAAAGTTCAACGTGTATAAGTCATCCTTGAAGTGCCTCTGCAGGTAACCGACGGAATCGATTTCAGACGAGATAGCCGTGGCAAATGAGTAAGAGAAGGCCTGCCGGAACAAATAGGAGCTGAGATAGTTATAATCGAGGCGCCCGTTGAAACCGAATATTTGGGTTCGGGCAGTCAGCTCGAACTCAGTTCCGCCCTGCTTTTCGATATTGGTGGGCGAATACTCGTAACCTTGGAGGTCTTGAACGCTGTAAAGGTTGAAGTCGAAATCCGAGACCTCGTTCGGCTTGCCACGCACTTCAATGCTCTCGGCCGGTCCCCGGGCGGTGAAGTACTGCATCAGGCCGTCTACATCGTAACTTCGGTTGATCGCCCAATAGTAGCCGGCGCCGTACATATAACCGCGTGTGGAAGTGTGGCCAAAGTTCGGCGTCAGGAAGCCGCTTTGGCGCGGGCTGCGGCCGAGCGGCCGATAAAACCAGGGCAAGTAAAAAATTGGCACACGATGAATGCGGAAGAGCGCGTGCCGGGCCATGGCGCGATCGCCGGGAATGATGTCGAACACCGGCGCCTGGAAGCTCCACCAGGGTTTGGGCATTTTGCAGTCCGTGACAAAACCGTGGTGAAGAATGTAGCGGTTCTTGATGCGTTCCGCCCACTGGGCCTGGTAGTAAAACGGATTGGTGGTGGTCAGCACGGCCGGACTTGTCAGGATCTTGGCGGGCGCGGTACCGTCCACCACGTAGAACTTGCCTTCTTCGGTCTGGAGATTGTACTCGCCATGGTCGGCGTTTAGCTTGTCGCCGGTCGAAAACTGCTCCATCTGGACGTGCCCGCGCGCGTAAGCCCAGGCGGTATCGGAGTTGTAGTCGATCTCGTCGGCCGAGATCTGCATTTCCGAGGTCTCGAGGTGGGCGCTGCCCTTCAGATGCCTCCATTCGTTGTCGGATTCGTTGACGATACCCTTCATCCAAATCTCGTCCGCCGGAGGGAGATTCGCCTTTAGCGGGCGAGTTGAGGTCTGGCCGGAAGCGATGTGAGCCACAAAAAAGAGAGCCAGAGCCAAAAAAAACAAATTTAGATGAGAATGTTCTAGACAACCGGCACGATTTCTGGTAGATACAGAAGCTGGGTAGACGTGTCGGCCGGCATGAAAGCTCAACCGAAGACGGTAGCATGAGCGGTACGGTGGCCGCAAGCATTTTGGGATCACCGGAACGAGTATGATCGCAAGTGGGGTCAGATGACTTGCCAGCATTGTCAGACTTGGATTTTAGACGACGACCACCGGTGCCGCCGTTGCGGGCGGCGAGTGCGAAGCACACCTGCGCGTATTTCGCCTGCGACCTACCCGATCGCGGCGACGGCAACCGCACCTGCCTACGAATATAATTCCCAACCGGAAACCGCAGTCGCGCCGCAAGCACCCGAACGTGCGTCAATGGCCGCGGGCCAACAGGCGCTATTTAGCACGCCGGCCTTCGATCCTCGCATCATCCCATTTGATTCGCTAACGACACAGGCGGAACGGGAGTCGATTCGCGCTCGCGCAGCGGAGCTGGCGCGACCTGCTCCCTTGAAGACGGAAAAGATTGAGGCGCCGCGCGTGCGAGCACGCAGAAGTCAATCGACAGATCAGAGGCGGCTCGATTTCATGAGCCACGACCAGGCGCTTCCACTGCCGCAATCGAGCATCATTTGCGACGCTCCGGTCGCCCCATTGGCCTTGCGTATGCAGGCCGCGGTCATCGACGGTCTGCTCATGGCGCTGGGATGCGGGTTTGGCGTGGCGCTGTTTGAAGCCCTCGGGGGCCAGCTTTCGCTTGACCGGCACGCTATTCCGTTTTTCGCGTTGGCGATTTTAACGGTGCCCCTCTTCTACAAGTTGTTGTGGACCCTTGCGGGCCGCGACACAGCCGGAATGCGGAAAGCCGGCCTGCAGCTAGTCGATTTTGATGGGAATCGGCCGTCCAAAGCGCGACGCTATCAGCGCCTTTGCGGGACCTTTCTCAGTTTTGCGGCTGCGGGAATCGGCATGGTTTGGGCATTGGTCGACGAAGATGGTCTCACGTGGCACGACCATATTTCAAGCACTTTTCCGACGATCGTCTCGGAAGACTGATCGAACCAATTCTTCGTCGCGAGCAGCGACTTTAGCAGTGAGTCAGGCTACGGCGGTGTCCCCGGCCGGCACCAGTACCGCTGACATCGGACCTTTCGATTTCGGCATTCTCGGGTCCGCGCCGTATGCGTGGATCTGGTCACGAGCGAATTCGGCCTGCGGTTTCTCACACGTGATTACGATGGTCCGGCCTGTGGTGTCGACTTCCACAGCGTGCTGCAGAGCGACCTCGGCGGGCAGGACGAACAGCTTTTGCAGCATCTCAATGACGTAGTCGTAGGTATGTTCATCATCGTCCAGCAGCACGACGTGATAGAGATGTCCGTGCTGTTCCCGTTCTGCATCTTTCGCGGACGGACGGACGCGGGGAGCAACTACAGGACTCGGCATTGTTCGAGCAATACTCTATTGGACCATTTGGCCGCAAGTGCGTGCAATGACGAATCGAAAGCCCCTAAACGGCATTTAAATTTGGTAAAATAGCATCGTTCCTCAGAATGGGGGCGCAACGGTTTCGACGGGATTGAATCGTTGTGTGAAGGCGTGTCGGGTTCCGAGCTCCCGTAAAACGATCGGAAAAACATAACTGCCAATAACACGCAGTTTGCATACGCTGCCTAATTAGTTAGGTAGCCGCTCCGGCTGATGAGCCTGCGCGTTAGCCAGGGAGCGTCATTTTGCAGGATAGGTACCAGGCTTCGGTCCGGAGCCATGGGCCGAGATCAATCGGACTAGGCGGCTCTCGCTCTTGCCGGTTTTATAGGGAGTCGCTGAAACGCCAGAACCGGATACACACGTAGGCTTTGCACAGTGGGCTTTCTCGGACGCGGGTTCAACTCCCGCCGCCTCCACCAAACAAACTAGTTTGCGATTCAACAACTTGGCATCCACTGGCGCTTTGCGTAAGATATACGTAAGCGCCTCGTGTTAAGCTCTGAACATGCTGAACGTGTTCCGGCGGCATGTTTCGAAATGTCCCAGGTTCGGTACTCGCTCTCAAGATTGTTCCTCGCGGCCGAAGTGCCCGATCCACTACGAGGGAGTGGATGGTGAGGGAAGGAAAATCAAGCCGAGGGCTCTTATCGACCCAGTAAGCGGCAAGGGACTGCGGGATTGGAACCGAGCGGTCGAGATCATTCGCGAATTCGAACTTCCCCGCCCTCTAGAGAAGCCCGCCAAGGCGACCATTCCGATCGAGCAAGCAGCTGCAGCGTATTTGGCCTCAAAGGCAAAACGCTCACCGGATACGCAACGGAAGATTCGGTTGATCACAGGTCGTTTAGCTCGCTTTGCAGAAGCGACGAAGAAGTATCGCATCGATGAAATCGACCTCCCGACGCTGGTTGACTTTCGAAATACGTGGC
Source organism: Bryobacteraceae bacterium (assembly GCA_035502635.1). GTDB lineage: Bacteria > Acidobacteriota > Terriglobia > Bryobacterales > Bryobacteraceae > Bog-105. Next base: position 113,813 of record DATJUG010000029.1, read on the forward strand.
AAGGCAAGGAGACGACTCAGCGACGTGATCAGGAAATTCTGCGGTCCTTCTTTCTGTTTTGCGTGAAAGCCAAATGGATCGAAGACAACGCCGCGGCGGGGCTTGACCCTATAACGGTTACGTCACCGCAGACCGATGTGTTCGAACACGACGAGATGCGGAAGATCTTGATCGCCGCTCGAAACTTTCCGGACGCGTTCGGTCGTACGGATACTCCAATTGCTCGCCAGGTCTATGCCTTTGTTCTCGTGATGCGCTATACAGGCCTATCAATCGGGGATGCAGCGGGCTTGGCGAAGTCACACGTCAAAGGCAACCGCATCATCACGAATCGAGACAAGACCGGCAAAGAGGTTTACGTACGAGTTCCTGATTTCGTCATTGATGCGCTGAACGATGCACCACATGACAGCTCGGAATATTTCTTCTGGTCGGGTAACGGGCTTATTCACACGCGTGCGAGCAAATGGAACAGCCGGCTTAGAAAAGTGTTTGTCCTCGCCGGCGTGCGATTAGAGACGGCCGAGTGGAATCAGAAGTCTTTGCGAAGCAAGACCCCGCGTACCGCCCGCGGGGTGAAAAGGATCATCTCCCAAGCAGATCCGAGATGGTTTCGACATACACTCGCTCGCGACCTGCTGGAAAACGACATCGTCACGATGACAGAGTTAGCGGAAATCCTTGGAAATACCGAGGCTGTGTGCCGGAAGCACTACTCAAAATGGGACCGTCGACGCCAGGCCAAAATCGACCAAAAACTCGAACGGTTCTGGCAACTAGATCCTCTCCAGAACACGCCAGCTTCGACGTTCATCAGTTAGAGGAACCGTGATTGAGCAGTCGTTGATACACGCGAAACCGGACACTCTCCGGAATGCGAAGCATCCGTTTCGTTCGCTTGTAGCGCCTGACCGGACCCGTAATGACTAGAACCCCTGGCTCGTTGACAAACATTCGTTGAACCGTATCTTGAGAGAGGTTCCATTCTTCAGCAATCTGCTTTGCTGTGTAGTGTTTCTCCGACTCGACCATATGCCTTACCACCGCTGTGGAAAACGCTCTATCTCTACTTCAGGGGCCGTTGCGACGCGAGCCGTGGACCAAGATGGTTCTCAGAACACTTACCTTTTTGGTTGTCGTGAACGGCGGCCCGTGATCTATTCCGCAGAGTGTCTTGAAAATGGCGGTCAGCAGATTCAAGACGATCCAGCGCATCGGCCAGTTGAAGGCTTGCTTCGCACAGGTGGCTCTGACCAGGAACATGTTTCTCGATCTCTCTAATCGCGAATCGAATGCGCTCCACGGCCAAGCGGCTCTGATAGGCCAATTCAAACTTGATTTCTACCGGCTCGTAAGTTTTTCCAGGCCCCACGAGCGCGAGGACTTCTCTAGCAAATTCGGATGCAGTCACTGTTTCTCCTGATGAAATTACTTCGGAAATATACTTGATCGTTGCTGTAACCGACTCCCTTGCGGAATGATCTGCGGATCGGGTTGCAGCGGCTCGTACGGAGCGTCGAACAAAATGTCGCGATCCACTCGAACCGTGAATCGATACCCGGCAGGAACTTTGATCGTCGGCTGCACATTCAGATTGCGGCGAGTAATCGCGGAGCCGGTTTCGCTCATATTGCGGCTGACGGATGCTTCGGCTGTTTGCGTCGGACTCGGATAATTTAGAATGCTTTGATTCTGTCGCTGCGACACATCGAAAGCCGCGCTGAACAAACTGCTGAGCGCCGCTGAACCAAACAGACGCTTGTAGTGCCTATCTACCTTGTCATGCAAACCGGCATTCCCCTGATCATCGAGACCTTCCATTCCGTTGAGATCGACCGACGACGCGTCTGGGAAAATAATTCGGTTCCAGACAACCTGGACGCCGGACTGGCCGTAGCTTACGCGCGAGTCGTATTTGCCAACAAGTCGAGATCCCTGAGGGATCAGAAGAAACTGGCCGGTTGCGGTGTCGTAGACATTTACCGCGACGAGCGCTTTCAACTCGCCCGGTAGATCCGAATTAAGGCCTTGTTCGAGAATGGCAGGTATCTCCCATCCACTCTTGATTTCGAAGCTGGACATTGGTGGTTCACGAGTCGAGCGCAAATAATCATCCGTCTGATGTGCAGCGGCGCTGTCCAGAAAGGCTTGTTTACGGGTCTGCTCGTTTTGAGTGTTGTAATCATCTACGTCGTTTCCTGAGACGACACCGTGCATTGTGTTCCCGGTGCTGTCAGCTCTCGCAACTGTGGGCATTGAAGCGGAAGTCGGTAACGAGATGTTCGCCGCGGTCACAGGAAATCCTAACGGGGAGTTGGCTGAGTAGTCTCCGTGCTCGGAGGAGCGAATCGCGGTCGGCGCTATCATCGCGGCGTGCTCCTGCTGCGCCTGCTCAGCTAGCGCTCGTTCTTCAGGTGAAGGTTCGTGCACCGGAGCGGTGATTGTCGTATTGGCAACTTGGGTTGGTGCTCTTCTGACAACCACCCTGTCGAGAGGCGTTGAACACGGTTGGCCTGTTTCAGGATTGAACCGATATACGACGTTCGGCTTGCCTGCTGCAAAACAAGGATTCGAACCAGAAACCGCCGCGCCATCATTTGGCGGTTGCAGTTCCGAAGACTGAACGGCAGGTATGCGGGTAACCGCCGCATTGCCCGCAGGAATACCTTTCACGATATCCGAGTCCGCAGCTGGCGCCAGCATTTTGGGCCGGCCGCGGCCGTTTGCTGTGGCTTGAGCTCTAGCCGACCTGCGATATCCGCCGTAGGCGAATCCAACGAGGACAAGGACCACAAGCACACCGATAATCAGGCCAACCCTCTTGCTGATTCGAGGAGAGCTTTCTGGTAAGGGATGAAGATCGAGACCGGTGGGTGATTCGAACGAGGGTTTCTCCGACTCGCGCTCTTTATCCTCTGGGTGCAACACGTGCAATCTCCACTTTTTGGGCTTTCTTGCCGGAACCCAGTACGAGTTCCGCGCGATCAAATACCCGATCCACAACGTAGGTCTGCTGCCGAACGCGGTAATTGCTCATCTCGCCCTTGCCGTCGCTGCCAATAATCAGCAGGATGGGAGCTTCGCGGTTCTGCATGTCTTGCGGCATCTGTATGTACGTTTTTGCCCCGTCATCGAATACTCGCGTTGGCCGAAGATGCTCATTTGCACCGCTTACTTTGTAATCGAAATTGAGCTTTTCGACAGCGATGATTGCCGGCATCTCGTCACCGGCTCGTTTTGCTGTGCGCTCTCGCTGCCGCAGTTGGGCCTCCTGCTCTTGCCACTTTTGACCGTTCTGATCAGGCGGATACTGAAACGCGACCCGAGCAATGTAGTCCTGGGCTTTCGAGATCAGCCGCAAATAATACGCACGACGGTCCGTTGTAATGAGCAGGTTTGTATCGAGCCCTGCCATCTGCGGCTTAAGAACGATGATCGGAGTAGCCTGATCGCCGTTGCCGTAAAGCGCCGGTGAGATATTCCAACGAACGGAGTCGCCGATCTGCGGCTCGCCTTCCAGCTTTTCGCCGGATTGCAATTCGATCATGCAAACGCGCAGGGGCGCACAGACAACTGTCGGAAGCCCGGCACCGAAGTTGTAGATCACTCGACCATCCGCGCCAGCAATGGGAGAAATGTTTTCTCCGCGCCAGCGCTCACTCACACGAACGGCTTCGATTGCAGGTTGGCTGAGCGGTACGTCAGGTTTAGAAGACAGGTCCTTCCGAACTTCAGTTTCGGCGGATTTGGTTTCTTCGAGACGAGCGCTCGTGTTGGGCCCCGCCGAAGGCTGCTCCTGGGCGGAAATGATGCTCGCAACGCCTAAGGCGATAATCCCGGTCAATATTTGTTGTCGTTGCATTCAGAGAACTCCGTTCACAGAACCCTTGACCAACTTGCTTGAGTTACATAAATCCCAAGCGGATTGATGCGGGCCTGCTTTTCGTCTTTCGGCGGATTGAGGGCAATGCTGAATGCGCCTTTCCAGCGGTCCTTTTCCTTTGCGGTCCCGTAGAGATCTCGAACCGTTTCGATCCATTCGACTTCGAAAGTTTCCTCACTGTCCTGAAGGACCGATTGCACGTCAACCGACACCGTTTCCGTTTGAGCTCTCGTGAATGGTTGGTTGCCGCGATAGAAATCAGAGATGAAAGTCTGTGCGGGGCTACCACTTGCGATGTGAGCGTAGACGCGATCGATTGACCTGCGCTGGGCAACGCCATCCGTCGTAACGAGCCTCAGGTTTTCAACCCACTCGATCAGAGTTGATCTTTTCAACTGTTCGTCTGCGGTGCTGGCTTGATCGGCTAGGCCGGATGCTACCGGTCTACCGAGGTTGTCAGTGACCACAACAAACGGGACAACTCGGGAGCGAACCGATAGCCAGACCACTCCAGATGTTGCGACGAGCGTTATGGCTGCCGAGAGGAACGCAGCGGTCCGCCAGTTTCGAGCTCTGGCGATCTGATCTCCGTACCGTTCATCCCACTCGCGGCGTGCAGCAAGATAGGGGTTGTAATCGCTACGTGCCGTCGCACCGTTTGCTGTCGTACTTGCTTTGCGGGTTGAAGATCGGAACCCAATCAACCGGTTTTGCTCCTTTGAGTCTGTTTCGGGCAGGCTCTACAGGAAAGGGTTTGAGTGGAAAAGATTCGGACAAGGGGAGGCGTTTTGCTGGTATCGGGCCGGCGACTGTGCCCAAATTTTGTCCGGCTTTGGTTGAGTGGATGATTTTAGCCGAAGGGAGACCTTCAGGCGAGTAATCGGGGCCGAACCCTTCCGCAGTTCCGCAGTGGTATCCCGTGAAACCGCAGTGCAATGAGCTTGGGCGCTAAAACTACTCCGACGTCACGCAAGTGCCGAGTCGCCGGGCGGTTTGCTTTGCATCTTAGGCCACGAAAACGGCGTCCGTTCTATTTGATCGAGCGACTCGATACCTAGTAAATGCCATTTCGTGTTGTCATCGACCGCTTTCCGCGCCTCACCGTACATGCCAAGGTACTGCTTTATCAGCGCCTCGATCTTATTGTCCAATTGCCGTAACGTTCCTGAGTCGTTGCAGAAGCGGTAGTGCTTGCCCCATCCCTGGATAATGCCGCGCACCCGGCAAAGCGTCTCCAGAAGAGATTGAGATCTAAGTATCCGCATCCCTTTTCTTGCTTTGAGGAGCCCTTTCGAACTTTCATTGAAGGCACCTTCAATCGACTCAATCAGGCGCTCGCGCGACGCTTTGCATGGGCGGATGAGTCCCGGCGCTAAATCGATTCCGAGAAATTCGAACCCATCCCTTACCCGGCCCTTGTCCGTTTTGCCTGCAGATAGCTCCATGCCAAGCGCTCTCAGTCTGCGCCTCGCAACAGAAAAGGCGCGTTCCGCATGTTCGCTCGTTTCCCCGATCACGATGAAATCATCGATATAGCGCATACATCGCACTCCCGGTTGCTCATTTATCTCCCGGTCAAAGTCGTGCAGAAACAGATTCCCTAACAAGGGAGAGAGGCAGTTCCCTTGTGCGAGTCCTATGTCTTCAATCGGAAAGTAGTCGGCGCTTCCCCGTAATTGAGCCATGTTTTCCAATTCAACCTCAATAGCGGTTTCAAATAAGGCTACAAACTCCTTATCATCAACGGCATCGGCAACTAATTGAGTAACTTTACTCTTGGGGATTCGTGTGAAAAAGCTCGATATGTCCGAACGGATGATGAAGGTTCCGCCCGCTTCAATAGCATGGAGAACTGCCTGAATCGCAGCAGGCACAGCGGCCAGTTCTTTCTTCTGTCGCTTCTTCACGCCCCCAAAGCTGTAAGGTGTGTAAATTAATGGCAGAAGGGCCGGGACTTCACTCAGAACATCATGTATCGCTCGCTGAACGATACGCGACTGCACCGGTGCCACGACAAGAGGTCGAAACTGCTTCTTGTCCTTTTTGGGGATTTTGATGCCCTTCGCCGGAACAAACGTGAATTTGTTTCTCCGCAGCTGCTGGCTTATCCGGCGGAGATTGCGGGAAAGATCGGCTTCAAATGCCTCAATTTCCTTTCGCGTGTCGGCTGATTTCGATATCCGGGCATTTGCTCTGATCGCCGACCAAGCATCCTCTAAAGTCTTTCCTCTGCGAACTTCCAAAGCGAGGGAGGACGTCACTGTCTATGGCCCTGTTGGTTCGCCCCGACCGTCCGACAACGTGTTCAACTGAGCCCAGCGAAGGTACCGTTTGGCCCGCTTCGCTCAACCGAGACTTTCGCCTCGCCGTTGCATTCTGCGCCAGCTTTCCAGGTTTCCCTGATCGCCGATACGCCCAATACAAGAGTCAGCCCAAACATGAGAATCTTGTGATTCATTAGCTTGGCTCGTGCCGCCAGAGCACGTTTTTGAACTCGAAACGCATCAACTACTCCCCCTTATAAGTGTAAGCTTTTTAAGGGTTTGCGCAAGTTTTTTTGCTCCCGGCCCCGCCTGGAGTTTTAAAGCTACCAGTCGCCCAACAGGCGCCATGGAAGGCAAAGGCTACGACTAGCTTCGTGTCAGACGGTGCAGGACTGAGCCCAGCGAAGGTACCGTTTGGCCCGCTTCGCTCAACCGAGACTTTCGCCTCGCCGTTGCATTCTGCGCCAGCTTTCCAGGTTTCCCTGATCGCCGATACGCCCAATACAAGAGTTCAGTACCCCTCTATTCTGCGGTCTAGCGGTCCGGAATGTCAATATATTGTGCGGCGAACACGAGGCGAATATTTTTGCGGACGAAGAGATTGTGAAGGAAATACGGACAAAATATGTAAAAACTAGAAATTTGAGGGTGGAACTTTGAGCAGCCGTAGTGGGCGAGTTCTTACGATGCGCGGTTCGGGCCGCAGTCAAGCACAGAACGAACGCGCCGCGATCCATCCGTCGCTTCTTCGGACTCACCGACTCTCGACGCAATTTCCCTCGTTGCAGTGCCCGAGGGTTTTGGTACATTCAGGTCATCGGCGCTGTGTGCCGAATGCTGAAACTTCGTGCCGCTGGGACGGTGCGCCAGCAACCGTGATCGATCACCAGCCTTGGACTTACAGTGTGGTTCTGTATCTAAAACAGGTTCAGAACGCCAAGTCGAAGGTCAACGTCAGCGGCTGAACAGTATAGTCTCTGGACTCCCGCCCCCGAGTTCTCGCACACAAACGACTAATTCTCTGATGTCCTTCACTGCATAATTGACAGTGAGTTCGACTACGGCGTGCTTTAGGCCGCGTTTTCTGCGCCTCTCCTCAAAGGCGTACTCGTTAATGGGCAGAAACGTCTGCTTTCCACGGGGGAAAGCCATTGGGCGAGTGGCGCCACTGTTCATCGGACACAGATTCACCTTTCCGGCGTGTCGATCGAGGAGCCTTGCCGTATCCACTTCGATAAGGGTCTGCCGAAGGGTCTCATATGCGCGGGCATTTCGCAACGTTTCCACCCTATCTGGAGAAACCCAAAAGAACGTTCGCCGATTCAGGAGTTCGTACCAGTCCGTAGGCTGAAGATCGTCTTCTAAAGCGGTCCGCAAGCGAGATTCAATGAGGGGCTTCTGGTCCCGGATTATGGCCCGTCCGTGTACCGGATGCTTGATGGTGACACACTCGGGGCGGCGTGACCTTAGAAGCTGATTACGTTGCGCTCCGCTGATCTCGAACAAGTCAAGCAAAGCCTCGGTGCTCAACAGACCGTGCTTCTCGATGAAAGGCCAGCTGCCCTCGCTTGTTACATGGTAAAGACGGGGGTAAGCATCCACCAGTTTGGCGATACTTACGCCGTTCACCACGCCCTCCGGTCGATGATGCTTCTGTAGTCGAATCGCGTCGTTATCAGCGAGACTGGCGCGCCGGCGACTCTCTCGACCTCCTCGATAAAGCGCACAGTGTCTGGTGTCAGTTGTTCAAAGCGACGCGCTAATCGATTCTGAACGCTAAAGTAATCGACAAATGTCAGAGCTATATCCGTCGGTCCATTCAGTGATGCTGCCTTGCGAAGTAAGGACCAATCAAACTCGGCTACCCGCCGCTTTCGCTTCGTAGTTGACGTTTTTTCTTTTTCTACCAACTCCTCTAACGCCACGCCAGATCTCAGAGCGATATCTGCCCATTCCAATTCCTTCCCCATCGGTCCCGATGTACCATCCTGTGGGCTTTCCACCCTGATTGGATAGCTGCGAATGACAACAAGTGTTCGGCGGACACGTGTCGGAGCGATGCCGACCTCCGCCAAGCACCCGCTCACGCTCGTCTCGCGAGATGTGACATGGGGATAGAACCCATGATGAAGGCTTAGCCCTGTTCCTTGCGTTCCCTCAACAAAAACCTTCTTGCCGGCGGCGAATGCTCGGTCCAAAATCTCAAGCGTGTCTCTGACGAACGGTTGAAGTTCAGGCGCATCCTTTGCCAACCGCACCTTGGGGTGTGCCGCTGTCCGGAGAATTTTTCTGCCCGTCGCTGCTCCCACCCCCTGCGCAGTGCTGCCGATACTATCTCTTAGGCTTTCAGTTTCAAACTCAATGTCTGACGGTTCGATCACCATGGCGTGCGGATCGACCGAAAGCCGCTCCGATGAGACTTCACAGTCCGCGATTTCCTTCAAGAGCATGGGCACGGAAAGCGTGGCTCCGGGGGCAATGATTAGGCCCGCCTCCGAACATCGAGTTCCGCAGGGCAGCAGGTGATGAGTGTAGGGCTCGGGCTCCTCGAAGACTTTGTGCCCAGCATTCGGACCGCCAGACCGAACCAAATATTCGTACTCCGGTGCGAGGTAAGAAGCGACATGGCCTTTTCCTTCACTGCCGTACTGGCCACCTACCAGTACGTCAACTAGGCGGTCCACGGCCTTACCGTAAAGGCCCAACCGACTAGCAACACGAACAATAGTGTCCGCCTCCGAGCTTCGCTCGGTGTCCACCAAAATGTCAGCGATGTCCGCCAGCTTGGCGACGCTGCGTTCGGTCCTGTTCTTCCGTACGTCAGCGTAATGGGCAAGCTCTTCGACTGAACGTCGTCGGCCAAGATATCGCCGCTCCAGCTCCGCGTCTGGCGCGGTCAGATGGATGTGCACAACTCGCGGTCCGAAAGCACGCCGGAGCGCAACAACTTGAGCTTCGATTCGGACAGAGTCGATTACAACGTCACAATACTCCGGCAGCTGCTGGAGCTTCCGACCGGCCGCGTCGGCGATCCACTGACCGTTAGTTTGCCTGTCTAACGCATCGCCCGCCCGCTGCAGTGCGCGGCGCTCTTTCTTGACGGTCTTGAGTTCCGCGATAAGTTCTCGGGTCTTAAAGTGATGAAATCCATATCGCGCCACGAGCGCCTTCGCAACGGTCGATTTCCCTGTAGCAATCGGACCGGAAAGTAAAACGACTTGTTTCATCGACTGAGCGTTTGGCTCTTAGGCAAATAGGGCTGTTTGGACTCCTTGGGCGGCTGGAGGCGCCGTTCGATTAGGCAAATCGTAGACAAACGTCGCGATGCTTCTTCTTACCAGCGCAGAATCTATGAGTTCCTGGACAATGAACCACAGCCCCCCTCCCTCACCGCAGCCTATTCGAGGCATGTGAACCGAGGCGCCGAGTTCGGATGCGAGCGCAGAAACTTTGGCCAGGCACTCCGCCAAAGCGCCGTATCGAATTCGGGACTGCGCCGCGGGTCCGTAACCCTTCTGGCAGACCATACTGGCCACTGTAATCTCGTCAGTTATGTTCGTTGCGTGAACCTGTCCGAGCTTGAGATTCTTTCGGTCCGAGAGGGCCCAGTTCTTGAATTGTTCTTGGGCACCCGGCCACTTTTTCTTGAGCGCAATCGCGAAGCCCCGTCCGCCCCAATTCGGCGTTGCGTCGTTCACAACCTGAATGATTAACTTTTTGCCAGGGCCTCTCGGATCAAGCACGTCGCCCTTGACATAGTGCAGCTTTGGTTCGGAAGCCGTCTCGATCTGACTGGTGAAGAGTCCCGCGACCCGGGGATAGGTCCGACCAGGGTATGGAGGTATCCCGACGCACTCCAAATGTACGTGCTTGCCAACCGCCGGAACCTCTTCGTCGCCTTTCGCGGTGAATCCAATTGCTTTGCACTGCTCAACGACCGAACTGCGTGCAAATAGCGCGCCGGAATTCACCTGCCGTTGCGTTCCACGTGATGGAATCGCGTAATCTATCTGGTAGCGTCCTTCATTCGGGCCGACATCAACCCTGGAAGCGACGAATGCTGTGCAAGGCACGTCAGCCACGTGCATCAGGCGGATCAAGACAGCCTCCGTCGAAACGTCGAATGTCTGCCGCATCTCGAGCACACGATCAATACTGATGGTTCCAGAGGATTCCGGTTCAAGCGTACCGATCGGCATCAGTATCTCTGCGGCGGCAATATTGCAGAGGACCTCCAGCTGCCAATCGTCGCCGTGAAGATCGTGGTATGACGATCGATTTCGTATGCGCTCGGCACAATCCGGAAACAACGTGTGCCCAATTTCGTGAGCTACTGAGTATCGGAGGCGGCCTCTCGGACGCGTCGGATTGTATTCGATGCAGAGGTCAGCCTCGTTGTGAGGCACTGTCCGCGCGTCGCGAATATCGGCCCTCGGAACTACGCGAATTCCCAGCAATGTGCTCAACGCCAGAGGATCGAATGGCGGACCTGACCAACCTTGGTCCATTGCTATTAGGATCAGCGACCGAACCCGGTCTAGTACGGCCTGAACAGGATCTTCTTTGCCCGCAAGCCGCTGCACAGACCGGTTGGTCCAGGTATTCGTGGGCGCTTCGGTTTTCACTTCTTTCGAGCCCAATTCAATCCCTGCCCCTTCCACAACATTCTGCATGCAGAATGTTTAGACTATCACTTCGCGCGCCGACAAACTAGGCGCGGCCACTCCACCCATTGTCTTCCGTTCCGCTGGCCGCGTTTTGTCTGCGTTTTCGGAAAGCCCGTCGCCGCGAATCAACCCTCAACAAACCGGCGTTTCTAGGCACGCTTAATAGGCGAGAGACGCGGCAGATGTCTGCCGACAAGTCCCCTGAAGCGCGCTTTTCAACTGGAGAGAGCTAGCGATGGCAGTGTTAGTCATCATGATCAATAGGCATGCGAGGTGGTGAAACCTGCGGAGCAGAGTCCAACGCAACACGCCGGCCAAGGTGGCGAATCCGATTAGATGCGCTCTGAAGCTTGCGGTTCGCTCTCTCGGCAGAGGTTGAGACGATTTCAGCCGGGCCGGGCGTCCTGGCGTGCACCGAACCATCTTCCGATGGAGAGGACGGTTCTGTGTCGGACCGCGGGTGTTCAGTTAAAGTCGTGCCCCTTTGCTGAGTGACGTTCGCGTTCAGGTTCCGCGACTGTTGAACGAATCCCTTCGCACTGCGCTCACTTTCGAAACCGGAACCCGCCAGGCGCTCACCCCCGACGTTATCAAGCACCGTGGATTCGCCATTACTGGCCATAGCTGACGAACCGGGCGATTTAATGTGAGGCCGCGACGACACGGTGTTCACATCCGCGGCGGTGCCGTGCCCGTTCGGGCCTCGATTCGATGGTGATGGCGGCCGTGGCAATGACCCAGTTCCGTTTTGTCCAGCCGATCCGGGTGGGGGGAGCGGACCGCTTCGGGTTGCCGATGCTGCTGAGCTTACTTCAGAAGTCGTTCTCGCCATTGCTGTGCTTCCGGCACCGATTTTGGCAGCGGATGTGGTGCCCGAAACAGCCCCCGCGGCGGATGCGCCGGCCGCCGACGCGATCGCTCCCGCCCCTAGCGAACCCACGGCAAATCCGCCAGCGGCCAGGGCAGTTCCGGTCGTAACAAGATCCCCACCTGTCAAGGCAGGCGCTCCGCCCAGCACCGCTCCAAACAATTTCGGAATTTGCCAGCAGAGCATCATAAAGATGACCGCACCGCCCATCGCATCGAATGCAGTCAGAGCCGGGTGAGCGGAAGTGCCGACCGTTCCTGCTTCGGTCGCCCATCCAACGCCCAAGTTGAAACCTGCACTTATCAGGCAATAGACAAGGACGATTTTGATGCCGATTGACACCGCTAGCCCTAGATATCGCTCAACGTACGGCGCGGTCCATCGGCTTCCGCCGAAGCCCAAAAACACAAAACCCACAGAGACGATGATGTAGCTCTCTACCATCACGACTACGAAATTGATCGTGATGATGACGTAGGACAGCACAATGAGGATGGCGCAGAAAACGAGGGCAAAAGACGTGCCGGGGTTCGTGAAAAAGCCCGCACTCCCGGCGCTATCCATAAGCGCTCCGGCGATCTGGATTCCTTGCGCCATGACATTGCTCGGGGAAAGCGGTACGGCCATTCCTGCGGCATTCGACCCGATTTGCTCAAAACTGTCGATGATCGCCGGAATCCAATTTCGGCCATTGATTAAGAGCGCATAGAAAGCGCCGATCCACATAATTTTGCGGATCAACGCCGAAGTCCAACTCTGGAGGTCGGTTTTGTCGAGCACCATCGTGACAGCGCTCCAGGTAAATTCGATGAGAGCCAACAATCCGAATAGCCGGTTGGCATAGACCCAGACGTTCGTGGTCCAGAGGATGCGCTGATTTCGGAATTGCGTCAAGATGTCCGTGGGGACCGTAGTTTGAAAGCCGTTTTGGGCGAGAGCTGTCTCCGCAACCAACGCCAGGATTGCGACGGCAGGCAACCAATGAAGTGGAAATGACGAGACAGGAAACCACGCTGACGCGTGCGCGCGGTTCTTTCGAAGACGGAGCAAATTCCACATAGAGACAAATCTTCCCTGTGCGCTTTAGAAGCGTCGGTTCGTTCTGAACTATCGAAGAGAGCTAATGCGTACCAGGCCGGAATGTCTTCCCGTCACCTGTAACAGGCCCCGACCGGAAAAAGGCGAGATCGTGAGCCGCTGTGCATAGCCGGCCCTCGGTGGAATCGCCCCAACCTGCGGTTGCATTCTGACGTACGGGTTTGCACATTGTTTCGATTCGACCCGAAACGTCGCGGTGCTTGCCTAGCCACTGCTCCATAGCCTGGGTCGATGTGCCGGATAGATCTCCGGCACCCGCATTTTGAGCGGTTTGAACGATCGGACTCGGGACCTCGCTGCGTTCGGCTTTGCAGCCCGTAAGAGCTAATACTGCGAAAGGAAGAACGAAGCAGATTAGCTTGCTTGTCCGCCTCAAAAGAATTACCTCTACAGATCAATTTAACCTCCCTAGTGCAGGCCAGGCCGAAATGTTGCACCATCACCCGTGACCGCCGCGCCCGTGAAGAACTGCTGCGTGGCGGATTCGCTCGCGGCTTGCCGCTGAATTACGTAACCCTGGTACGCGGCCTTGCTCGTCATGTCTTCGAGCTGAAGCTCCCGCAGCTTCTGCAGTTGCCCGACCTGTTCAGCCGCCAACTGTCCGGTCAGATTGATTGCGTCGTTTCTGTCCAGGAGATTGGAAGCGGTGAGCGTCCTCAAAATTGATAAGACGCCTTGCTCGGTCGCCAACATCTTCCCTTGGAGCCCGACTCCGCGCAGAATGCCCTGAGTTGTTGCGAGACTGGTCTGGGCCCATTTCGAGTACTGGCTCTGATATGTGCCACCTGCTGGGGCAGGCCCGAATACTGGTTGGTATCCGGGGAAAGTCTGCCTGAACACAACATCTTGCCCGGCGAGCGAGTAGGCGAGCGCACTCCCGCCTTGCACGACGTTCGCGAGTTGATTAAGGTCACCGGCGATGCTTGTCAAGGACGCCGGACCGCCATGCGCGGTGTTCCGAATGGCATCCGCGAGTTGCTGAACCTGTATCGCATATTGGAGCAGTTGCTTTGCATATTCCAAGTTGTGCATGACTTGAATACTTGCCTGTGTCGGTTCAGTAGCGCAATTTGCGCAAACAAATACGCCGCCAAACTGTGCGTCTGCGTTGCGAGCCAGAAATGCCAGCAGTGCCGATGCAATGAAAAATGATGGTCGATTCATGCGCATACGAAGTCCTCTTTTCTCTCGCTTTCCTTTTCAAGGCGGCTTAGATATTCCGCCCAGTCCGAAAGACCCTTTGAACGGAGCCACTCCGCCCGCCAAGTGTTCGGGTGCTCCTCGATGACTCGCTCAACAGCCTTTCTCTCTTCGCTACCGTTTACGCCTACCCACGACAAAGCAACGCGGCCAAGGCCGAGATCGATCAACCGCCGCCCCTGGGGAGAAATCACGTAATAGTGTTTCTTCGGAATGCTCACTTGGACTATGTCCAACTCCCGCTCGTTGAGCCCGACGCGCGCGTAGAACTCACGAGGACCGGGATGCTGCTGTGTGCCCGAGCTTTTTGCTTCAGCGTTTGGAAGCAGAATCTTGGTGGGGCAGTTCTCCAGGACAATGTCCGCAATGTCGGAGTTCGCGATATCGCTAATTTGTTGGGTGGCCATTACGACGACTGCGTTCTTCCGACGCATGGTTTTCAGCCAATCCCGAAGCCGACTGCTGAAAAGCGGGTGCTGCAAATATGACCATGCCTCATCGAGCAGAATGAGCGTTGGAGAGCCGTCAAGCCGATTTTCGATTCGGCGGAATAGGTAGAGCAATACTGGCACCACGGCCTTGTCATCGAGTTGGAGAAGGTTCTCCGTTTCGAACGCGAGCATGCGCCCCTCGCCCAACATGTCCACATCAGCGTCGAGCAATGAGCCGAGAGGGCCCATAACGGTGAAATGCTGTAATGCCTCGCGAACTTCAAGATCTTGAACGTTCGCGGACAGTTCCGTGAGCGTTCGGGTCGGCGACAAACGAAGCTTTTCGACGGCGCGTGCGATTGCATTTCGATGCCGCGGCGTAACATCCAGACCATTGAGCTTGCACAGCCCTTCAATCCAGCCCACGGCCCAGGCAAGATCCGAATCATCGTCAATTTCCTGCAACGGACAAAAAGCGAGATCTGTCTTGGGGCCCGCCAGATCATAGAACTCCCCTCCAGCGGCAGTGGCGAGCATCCATATCGAATAACCCTTGTCAAAGGCAAAGAGTTGGGCGTTGGGATATCGGAACCACTGTGCTGCCAATAGGCTCAAGAGAGTAGATTTTCCAGCGCCAGGAGGTCCGAGGATAACGGTATGGCCCAGATCGGAGACGTGAAGATTGAGCCGGAATGGAGTGGCTCCGCTAGTTGCTGCATGCAGCAGCGGCGGACTTTGCTTTGGAAATAGCGGGGACGGATTTTCTGGCATGCCGGCCCAAACAGACGTAATCGGCAACATGTCTGCCAAATTAAGCGTGTGCAGAATAATGCGCCGGACATTCGAGTAGCCGTCGCCAGGAATTGATCCGCGCCAAGCCTCCACGGCGTTGACAGTCTCTACCCGGCAAGAAAAGCCCAGTTGCTGAATGGTTTTGGTGACGAGCCGGCTTGTCTCATAAAGACGGTCCTTATCTTCATCGAGGCAGATAACATTTGTGGAGTATTGAGCAAATTGCACATCGCCGGCATCGGCCAATGCCATTGCCGCTTCTGCGTCGGCGGCCATCGTCACTGCATGCGCGTTAATAGGACCGCCTTGAGTCCGAAAAATTTGGTCCTTCCACCCTCGAATTTTCCCCTTCCACTTTGATCGGTGCTTGTCCAGTAGACCACGTGCCTCTTCCGAATCGAGCAGCAGTGCTCTCGTATTCCAGCGATACTCGATCCCGAGAGAATCCAGGGCCCGCAGCATGCCCGGCGAACTCGCACGCGGGAAACCATCCAACGCGATTAGTTTTATGTGCTTCGCACCGATTCGCGGCTCGATGCCTCCGTAGAAATCACGCGACGCGAGCAGATCATTGAGGAAACAGGGTATCTCTGGACGCGCGAGGGGATGATCGTCGCCACTAATGCAGCGCTGTAGATATCGGAGCAGTTCATCGCATTCCTGAGCGAAGCCAAAATCTTCCGTTATACGTGTGCGCTTCAGGCGCGCGGCATGGAACAAAGAGCCGAATACGTTTTCGAAAACGTCAAGGCGAGATCTAAAACGATCAAGAACTTGGGTCGCAATCTGGTCCTCACCACCGCGTCGTTTTCCTTCAAACAGGAACCCTTTGATCTTTTCTTCTGCCGCAACCGGCGGTAAGTAAGTCAATGTAAGGAAATAGTTCGATTCGAAATGTGCTCCTTCTGCCATGAACTGTTCACGGCGCTCGTCGTCAACAATCCGCGTTATCGCGTCGGGAAATGCGCCTGGTGGAGGATAACCTGGCGCACGCGTTCGAATCGCATCACAGCAAATCATCCAGCCGCTCCCTAGACGGAGAATTTGATTGAGACGTGCGCTGAGAGCCTCCATCTCAGACGCTGATGCGGACATCATGTCGGGACCACGAAATGACCACCCGGCAAGAAGAGAGCCGTCTTGCTGAAGCAGAATCCCGTCATCAACGAGGGCGTACGGCAGGAGCATGTCGGCCAGCCCTCTCGGCTCTTTTCGATGTTCGTTATGCAGCATTTGCCAACTTTCAAAATGGGAAGCATGAGCGCATGTACTGTTTTCTTGTCCATGCGCCCGCCAATCTGTCAAATCCAATACTTCGGTGTGCTCAGTGCGCTTGAGTGAAGGCCGCTCTTGGCTGGATAGAAGGGCCGATATCGGATGTGGCGAAGGTACACCTGCCGGAGCTGAGGATCTGACTTGCCCATTCGTTTCAGAACTGCGATGCCCTCCGTCCATAACCCTGCGCTCATAGCGATGCCCCACCAAGCGGCCAACGCAAACGCGAGACTCACACAGATCAGCAGCGTAACAAGCACGAGCTCGCGGTCGCTGCCAAGAAGTTGGTTGGGCCGATTCGCGCTTTCATGAATCACAACCTCTCTGAGCACTTCCGCCGTTTGCATAGTTACACCACCGCAGCGTTGACGCCGAAAGCAGACGATAACAGCGGGGCCGCGAACACAAGAACAGATACGACGAGTCCGATCATGCATGCGCGGCGGCCGAACTCGCTCAGTTCTCCGCCCCAAAGCATCGTTCCGCCGGCAATCGCAATTCCGATCAATCCGACTGCATATGCGACTGGACCGGTTAGGGATGTGGCAATGGCGGTGAGCGGTGCTTCCCATGGTAGGTTTCCCGCTGCCGCTGCATGCGCGCGTTGACTGAACATCCAGGCAAGGCCAATCAGCGGCAATAATCTCGATCTCACAGCAGAGATCCGTTTGCGAATATTTTGCATTCCTTGAATAACCTCCTCAAAAACTGACATGTTTTCAGACGTGCTCGACTTGGTAACTTCCCTTGGAGAAACCATGAACGAGCAAGAGCTCTCGAACCTTTCTGCCAGCCGCTACGCTTCTTTCGCCATCGACAAAGACGACAAGGTTCACGGCTTCAGCAATCAGACATTGCTGAGGTGCGCTGGTCGCTTCCGCGACGAGCGTCTCAAGCCGAACAAGACCGTTAAGTGCATCATTAGCGTGCACAGTGGCCACGCCACCTTGATGGCCCGTATTCCAGGCCTTCAAGAGAGTGTGTGCTTCCGCGCCTCGAACTTCACCCACCACGATGCGAGTTGGTTTTAACCGCATACAGGCACGCAGGCAATCCAACATTGAAACGTGGCCCACGGCTCTCAAATCGAGATAGTTTCTAAGCGATGACTGAAGTTCAGTCGTGTCTTCTATAGAAATGACCCTGTCATTTGGCGTCAGCGTGGCAAATGCGTGGAGAATGGCGTTAACCAGGGTCGTCTTCCCGCTGCCAGTCGAACCGACTACGAGGATGTTTTTTCTCGCGGTGACGGCAGCGCGGATGATTTCTGAATGACTTAAACCGCGGACCGATTGGGGGAAATCGTCTCGGTGACGAGTCCGGTTTAGCGAATCGGCTTTGTTCGTAAGAATCCCGTCCGCCTCGTAATCGCGCAGTGTGAAGATCGTTTTTGGCCGTGGCCGGATAGCAAAGACCGGGTTGCGGACAACTGGGGAAACGATGCCCTCGAATCGACTTCCATCCAGCGGTAATTCGGTTTCGAGGATGGGATGGTCGTGATTGAGTACCGTACCCCGCCATGCGGCAATTGTGGAGAGTGCGCTCAGAGCAGTCTCTGGCGCCATCGAGCCAACTGGCGTGAAATCGCTGTCGCGGCGTTTGACCCAAAGCGAACTGTCCGGATTCAGCAAAACGTCTTCGACTTTCTCGTCTGATAGGAGGCTTATCAGTGGGTCGCCGAGCTCTCTTCGGAGCTTCACCTCCAGACGTTGTTGTGTTTCGTTCTTCTGAATCGTGGCGACATTGCCCATAGTTGTTTTTCAGTCTTGGCCTCTGCAACAAATCGTGGTATCTTTTCCGCATTGCGGGCTGTTCTGATGCGTCTATAGGTAAGGGTCCGGTTATCGTTTCGTTCGGACACCTAACTAGAAATTCTGATTCTCGGGACGGATTGAAATGGATGTAGTGGTGATCCCGTTCAATTTTGAGGAGTTGCCGCCCGCCGAGCAAACCAAGGTCGTGCCGATCTGTTTGGCGAGGCGGGATCGGCAGGGGAACAATATTGCGTGGGGCTGGTTCGAAGCCGTGAGCAAGGTCCAGAACCCATTGAGATCTCTGGCGCGCCGATTGCTTCGTGACGTTTGGCGAACCTCGGAGATAAGCGACATGGCTGTCCAATCGCTCTGGGCCTCGCATGGCGATGACCTGGGTCGAAGGCCGGAGAATCGCGTTTATACGCAAGCCAAGTGGTATGCCCAGGACCTGCAAGCCGGTAGCCAGCGAGAACGCCGCGGCAGGACAGTCGCGCTTGAAGATCTTGAGGAATCAATCCGCAGAAAAGCCTTAGTTGATCCAGCTGAATATGACGCTCGCTATATGGCAGGTATTCAGCTCTCGGAGCTGAGCCGGCGATTAGAAGAGTTGGGCAAAGCCGACGTGAGTGAAATGCTTGATCATCTCCGTGACGGTTGCACTTGGGACGAAATTGCTGGCCTTACCGGGCAAACCGCGAACACAGCGCAACGGCGGTTCTGGCGTTGGATTGGAAAGGTAATTGAGCCAATGAGTGGCCGAGCCTAGCAAGTGTCAGCCGCGAAGGCGATTGCTTGGCTGCCAAGAAGGCTGCTTGCGCTACACTTAACCGCGTGTGAGCATGGCCGAGGAAACGCCAAAAGAAAAATACGAACGTCTCCAACGCGAAATTCAATCAGAAATTCTGACGGCTTATCCCAACCCCACGCGCACTGGTTGCCCGGGGGACGCCGTCGTGAAGCGGGTAGCTGGACGGAAGGAATTGATCAAGGACGCTGCTTGGGAACACATCACCCACTGTTCACCGTGCTACGGGGAATTCCTCTCGTACAAAGAAGACGCACGGGCAAACGAGAGCGGCCGGAAAACATTTTTCCGGTGGCAGATTGTAGCAGCGGCCTGCCTACTAGTGGCTGCGGCGGTTATCCCCGCAGTTTGGAACGGCCGACAGCAGAATCACATTTTCAATGCTGAGTTGGACCTTCGGCATGAGTTATCGTTCCGCGGTGCACCCTCAGATGGTGGGAAGGCAACTCAATTGAACCCGCCCTTGAAACTTCATCGCGGACACCTCCACTTGAGGATTGATCTTCCTGCAACCTGGGAGCCGGGCAGATATGACGTTGCGTTTTTTGAACAAAATGGTAAGGACGCCGTTTTCACGACAACAGGTGATGCGGCTCTGCAGGGCCAGTCACCAGTCTTGGATGTCAACGCCAAGCTGGATGTTAAGCCGGGCGACTACACGATATTACTGCGGCGCGAAGGGTCAGCTTGGAGGGGGTATCCGGTCAGGGTGACGGACGGCCCAGGCGGTTTGTAGCAAATCCGCATTCCGTGTTGTAGCCTCTGGATTACGCAAACGCTGCGCCGTCACACACGACCTACGTAGCTGATGAAATTCCAAACAACAAAGCTGCCTTAGTTTCCGGATAACGCGTTCGCCTTCGCGGCGGACCATTGCAGGGGAATGCAGTGACTTGCCCAACTGCGAGGGTACCGTCGCTGTCCCGTGCTGTAGTTTAAAGCGGTAGTGATCGCCCGGCACCCAAAGCGATTCACCTGCATCGGCGGATGTCACGTGTGCATTGTCGACCTTGTTTTCGTTCATAGACATAGAACGCTAGCAATTCGCGCTAGCTTCAGGTTTCGTCGGCCAATTCTCCTTCAACTCACGAGCGATCCGAAAATTCCGCAGAGCCTAGCGGATTTTGACGTGAACCGGGCGCGTGACAAATGCATAATTGAAACACTGGCCATGTCGCAATGCCGAAAATAGACAGAGCAGCGTCAAGCAAGCACTTCAAGCGCGGTCCGGTATCGGCGGGTGCGTTGGCGGTGGGGGCCTTTGCGCTGGGCGCATTTGCAGTTGGCGCTTTGGCTATAGGCGCACTGGCCATCCGGCGGCTAGCAATACGAGAGGCGCGGCTGAATCGGGTGCACGTTCAGCAGCTAGAGGTCGAGCATCTGACCGTTGGCGAATTAGCAGTGCGCCGAGCGATGTAAGGTGATAAGCCTTAGCTCGGGCGATCTGTTCCAAAAAGGAGATACGCCATGCGCGCATATTTCGTCGACGAGCCAGGCGGGCCGTTTCGGAGTGCGGATGTTCCACGTCCCGCTATTGGGTCCGGCCAGATTCTGATCCGCGTTCAGGCGAGCGGATTGAATCCGCTCGACACAAAGATCCGTCTCGCGAAGGCTGACCACGCAAGACAGCCGTTACCCGCAGTGTTGGGCCTCGATATGGCCGGTATCGTAGAAGAAATGGGCTCCGACGTCGTGAAATTTGGGCTGGGCGACGAAGTCTACGGAATGGTTGGCGGCGTTGGTGGTCTACAGGGCACGCTTGCAGAGTTCATCGCCGCTGATGAAACCTTAGTGGCGCATAAACCGAAGAATCTCTCTATGCGCGAAGCGGCGGTTCTTCCACTCTCTGTCATTACAGCTTGGGAAGGCCTTGTCGATCGAGCTAACGTTCGTTCGGGTCAGAAAGTGCTGGTTCACGCGGGAGCCGGCGGAGTGGGCCACATCGCGGCACAGCTTGCTCGCGCACTGGGCGCAGAAGTTTTTGCCACAGTATCGTCGGACAAAGCGGAAATCGTCAAGAGATTTGGTGTGACTCCAATAGATTATCGACGCTCGTCTGTCGAGGAGTATGTAGCGGCGCACACTGCTGGTCAGGGCTTCGACATTGTTTACGACACCGTTGGCGGCGCGACGCTGGACGCCTCTTTCACTGCCGTTAAACGCTATACGGGGCATGTTGTCAGTTCTTTGGGATGGGGCACTCACGTTCTGGCACCCTTATCCTTCCGTGCAGCAACGTATTCAGGCGTGTTCACGCTGCTTCCACTGATCACAGGTGAAGCTCGCGCACATCATGGCGAGATTCTCCGCCAGGCAGCGGCACTTGCGGAAGCAACAAGTCTGAAGCCGCTGCTTAGCAAAGAACACTTTTCGGCCTCTGGTCTGGAAGCTGCCTTCGCTGTGGTGGAATCCGGTAGCTTGGGTAAGGTTGCAATTGAGATGTGATGGTTGGGCGCTGCTGCTTCGCCTAGTTGCTTTCGTAACCGGCGGATGGATCGGGCAGCCAGCTAGGGAGAATGTATGGCCGTCCGAACCGAGTCTGACAAAAGAGCCGCTCTTAGCGATTATCTTGCCGCCGAGCGAACCCTGCTGGCGTGGATTCGTACGGGTCTCGCTCTGATGGGATTCGGGTTTGTGGTGGCACGCTTTGGACTGTTCCTTCAACGGCTCCTGATCATGGAGAGCACCATTCCCGAGCAATGGAACGGACTATCCGTGTGGTTTGGGACCGCACTAATCGTAGCCGGAATCGTGGTAAATGCTTTTGCCGGTTGGCACCACATCCAGTTAGTCCGACAGTTAGATAAGGGTGAAGAGGCGCACTCTCGTGCTTCGCTTCAGGCCGTCGCTGTTGCGTTTTTTCTGGCAGTAGCCGGATTGGTAATGGCGGCTTATCTTGTCTCGGTTCGCGGCCCTACTCATTCGCAGTCTAAAAACAAAAAGGAGATATCCCTCATGCTTCAAGGCAACGGGATTGTCAGCACACCCAGCAATCACTCGGTAGACGAAACTCAAGCAAATTCTGCAAGCCAAGGGCGTCACCTTGTTTGCCGTAGTCGATCACAGCGGGGAAGCAGCGAAGGCAGGGATGAAAATGCTTCCTACCAAGCTGCTGATTTTCGGAAGCCCGAAGGCGGGAACTCCCGTGATGTTGGCGGCTCCAAGCATCGCCCTCGACCTGCCGCTGAAGATTCTGGTTTGGGAGGATGGGCAGGGGAAGGTTTGGACTTCCTATAACCGCGCTGCCTATTTGCAAGAGCGGCACAATGTACCACAGCAGTTTATAGAAACGCTTGCTGTTGTGGAAACATTGGCAGCCAAAGCGAGTGAGTAGAAGACCAGATTTATGATGCAGACCCTTGACACACCACTTTCGAGCGCTGCAGAGGAACCCAACGACTCGTCGTCGGAATACGACTTTGTGGTTCTAGGCACCGGTGAAGGGGCCAAATACATTGCATGGACCCTGGCCAAGGAAGGGCATCGAGTTGCGAGTATCGAGCGGAAATATATCGGCGGCTCCTGTCCGAACATTGCCTGCCTTCCCAGTAAGAACATTATTCACAGCGCCAAAGTTGCTTCCTATTTCCGGCGTAGCGAAGAGTTTGGGATTTCCAAAGACGGTTTCCGGATCGATATGTCCAAGGTTCGCGATCGCAAGCGAAAAATGGTGGCGGATCTAATGGACATTCATGTTTCGAACTTCAAAGCAAGCGGCGTAGAGTTGATTCTGGGCTCGGCACGATTCATCGGTCCGCGAACGCTCTTAGTTGCGCTTGTCGACGGAGGAACACGTGTTGTTCGTGGGCGCAAAGTAATCATTGGCGTTGGCACTCGGGCGACGATTCCTGACATTCCGGGCCTATCAGAGGCAATGCCGCTCACGCACATCGAAGCTCTTGAGCTGAATCACATACCGGAGCATCTCGTCGTATTGGGTGGCGGCTACGTCGGGTTGGAGTTGGCGCAAGCGATGCGGCGCTTTGGAAGCAGAGTGACCATTATCGATCGAAACAGCCGTTTAGCGCATAGAGAAGATGAGGATGTTTCTGAGGTGCTCGCACAGCTGTGTGTCGATGAGGGCATCGAGCTTATGCTGGATGCGCAAATCTTGGGTGTGACAGGAACCTCCGGTGAATCGGTAAGAGTTCGGCTTTCGATAGCCGGGGCCGAGAAAACTCTCGAGGGGACCGACCTTCTTGTAGCCACGGGCCGTACTTCGAACTCTGAGGGAATTGGTCTCGAATCCGCCGGAGTCGAATTGACGAGTCGCGGATACATTAAGGTCAACGAACGGCTGGAGACAACAGCGCCTGAGGTTTGGGCAGTCGGCGAGTGTGCAGGCAGTCCACAGTTCACGCATATTGCCTTTGACGACTTTCGGGTGATTCGCGACAATCTCGCTGGCGCGCGTCGCGTCACGACGGGCCGGCAAGTGCCTTTCTGCATGTTTACGGACCCGGAGCTGGCACGAATAGGGCTCAATGAAACAGACGCCAAATCCAAAGGAGTTTCCTATCGGCTTGCAAAGATTCCGATGGCTGCTGATTTACGCACTCGGACGTTGTCGGAAACCCGAGGATTTATGAAGGCGTTGATCCAGACAGAGAGTGATCGTCTCCTGGGCTTCACCGTGTTCGGGGTCGGTGGCGGAGAGATCATGGGCGCCGTCCAGATTGCAATGATTGCAGGATTGCCGTATACCGCTCTGCGCGATGCCGTCTTGACCCATCCCACTTTGGTGGAAGGGTTGGTCGCGCTGTTTTCAGCCGTCCCTTCTACCAAAGCCTCGCATGCGCGTGCCTGCCAAGATTTGGCCACCGGCAGGAGAAGGACGGATGAGAAAGAGGTGCAAAGACAGAAGATGGCGACTAAACTCAAGCAAAAGGAGTAATTGTATATGACCACCGAAGCGTCGCTCGACATCTCACGCCGACAGTTTCTTACTGCTGGGGGCATGACGGTTACCGCAGCTTGTCTTGTTCCGAGTTGCCTTGTAGCCCAGACAGACGGTCTCGTTGAAGGTGCGTTCAAGGCGGCCGCAACAGCAAAGATCACGGTTCAAAAACTTCGCCGCAATATCAGTGTCCTCTTGGGAGCTGGTGGAAATATCGCCGTTCTTACTGGCCCCGACGGAAAGCTATTGGTTGATGCGGAAATCATCACCGCACGTCCGCACGTTTCCGAAGCTCTCGCGAGCATCAATGCAGATCCCATCAAACATTTAGTGAACACTCATTGGCATTTCGACCACACCGGTGGTAACGAGTGGTTTCACAAGGCCGGAGCCAGCATCCTGGCGCACGAGAACACGCGCAAACATCTTTCCAAAGCCACGCGCGTCGAAGGCAATTGGCAGCACACTTTCCCTCCTGCACCGGCCGGTGCAATTCCCTCCACCATCTTCAAAGACGAATACACTCTACACGTCAACGACACCACTCTCATGCTCAAGCACTACTTGCCTGCTCACACTGATTCCGATGTCTCCGTGTATTTTGCCGAGGCCGACATTCTTCATACCGGAGACACCTTTTGGAACCGTGATTACCCCTTTATCGACTATGCAACAGGAGGCAGCATCGACGGCCACATACGAGCGGCAGAAACGAATATCGCAAGAGCCACCGACAAGACGACCGTCATTCCTGGGCACGGATCTGTGGGTGGCAAAGCCGACCTGATTCTATTCCGAGAAGTGTTGGTTGAAATCCGCGACAAAGTATCAGCCCTGAAAAGACAAGGTAAGCCCTTAGCAGAAGTTGTCGCAGCGAAGCCTGGCGCACGCTATGACGCCGAATGGGGGAACCTGTTCCAGAATCCGAGTGATTTTGTTGCCCTCGTTTACCAGGGGGTTTGAGAGTCTTATTACACGGCGATCCCGTCTTCGATGCAGGCCCGTGGTCGGGAGCGACTTTATCCCACAACTCAGGCCTGAACCCTACTACTAAGTTGAGTCCCCAATGGTGGTCTCCGCTCACGCAAAGCGGAAACTACGACCACAAGCTGTTCTCAGTAGCGTGGGTCGACAAAGTCGAATTCCAGGTAACCATGGGATGGATTAAAGCTGATCACCTTGTAAGCCTGCTCACGGTGTTGCTAAGTTTTGTCTGCGCTACCTGAATCTCCTACATAAAGCTTCTGGACGGCCATCGACGGGATGTGGTCTAATTAGGGCGCTTTCCCATTCCAAAAGGAGTTCATTATGCCTACGGTCGTGACCAAAGACGGCATCGAGATTTATTACAAGGACTGGGGTTCGGGACAGCCCATTGTATTCAGCCATGGCTGGCCGCTGTCGGCCGATGATTGGGACGCTCAGTTGCTGTTTTTTCTTCATAAGGGCTATCGCGTGATCGCCCATGATCGGCGCGGCCATGGTCGTTCCACGCAGACCGCCGACGGCCACGATATGGATCATTACGCTGACGACCTCGCGACTCTTGCGGAGCATCTCGACCTGAAAAACGCCATCCACGTCGGCCATTCCACTGGCGGCGGCGAGGTGACCCGCTATCTGGGCCGGCATGGCGAAAGCCGAGTGGCCAAGGCAGCACTGATCAGCGCGGTACCGCCGCTCATGGTGAAGACGGCGGCCAATCCGCATGGGCTTCCTAAGGCAGCGTTCGATGATCTGCAGGCGCAGCTCGCCGCGAATCGTTCGCAATTCTATCGCGACGTCGCGGCGGGCCCTTTCTATGGCTACAACCGACCAGGCGCGAAAGCCTCGGAGGCCGTCATCCAAAATTGGTGGCGCCAAGGCATGATGGGGGGCGCCAAAGCGCATTATGACGGTATCGTGGCCTTTTCGCAGACCGACTTCACAGAAGATCTCAAGAAGATTACTGTTCCGGTGTTGGTTATGCATAGCGAAGATGACCAGATCGTCCCCTATGTCGCCGCCGGGCCGCAGTCCGCAAAACTGCTGAAGAACGGAACGCTGAAGACCTACAAGGACTTCCCGCACGGCATGCCCACCACGCAGGCGGACACAATCAATTCCGATCTATTGGCGTTCCTCAAGCAGGAGGATATTGCGTTGTCCGCCAAAGGTGGCGGTCAAGGCTAAGCATCAACGACCGCCTGACGCGATAACCGTCAGTCTGAACAAACGATAAGTCTGGCCATGAAGCCTAACTTTGCCCAGGAAAAAAGCTCGGGACACGACGCGCAAATACGGATTGCATTAGAGCGGGACGAGATCGCTAGCTCGAAAACAGACATCGGCACGATTCCTCCTGCGTCGGCGCGAAGGGTTTACCGATAGCTGAGATTTTCGAGTCGCTGTCGAATGAGATCTATCACAGGTGGTTACTCTTGTCACATGGCCCGAACACTTTCAACGGCTCGCGTTAACTGCTGTTCGGGATTATTCGGGGACCACTCAATTTCTACATCTGGGGAAATTCCGTTACCCTCGAATCGTGTCCCCTTCCAAGAGACGTAAGCGCCAATCGGAATCATTAACCGATAATCGTCGATTTTGAACCCTTTACCTCCCAATAAACGCCCGGCGGTTCTTGTCCCGACGACCTTCGCCAGGCCGTTCTCGCGAGCGAACGCCGCGGTCATTTCGGCAGACCCGGCGGTGTGCTCATTAACAAGGATTACGACACGGCCGTGAAAGTTTTGGCCACCTTTACCTTCTGTGACAACTACAATCGATTTATCGCGACCAACGAATCGCGAGGCAACAAGGGGCAGTTGCCATTTGTAGGTTGGTATTCCAGTGAACCGCGGCAAATCTTCCCGCCGGTAGCCTCGTTCTGCTCGCTCTCTCGTTAAGCTATACCCGACCGGTATCCGTTCAGGTGTCAGATAGCTCATCAAACGTAACGCGCCTATACCTCCGCCTGGGTTGCCTCGCAAATCGATGAGAAGGCGCTCGCACTTGCGCAACTCGCCGAAAGCTTGGTCCACGTCTTTGGCGAAATCAACTCCTATGATGCCCGGAAACATGCTTACCTTCAGATATCCGATTCCCGGTTCAATTGTCTTCGCAACTACGCTCTTGGGCTCGGAATACGGGCAGTCAGAATACTTTGGCTCAGACGTTCTGAGCTGCAAGCTCAGATGTTTAGGCTGGCCATTTTGGTGAACGACAGCCACCGGTATCGCAGCGTCCATCCGAAAGACCGGTTTCTTGGGAGGGATACAATCTTGACCACCCACGCTGATTAAACTGTCACCGGGTCTGACGCCGGCTAAGTCGGCGGGTCCACCTGGCTGAACATCCTGAAATACCCAGCGCGGACCATCTGCCGTTTGCAGCGATCTGAACGTTGCATTTATTGAATTCCTGCTCGGCACGGGCGTGCCCTTGTGAAAAAAGCTCGTGTGAGATGTACCCAGTTCAGCGAGTAGCGAGTTCACTTGCTGTTCGAAGGCAACCTGATCGTTCGCGGTCAAGATCGCATCGCGATGCTTGTCAACAAGAGAGCGCCAGTCGTGGCCATTGAACTTCGGATCGAAGTATTTTTGGCGCACGATAACGTCGACTTTCTCTAATATTTGTTTCCGGTCATCCACGGTCATTAACGTTCCTCCTCGAAATGCCATCGGAACCTTCGCCGACGAGGTTAAAAGCAGCCCAATAGAATGGCTCGCGCATGTCTGAATTGCTCCTTAAGAGCTGTAGCTGCGCTTCGCGCAGAGCGTCTGCCTTCGAGCTTCCCGCGTCGAGTTCTCGATAGAACACTCGCATTAGATTTGCACTTGCTGTATCCTCTGTTTCCCAGTAACTTGCGACAGCGCTATGCGCCCCCGCATAAAGAAACGCATAGACGATGCTCGAAATGCCTTCTTCGCCTGCGACCGGCCCGACTCCTGTATCACATGCGGACAGCGTAACTAGCCCGGTCCCAGCGATTGAAAGCTTTTGAATCTCCCGAACTTGTAACAGACCGTCTTCGCCCGATTTAGGGTCCGGCTTGAAGATGAGGGCGGCTCGATCAGGATGCTCCGTATCAGCTATTGCATGTAATGCCAGGTGCATGACGGCGACTGGCCCATTCGCGTCGTGCTTGAAATTTGTTTCGGTTGCTTGGTCGCGCGTAAGAACAACACTATTCACATCTTTCAGTTCGAATTGAACTTCACGCAGCTCGTCCTCCGTACCAGGTAAGTCGCGGAGCATGTCACGACGGAGCTCGGTAACACCACGAAACAGGCCGGCCATATCCGTTCGAAGACCGGCTTGGTAATCTACCCCGCCGACCGCCAGCAGCACACGCGGAACTGCTGCGACTCTTGACCGAAGCAGCGCAAACACAGTACCGGACGGAGCATAAGTAATCGAGTTGGATTCGATTAAGTATTGGCCCGAGTCATTTGTAAGAGCCGCGAATGGCAGTCGATAAAGAAGCCCATCGGGGATGACGACCAGCTTCGATATTGCCCGATCCTTGAGCACAGGTTTTGCGATCGCCGCATAAAGAGCGTGCCCTTCGCTCCTTGCCTCGCCCCCTTTCCGAACCGCCTCCAAGAAATGCTCAATTAACGGTTTCAACACTTTCTTGGCCGGCAGGCGAACAGCCTCGACATGCGTGGCTGTGATCATTAGGCAATAAGAAGCACCATCCCCGAGTACATATTCCGCCAACAACTCGTCGGGGCCGATCAGCTTCTGCAAGTCTAGAAGGCTGGGCCGCTCCCAGGGAGCGTTCTCGATGGGCTGATGGTCCGGAATGGCCAGTTCGTTCTCAACGTCGGCAATAGAATTGGAGATGGCGACCCGGTCGACTTCCTTTGTGGCATCGAGCAGTTGTATTTGGAGCAGCGCCAGTTTCTTTTCTGCTGAGGTGATTTCCGCTGGCTTTCTCGTCGGAACTTGCCCCCCATTCTCGGCCCATAGACGGTCTGCTGTGACCCGGCCCCTCGCCTCTTCAATGATTCCGTAGGCTTTGGCCAACTCACCTCGCCTGACGGCAAGCTCAAAGTGGCTGACGAATAGCTCGCTCATCGCGGAGATGACAGCGCGTTTGACGCTTGTTGAAGGAGTATTCGTTAGCATCGTTCCGACAATCTGCTCCGCGACTTCGAACGTGTGCTCGGCGGCTGTTCCGTTGCCAGCGGCGGCTTGGATATTTGCTTCAATCGCCAAATGATGAGGAAGCTCATAAATTTCCCCCAGCTCTCGATGAACCTGGACGCATTCGCGGGAGAACACTTCGGCCTCCGACAGATTTCCAGCCAATTCGTAAAGTGACGCGAGTTGGGCATCGACTTCGGCAAGCCCGCGGCTGAAATGGATTTGTCGAGCGAGTGTGGCGGCTTGTAGGTAAAAGCTTATGGCCGAGTTTGTTTTTCCCTCGGCGCGTGCAAGCTGGCCGGCGGCAGCCAGCATGTCCACTTGATAACCCAAATAGTGATGTTCCCGTGCGTAATTCAGTCCTAAGTTAACCGTCTGCTCAGCTTCCGAAAAACGGCCAAGCTGGGTTAGCGCACTCGCGCGACCGGACATGGCGATCTTTGGGAAACCAGCGCCAGCCGTACTTCGAGCGATTGACAATGCCCGATCCAGCGCAACCAGTCCCGCAAACGAGCCATGATTTTCAACCATGCCTTGTCCCAGCAAAGACAAGAAGCGAATCTGCGCCCCGACATCTCCACTCATGTAGGCATGGAAAAGAGCAATGAGAACACGTTTGGTTGCCTCGGTGGAGTTACCTTCGAGAAACGAGATTATTCCCAGATCACCTGAAGCTCTTGAAACGACGTCGTCATCGTGACGGAGAGCTGCGACACTCTCTAATTCCTCAAACACCGGACGAGCTGAGACGCCGTCTCGATTGAGGTCGACGTTTCCTTTCACCTCGAGACACCGCTGCTTTAATCCGAGATCTCGCTGCACCTCGGGATGCGCGAGCGTATTTGCAAGCTCGTCCGACAGCTTGTCCAGATTGGCAGTTTCCATACCAGCTTCGAGCGCGCTAACGTGCGCATACAGGGCGTTTCGGCTATCTCCGATATCTGCGAACTCAGTTTGTAGCCGGTAGAACATGGGTCCAGCCATGTCCCAGTTGCCAAGCTTTGCGTAGTAATTGGCCACCGATAGCTGACCTTCGGGGGTGCGTTCGGTTTGAGGGATGTTCTGGCGGGCAGACCACAGGCGTCCGCATCCGTACACTGCAACTGCCAGAGCGAGTAACAGCAGGAGCCCGCGTCTCCAGAATTGTCCAGCCGGTACGGCACTGGGCATCTTGGCCCAATTGTAATCCACCCCGCTTTGCCGACCTTACTGTAGCGGCGCTCACACATTCGGTTTTCGGGATTTTGTCCGAGGCGAAACCAGCCAAACCCTTGTGGATAGGGGGACTCGCGTGGATAAAACGAAACAAGCTGTGCTCCTGCAGGCGACTACGATGGAATGCGCGGTGTTCGAGATCGGACTATTTCATCCGGACGCAAAACCTATGATGCTGCCCAGAGTTTGGGACCACGAAACGCTGTTGCGCTCTGTCAGTTGGCTCAAGCATCAGAACTGGCAAGGCCGCAACATCTATATACGACCGCACGGAGAACATCACCTCACTTTGGTTGATGATTTGAAAGCCGACGGTATCAAGGCGATGGGAGACAGCGGATTTGAACCTGCTTTGATTGTGGAGACATCGCCGAAGAATTACCAGGCATGGCTGCGCCATCCAACACGACTGACCAAGGAACTTGGGACGGCCGCCGCACACAGTCTGGCTAGGCAATTCGGTGGGGATACGGGAGCCGCAGATTGGCGGCATTTCGGAAGACTCGCGGGTTTCACCAACCGCAAGGCAAAATATTCAGATCCGATGACGGGTCTGCATCCGTACGTACGGATCATCGAAGCATCCGGTCAGGTTTATTCAAACGCGAAAAAATTCCTATCCGATTTGCAAACACAGTGGAAGCATGAATACGATGAGCGACAGCGAACGGCCGAACGATGGGCCCACTCCAAGCCCGAAACTGCGGCGAAATCCATCGAACAGTTTCGAGCGGACGCGAAGTACCTCGGCGACAACACCAGAATCGACTTGGCATATGCGGTTTATGCCCTATCTCACGGTTCAGATCCAACTTCGGTTTGCTCGACACTAAAGTCTCGCGACCTGTCCCACAAAGGTAACGCGCGTCGGCAGAACGAGTATGTCGAGAGAACGGTTTTTAAGGCGCTAAAGACTGTTCACGGATTGGGCCGAGAATAAGTCCACGCCCTTTCTGCGGCAATGCCTTTGTAGTCGGCCCGATCTGCTCGTTAGCGCTGAACGAGGCAGTACAGCAAAAATGCCATCATCGCGACCCAGAACACGAGGAAGCGGCTGAACGTCCTTTGGCCCATTAACACAGAGAGGACATACAAGAGTCTCATAATTCACCTTGCGCTAATGATCTGCGAAAACGGAACGTATGCTCCGAAATATACACCGGCGATAAAAACTATGATCGCGCTCAAGAGACCTATTGCGAGCCAGCGAATCAACGCTGGTCTGCTGGTCTTTCGGCTCACCTGTAAAACAAGCTCCTGAGCTTTCCAGTTCGCTTGCCTTAGATCATTTTGGATCGCAGCGCGAATTTCCGTGCCTGAACTCCTTACCTGCTCTGCCAGTCTCTCGCCCGCCGCTTTTTCGATGACCTGAATCTTGTCTACAAACCCGGCGACCGCTTTCTCCATGTGTGAGCAAACGGCTGTTGCGGTCTCCTCCAGAATCATTTCATTGAGAGCCACTAGCACGAATGCAGGGTCATGCGGTTCGACTCGAATGCCGCAACGCGCCGTTGCTTTCGCGGAGAGATCTTGCACGTTCATACGCGAGTTCAAAAAGCGAGACCATCTATCTGTTCAAATAGCTCCCTCTGTATCACCCGGATACGTTGTTTGCTCATGATGCTGAACGAGCTGCCAAGAATGCCTTCCTGCATCGTGAGTTTTCGTGAGATTAACTCCTCGAAGTCTCGACCAAAAGTATCCTGATTTCTCTTCGGCAGGTGCACCCATCCAAAAATCTTCGCAACATTATCTTTGTAGACCGTCATCTCGGTGAACTGCTTTCCATCGCGCTCGACACGCCCAAAATAGTCGTTGATCCAGATAATCAAGTTCTTCTGCGACGTGCTCTCGGCAAGACTGCCGAATCCGTTCAAAGTGTCGGCAAGTGCCTGGCCCCCCGTTATCACCGTATGCACGTAAAGCGCGCGTTCGGCCCTGGCCAACAAATCCAAAACATTATTCTCGACGATGTAACTCCACAGCGGGATGAAAGTAGATGCACCGCTGTCAACGACGAACACGCCCTCATCCGTGAGAAGCCGATCCATAAGGGCATCAAAAGCCCTTTGGTCGACATTGCCATCCCTCAACACGTTCAGAGGCTGCGCTTTCAGCAGAGAATATTGGCAGAAGGTCTGGTTTACCGGGTCGGTGTCGATGCACTCTACGCTGGCACCTCGCTCGATATAGTATTGAGCAACAATGCTGGCTATCAGGGACTTACCGACGCCGCCTTTGCCTTGTAAGCTTAGGTGGATCACGCCCTTTGGCCTTTTGCCTGATGAGGATGACGCTTCGTCTTCGGTCTGAATTGGAATCATAAGAATTGCACGATCAGATCAGTTTGCTTTCATCCGGCAGGCCAGGTGTGAAGTTGAATCTGTTGGCCTTGCCGATTCTTTTTTCGAAATCGGCCAGCGGATGGTTTGGGTCCGGTTGGTTCGCATCAACGGGGGTTGACGTATGGACCAGTGTGGTTCGAATGGGTTTCGTTGGGCCGGAAACGGTGGTTGCAATTTTCGCGCCGCAAACTGGAGCTATTTGGTCAGGTGATTGTTCTTCCCGGCGCAGGCGGCATACATATTGCGACAGCAGCCTGTATTTGATCGGGACATGGGCTTCCAGGAGTCGCTGGTGAACCACTCGTAGGGAATGCCCTTGCGCGAGAGCCAGCTTGATCTCGGGCCAGGCGATTCTGACGAGAGCGATTTGTGTTTTGGGTGGTTCGCCTTGCAGTGCCTTCAGGCTTTTCAGATCTAAGCTGGTTACGGGCATCCCCAAACAGTAAGGTCCGGTCGAACGCGTAAACGGACAGCGATTCGGATTTATTCTGAAGCTTTGCGAAAAAATCCAATTGAATCTGAGTAAGTGTGCTTTTTTCTGCGTAGTTTCCGCTTTGTTCGGATAGGTTCGCGTTCCTCTGTGTAGGCCGGGGACAGATGACGCAGGAAAAGGCATCCACAGGCTGGTAGTGGAACATAAAGGACTGTCTGCCGCCGCTGGGAGCTTTGCATGGTTTTTCTGTTGTTCTCATTAGTTTTCGTCGGCAGCCGTTGCCATGCTCTTAGCTGCCGTCTGGCTGCCATAATAAGCGACCTTCCAAACCTGTCCGAATTCATACTTGCTAAACCCTTCCGCTAGAGAGGACCGATGGCGAGAAGGACGATTCGGATATCAGATCAGCTGGATAACAGGATTAAGAAGGCCGCGGCCGAACGAGGTTTCGCTAATCCGACGTTATTTCTGCGCACGGCTTTGGAAGCCCTGGTCAGAGACAAGGATAGTAGCGCCTACGGAGAACTGGAGCAACGCCTGGCGGCCACATTGGATCGGATCGGACGGGATCTTTTTCGTGTCCAGCGCGCGCAGCAAGCGCACTTTGCTGTGACGGACACATTGATCAAGACCCTTCTCACATGTTTACCGGAACCATCACCGGACGTGATGGCACAGGCCGTGGCCAGAGCAAAGGAGCGTTACCGCCGATTTGTCAAGTCTGCTGGCCAAAACATGGTCGGTGATTCTCTTGCTGCCATGCGGGATCTACTCGGACATGACGAAGGATGAGCAAGCGTTCCGACTTCGCCCACGCAAGCCGCGTCGAGGGACAGCCCGGCGCGATGCCGCCTGGGCTGTATTATTTAAATCAGTTGTCCACTATGCCCGCTCGACAAGAATTCAACGGCGCGGCGATGGCGTTGCAGGTAGACAGCCGAATTCACCGCACACACAAAGATGCGCGGTTCGCGCCACCTATTCCCGGAACAATGTACGGGGACAATGGCGCGCGCACGGTCGTTATCTCGCTCGGGATAGCGCAACTGGTGAACCGAAATCGAGAGCCGTTGGCTTTGATGCCAGACGGGAAGACGTCAACATCGAAGAACGGCTAAGCAATTGGCAGAATGCGGGCGATGAACGCCTATGGAAAATTATCATCTCGCCCGAATTTGCTGAAAGGCTCGATCTGACCAAATTGGTCAGGCAGGTAGTTCAGCAGATGGAAGCGGATCTCGATACGCCGTTGGAGTGGGTGGCTGTCTCGCACTTCAACACGGATCATCCGCATGTGCATGTTGCGCTGCGAGGCATCAGAGCGGATGGACAATCATTGCGACTGGACCGCGATTATGTCAAAAGCGGTCTACGCTCCATCGCAGCCGGTCTTTGTACAAATCAACTCGGCTACCGAACCGAGTTGGACGCGGACACGGCTCGTCTACGGGAGGTGAGTCAGTGCAGAGTGACTTCGTTGGATCGCCTAATCCGAAATCGAGCATCTCTTGGCCGGAACGATCAGACCGTGGAAGTCCAAGTGGAGCCGCGCAAGACGACACATCGTTTACTCACGTCGACCCAAGAGAGCTACATCGCGAAGCGATTGATTGCGCTTGAACGTATGGGTCTAGCGGCCCGACACAGAAATGATACGTGGGAGGTCAAAACCGATTTCGAAAGTGTGTTGCGGAGCATGCAACGAATTCAAGACCGGCAAAAAACGCTGGCGCAGCATGGCGCGGCCGTTTCGGATGATCGCCTTCCTGTACGCAGCCTCAATTTCCACGAACAACCAATCGCTGAAGGTCGCGTTCTAGTGCATGGTGAAGAGGAGGACAGTCACCGATACCTCATGCTTGAGGGAACCGACGCTTGCATTCATCACATTCGATACACGCCCGAGATCGAACAAGCGCGCGCACGCGGCTTGATGAAGACGAATTCCTTTGTTCGGTTCCAGACGGTATCGGATCTCGGGAACCCTGTTCTGGAAGTTGAGGACCTCGGGGACGCGGAAGCCCTTCTCCGTAATCGTAAACACTTCCGCGAGTGCGCAAGGAGATCGAAGATGTCATTCCAGGTAGAAACGGAAACCGTTTGGGGCGGATGGATTGGTCGATATCAAAGTTGTTTGCGAGAAGCCGCGGAGGAACTCTCTCTATATTGGGACAACAACCCAACTCACCCGTCGTATAAGCGCGAGCGATAGCACGGAATCAAGGCCCTCAGCCGAGTCCGGTGGCCGTGGGACTCCGTGGTGGCTTTGGCTAGGGCATACGACGCCATACGGTCCTTGTACTTCCAGCCAGTGCGTCCAATGCGAATCACACATGCACTTTGGCAGCACAGGAATAAAAACGTAGTGCCTCCTGAGCCGCGTAGTGGACGAGTCGGCCGACCAGCTGCCGGAACGACGTCACATCGACGGAACGCGCGTTCTATCGGCAGGTGAGTAAGCCGTGTTTCAAAGAATGTCCATTCAGTTTCCGGTATCGGGACTTAACAAGGAGTCGTGTCGGTAACGTAAATGTCGGCTGTCACGAGTGGCTTAGTCAGGTGCAGATTCACCCATGCTTGCTCGAGTACCCAGTTCAAGCGCGATAATCGTCTTCCCTATACAAATCCGATCTCCGTGAAATCGATCAGGACCATCTGCATTTCCGCGATCGGTCTGCGATCGGTTCCACGTGTGTACGCACGCCGCCTGGTGGGCACGTGAATCCCGTTCGCGACTACGTAATCAGAGATCAACTGAGCAGCTCCGAAACCGCCGGCGATATTGACGTTGTAGTCGTGGCGGCGGAGCATCAGATCTTCATCGAAGAAAAATTCCTGAATACCACTGTGGGTCGCAATCGAGCCAGAAAAGTATGCGCGCAAAACGCGCCATGTTTCTGTTCCCTCCCGCCACGCTTCAGTTTCTTCCACCTGTACCCCATCCTTTGCAAGTAGAAAGGGAGTGGTCAGATAGGTCCACATTGCATAACCGTTGAAATAAGCTCGATCCAGCGCGTCCCAGGGCGTGTTCATCTGGTGACCGGCGAACGAGTCTCTGGGTACTACCCGCTCCGCAACAATTGTGCCGTCGAGTTTCTCGATGGCGGTTCTTTCGGGAGTAAACATCGTGCGCTGATCCGGAGCGCCGAACGGGAACACGGATGCGCGCTCCTCGTGCAGCCAGACTGTCATGCGCCGGGGTGTGGAATCCTGCGGCACACCTTTGATGCGAAATAGCCCGCCTCCGCTTACGACGGTGGCTTCGACCCTCTGAAACTGATTCCACCGATCAAGACCGCCGTGCGCCTCTATGATTCGGTTCAGCAGCTCGTTCATGCATTCACCTGCCGAAATAGATTCGCGTCATCGGTTCGAAGGACGGGCCTTTCCGTACTTATCGATCCCCAGTCGCCTCATTTTCGACTCGAGCGTCTGCCGGGGAATGCCGAGTTTGGCAGCGGCACCGGCGGGGCCCGCAATCCGGCCGTGACTGTCGGCGAGAGCTGCTTCGATCATTTCGATTTCCCGGCCAGCCAAAGCCGAGAGTCCTTCGCTCGGCCGCGAAGAGTCAGCGGACGGGCGTTTCAACCAGCTCTCATCCACTACGAACGTTTCAGATTCACTTAAGATGACAGCGCGCTCGACGACGTTCTGCAACTCGCGGATATTTCCGGGCCAGTGGTACGCCTGTAATTGGTGGAGCGTCTGTTTTTCTATTTTGCGGATATTTTTGGCGGCGCTTTTTGCGAAGCGCCCGATGAAATACTGCACGAGCAGGGGGATATCATCAGCCCGCTCACGCAATGGCGGGACGGCAATCGGAAATACATTTAGCCTGTAGAAGAGATCTTCTCGAAACTTTCCTTCAGCGATAGCAGCCGGCAAGTCCCGATTCGTCGCAGCGATCAGGCGCACGTCAACCTTGACGGGATGGTTGCTTCCTACACGCTCGAATTCACGTTCCTGCAGCACGCGGAGCAGCGCGATCTGCGTTTCCATCGGGAGTTCGCCTATTTCGTCCAGAAAGATTGTGCCGCCGTCGGCCGCTTCGAACCTTCCAAGGCGCCGCTGCAGTGCGCCGGTGAAAGCTCCCTTTTCATGGCCGAAAAGCTCAGAAGCAATCAGCGATTGCGGAATGGCCGCGCAGTTGACCCGCACGAAGGCTCTGCCGGCGCGTCTCGATCTCCGGTGGACTGCACGCGCAAACAACTCTTTTCCGGTTCCGGTTTCGCCAAGAATGAGCACAGTAGAATCCGAAGGCGCGACTTTTTCCACCTGCTTCACGAGGAGCCGCATTGGCTTCGATGAGCCGACGATTTCCTCAAACATTGAGGAGCGATCGATGTCCTCCCGCAGTATGAGGTTCTCGTTTCGCAGTCGCTCTTCGGTTTTCTTTTGGTCGTTGATGTCGGTCGCCGTCACGTACCAGCGGATGATCTGCCCCAACTCGTCCCTTAGTGGGTTGTACTGAAGAAGCTGCCATCGATATTGTCCCGTCTTCCACAGGAGACGCGCTTCCGAATCGAACGGCATGCCCGCAGCCAGCCCGGCGGTACGTTCCTCGAAAATGCGGTCGAAATCGTCGGGGTGGCACGCTCGAATAAGGAAGCCGTCACTCACCTCGCCTGTGGTGAGTCCGGAATTTTCCAGCGCCACGCGATTCGCATAGAGTGTTTTGCCATCGGGAGCCAGGACCACGATCGGTTGACGAATCGTGTCTGTGATGGTGCGTAGATCGCGCTCGCTCTGCTGCAGTTTCTGGAGCAGTTGCTCCTGCTCGGTGATATCTATGCCCGTGCCGACGAAGCCGGCGAAAGCGGCACCTCCGTCGACGGGGACCCCGATGCAGCGAATGTGACGAGTCTGTCCATCGGCGCGCACAATTCGTTTTTTAAAGTCGAATCCCAGATGGTCGGAAAGCATCTTTTCAATGCCTTGGCGCATGGACTCACGATCCTCAGGATGGACCAGGTTGAGATATTGCTCAATCGTCGGGGGTTTGCCGCAGGGATCAAGGCCGTAAAGCTGAAACAGCTCTGGGGACCAGTAAGTGAATCCGCTGGCATCGAACGCCCAACTGCCCACATGGGCAAGCAATGTATCCTGTTGTGCGTCTAGGCCCCGAGCGATGGGATGTGATCTCATAGCGCGAATCCACCGGACTGACGTCGCGAGCGCAATGCTTCGCGAATATGCGCAATTGTATCGTGATGGTCAGGCACGTCTTGCCCGCCGGGCGGGGGCGATTATGCTCCTTCGGCGCGCTCACGAACCATCCACTCGCGAACCCAGGGAGGACAGTGCGTAATTTCAATGCCCTCATCCTCGCAACTGATAAGGAATCGAATCACGGCGGCGTCCGCCAGGGTGACTTCGCTGACGTCGAACCTCTTGCGAGCACTGCCGTCCTGGAGCGCCTTTTTGATGCACGGAAGGCTATCAAACTGAATGCGGCCAATCAGCCGGAAATTCGCAGTACGTCCATCGAAGTCTCTCTGAATCCTGAACATCGTGGGTTCACGCGGTGGGGTGAGCCACCGAATACCTGGCCGCTGGTTCAGCCCGGGACAAATTCGGAAACATTGCCTGCCGGGCATCCTCGTATCTCTGCCATTGCGCTGCATCGGGAAGGGCAGGAATTGTGACAAATTCTCCCTGATCGAGCCCGGCGAGAGCTGCGTCCACCATGTCCTCTGCCGACATGACAATTTGCTGCGGAAGCTGTTCGACGGGCTTGCCGGACTTGCGCCAGAAATCGGTGGCGGTTGCTCCTGGTAACACGACCTGCACACTTACCGCGGTACCGGTGAGTTCCTGGCGCAGCGCCTGGCTAAAAGCCAGAACGAAAGCCTTCGTCCCTCCGTAGACGCAGTTCAGCCTTTCGGGAGCGATCGCCACAATTGAAGCGATATTGATAATAGTCCCGGCGCCACGGCTCACAAAGCCTGGTATCGCCGCGTAGGTGAGACGAGTCAGCGCATCCACGTTCAGGGCAATCATGCGCCTCATATCGGCAATATCCGACTTCATCAAAGGCGCCGTTGCACCGAGCCCGGCGTTGTTGATGAGCAGCGTGACGCGTGAGTCCTCACGCAGAACTGTTTCGAGCCTGGCCACATCACCAGAATGGGTCAGGTCGGCCGCCAGGATATCAACACTGCGCCCTGTTTCGCTGGTCAGTTTGGAGGCCAGCTCCGTCATGCGTTTCTGATCTCGGGCAACCAGGAGTAAGTCGTAGCCGCGGCGCGCAAGACGATCCGCATACACTGCTCCGATGCCCGAGGAGGCGCCGGTAATGACTGCAAGTCCTATCGATTGTGTGTTCATTTGTTTTCCTATCCTTTCTGAATTGAGGAATGAACGGGCCGTTAGGCCGCCTGCCGGCGACGCTCGCCGGATTGCATCGTTGGAACTCCGATCGCGCAGGCACGGGCTTCGATCCCCTTCACGCTGCCTTCAAAGGCGCGCTGCAGGACCCCTCGGCCCACAGTTCGAAGTAAGAGGCCGAGTGCCCAACCTCTGAAGTTCTTGCCTTCGCGCACGGTGACGAGGTCCACGTCGGTGCTCCCGTCGGATTTTCGAGTGAAGGTGTAGATGTGGCCAGAGTGGCTCGACCAGACATTGGAGTCGGTGGTCGTCAGGACGACCTGGTTGTGATTTGACCAGTCGTAATGGAGACGCTCCCAAATGCCGGCCGAGCCTTCTGTGACATCGGCGTGGTCTGAGCCTAAGTAATGAACCTTTAGATAGGAATCTGCGCTGTTGGCGAAGAGCTTGGCGCGGCCCGGACCGAAGTCGGTAAGTCCGGTAATGAACTGTTCGGGTGTCGCTGCGGTTGTCTTCGTGAAGTGAATGGTTGAAGTGAGCGCCTTTTCCAGGAACTGAGCTGAGGCGATCGATTTCGTCGTCATATTGTCTCTCCTCTGCCGGGATGCGATTTTCGCTTCGGCACCCATACGAAGTGCATGGCGAGCGCCATTTGTAAGTTGTTGAGGTTGCGCGTGGTGCTGGTAGAGTTATCGCCGCCCTCTCAGCAAAATGCTGGCGATTCAGCACGGGAACGTTTCGTCTCGACTCCGTCGGGCCTTCAATGTTCCTTGCTTTCAATCAGTTTTGGATTGGCGTACCGGATGCACCTCAAGTGGCGCAGCTCACAAGCTGAGAAAGGAATATGTAATGACTCAATTGGAAGGAAGCAAAACCGGCAGCCACAGGACTGCCTCAATGGATATGAGGCTGGAGGCCGTCGTCATCCCTGTTTCCGATGTCGACCGCTCCAGGGGGTTTTATGCGAGGCTGGGCTGGAGGCTTGACGCCGATTTCCGCTTCGATAACGGGTTTCGGATTGTGCAGTTCACACCTCCCGGCTCCGGAGCGTCGATACCGTTCGGCACGAAAGTGTCTCAAGCAGTTCCGGGCTCCGCGCATGGGTTCTATCTGGTGGTTTCGGACATTGCGGCTGCCCGGGAGCAGCTTGTTGCATGTGGCGCGGACGTAACGGAGGTATTCTATGCCGGCGCGCCCGGTGCCCAATTGCAGGACAACGGGTCGAGCGCTCCGATACCAGGTGCAGCGCCTGATCACGCCAGCTACGGCTCGTTTGCCACCTTCAGCGACCCAGACGGAAACACCTGGCTGATTCAGGAGGTCACGAAACGCCTGCCGGGACGAAGCGAGCCTGGCGCAACAACGTTCGCCTCGGCGGATGACTTGATGGGTGCCCTTCGCCGCGCTGCTTACGCGCATGGCGAGCACGAAAAGCGCACCGGAGAACACGACGAGCAGTGGCCGGTTTGGTATGCGGCGTACATGGTGGCTGAACAGGCCGGGCGTACGTTACCGGAATAAGTACGGCAAACGTTAAAAGGAGCAAAGTGATGCCACAAACAGTGCTTGATGGGAATACTGCGACAGGCGCGACAGGCGTGAAACGAAAGTTTCGGCAGGTTAGCGTTCGACGGTGGAGCATCGTTTCGCAGAAGTCATTCGAGAGCGTTGTCGCCAGCGTTGAGGCCGAAATCGGCAGGCCTGACATGAGCGGGTTCCGAAGCCGTCTTAAGGCTGCCAGTACGTACGAGGAGTTGGAGGACGTGGTTCGGCAAGCGATCAGTCCGATCGGCTTTATGGAGTTCTTCCGAATCGACGCGGGAGCCGTGCTCGCCAAAGCCGGCGTGAGTGGGAATCCTCAGAGCGTTCGGTTGATAATTGGCAACCCTCTGATCATGCAATCGCTAGCGCGGCTTGTGCCTGATGCAGTCTCTTATGCGCCACTCACAATACTGATTGATCGCCGCGCGGACGGCGTCCACCTGACCTATGACGAAATGAGCAGTTACCTTGCGCCTTACGAAAACATTGAGGCCCTGCAGATTGCGCAAGACCTCGATGTAAAAGTGAAGCGCTTGCTT
The DNA here is from genome assembly GCA_035502635.1 of Bryobacteraceae bacterium. Lineage (GTDB taxonomy): Bacteria > Acidobacteriota > Terriglobia > Bryobacterales > Bryobacteraceae > Bog-105. The sequence continues at coordinate 155,281 of DATJUG010000029.1, forward strand.
CACAAGGCCAGTTGAACTGAGGGCCTTCCGTTCCGGGCGAACGCCCGCCCCAGACAGAGACGCCTCATAGGTACAAGCAGTGGAACGTTTCTGGGCCGCGAATAGGATATCGACGGCCCCCGTCTCACATCAACATTTTTGCTCCAGAACCTCATTAAATTCCCGCCTTTCAAATCCTGAATTAACCCCAGCAATCGTGTTTCGAACCACAGCGACCGCGACTGCAAGGCTTGTTTGCGCGGTTGCCACGTGGCGCCAGAAAGAATGCTGACGCTTCGGCATTTTGATTTTCGCCAAGCATGCCCTGCCCGATCAAGACCTTCTAAATCAGCAGTTTAGCCCTGGCCTATCTCATGCGCTTAACAGCGGCGAGGTGGTTATGTTCCGTACATTTTTAGTCGGTTTATTGATCGCAGGCTGCGCAATGCTCGCTGATGCGCAAAGCGGCTCCAATCCTCTGAGCTATTCCCTCACGACGCCGCGCCCCATCAACCCGGCAGCCGAAAGCACCAATCCCAGTGCGGCGGCCACCCAGGCGCTCAATCCCTACCTGGGTAGCGTACCCGGCGGAAAGCTGGTAGAGGGAGAGATCAAGTTGACGCTCGCGGACGCAGTCACCCGCGGGTTGAATTTCAACCTTGGCCTGATCGAAAGCCAGCAGGCGGACGCAGGAGTGAAGGCGGAGCGGGCGCGTGCCTTTGCAGCGCTGCTGCCCCAGATCACAGCTCGGGCGCAGCAAAGCTTTGAGCAACTAAGCACCGCCGAACTCGGCATCAAGCTTCCTCGACAGGCCGGTATTCGGCTTCCGGCCACGCTGGGGGGATTTGGGTATTCGGAGAGCCGCGTTGAGGTTGAGTACCCCGTGTTCGATGCTAAGCTGCGAGCGCAATATCAGGCCCGCAAATCGGCGGAAGCCGCTTCCGCACTCAGCACGAAGGACGCGCGTGACGTAGTGGTCTTCGCTGTGGGCACCGCGTATTTCCAAGTGGTGGCAAGCCAAGCGCGCCTTGCAACAGCGAAGGCCGCGCTAGCTTCCGCACAGGAATTTGCGACTCAGGTCGCGCATCAATATGAAGCGGAAGTTGCGCCCGAAATCGACAGCTTACGCGCCGCAGTCGAATTGAGCGCGGCGCAACAGCGTGTGACCGATGCCTCGAACGACCTCGAGAAAGACAAGCTCACGCTGGACCGCATTACCGGCATTCCACTCGAGCAGCAATGGTCGCCGGCTCGCGAATATAGCTTCTCCGCGTTGGGGCAGGACTACTCTCCCCAGGACCGCTTTGACCTGAGGAGCGCCCAACAGACGGTTGCCGCCGCTGAACAGGACATCCGGGCCGCGCGTAACCAGCGTCTGCCATCCGCATCCTTTGCCGCGAGCTACGGTTCCGGCGGAATCAATCCGGGTAATTATAACCAGGTTTATTCAATCAGCGCGGCGATTACAGTTCCGCTGTTCACGGGCGGCCGAATTCGCGCCGACGTACAGGACGCCGAGGCAAAGCTGGCGCAACGGCAAGCCGAATATCGCGATCTTCAGGGCCGCGTGTCTTACGACCTGCGTGTGGCGCGACTGGATGCGCAGGCTTCCGAAACGGCCGTTAAGGTTGCGCAGGGAAATCAGACCCTTGCGCAACGTGCCTTCGAGCAAGCTGAAGACCGCTATCGAAATGGCGTGACGAACTATCTGGAAGTTGTTCAGGCCAATGAAGCTGTAGTGACCGCCAAAGAAAACTACATCTCCAGCCTGTTCTCGTACAACGTTGCAAAAATCTCGCTCGCTCGCGCTCTCGGTTCCACCGAGTCCAGGCTGGCTACGTTCTTTGGCGAATGAAACGAATTCAAATTCAAAAGGAGACTCCCATGTCCACAACAATTTCAGCTACAAAAGTGCGTGAACAACCCCGAGTAACAGCCACTCAGAAAGAACCACGCAAGGTGCTAGACACGAAATGGCTCGCTCGCGGAATCGCGGGTGCGGTCGTCGCCGCGGCGACTATAGCGGGCATAATGCTCTGGCTGGACTCGCGGCATTACGAGACTACCGATGACGCACAGGTGGATGGCCACTTTGCCGAACTCAGCACGCGGATCGAAGGAACCGTCGTGTGGGTCAATCCGAACGCCGAGAACGACCATACAGTCAAAGCCGGCGACCTGCTGCTCGAGCTCGATCCGAGGGACTATGAAGTTGCGCTCGAAAAGGCCAAAGCCGATCTGAAGGTTCGCCAATCGCAGGCACGCGCGGCGCGACTCGTTGTGCCGATTACCGACGCTTCTGCCTTTAACCAATTGCGCGCAGCCGAAGCTGCCCGTCAGGAAGCGGTCGCAGGCGTGGAGACCGCGCAGGCCGATCTTCTCGGCGCCCAACATCGGCTGGAGCGAGACGAAGACTTGGCGGGGCGTGCTGAGCGCGACCGCGTGCGCTACCAGGCCCTGGTGGAAAAGCGTGAGATCTCGCGTTCCGACTACGACGCGAGAGAAACAGAAGCGCTTGCGACCGCGCAGGCAGTGGAATCCGACCGCGCTGCCATCGCCGCCGACGAACGAAAGGTGGCGCAAGGTGGCAGTGTGGTGGCGCAGCGCGAGGCGCAGATTGAGAGCGCCCGCACGGCCCCCCAACAGTTGCAAAATGCGCGGGCGAGCAGCGACTCGGCTCAGGGTGAAATCGACCAGGCCTTAGCCGAAGTTCATGCAGCGGAGTTGAACCTTAGCTACGCGAAAATTTACGCCCCGGTAGGTGGAGTGGTCGGACACAAGACTGTAGAAGTCGGCCATCGCGTACAGCCAGGTCAGACATTGCTGACCGTGGTGCCGCTAGAGGACATCTGGATCACGGCGAACTTCAAAGAAACCCAGCTACGTCACATGTGCGCGGGCCAGCCGGTCACCATCCACGTTGATTCATTCGACAAAGACTACAAGGGCGTCATTGAAAACATGGCCGGGGCGTCGGGCCCTCTCTTCAGCCTGTTCCCGCCGGAAAATGCCACCGGGAATTACGTGAAGATTGTCCAGCGCTTCCCCGTGCGCGTTCATATTGGCAAGGACCAGGATCCGGAACACAATCTCCGCCCAGGCATGTCAGTGGAAGCAAAGGCGCGTGTGAACTGAGGACGGCCGAATCGATCAGAGGAGAAATGCTATGCCACAGATGAAGCGCCAGATCAATCCCTGGCTGGTTGCCATAACCGTAACTATTGCTGCATTCATGGAACTGCTTGACACATCTATTGCCAACGTCGCGCTGCCTTACATCGGCGGCGGCCTTGGGCGCAGTCACGACGAAGTGACATGGATTCTGACCACCTACCTCGTCGCCAACGCGGTCGTCCTTCCCATGAGCGCCTGGCTCAGCCGCCTCATGGGACGCAAGGCCTACTATCTCTTGAGCGTAGGTCTGTTTACCGTTTCCTCCTTCTTTTGTGGAATTGCGCCTACGCTGACGTTCATGCTCTTAAGCCGTATCGTGCAGGGCCTGGGAGGAGGCGGTCTCGCCCCGGTCGCACAGGCCATTCTGGTCGATACGCTTCCACCCGCGAAACGCGCCGCGGCTTTCGCCTTGTACACCGTAGTGATCGTCACCGCACCCGCGGTAGGTCCGGTGCTCGGCGGCTGGATTACCGACAATTACAGCTGGCGCTGGATCTTCTTCATCAATGTGCCGGTGGGTCTTTTGTCCATGTATCTTTCAAACAAACTCATCGAAGATCCCGACGAATTCACTGCTGAGCGTAAAGCCGCGAAGGCGAAGGGTCTCTCAATCGACGGAATCGGTATTGCGCTGATCGCAATCGCTTCCGCCACACTCGAAATCGCGCTCGACCGCGGACAAATCGATGACTGGTTCAACGACCGTTTCATCACCATCATGATCACCTTGGCGGTTTTCGGATGGATCGGAACAGTCGTCTGGGAATTGCATGTGAAGGATCCGGTTGTCGACTTCCGCCTTTTCCAGAGCCGGAATTTCGCGATCGCCGGCATTCTACTATTCGTGTTCGGGGTGGGGCTTTTTGGCACGACCACTCTGATTCCGGACATGCTGCAGTCGTTGTATGGATATCGCGCCATCGATGCGGGCTTAATTCTCGGACCCGGCGCACTGGCAATCACGTTTCTCGCGCCTATTTCGGCGCAGTTGTTGCAGCGTCGAATGATCCCGGCCAAGGCGATGGTCTTTGCCAGCATCTCGATCATTGGGCTTTCTATGTTCGTGTACAGCGGTATGAACCTCGACACGAACGCGGGCCATTACCGCATGGAGCGCGTGCTGCAGGGTATTGGATACGGACTCTTTCTTGTGCCAATCAGCCTCATTGGTTACTCGCAGCTGCATCCCGATCAGAACAATAAAGCTTCGAGTATGACAAATCTGCTGCGAAATTGGGGCGGTAGCTTCGGAATCGCATTTGTTACGGCCGAGTCGGTGGGGCGTCAGAGCTTTCATCAATCGAACCTGGTGTCCCATCTTGTCCCGGGATCGCAGGCTTTACAGCAGGCCGGCGACGCGTTCAGCGGTTACCTCATGCAGCACGGGTTCACCCACGCCGACGCGAGTGGCGCAAGTTTGGGCGTCATCTACCGTCAGATCGTCGAGCAGAGCCAGTTTCTCGCGTTCATGGACTGCTTCAGGGTAATCGGATGGGTCACACTTGCGACGATCCCGCTCGTGCTTGCGATTCGAAAATTCAAACCCAACACCTCGAGTACCGCCGTGCACTGAGATATTAGGGGCGTGGCTTGGGGAAGACTGAAAGTGTCACTGCGCAGAAGTCAAGGATGCCGAACTGTTACAAAACTCAGCACTTTTTTGTGCGCCGTCCGCCGAAGCAGGTGATCACAGACGGAAAGCCAAAGCTGGCGGGAGGGTCCGGAGCCATGCGACTCTCTGATCTCCCAAGATCGCGTGAGTTGCTGCCGACATGTCACGGACTGCAGCCCTTAGAGGCATTGGCGCTGACGATTGGCTCACAAATTCGTCCAACGACGCAGGCCGCGAATGTATCTCGTCTGTAGTTCCCAGGACCCCATTCCAGCCAAGATCACGGATGCGATCAACAATCTCCGTGTGCCTATATCCGCTGTAGGTGAAATCTCCGCCGTGCAGAATGAGGTCAGGTGATTTCTCCTGAAGGTCTGCGAGAACCGCGTCGAATGCGGTTCGGTTCCCGTGACTATCGGATATGATTGCGATGCGCAACGAGCGCCTTGCTTCCCTTATACGATGCCACTTCAGCATCGCTGCTGAGGGTAGTTCCTAATTTCGAGCTGGTGCTTTGTGGCTGGCCGATCGAAAAGCAAACAAAGAAACAACGTAGATCTTGCCTTTTCCGGAAGGTCTACTAGCATCACCTCAATGGTCGTTAAAACCGGCTTACAGCAAACTGAGAGCGCCGGCGTCGTCGGGTACGGCAAGCCCCATTCTCAATGGAAGGAAACGGGACTTATCAAGGACTGAGATGAGGTTAGTAAACGCCGCGCCGTATCTCGCGGGTAATCTCCCACAACGGGACTTCTGGCCAACCAAAGCCGAACCTAGTGCCAGCGGCGCATCCTACGGAGAAGGTGACGGCGGGGAACGGAAATAGCTCTACACATACCAATCAGACTGAGTAACAGACACAGCAAACGATAGGGCGACCGAATCTATCAGATTAGTCAGTGGTCTCCACTCAGCCCATCCGATGAAAGTAGACAGCCATTCTTCTCTTTGAGCCCTCGATGTCGCTTAGGCGTATCCAACGGAACATACTTCATTGTGTGATCCGCTCGCGATACCGCCCAACCACATTGGCAACGGTGAAATCCGCCATCGGACTCAAGTCGCGGCCGGGAAAGCTTTTGACCAATTCCGGGACGTGAGCGCCTACTTGCCACGCTACGATATCGACGTTAACGCCTTGCGCGAGCCCGGCGCTCTCATTGATGACATACATTTCATACCCGCTAATCACGGTGCGGAGATCTAGCCTATCAGGAAGTCACCTTCGCCCCGTGAACCGTACGGGCAGGCGTTAAGAAACAGCAGCATACTTTTTCTTAATCGTCAGACCTGATCTGAGGGGAGCGGCCCTTCCCGCCCGTGCAGGTAATGTACCGCCCGCTGTGCATGGGCGGCAGCGCTGAAGATCGCGCGTGTGTCGTTGTGGAGCAACGCAAGCCAGCAGGCAGTGTAACGGGCATGATCTTCGCGGACCTCCGCCGCAAGATCGAGATCGGCCGAGAGGAAGGCGGCGCCCAACCCTGCGAGAGCCGATCACGTGCAAACGATCAGCGATGGCAGGCTAAGGATCGGTCTTAGGGCAGGGCCCACAGACGTTTGCTTGCAGTTCAAGCTCCAGGATCAAACTGGCAAACTGCAGCGGATCTGAAGTTCCAGGCCGCAACCGCAGCTGCCAGTAAGCGCTGAATACTGTCGTACAGCACAGCAGCAGATTTGCCTCATCGATCGCTCTAATTTATCATTGAAAGTTGAGATAAAACAAATGCGAGCAGGTCCAGGTCGATGCCAATTCAGCTCGCCCCCATACCGACGAATGCGGTCTTCACCGGCTACATCTGGAAGCTGAGGGATGAAGATCAGCTGGCGCGCCTCGTCGCGCTGATACTTCTCGGGCGTTTCCTCCACGTTGAAAAGGTCTTGGCAAAGCTCAAGCCCAAAAAACCTTCAATTCAAAAAAAAGCTAGAGATGAGGCAAAAGCGAAACTGGTGGTGAAGCCCGGAGAAGATCCTTGGCATCGTGACGGGTTGCTTTTTCAGGCCATATCCTGGATTGCAGCCCACAAGGCGTCTGGGGCAGGAACGAGTGTCTTTAGCCTTCCGCATCAGATTCCCGCACATAAAGGCTTCGATGGCCTGCAGATCGAGCTCGATAAGAAAAAGAAGCTCTCCGGATTGATTATTTTCGAAGACAAAGCAACGGATAACCCCAGGGACACAATAAGAGATCAAGTGTGGCCGGAGCTGGCCCTGTTGCACAACGACAAGCGGCAGACCGAGGTTATGCAGGAAACCACGGCATTGCTTCAGCGCGCAAAAGTCGATGATGCGGACGAGCTAATTGAGGGGATCGTCTGGAAAAATGTCAGACGGTTCCGCGTGAGCATCACCGGACAAGATGGTCATGATGCCGACCCGAAATTGTCCGCTCTATTTAAGGGCTTTGACGGCGTGGTTCCTGGGAAAGATGTCTTGGTCAGGCGCGCAGAGGTCATTTGCCTCGGCGATCTCCGTCCATGGATGCGTCAATTCGCCAAGAAAGTCAGCAAGGCCATTGATAAGGCGGAGATTTAAACCATGTTTGACCCGCAAACCGCCGCACTGATCAGATCTGCTCCTCCGCTGGAAGGGCTCAATCTCGATGAGCTTCCGAAAGAATTAACGAGGGCCTATGCGCAGATCGTTTCGCTCCGAATGCGGATGCGTGAGCTGGTGAGCGCAGATACGTTCGGGGCCGAGCTGGGTGACATCGTGCGCCGCCTCGAAAATATCGCACTAACGCAGGAAGCCTTCGTGGTTGCGGTGCCAAATCGAGAAAATCGCGCCTCTGCCGCTTTTGTCGCCGCTACAGCGCATCAGCTTCGGTATTCTGCTGAACGCATACTCGCAGCCGAGGAGGGACCAAGCCGGCTTTCGATTGAAGCGATCGGTCCCGAGATCGCTTCGACGCTCATGTTTCTGATCGCAGGGCGCGCGGCGGATGCCGCGCAGATGGCCCGTAATATCCGGGTTGGTGACCCTCAGTCGATCGAGGGCATCCTCCGGCAATCCATCGTGAATCTCGCGCGCGGCCAGTTAGGAAACATTGTCGAGCGCACCTGGACAGTGCCGGATGAGGTTGAACTTAGCGACAATGCAGCCACGAATCTGATTTGGGCGGAACTCGCCAGGGGAATTCAATCCTTAGCGGTCCAACTTTTAGGTAACGTGGAGGTGGTCTCTGATGCAAATGCTACCGGAATCTTCGAGGCGGTCCGCGAGTTGTGCGTTGAGCCAATCGCATTTGACGGCGTCGCCGAAGTGTTCAGCGTTTTTTCCGGCCCTCATCACTTGGCGTCATTGCTTCACGGAGCGTCCGGAGTCCTTGCGCAAGCCGGCGTCGTAAACATCGAGATCCCCCCAGGCATCTCTTCCGGCGACTGGATGGAATTCCTCCGGGGCTTAGCGAAACGTCGCCCATATTTGTGGCCCAATCATCGCGACGCTCTGGATACCGGCTATCTGAACCCCGGCGCCTCGGCCGTCGTCAGCTTCCCGACAGGTGCTGGCAAATCCACCCTCGCGGAGCTCAAGATCGGGGTTGCCCGTTTGCTGGGCAAAAAAGTCGTCTTCCTTGCTCCCACGCTCGCCCTCGTCGATCAGGTCACGACCGACCTGCGAAAAACATTCCCGGAAGCGGAAACGACAACGCTTGCCGATGAGTTGGAGCCTGAAGAGTTGACGAACATTGCCGTGATGACACCTGAGCGCTGCCTCACGCTGCTCGGGTTCAGCCCCGACGTCTTTGAAGACGTCGGGCTTCTGGTCTTTGACGAATGTCATCTCCTGCATCCGCGGGAGTCGTCCGGGAGACGCAGCATCGATGCGATGTTGTGCCTTCTGCGTTTCATACAATGTGTTCCCGACGCTGATGTTCTTCTGGTGTCGGCGATGATCAAGAATGCCGACGAACTCGCGGCCTGGCTCGGCCAGCTTACAAAGCGCGAGTGTCTGTCTCTTGCGCTCAGTTGGAAGCCGACGCGGCAGGCGAGGGGCTGTGTGGTTTATCCGAGGAGCGAGATCAATCAGCTGATTCAGTTCGTCAGCATGATCAAAAAAACCAAAAAAACAAAAACATTTCCGGCCAAGGAAAAGCAGAAGCTCACAGCAAAACCTCTTGGAATGTTCTCCTTGCTCCAGACCTGGCAAACGAAAGAGAAGGATGACTATGCGCTCTTGGGCCTCCTCGACGAGGCGGTCCTTCTCGGCGTTTCTCAATATGGAGCACTCACCTCCAATCGAAACGAAGTGGCAGGTTCGCTTGCGGCAGCATCCGCCGCAATCGGAATAAAAACGCTCGTCTTTGCATCGCAGCCATCCTGGTGCGCCAGCATCGAAAGAAATATTGAAGAAGTGCTGAAGCCGCGCGCCGTCGCGCTAACGCCGCAAGAGAAGGCGGCTTTGGCGATGGCTATCGCCGAGTGCGGCGGTGCCGAGCACACGTATTGCCGCTCCGACGCGCAGGCGGCGTCTCACCATGGGCTGCTGCTTTCTGTCGAGCGACTGTTCAACGAATCCATCTTCAAACGGCCCGATGGCATACATGCCCTCGTCGCCACTTCCACCTTGGCCCAGGGTATGAACCTGCCAAGCCAAGTCGTGATTATCGCCGGTGATGATCGGTTCGACGCCACCACCAACAAGCCGGCACTTTTGGAGGCGCACGAGCTTCTGAACGCAGCGGGCCGTGCGGGACGGGCGGGGGAAGCCGCTGAAGGCATGGTGATCCTCGTACCGAGCAAGGTGATCGCGTTTGATAATGAGAAGAACTCGATTACAAACTATTGGTTCCAGCTGCAGTCGATTTTTTCGAACAGCGACCAGTGTTTGGAGATCGAAGATCCGCTGACCCCGATACTCGACCGCATTCAAAATGACCAGAGCGGGCTGGGACCCGACGAGTCCTACTTCTTGCGAAGGCTTCCGTTCACGGTCGCCGAGGCTGATGAGCCGTCCCGTTTGCTGCTGCAAAATTCCTTTGGTGCTTTCAAGGCGGCAAAGAAGGGCGACGATGAATGGATTACGAAGCGAATTGAGGCTTCACTCAACCGACGGGCAGAAGTGTCTGGCACTGAATCGACGATAACGTGGGAAGACGAGCTAGCCTCTTCGACAGGAATTCTGGATGCCTCGCAAATCCGGTTGATCGCCGCGCGCTTCACGGACCAGGTGGCCGAGCCGCTAGGCACCGTCAGCCAGTGGGTCAAATGGGGCCTCGATTGGCTGCAAGAAGATCCGACTCGCCTCGGCATGGTTGTCAGGCCTTCATCGGTGGAGTCCGTTTTCGGCGCTGCTGTAAAGGGCTGTGAGACCGATCTTACAAAAGCCGCTGCCGCGATCGCGAAAATCAAGGAGGTAACGCCTCTTTGGATCGCAGGCAGGCCATTAAACGAAATCGAGGAAGTCATCAGTTCGAAGACGACCGGAAAGTGCGACTCCGCCAGAGAATGGGCGCTCCGCTTCGTGCCCGAGCTTGCTTCGTTTTTTTATCTGATCATACAGATTTTCTTGAAAAACCGAGAAGCAACGGACGGCGTCAAACCCAACATACCCCTGGAGTTTGCGAAGCATGGCCGATGCTTCAGGGAGGGCCTGGATAGCCCAGAAAAACTAGCCCTTCGGCAACTGGAGAGCAGCCTCACGCCTCGGGTCGTCATACATCAAAGATACGAACACCTGGAGCCTTTTCTCCAAGGGGGGCCGACGTATGAATCATTCGATGATGCGAAACGCCGCGTCCGCAAAGCGCGCAGGAAAGCTGGAAACGAATAGGCACTGCTCAACACGGTATTGGTTACTGCTCGTGACAAACGGATAGCAATCCAGTTGACTGAACAGTCACTGTCCTGCCAACTTCAAGAGTCCGGGGGCTCCAAACGGCGTTCGAGGAGATTACCCGTGTGTTGTCGGGATGTGTTTAGTAATTGTCAGCTCAGTGGCTGTTACACCGGCTTATGTCTGAGTGAGAGCGCCCGGGGCGGGCTTTACGCCTAGTGCCGTCTCAATGTCATGTAACCGGGTTAGTGAACGCTGTGCGTCACAGGCGATCTATAGACGACCGCGCGTAGTGAGTTACAAGAACACAGCGATGCTCGCCTCGATAGCCGGACCTTGTAGGTTATTCTTGCGGGATAGGGCAATGCCCTTCATGGAAACGAAAACGTTCAAATACGACGTTTTCGTCAAGGCGTATTGATCCATGTTGTTGCTTTCCCAGCTCTGCCCGGAGCTTCCATGACCGCGCCGATCATGGCGACAACGCGGTGTCCTCGCTACGCGAGAAACAACATTTGCGCATCCCACGCGTCGGCGTCTAAAGGCCATGCGTGCGAGAAGGTGACCACCGGTCCCGATCCCCACTCCTTGTAGTAGATGGTGGTTCCGTCTTTGGTGATAATGTGTTCATTTTCCTTTCTCCTATGTTGTTGCTTTTCCAAGCACTAGAATCAGGAATTGCAGGAGCAGATAAATGATCGTGGCCTTCAACAGTCGCCTCGCCGCGTTTCGTGAGCGCAGAAGAATCAGACGGGCCGCGTATAAGAGAAGGCCTACACCCAACAGCGCTGTAGCGGAGTATTCGGCCATGCCGCCGCCAGTCTCAGCTGCTGTCTCAAGGCTGACCGTGAATAAGAGAATCGAAGGAACTGCTGTCAGGCGGCCCAGGAAGGTACTTAATTCCTTGGCCGGAAGCACCAGATATCCGGCGCGAGCGTAGTCCTCGCGATACATCCACGCGATGGCCATAAAATGCGGAAACTGCCACAGAAAGAGCACGGCATATAACAGCCATGCTTCGCTGCCAACGACCGAACCGGACGCCGCGGCCCAACCAATTAGCGGCGGCATGGCGCCCGGAAAGGCGCCGACGACCGTACAAAACGGTGTCTTGCGCTTCAGCGGAGTGTAAATGAACAGATAGATCGTCAGCGTGAGGACTGCAAGCAGGCTCGTGAGTGCATTGACAGTTACCAGGAGGTAAGCGGCCCCGACGGTGGATAGCGCAATTCCGAACCACGCAGCCGTGGCCGGACTCATTCTGCCGGCCGCAACCGGACGCCTGCAGGTGCGTCGCATCCGCGCATCGAAGCGATGTTCGAAATACTGGTTCAGCGTTCCGGTCCCGCTCGCGACTAGCAGCGTGCCAAATAACGTGCTAAATAATCGCGCAAAGGGGAAGGGGTGCAGATTACTTGCACAACCCAGATAAAAACCGGTGAACGTTGCAATGACTATGAGAAAGTTTACTTCCGGCTTTGTAAGTGCCCACAGGTCGGGAACAGCCGCACGCAATGTCGCTGATAAGGGCGGCCGCGAGGCGGCCTCGATCTGGAGCGCCGGCGTCGATGCCATTAGCAGACTCCCTCCGCAACGGCACGCTCTCGTTCGCCCGAAAGAAGCCGGGTAGTTACGACGAGCGCCGGGACCAGATACGCGAACGTTACCGTGACCCACATCAGCGCCCCGGCTAGCTCCTGGTCTTCAAGTGGAGTGAGCCGAGAATTTCCCATTCCCATTAAGTAATGCGTGTAAACGACGTGCCCGCAGAACACCAAGAATGCCGAAAGCGCATCACACGGCAGCGTGGCGAAAAAAAGATAGAGCGGAACCGACCAGTCTGATCTGGCGGTGCCCGCTCCGGGCCGCTTGACCGGCCACCAAAACAGAATTCCCGCGATAAGAAAGCTGGCCTGCTCGAACATATGACAGAAATTCGATTGCAGCGCCAACTGAAAGATAGCGGGAACGTGCCAGACAAGCACAGTGAGTGTGCCTGCGAGCCAGCAGAATACAGGGTGAGGACGCCATCGGCTGACGATGGACGGCGCACCGCGAAGGATCAGCGGCGCTGCGATGAGCATCAGGCCAAGATGCTGCGCCATGTGTGCGGTCAACAGATGATGATCGAGATGCGCGACGGGCGACGCGACAAAAATCGATGTCGCGGCAACGCCGAGTGCCAGAAAGAGCGGCTTCACGGCTGCAGTCCGCGGGAAGCATCGTGGGCCGCAGATTGGCTGGAAGGATGAAGCGTCTCGAGGAAGGCCACCAGCGCCGTGGTCTCAGCCGGATCCAGATTCTTTCCATACGCGGGCATGTTCCCGCCACCTTGTATGACCTGGCGCACGAGTTGATCGCTGGTCAGCCTGACCGCGACGGCGTCGAGAGCCGGGCCCCGCTTGCCACCGAACGCGCCGAGCGCATGACAGTTGTGGCACTGTTTCGCTTGAAAAACAAGCGCTCCCTGAACCTCGAGCGCCGTGCGTCCCTGGAGAAATTTGGAGGGGACCGGAGCGCTTGTCCAGGCGTCCATCACCGGACTCCAGGGTGCATGGTCGGCTAGCTTGGTAAACTCGCCCAGTCCGACTGCGAGCAACAGAATGGTCAGCACGGCGATGGGGCGCCGCTTGAAGCTCTTCTCACCTTCGCCCGAAACAAACGGGAGAACCAGCAGAACGATCAGAATGATCGCAGGCCCGATGAGCAGTGCCGGAGTTTCCATTGCCGGCGGAAGTAACGACAGAACCGCATACAGCCACAGGAAGAAGAAATCGGGACGGGGCGCGGTCTGGATGATGGTGGGGTCGGGTTGGCCGCTCGGGCCAAAGGGACCAAAGTAGAGAGCACAGGCGGCAATACAAAGCAGAATCACGCCGGAGAAAACCGCGTCTTTCCACACCCCATACGGAACGAACGGCACGCCGTCCGTGTGCGTCAGCTTGTGGTACTTCTCCAGATAATCGGAGCGGCGAACCAGGCGGCCGGGCATCGGCCACTCGTTGATCCCGAGCTTCAGCACCATCAGCACATGCAGTCCCACGAACGCCATCAGCAAACCGGGAATCACAAACACGTGTAGCGCGAAGAAGCGGGAAAGCGTTGCACCCGCAATGATCGGACCACCCAAGACGAGCGTCACCATTGAGGGTCCTACCAGTGGCACGCGGCTGACGATCGATGCTCCAATGCCGAGTCCCCAGTAGGAGTCCTGGTCGAATCGCAGAACCTGTCCAGTAAAGGCCATGCCCAACGTCATCAGCAGCAGGAAGATGCCGAGAATCCAAGTCAGCTCTCTCGGAAATTTGTAAGCTCCGAACAGAAATACCTGTGCCATATGAATCAGCACAATTGCAACCATGAAGTTCGAGCCCCAACCATGCAGCGCTCGAATGAACCAGCCGAGGGCGACCTGGTGATTCAAGATCTGCAGGCTGTTCCATGCCTCGCTCGCGGAGGGCACATAGATGAGGGCGAGAAGAATTCCCGTGACGAGCTGCAAGCCGAACGCCGTCATGGCGGCGCTGCCGAAGACGTAGAACCAGCTCGCGGTGTCCCGCGGAATCGGATGCTCCATGGTCTGGCGGATCGGCGCGCCGAGCTGAAGGCGTTGATCGAACCAGCCGCCGATCTTCTCAATCAGGCGCATCGTGACCTCGTGATTTGAATCAAGGATGCGGAAGGACCGGGCGTGGGCATCTCGCCCGCCTGGATATGCAGGTTGCCATCGACAATCTTGAACCGGTATTCGAACAATCCGCGCTCCGGCGGGCCGGATGCGCGCGCGCCGTCGGCGTAATATGCTCCGCCGTGGCACGGGCACATGAACAGGCCGGACTTCGGAAACCAACGCACCGGACAACCGAGGTGCGCGCAATTGATCGCAAATACCTGGAACTTGTCGTTCTCAATGTGACGCACCCAGCAAGGGATGTTGGCGGTCTCTCCATCGGTGACATTTGCAACCGGGTTTCGATACGTCGCGAGGCGCGTCTCGCCGGATGGAAACTGAGCGATCGGGCCAAGCGAGATCCAGCTCTCATAGCCCGGCTTTCTTCCTCGCGTCATAGGAGAGAGCAGATAGCGCACGATCGGGACGCCGAGTGCAACGCCCACCGCCCCGTTGAAGGCGAGCGCGATCTTCAAGAACATCTCACGTCTGGAAACGCCGCCGCTCGGCATGGTTATTGAGAACCTCCTCGAGAATTCAAAACACTGGGATGCGCCTGCGCGGTTAATGGCATCCGCTGCGCCGCGAGCCACGCCACTACGTCGGTTACGTCGGCATCGGAAAGCGGTCTGCCCGGCACGTCGCCGCGCCAATCCGGTGCGCCGAGCGCCGGGATACCGGTGATCGTTACTGTGCGCAAATGCTGATCACTCACCAGCGCGAGATAGGAACTGTCCGCGATGGAACCGCCCTTCCCGCTGCGGCCGTCCGCGCCGTGACACGAAGAACAAAAAGTCACAAATACGTTTTGGCCGTGCGCCGCATCGCCCGGCTGGAGTGCCGAATAAGCCGGCGGCTTGGTGCCGCCCACAGCATCGGGCCTGGACCAGCGTGCCCGAATTCCGCGAGCGATGATATCTAGCTGCGCATCTGTCAAATAGCCGCCGGCGCGCTGCGCGAAAGCCGGCATGGCCGTCCCAGGCACGCCGTCGGCCGTGATGCGGCGAATTGTGGCATCGTCGGCGATGGCCAGGTAAACCGGGTTGCCGAGCGCCACCGTCAGTCCGCCTTGTCCATTCACGCCGTGGCATCCGGCGCAGTTCTGCGCGTAGAGCTGGCTGAAATCGCTGACCTCGTTCGGGCGGAGCACAGGTTCCTCGACGGTCGCTTGGCGGGGCGCTCCACAAGATGTAATCGCGAGCAGCGCTGCAAGGACTAGAGCACCATGTTTCATCGCCTCACTCCTCCTCGTGTTCCTGCATAAAGCCGGGAGCCTCGACACCCAACCGAACCAGCAGCGGTACATTCTGGCGCGTGCGAATTCGTTCTTGAACCATAACCACGAGCCCCGCTACAATTCCAAACGCGATTTGACAGAGAGCGAACCAGAGCCAATCAATGCGCTGATTCATCACCGGATTGATAAATGCGAGACCACCCCAGATGATGCCGGACCACAGCAGCGGAGCTATGAAACCGCCCAACAGGATGGGACGCCGCGGAGCCATGGGAAGCATCGCCCCATAGACCAGCCCGACCATCAGCGAGATGACCAGGTGAACAGGAAGCGCGACCAGAAACGCATTCAGGTTGAAAGTTCCGAGCTGCCGGGTGGTTTCTGTCGCCATAACAGGAAACACGCCCGCGACGAGCAGGTTCATCGCATACCAGATTCCATCGCCGTGCACAATGCCGTACAGGCACGCGAGCACAGCCATGACCGCGCCGCCGGCGAGACCGCCCTTGATTCCGGCCGAGATCGGATAGATCTCAACCGGCAGCCAGGCGCGTGGGACCGCACTGATGTTGGCGATTCGCTGGACACTTGCCCGGCTCGTCTGCAGTGTGAAGTGTTCCGGAACGACCGGAAGCCACTCGTGAGATTCTTCGGGCAACACGTCTCGGAACCAGCCGACTGCGCCCGCAGCGGCCAATACCGCTCCTAGAATGCTCACGGAAGTCGCGGTGACCATACCGGCCGCGATCAGCATTAATCCAAACGCCAGGACGATTGGCCACGCGGTAGGGGCGGGCACTTCGATGCGCTCTGGGATGCCGTTCGGGTGCTCGATCAATTCAGTGTTCATAACGGCTCCGCTAAACTCCGACCACGTATACGACCGTGAAGACCACTACCCAGACCGCGTCGACGAAGTGCCAATACATCGATAGAATTTCGAGACGCTCGGCGTGCTCGCGCCGCAGCTTGGCCGCGAAACCAAACAGTGCGACGATGCTCAGGGCGAGCAGTCCCACGGTGACGTGGAAGGCGTGGAGACCGACTAGCGAGTAGTAAGTCGTTCCGAAGAGATTGGTATTGATGGTGAGCCCCTCATCGTAAATGAGGTGGGCCCACTCGCGCGCGGTTCCGTAGAGGAACGTGGCGCCCAGAATAATCGTGAGGAGCCACCAACTTGAAAAAGCGGCCATCTTTCCGCTGATGAGCTTTCGAACGGCGAGGTGAATCGTAAGACTGCTCGAGAGCAGACAGATCGAAAAGAAGATCGGCGCATGCAGAACATCTTTGGGCTGCGGCCCGCTCACGCTCTTGCCGATATAGAAGAGGTAAGCCACCACGAAGATCGTGAAGATAGCGACCTCGGCGCCGATCAGGCACCACATTCCCACGCGTCCGCGCGAAGGAAGCCGCCACTCGAGACTTGGTTGATGCAGGCTGACAGATAATGCGCTCATCTACTCGTACCTCCAATCGGGATCTTCGGGATGCTTGAGGTCCCACAGCGGCCGGCGGCTGCGGACGGTCGGAATCACCGCGTAGTTGTACTCCGGAGGCGGCGAGCTGGTGGACCATTCCAGCGTCCACGCATCCCACGGATCATTTCCCGCCGTCTTGCCTTGGAAGTAAGACCAAAGCAGATTGAGGGCGAAGAACAGCACTCCCGCGGCTTGAAAAGCAACACCGATGGTGACGATGAAATTCCAGATGTCCCAACCGCGCCCCGGCTCATAGGTGTAGATGCGGCGCGGCATGCCCAGCAGGCCCGGTATGTGCATGAAATCGAACGTAAGGTGGAAGCCGATGAAAAACAGCCAGAAGTGCAGTTTGGCAAGCGCTTCGCTATACATTTTTCCGGATACTTTCGGCCACCAGTAGTAGAAAGCGCCGAATGCGGTGAAGAGAATTCCGCCCACAATTACGTAATGAAAGTGAGCCACTACGTAATACGAGTTCGCGAGTTGCCAATCAAGCGGCGCCACCGCCAAGGTGACTCCTGTCAATCCGGCAATCAAGAATTGGAAGAGAAACGCGACGCAGAATAGCATCGGTGCCGCGTATCGGATCTTGCCTCCCCACATAGTTGCCAGCCAATTGAAAATCTTGATGCCCGTAGGGACGGCAATGGCCATGGTGGAGAGAACGAAGAATGTGTTTGCGCCCGCGCTCATGCCGACGGTGAACATGTGGTGCGCCCAGACACTCACACTGATAAACGCGATGGCCACGGTCGCCATCACCATGACCGAGTAGCCGAAGATCGCTTTGCGCGAAAAGACCGGAATGATCTCGGAGGCGAACGCGAAAGCGGGGAGCACCAGCACATAAACCTCCGGGTGGCCAAAGATCCAGAAGAAATGCATCCACAGCACAGCCGATCCGCCGGCCTGTGCGTCGAAGAAATGCCCGCCCAGATAGCGGTCGATCAACAGCATGAGCTGCGCCGCGGTAAGTGGTCCCAGCGCGAGAATCACCAGGCCGCCCATCGTAAGATTCAGCCACGCCATCAGCGGCATTTTCCCCAGCGTCATGCCCGGACAACGCATCGACACGATGGTGGCAATCAGGTTGATCGCCGTTCCCACGCTGCCGATGCCTGAAACCAGAAGCGCCAGCGTCCAGAAATCCGTGCTGTGTCCCACCGAAAAAGTTTTCGCCGTCAGCGGAGCATACGCGAACCATCCGACGTCGGGCGTGCTTCCCGCTCCGTACAGGCCGTTCCCGCCAACAAAGCTGAAGTAAAGCAACAGGCCTCCCACCGCGGTCATCCAGAAACTGAAGGCATTCAGCCGCGGGAATGCCATGTCGCGAGCGCCGATCATCAGCGGCACCAGGTAGTTGGCAAACCCGAACACCAACGGCATCGCCACGAAGAAAATCATGGTCGTGCCGTGCATGGTCATCATGCGATTGAAGACCTGCGGCGAAACAAAATCATTGTGCGCCCGGATGAGCTGCAGCCGCATGATGGTGGCCTCAATGCCGCCAATGAAGAGAAAGACCAACGCGTAGAGAATATATAGGATGCCCAGGCGTTTGTGATCCACCGTGGTCACCCAATCGTGAAGGCGAAGAGTGAACGGGCGGGGAGCCGCCGTGAAATCGGATATTGCGATGGTTGTCGTAGACATCAGTGAAGAGTCTCCAGGTATGTCGCCACGGCATCCACGTCCTGCTCGGTCAAGCCCATGGCCGGCATCTTCGATCCCGGCTTGATCGCGTCCGGATTCTTGACCCAGAGCCGCAACATCTCGGGTGTGTTGGGCGCCGCGCCCGCCGCAATCGTCGCGCGGCTCATCAGATGCGTCAGGTCCGGGCCGAACTGGCCTTTTGCAGGCGTGCCCGCTACCGCGTGGCAGTTGACGCAGGCCGTTGTTTCAAAAACGCGCTGCCCGTTCGCTGCAGCCGTGCTGGGGGCGCTCGCGTCCGCCGGTTGCTGCTGCTCGTGAACCCAGCGCTCGAACTCCGCGCGTGGTTGCACGTAGACGCGCAAAAGCATTTTGGCGTGCTGAGTTCCGCAGTACTGTGCGCACTGCCCCAGGAAGATGCCCGGTTGGTGCGGATCGATCCACATCCTGTTGGGGTGATTCGGAATCAGGTCGGTTTTGCCCGCCAGCCGAGGCACCCAGAAACTGTGGTCCGTATCTGCGGAGAGCAGCGTCAGAAACGTGGGTGTCGGATGCGCCGGATCGCTGACGGGCACATGCAGTTCGTTGGCAGTAACGATGCGCAAGCCCGGGTAGCGATATTCCCACCAATACTGGTGTCCGGTGACGATCACCTCCAACGCGCCGGGAGGACGCTGGGCCTTCTGAATCGAAGCGATTCCGCGTACGCCCGTCAACAACAGCGCGATCACGATCAGAACGGGAATCACGGTCCATGCCAACTCCACCTGGCTGCTTCCGTAGACCTGTGGAGGCTCGCTGCGGTCATCGCCAGCCCGGTGCCTGAATTTCACAGCGGCGTAAGCCAACAGAGCGCCGACAACGACGAATATCGCGACAACGTTCAAGATGACGAAAATGGATACCCCGAAGATTGAGTCCGCGGGAGTGGACGCCGGGGCAAATATGTTGGTCGGGCTCATAAAACAGCACCATGTCCATCGGTATGCAATTACTGGTACGGGTTCATTTGATGCCGCATATTCATACAAACGGAGCTCGATCAGCTCGAAACAGTGGAAGCGAGTCTTGTGCGGGCGACTAGAGTCCCGCTCTTGCCCGAAGGGACAAAAGCCCCATCAGTACTTCGTTCTCCTGCCTAGCTAACGCTTCTACGGAACGGCTTCCCGCTTCCCGAAGCACACCATCCACGACAGATCGCTTCAGTGAGTCAGTGACATTTGGAGTGTTCAGTGTCGCGATCATTCCGGCCAGCGGCTGCATGAGGTGATCCATGAAATGGTGGATGCCGTCGGCTCCGCCGCCGAGGTGCCACTGTAGACTGGGACCCATCACTCCCCAACGCAGTCCGGGCCCGTAGCAGATTGCCGCGTCCGCATCCTCGACACTGAGCACGCCCTGCTCGACGAGGTACAAAACCTCCTTATAGAGCGCGGCCTGAAATCGGTTGGCCACATGCCCAGGAAGCGCTTTGTACAGGCGAATCGCCTTTTTCCCGATGGATGCGTAGAAGGCCAGCGTCCGCTGGATGGTTTCCTCCGACGTCTTGGCTCCGCCCACCACCTCCACTAGCGGAATGATATGCGGAGGGTTGAAGGGATGTCCGATCACACATCGCTCGGGACGCTTGCAACCGGACTGGATCACGTCCATGGTGAGACCGGACGAACTGGAGGCGATGATGGAGCGCTGAGGCGTGGCCTCATCCATTTCAGCGAAGAGCTTGATTTTGAAATCCGGTCTCTCCGGTCCGTTTTCCTGCACAAAGTCCGCTTCGGCGAGCGCGTCTTTCAGATTGGCTGTGAAAGACAGCCGGTCCAAAGAAGCGCCGTCCGCCAATCCGGCTGTGCTCAGCAACTCCCAAGCCTCTTTCACGTAGGCGCGGAGATTGGCCCTCGCATTGGGCGCGGGGTCGGTGGCGATCACGTCGAATCCGCGCGCCAGGTAATAGGCTGCCCAACTGGCGCCAATGACGCCTGTACCGACAATTGCGATGCGATGAATCGATTGGTTCGATGACATTTTTTTCTCTCCTTATCTGTTGCGTTACTCTGCCTGCGCTGCGCGGGCTTGATGGGACCAGTCCACGTCGGGACGATCGAGAATAGGGTCGACATGGACGTGTCCGAAATACTGCCACGCCCATTCAAGAAAGGTCTCTACTTTCGCTCGGACGGTGGTCAGGAGCAGCGCGTGCACTCCTAACCACGCGGCGAACGCAAGCATGCCCGTCACCGCGTGGCGATGTGAGCCGACCTCCGCCACTGCAGCATTCCGGCCGACCATCGCCATAATCCCTTTGTCGAGATATTCAAACGGCTTGCCGGGTTCTCCAGAAAGCGCGGCGATGATGTTCCTGGCACAATGCCGGCCGGCCTGTTGGGCCACGGAGGCTAGCTGAGGGAGAGCTTGGCCGGTGGACATTTTCGAGTTGGCGAAGTCCCCCAGCGCGTACACACCAGCAAATCCGGCAACGCTTAAGTCCGGCTGCACGTCGACTCTTCCCCCACGGCCGGTCTTGATTCCAAGTGAAGCCGAGAGCCGTGAGGCCTTCAGTCCTCCCGCCCAGATCACAAGCCGAGTGGGAATTGTGGTTCCATCCGAGAGTAGAACTCCGTCTTTCGACACTTCACGAACCGATACGCCGAGCCGCAGCTCCACGCCGCGCTCTTGAAGGACTTCTGTCACGTATTCCTGCGACTGATTCGTGAACGGGCCGAGAACGGTCTTGGCCATATCAACGAGCGTCACTGAGGCGCGTTTCAGATCGACATGCTTGAACACATAATCAGGTGTCCGTTGCAGAATATCCCCGATTGCGCCCGCGATCTCCACTCCGGTAGGGCCGCCCCCAATCACCACGAATCGCAGCGGCTCCTGCTTATTCACGGCTATTCGGTCGGCCGCCTCGAGTGCCTCCAGAAGCCGTGACCTTAAACGCTCGGCATCGGTCAGTGAGTACAACGGCAATGCATATTGCTGAACGCCGGGGGTGTCGAAGAAATTCGCCTCGGCTCCCGCGGCGAGAACCAGGAAATCGCCCTGGAATGCCTCGCCGTTAACGGAATATGCGGTTCGCGATGCCAGATCGACCGACTGAATCTCCGTCATAATGACGTCGACATTCTCATGCGTCGCCAGTACTGCGCGTAGATTGAACGCGGCGTTATCGGGGGACAGCGTGCCCGTGGCGACCTGATAAAGCAATGGCTGGAACTGTTGGTAGTTGTTCCGATCCAGCAGAACGATCTGCAGATTCTTATGGCCTGCGAGCCTCTGAGCGCAATTGAGGCCGGCAAATCCCCCGCCGACTATAACGATTCTCTTGTGGCCGTTCGAGTTCTTCATATTTGTCCCTTCAGTTGACCGCTCCGCTGAATCGCCTTAAGCGCAGGATCTCTATCGCAGCTGCAACGCCGCTTGTTCAATCAGCGCCGCGACCTCTTTCGGGTGCGAAACGTACACCGCATGGCTGGCGCCTGCTACTTCGACCATGCGGCTGTGCGCTCGTTTGGCATACCACCGTTCAAGGTCGGGATTGATGGTTCTGTCTGCTCCCGCCACCAACATCCAACTTGGTTTGCTTTTCCAGGCAGCTGTGGTGACAGCAGCTTTGAAGTTCTCAGCGAGGTTGGGTACCTGCGACTGCGCCATGAACGCAGCCTGTTCAGCAGAGAGATCGGCAGCAAAGTACTCGTGGAATTGCTCGCTGTCCAGATAGGTGAAACCGTCTGCGGTCTTCTTTATTGCAGTCGATTTGCCTAAGTCGCTCGGAAAGCGCTTTCCGTCGTCGGACTCATTTTCGCCCGCATCCGGCATATGGGCCGCGATGTATACCAGCCCCGCCACGGACGGATCGTTGCCGGCTTCAGTTATGACCGCACCACCGTAGCTGTGAGCAACAAGAATGCACCTTCCACCTTGTTGCGCAAGCACGCGCCTGGTTGCCGCCACATCGTCTTTGAAAGATGTCTCGGGCTCTTGCACAATGCTGACGTGGTAGCCGTCCCTGACCAGAATGTCGTAGGCGCCTTTCCAGCCAGAACCATCGGCCCAGGCGCCGTGAACGAGCACTATATTTTTCAGTGGACTCGACTGTGCCTTGATGGTGGTCACGCACAGCGGAGCAAGCAGTACGAAAAGTACAGAACCGATTTTGCAAAGGCTGAGAAACATACGCGATCCTCCCTTTCGGCCTTCAGGCCGCCTCCGCGAGCGAGGGCGCAGGCGTTCCATTCAAAACTGCGTCGATGTTATCGAGGGCGACCATGCCCATGTTGGTCCTGGTCTCGATCGTCGCCGTCCCGATATGTGGCAACAGAAATGTGTTTTTGAGCCCGATATAGGCAGAGTTGAGTTTTGGCTCTCCTTCATAAACGTCCAAACCTGCTGCAGCAATCCGCCCGAGCTTCAGCGCCTCGATCAAGTCGTCATCTTTAATGAGGCCGCCACGCGCTGTGTTCACCACGATGGCTCCTTGAGGGAGGAGTGAAATGGTCTTCGCATTAAGGAAATGGTGAGTGACTGCTGTCGCGGGCGTATTCAGGCTCAGGAATTGACTGACTTTCAACAGCTCAACGGGATCAGCATGAAATATCGCGTCACCTGCCTTGTCTTCCATTACCCGGTGTGGATTCGAGTAATGAATCTTCATCCCAAAACCTCTCGCGCGCCTGCCAACCCCCTGTCCGATCCGGCCCATGCCCAGAATTCCCAGAGTTTTGCCCGTGAGCTGCCAGCCCAAGAGCGCACCCGCACCTGCCATCGTCCACTCGCCGCTTCTGACCAGTTCCTGTGCTTCGAAAGCGCGTCGGCTCGCGCCGAGAAGCAACAACATCGCGATATCCGCTGTGGCGTCGGTTACCTCCGCTGGCGTATATCCAATTGCAATGTTGCGTTCCGAAGCCGCGCGCATGTCGATATGATCAGTCCCCACGGAAGAGGTTGAGATCACTTTGACGGAAGACGAGACTTGCCCGAAAAACTCGGCGTCGAGTCTGTCAAACGGCGTGATGAGTATCGCGTCGGCGCCTTCAGAGGCGGCAAGGAGTTCGTCGCGCGTGAACAATGTTTCATCGCTTTTCCGCCTGACTTCGTACTCTTCATTGATCCGTGCTTCGACCGGTTTAATGAAACGGGATGTGACGACCAGGATGGGCTTTTTCATGAAAAGTGTTTCCCTCAGGAGGACCTTGTCGCGACCTTCGCAATTCTGTCAACGAGCCGGCATTGCGATTTGTGCATTCACTGCCGACTGTGGCCCGCGTGCTCCGTAATCGGTGTCAGCGATCGCATGCCCACCAAGGACCAAATCGTATGGCGCGTCGTACTTGTCCATGACACATTCGGCGAAGACCATGGTCGAATGCGGAGAATCCAGCACCTTCTGCAACTCCTTGCTGGTATGCACAACGTAGGTTTCTGCTTTCTGATCTCGACTGAACACGTTTGGCAATTCGGAGTACCGCCAAGTCGCTATGTCGTTGTACTTCGCATCTCTACCCAGAACGGCTCTCTCTACCGTGTATCCCTGGTTCTCATTTACAAGGATGAAAGGCTTAAGGTCATGTCGCATAACGGTCGAGATCTCTTGAACGGTCATCTGAAGAGATCCTTCTCCGGTCAGCAGAATGTGACGCCGTCCGGGCGTCGCGAGAATGGCGCCTAGGAGAGCCGGTGTTGCGTAGCCGATGGAGCACCAAACATAAGCGCCCGTGATATACGTGCAGTCATCGGGCAACGTCAGCCGACCGAACCCCGCGCTTGATGTTCCGTCTTCCACAACAATCACGTCACGCGGCTGCAGAAAATTCTGGATCGCCTTCCAGTATTCGCTCTGAGTGAGCGCCTCATTTGACGGAACGAAGTCTACCCGCTTCGTCGGGCGAGCCGGCTGCCTTTTCGTTACCACGCCTGATGAAGAGTCAAGAATTGACTGCAGGAGCTCTCCGAGACAGACGCCCTGAAAGTTCTTGTCTGTCATGTCGACCCATGTTGAATTGAGGTGAATAGTTGAAGCGGGCAGCTTGTCGGTGAAAAACCCGGTAGTCGATTCAACGCGCCGGTAGCCGACCGTGAGCAGACAATCGCTCCCTTCGATCGCCTCGCGCGTTGCGGGAGCGCTTGCAATACCTGCATAGATCCCGATGAATTGCGGAGAGCCTTCAGGCACAGCGCCTTTGGCACAGTTCAGCGTCGCCACATGCATGTTGAATAGTTCGGCGAGTTCCATGATCTGCGCGGAGACCCCAAATCGCATCGCATCGATGTCCAACAGGAACGCGGGCGATTTGGCGGTGTTCAGTTTCTCGAGAATCACCTTTGTGCTTGACTCCAGGTTCTTTGGATCGCTGGGAAGCATTTCGAGTTTGATGGGGCGTTCCGGCGCCTCGATTTCGAGATACGAGATGTCCGAAGGCAATTCCAGGTACACGGGAAGCTTTCGACGCCACGCCGTGAGAATGAGCCGATCGATCTCAGCAACTGCATTTTCAGGAGTAAGTTGTGCCTGTGCAGCAGTCACCTCAGCGAAAATACGACAGAGGTCTCCTTTCCCGCGATCGGCCAAAGTGTGGTGCATCAGATCTCCGCGCTGCACGGACCGTAGCGGGAGCGAGCCGGAAATCAGAATCACGGGAACATGTTCGCTGTAGGCTCCAGCGATACCATTGATCGCGCTCAGCGTCCCGACGCCGTGCGTCACAACCAGCGCACCAATGCCGTTGATCCGTGCATACGCATCGGTCGCATAGGAAGCGTTGAGCTCGTTGCAGTTTCCGATCCATGCCGGCTCACCCCGGTCTTCGAGCTGTTGCATCAGCTCCAGGTTGTAGTCCCCCGGGACGCCAAAGATGTGCTTGACCCCAGCTTCCTCCAGGCGACGGAGCAGAAAATTGCCGATAGATTGCTTCATACCGTCTTCTTTCCCTTCTGACTTTTCAGTGATGTGTACTGTCGACCTAATCAGCCAAGTTGTTCCGTCCGGTTACCTAATTTGGTGTGCAGAAACCATCCGCTTCATCGATCGTTCGTCCGATTCCATGCTTCTGTCGGCAGCTAAGAGTGCAAGCGGCAGGCCAGCGTGCCAATCCTCCGTTATGAGGTTGAAATGAAAGATTTTGTGCCATTCGGTTGGGGCCTCAGCGTGATCGAACTGTCGGTACAGCGACGTGGCGGGCCGCGAAGCTACGACTTAAGTTGCGTGAACTCGTCGTCCCGACGACATTTAGAACTGAACGCCACTTACCGACCAAGCTGGCGGCCCCGTTTCACGCGGACCTTTCTCCACGCTGACGAAAGCAGACGTGTGATAAAATTCCACAATCGCGTCGGGCCACTTGCGCTGAAGGAGCTTGACGGATGTCGCCTCACATTATTCGGAGCATCGCTGCCCGCTGCGGAACGCCGTGTGGCCGCCGGAAGGCCATGCACGGATTCTGGATGATCGGTTTATTGCTTTGGCTTGTCGAACCGTCGTCGCGCGGCTTTTCTCAATCCACATCGGCGTCTGTAAATGGAACCGTGAGGGATCAAAGCGGAGCTGTCATTACCGGCGCGAAGGTTGTTCTTGCGAATGTCGACACTGGCGTTCTACATACCGCCACAACAGGATGGGCCGGAGTCTATTCCCTTGGCGACATACCGCCGGGTGATTATTCCGCTCAAACCTCGAAAGATGGTTTCGGCACGGAAGAGAAAACAGGTCTTATCCTGCAAGTCAATCAAACGGCAACGCTGGATTTCACATTGACCGTTGGTCTTCACAAGGAGACCGTGACGGTGGCTTCGCACCTATCAGTGGTTGATTCCACCACATCTGAGCTGGGGACAGTCATCACGCCCGCATTCGTGGCCAATCTGCCCCTCAATGGCCGAAATTTTACTCAGCTTCTTGAACTGACTCCGGGAGTGAGCCCGGTCAGCGTCGCCCAGAACTCCACAGGTGGCGCCGGTTTTGGAGGTCTCGCAATCGGCACATTCAGTTTTCCCGCTGTCAATGGGCAGAGAAACAGAAGCAACATGTTTCTGCTGGATGGGGCAAACGACTTAGCTTTTCTTGGCAACTACAACTACGCTCCAATCATCGACGACATCCAGGAGTTCAAGATTCAATCCAACAACGATCTAGCGGAATTTGGGGGCGTGGCGGGCGGCATTGTCAACGTGCTTACGAAAGCTGGAACAAACGCGTTTCACGGCACGGCCTGGGAATTCTTGCGTAACGAGCAACTCGACGCCCGCAACTTTTTCTTGCCAAGCCGCAACCCACTTCGACAAAACCAATTTGGTGTAACGAGTGGCGGCCCGACCGTCCTTCCGAAGATATACAACGGGAGAAACAGAACATTTTTCTTTTTTGCCTATGAAGGTTTTCGTCAAAGTCAAACGGCTCAAACCATTATCCGCGCACCTACGCCGGTAGAGCTTACCGGCGACTTTAGTTCGCTTCTCAGTCAAGGAATCCAAGTCTATAACCCGTTTTCGACCCGTCCTGATCCGGCCAATCCTGGAGAATTCCTGAGAGACGGATTCCCCGGCAACATCATTCCGCCTCAATTGTTGTCGCCGGCGGCCGAGCTTTACGCGAAAATATTGTTCCCATCGGCTGGAGCGCCGATTCCCGGCGGCAATCTCTACGACACTACGCCCGCGCACTTGGGTCAGGACAGCTATACGGGACGGATCGACCAGAGCTTTGGAACTCATGATTCGTTGTTCGGCCGGGTTTCGTACTTGAACGAGTCTTCCGAAGCGACTGCGGGTTATCCTGGAGCTCTCAGTGAAGTAGCGATTAATGGTTGGAACGCGGTTATCCACGAAGCACACACCTTTAGTCCTGACAGTATTCTGGATCTCCAGCTAGGACGCAATCTCGGCACTGATACCCTACAGACAGTATTCCCCCACGCTCCTTCCAATTTTCCATCAGATCTGATCGCAGATGGATTTTCGCCGGCGTTCATCTCCGGGTTTCCCACATCTTCCGGGTCCGTCATTCCGATCATCGCGATCACTGGATACGTCTCCACAAGCGGATACGACAGCGAGGCTGAGCAACTCGCAAATACCTGGGAGTTCGGAGCCCAGTTCAGCAAGGCGGTGGGCAGACATACGATCAAATTTGGTTATTCATATTCGAGGCAAAACTTCAATAACAGTCCACTCTATGCCGCGGGCGAGGGCTTCAGCGCATTTCAAACGTCGGACCTTGAGAATCCCGCTGGAGCAGGCGGCCAGGGCACTGGCGACGCGCTCGCATCCTTTCTGCTTGGAATTCCTGGGAGCTCTTACTGGCGCCATAGTACTGTAAGCGAGCATGACGGAGCGATTCAGGGCGCCTACATTCAAGATCAGTACAAGATCTCCCCTCGGCTTTCCGTGAATCTGGGAGTTCGCTGGGACGTTTCGCAATGGCCGGTTTTCGGTTCTCTCCTTGCCGGCAATGGGTACGTCGGCGACCTGGACCTTTCCGACGGCACATATTTGTTGAGTGCGCTTCCCCCTCCATGCTCTTCTTCCAGAGCGGCGCCATGCATTCCAAATGGCACGCTTCCCGCGCATGTAGTAATCAATGAGCGGGGAGGCAACTTTCACCATACGGATTACAGTAATTGGCAACCACGCTTGGGCCTCGCTTACCGGATTAGTGATACCACGGCTCTTCGGGCCGGCTATGGACGGTCCTATGACGAGTGGAACGGGTATGCGCAGACTCCCCAAAATATCGGCGGAACCTGGCCTTCAGTAGGGTCGTTGAACGTCAATTCGCAGAACCAGAACACAGTAACAGCAACCATAGGCAATCCTGTCGGCCTCGGCAGCAGCACGCTTCGGCCGGCTGCAACTCCACTTGGAAGCTCGCACTTCTATTACGATCCAGGAATCAAAACACCGTATGCGGATCATTGGAATTTCGAAATCGATCAACAATTTGGTTCGCCTACGGCCTTATCTGTCATTTACGTTGGCGAGCGCGGTCGGAATTTGGATGTAGGCGGCATATTTAATACAGCGGAATTCCCGGGGCCGGGCGATGCCGCGACTGTGGCGAGTCGCCGACCATTTCCATACATCACACCAACGAGGTATGACACCAGCCTAGGCTACAGCAACTATCAGGCCCTTGAGGTCAGGCTTAGCCGAGCCACCCGGAACGGCTTTACCTACTTGCTTTCCTACACGTGGTCCAAGTCGATCGATCTGGCGTGCTCAGGCGATTATGGCGTCGAAGGATGCGAAATCCAAAATGTCTATGATCTTGCCATGGATCGAAGCGTCTCCGGGTTCGATCTCACTCATTCCTTCGTAGGCAGTGCCCATTATGAGTTGCCGTTTGCAATAGGGAACCCCGGAGCCAGTCCTAGCAGCAAAGTCTTTCGCAGCATCGTCCGAAATTGGGAGTTGAACGGCATTATTTCTCTCCATTCAGGCTTACCTTACGACGTGACGTACCAAGGTGACTTAGCGAATACAGGAAACACCTTCGTACGCGTAAACCTCGTTGGCAATCCTACTCTTGAGCAGCCCACTCCCTCAGAGTGGTTTAACCCAACTGCCTTCGCTATTCCCGCGCCGTATACATTCGGTGATCTCGGCCGAAATTCGCTGCGTTCGGATTGGTTCCGAAATCTCGATTGTTCTCTTGTCCGGAGATTTCCCATCAGGGAAGAAGTAGCCCTCACGCTCCGGCTTGAAGCGTTCAACGCTTTCAACGAGGTGGTGTTTGCCGCTCCGGGCAACGTTATTAACGGCCCCAACTTCGGCGTGGTGACTTCCACGGCGAATCTACCTAGACAGGTGCAAGTTGCGCTCAAGCTGGTCTTTTAGGTACGCGCATTTCATTGCTAGAGTGCTTGCGCGCTGCTTCGTGCGCAAGCACTCCATCCGGTGCCCTCGCGCTGCAGCGCTATGGTTGACACTCGCAATCCTCTGCGAAGGCGCCCTTATCTCTCAGGCAGAACCGCGCAGCTTAACCCTGAACAGCTCTACCAAGCTGGAGCAGGTACATGTCAATCCCGAGCCTGTACGAGTAACCGTAATCGATGGCGACGACCTTCGCTTTCGCAGACTCTCCACCAATGCAGGTCTCTCACAAACACGGGTTGCGCAAATTGTGCAGGATGATCGGGGATTTATGTGGTTCGGAACGCAGTATGGATTAAATCGATACGACGGCTATAAATTCAAGGTATTTACCCCCGATCCGTTCCAACCGAACAGTCTCGGCGGGGCATACATCTATGCCCTGTTTAAAGATCGCGGCGGCATGATTTGGATTGGATGTGGCCAATATCTTGACCGATTGGACCCAACCACCGAGTCTTTTACTCACTATCGGCTGGAGCCCTCAGTTGATAAGAGCCCATCAGCCACCGTCGTGCAAATCAGCCAAGATCGAGCCGGAACCCTCTGGTTGTCGACGGCGAATGGATTGTACGGCCTCGATCCGCGGACCGGGCGCGCGACTCGGCACTATTCCCACGATCCGGATAATCCGCTCAGCTTGAGCAGTAATAATGTTAGGTCCGCAGGTGAGGATCGGAGCGGCAGGTTCTGGGTCGCGGACGGGAGCAGTCTGGAACAACTCGATCGCAGGACCGGGAATGTAGAGCTCCGAGTGACCCTGGCCTCATCGGCGCGCGAGTTTTCATTCTATGAAGACAACGCTGGTTTACTCTGGATCTGCTATACCGGCGGAACTGAATTAGCCAGTCTGGATCCGAATACACGGGAGCTAACTCGCTACTTCTTTTACGATGAAAGGTCTAAGAAGTTGCTTGCGGCCAGCGTGTTTCCTGCGCTTGAGGATAGGAACGGGGTGCTCTGGCTCGGCACGCAAGGTGCGGGTCTACTGAAATTCGATCGGGAACACAAGTCAGCGATTCGTTATCGCAACCGTGCGAATGATCCGGAGAGCTTAGCCGACGACCGGGTCATTGCCCTGACACAGGACCATGAGGGAAACATCTGGGTGGGCATGCACGCCAGCGAGCCAAACGTCTTTTCTACAAGGAAACCGTCATTCCGGCCGTTAATGAGCGAAGGTCTCAATCCCAAGAACATGGGCGAGCACCTCGTTAATTTCATCTTCGAGGATCGACGCGGACTCTTGTGGGTGTCAACGACAGGTGCTCTGCTTGGGATCGATCGTAGAACTGGAAAACATCGTTCGTACGCTCCGCCGGGAAAAGGATTGAGCAACGACATAGTTGCCATCGCGGAAGATCACTCTGGGACCATGTGGGTGGGGACAATCGGACGGGGCCTCAACCGGTTTGAGCCTAATACAGGACGCTTCACCGCTTACCTTCACAATCCGGCTGTTCCGTCGAGCCTTAGCAACGATGCTGTCGATCATCTGTTGGTTGATCACACAGGCAGAATCTGGGTGGGAACCTGGGACGGCCTCAATCTTTTCGACCCAACGAGCGGCCGGTTCGTTGTCTACAAAAGGAATTGGAATAGCCGAGCAGAAGGCGTTTACGGCATTGCCGAGGACAAGGATGGAACCTTGTGGTTGGGGGGGAGTGCCGGATTGCAGCATTTCGACCCGAGGACGGGCAAATTCACCGGGTATCAACATAAACTCGACGATCCGAATTCTATAAGCGACGACCGCGTAATCAATGTTTTCATCGATCAGGCGGGGGTCATTTGGGCAACGACCCACAACGGCTTGAACGAGCTGGATCGCCGCAGCGGAACCTTTACCAAGTATTACGTCAGCAACGGATTACCAAGCAATCGACTGAACTGCATTGAGGCCGATGAGTCCGGGCATTTGTGGATCAGTACCACGTCAGGCTTATCGGAATTTGATCCGCGCACCAAGGCTTTTAGAAATTACTCTGTCGCCGATGGTCTTCCCGGTATGGATCTGAGCGGCTGGTCCGCGTGCGCCAAAAGCCGGACAGGAGAGATGTACTTCGGCGGGTTTTCTGGAGGCACTGCATTCTATCCCGCGGAGATTGCGGTTAGCACGTACATGCCGCGGGTTGTTTTGACTGACTTTCAATTGGCGGGGGTTTCAGTCGACGTGGGAGGCAGTTCGCCGCTCAAACGTTCTATTACCTACTCGCAAAGTGTGACTCTCTCCCACACACAAACGATGTTTGCGCTTGAGTTTGCCGCGCTATCGTACTCCAGCCAAGCGACGAATCGCTATCGGTACAAGCTGGAGGGGCTGGATTCCACGTGGCACGAAGTCGGGAGCGGGCAGCGGTTGGTTAGTTATAACAGGCTGCCCGCGGGCGGATACACGTTTCGCGTACAGGGCGCGACGAGCCGTGGCCCCTGGAGTGCTCCCGGAGTCTCACTGCAGATCGAAATACTTCCGCCCTGGTGGAACACTTTTTGGTTCAGATCCCTCTGCGTCATTGCGATCCTTCTATTGCTATATGCGGTTTACTCTTATCGGATTCGGCAGATCGCGCGACAATTCGAGCTCCGTCTCGACGAGCGAGTGTCAGAGCGGACTCGAATTGCTCGTGAATTGCACGACACTCTGCTTCAGACCTTTCAGGGGCTGATATTTCGCCTTCAGGCAGTAGACGACCTGTTGCCGGAAGGGAAGGCAAAGGATCAACTCGAAAGAAGTCTCGAGCGTGCCGATCAGGCGATTGCTGAAGGGCGAACTGCAGTTTATGATTTGCGATCGTCTGCCACGACGACGAACGACTTAGCTGATGCAATAAGGGCGCTTGGTGAACAACTGGCAACGGAAGATTCGGCGGCGTTCCACCTGCTGGTGGAGGGGTCATCGCGAGACCTGCACCCCATCGTCCGAGACGAAATCTACCGGATTACTTGCGAAGGGTTACGAAACGCTTTTGGCCACGCTCGGGCCTGTCAAATTGAAACTGAAATCACCTACGGCGACCGGCTATTCCAGCTGCGCATTCGTGACGATGGCGAGGGCATTCCAACCAGCATCTTAGAAGATGGTCGTCCGGACCACTTTGGTCTGGCCGGCATGCGTGAACGCGCCAAGAAATTCGGCGGCAAATTGGAGATTTGGAGCAGAGCCAGAGCGGGTACGGAAATAGAATTGAGCATCGCAGCTGCGATTGCGTATCGTACGTCGCCGAGCCGTTCGCTATTTCGCCTGTCCCGGCGCAAAGCAGGATGAGCATGATTCGCATCCTGTGCGTAGATGACCACCCTCTTCTGCGAGAAGGCATCGCCGCCCTGATCGCAAATCAACCTGACATGACACTCGTCGCGGAAGCATGCAATGGAGGCGAAGCACTCGAATGCTTTCGACAGCATCGTCCAGACATCACTCTGATGGACCTGCAAATGCCCGAGATGAGCGGCATCGATGCAATGAGCAGGATCCGCAGCGAGTTTCCCGATGCCCGTATTATCGTTTTGACAACCCACGCCGGGGATATTCTGGTTTCTCGCGCTCTCAAAGCGGGCGCACGAGCGTACCTCCTAAAGAGCTCCGTACGAAAAGAACTGCTGGAGACGATTCGCGCGGTCCATTCCGGGCAAAGGCGCGTCTCGCCGGAGCTTGCCGCTGAGATCGCTGAGCACGCAGCTGATTGCGTGTTGACGTCGAGAGAAATCGAAGTACTTCGTTTCGTCGCCGGAGGCAATGCGAATAAAGAGATCGCCGCACGGCTATCGCTCACCGAAGAGACCGTGAAGGCCCACATTAGAAGCATCCTTGGCAAGCTTGGAGCTAATGACCGGACTCATGCCGTCGCGATAGGAGTGAAGCGCGGAATCATCGATCTGTAATTGCCTACCTTGAAAGAGGGACGCCGAAGAGGCCTTTCGAGGGATTCGAAAGCGCGCGCGAACCTACAAAATTGAGTTGGGATGTGTTATTGCAACGTCTCTTCTCAACCTTCCCGAATAGCTGGCCTGGGTTTGGCCTCCTCCTCCTCAGGAGTTGCGTCGCTGTCGCTCTGATCTATTTCGGTATACCCGCTCTCTGGAATCCCTCGGAAAGAATCGTTTTCGCACAACGGTTAATAGCCGCCACAGGCGGCATCTTTCTGCTTGGCGGGGTTTGGACCCCGGCAATGGGTGTACTGGTTGCTCTCGACGAGGTCTGGGTCGCGTTCTCGCTCTATTCCCCGCTGCGTGAGGGCACGTGGATTCACATATTCCTGGCGATCTTGGCCGCGAGCATTGCGATGCTCGGCCCCGGAGCATGGTCGATCGATGCTCGTCTGTTCGGCAGGAAGCGTTTCGATATCGATCGGACCAGAGATAAGAAGTCATCCCTCTAAATCGGTACGAGGGTTTTGGTCTATCGAGGGGCCTCGTCAAGACCTATTCAGGGACGATTCTGAGCGGAAAAAACGCCAGAATCAGGACAGAAAAAGCCCTTTGATTCCGTCGAGGCAAGGAGAAGACGGTGCCTACTTCAGATTTAATTGGATCCAGCGCGAAGTTTCGCGCTTTGCTCGACAACATCGACGTGGTTGCGCCGGTGGATGCCGTAGTCCTGATTCAGGGTGAAACAGGCACCGGTAAGGAAGTGGTTGCACGAGCGATTCACGAGGCCAGTCCTCGGCGAAAGAACCGCTTCGTGGCATTTAACTGCGCGGCGATTCCTTCTACGCTGCTTGAGAGTGAACTCTTCGGCTACGAAAAGGGCGCCTTTACCGGCGCCGTGGCTCAGAGTATCGGTCGCTTTCAAGCCGCGGACCGCGGAACATTGTTTCTGGACGAAATTGGAGATCTTCCGCTTGAGCTGCAGCCGAAACTTCTCCGCGTGCTCCAGGAAAAGCAGTTCGAGCGGCTAGGTGGTAGTGGTCAAACAATTCACGCCGACGTGCGGGTGATCGCGGCGACGAACCAGGACCTGCAGCACTTGGTGGCAGAGAAGAAGTTCCGCATCGATCTCTTTTACAGACTGAACGTGTTTCCGATGATGCTTCCGCCGCTGCGAGAACGGCGAGACGATATCGAGCTGCTGACCGAACATTTTGTCGAGAAGTTCGCGCGACAGCAAGGTAAGGTGATCGAAACGATTGAGGATGACGTGCTCGCGGCTCTCGAAAACCATCACTGGCCGGGCAATATACGAGAGCTACAGAATGTCATAGAGCGCGGGGTCATTATGACCACGGGCTCGGTATTGAGTCGCAAGACGACGGAACACTTGACCCGAGACGATGCCGCGCGTGATCGCATATCCGTCCCGGATCCCGTGAGAACCAAGACGCTGGCCGATGCCGAGAGGGCGCATATCGCCTCGGCACTTCGTGAAACCAACGGGGTAATAGGCGGGCCAAATGGAGCAGCCGCACAACTGGGCCTGCCAAGGACAACGTTAATAGACAAAATGCAGCGGCTGGGAATTCCGAGCGGGATGTCCCGAAGCCGTTTAAAACAGGCCCCTCGACGACTGCGGGTGATCAGCCGCATGTCCTCGCATTTGAGGGACGAATCATCCGATCGTCTGCAAGTGATGGAAGCGGCTGCAGGTTGAATTGTTCGCGACCTCAATGAGTCAGAAATAGCGAGGTGATACCGACATGTCTAATACTACTTCCACAAAACGGCGAGGTTGGATCGTAACGACCGCAGTCCTGGCGGTTGCCGCTGGGCTTATCGCACTTCTGTCCTCAAACCTTACTGCCTCCGCTAGCAATAGCGCGGAGCAAAAGACAGACGACGCCTATCTGCGCGCAGATATCACACCTCTCAGCACCAAGGCTGCTGGTCTCGTTGCGTCGGTGGAGGTGTCCGATTACCAGCATGTGACAGCAGGACAATTGCTCGTTCGTCTTCGTGACGAGGATTTCCGTGAGCAGGTGGATCAGGCTGAAGCTGCGGTTCAGGCGGCACGAGCGGGTCTTATCGACAACCAGAGGCAAAAGGAATTGCAAGACGAACGTGTCCAGCAAGCCCAGACTGGAATCGCTTCGGCTGAAGCAGAGATTTCGGCCGCTGAAGCGGGCATTCAGGCCGCGAATGCAGCGCTCGCAAATGCGCGCAGCGGACTGGCGGCTATTCAAGCGGACGTTCAACGCACCTCATTTGAACGCAAGCGCCAGGAGGCTCTGGTCGCAGCCGACTCGGCAACACGGCAGAAGCTCGAACAAGCCGTTGCGGACCAAGAACGCTTTCAAGCCCAACGTATGAGTGGACAAGCTGAAATTGACTCAGCAGCCGCCCAGTTCGCCAGCCGGCAGGCTGACCTGCAGCGCGCCCGTGCTCATCTGGATAGCGCACGCGCCGAGCTTGAAGTGCAACGGCGCCAGCGCGCCGTGCTCGACGCTCAGGATCAAACGCTCCAGGCGGATCTAAAGGCACGCCAGGCAGGCCTTGAACTAGCGCGCACGAACCTCGGCTATACGCGCATCGTCGCGCCCGAGGATGGCATTGTGAGCGAACGAAAGGTCCGCCCCGGACAATTGGTAAGTCCTGGCACGCAGATCTTGTCTCTTGTCGAGCAGCAGATCTGGGTTGAGGCGAACTATCGCGAAACCCAGCTTTTGAGGATTCGTCCGGGTAACCCGGCGGTGATTCGCGTGGACGAGTTTCCTCACTTGGTTCTGAAAGGACGCGTAGAAGAGGTCTCCCCGGCCAGCGGATCG
>DATJUG010000030.1:0-56838 GCA_035502635.1 Bryobacteraceae bacterium
CGGTCTGAGTCTTGTGTGCCGACAAATTGTCGAGCACGATGTGAATCTCTTTGGCCCAGCGCGCCTTGTTCACCACTCCTGTGAGAAACTCGACGAACTCGGCGCTGGTGTGACGTTGGGCGGTCTTGCCCTGCACCTTGCCGGTCTTCACATCCAGTGCTGCGTATAAGGACAGCGTTCCGTGCCGGTAATACTCAAAGCCATGCCGTTCGGCGCGTCCAGGCGATAACGGCAGCACTGGATCCAGCCGGTCCAGCGCCTGAATTGCCGATTTCTCGTCCACGCAAAAGACCGCCGCATGCTGTGGCGGATTCATATACAGCCCAATAATGTCAGCCGCTTTCTCCTCAAACTGAGGATCGTTACTGGCCATATAGCGTTCCAGTCGGTGTGGCTTGAGATTGGCCTTGGCTAGCACTCGTTGCACTGTAGACTTACTAAGTCGCAGTTCTTCGGCTAGCTTTCGGCATGACCAGTGGGTACTGCCATCGGAAGGCTTCTGCTGGGCGCGTCGAACAATCCGGGCTTGCACCGCTGCTGTGACCGTGCGTGGCCGACTTCCCTGGTGCCGTCCTCGCAATCCAGCCATGCCCTCTTGCTCAAACCGGCTCTTCCACTTGGATACAGTTGGTGCGCTGGCGCCCAGTTCTCGCTCAATCTCGCGATAGCTCAGCCCCTGGGCCAATGCAAGAATCAATCGCGCGCGAAAAACATCGCCAGCAGGTAGCGCTCTCGATTGCGCCCACCGTTCCAGCTCTTCTCTCTGTTCCGTGCTGACCTGCAGCAATCCCCGATTATCTGCCACTCCACTTAGACGTTTCTTCCACGCTGTATGTATCACCGGGACGGGTCACTAGTACGGCAGGAGGCAGCGAGGGGGTCGTCGCGCGAGCAGGCGCGCTTCTCTTGCGCTGGGCTTTGCGGCGGTTAGGTTGAGATGATTTGGAAGCCCGGGCAGTTGCAGTGGCAGCCGGGGTGGACGGGATCGGGCGGACCGGCCCGACGTTCTTGCGGCTCGCCTGGCCGCTTATCGGTTTCAGAGACGTACTTTTTCTCCGTTCGCTGCTTTAGCCGCAAAACGAAACAAGGCTGGACGACTTCGCCCGTTCTTCGCTGCGGCCTATTACGGGGAGGATAGCACAGGGACGGATGAAGATAACGAATTTTATCTTGAACCATCCGGGCCGTTGAAAGAGTCGGTGCGTGGAGTAGAGTGCTAGGACTGAGGAGCGTTTGGCGAAGTATCCTGCGTACGGACATCATTGTCCCCGAAGAGTACGAGATGACTACATACAAGGAACGATTTGAGGATTCCGAGCAGAAGGCGCATACCCAGAACATCGCGACCAAAATCCTTCGAGAATTATCAGCACTTCGCGCGAGCGTGGAAGCATCGTCCACCGCGCGCAAACGCTGGGTGTGGGAACTTCTCCAAAACGCGAAGGACGTCAATATCGGCGGAACGGTAAAGGTGCTGATAGAGGCCGACCTCGAGAGCGCCACGCCACACGTGACCTTTAGGCATACTGGACAGCCCTTCTCAGCGGAGAACATACGATTCTTGATCGAGCAAATCTCCTCAAAAGACCGGAAAAAGGATTCAAGCGGGCGCCCAAAGACCACAGGCAAATTTGGGACGGGATTTCTTACCACCCACCTGCTCTCCGAGATTGTGACCGTCACGGGTATAGCGAAAGAAGACGATCTCACTCCCAGACAGTTCCAGCTCACGCTGGACCGTCGAGGATTTGAACCGGATGAAATCGCGGCCGCCGTTGAAGGAGCAAGACGCTCAGTACTCGATCTCGACCAGCGACCAACTTGCAAGAGTTACGTGCCCGGCGCTTTCAATACGTCTTTTCGTTACGATCTCACCGACGATACCGGCCGGAACGTCGCGAAAGCAGGATTGGAGGATCTTCATGCGTGCTTACGCTACACGCTGGGCTTTGTGAGAGAAATAGACAGCGTCGCGCTGCCCCAGGGCACCTTTGCGCTACAGACGCGCATTCCGCTCACCGAAGGCGAAGTGCAAATCCTCCAGGTCACCCTTGAGCGCGAAGGGCAGAAGCACACACGATCGATGGCCACCCTTACCCAAGGCTTCACCACCGTCGCCATTCCCGTTGCGCGCCTAAACGGGACAATCGACATCCAACCACTCGGCGCAGGAATACCACGATTGTTCTGCGACTTTCCGCTGCTGGGCACAGAGACCTTTCCCTTTCCCGTCGTCGTCAACGATCCAAACTTCAATCCCACAGACGCCCGGGATGGAGTCTTCCTCACGAGCACCGCTCGTGTGAACCCGCAGAGTACCGAAAACAAACAAATCGTCAAAGCAGCACTCAGCCTCTACCTGTTGCTCCTCAAGCACGCTGCAGAGCACTCTTGGGAAAACCTGCATCGGCTAGCCGCGGCCCATCCGATACCGTCGCACCTAACCTGGGTCGACGCGGCTTGGTACAAGAACGAAATCCTCACACCGATTCGCCAAGCGCTTCTCTATGCTCCGGTCGTTCGCACCGCAAAGAACGGGGAACGTGCCGCCATCCTCTCTGCGGATGGCAACAAATATATTTGGTTCCCGTCCGCAGCGAAGAAGGAGCTGCGAGCGGGCATATGGGAGTGCGCCCGTTGGTGGTTCCCACACTGTTTGCCGCAGCAGTCCGATGTGGAAGTCTGGCACAACCTCATCTGGGAAGAATGCGGCCAACTTACGACCACCCAACTCGCCCAATTTGTAGCGAACATGAAAACGATCGTCACACTAGGCCAGCGCCTCACTGATAAGAAGGTGAATGATTGGCTCAACGAGTTCTACGCACTCCTGAAAAGCGACGAGAGCGAATACGACACGCTCATCAACCACCAACCGATCTTCCCCAACCAAAATGGCACCTTCCGCAAAAGAGCAGAACTCTTTCGACAGGCCGGTGAAATCCCCGACGCGCTAAAGGACGTTCTCTCTCTCCTAGGGATCGACATCAGGGACCAACTCATAGCTGCAGGCATCACTACCGACATTGACGAACTCCAGGAACGAGACCAGGCTTGGGTTGTAAAGGAAATCACAGCGGCAGTGCATGAGAAAGCTACCGACCGCACCCATGCCAAGAATCACCGGGAAGCGTTCAAGAAACTCCTTCTCTGGTTTCGAGAGGACACTGCCCGTGCGAACAGGCTCTTTCCCGCCCTTTACCAGCACAAGTACTTGCTATATGACGATGACGAGATACTCGACAGCATTGAGCGCTCAGAGCAGCTCGGCGAATTACTCCAGGAATTCGACGTCAAGAACGTGCAAGAATTACGAAACATCATCAGCAGCAAGACAGCAACAGCACAACTGCTGCCTGTCACGCAAGAGATCATTGCAAGGATGGGAATTACTTCCATCGAGGAATGGACTGAAGCACTGCAGGACAAGGACCTAGCAGCCCTGTTCTCGCACGAGTCGACTCCTACTACAGACATGTTCGTCTACGCACAAAGCCTGATAGTCAAAGCCAAAGAGCGTATCATCGAACACCTTCGGAACATCGAAACGTATGACCTTACCGACATGGACGAGACCGCACCCACAATCCTCGCTGGTATAACAAAGGCCGGCCAGTCGGTTATGATTGTCACGCGCCCAGCATACGACGGTGAGGTCATCATCTACTACGGATCAGAACGCGATGTCTTAGATTATGAGGACAGCGAACTGTGGATCGACGACGGCAAGAACGTGCGCCGCGTGACTATGGGTCATATGCTCAAGACCACCGAAATTCGACGGTTCCCGATCTAGTCGATTTATGGACGTCACCTCCGAAGTTACCAGCATCGTTGGTCGGCCGGAAAACGAGCGTCTTGAGTACAAGGCAGTGCTCCCTCCAGCAGTAACCATCGCGAGACTTATCTGTTCTTTCGCCAATACACAAGGCGGATACATTATCCTCGGTGTGAGTGACGTCACCGGCACGGTACACGTGAACGGTCTCAGCGACGAATTCCGCGCAACATCCATCACGCGAAAAGCAATTGACCTACTCTCACCCCAGCCGACTGTCCACTACCAGTACGTAACGCATCAAGACAAGCGCGTCTTCGCCATCCGCGTCGAGAAAGCTACAACAACTATCACCTTAGCGGGCCGCGAATACGTCCGGGAGGGTACCGAGTCACGCCCGCGCTATGCAGAGACCACTAAGCCGAGTCCACACCCAGAACTCCAAGCCGCAGCAGCAACGCTCCAGAGTTACCGGTCCGCTTCGACAGCAGCCAAGGCAAAATTCCTAGATCACTATCAAAGCGTGCTTAGCATCTTTGATGATCTTGCTACCCTGATCTACCCGCAGTCCGTTGAAACGCCAACAACAAATCCGGAAGGAAAGATGCTCACCCGCATTCTTTTTTCGTCATGTGCCGATAACTTCGAAACATACCTCTCGGACCTCCTTCTTGAGATCTATCTCGCAAGACCAGAAACTCTTAAATCAGACTCGACCGTCACTGTGCGAGAGGTCCTAGAGTTCCGCGACATGCAAGAGTTCATCAGTGACCACGCTAGGAAAAAGGTGTCGCGACTTCAGCGTGGAAGCGTCGAAGGCTTCATCAAGAAGAATGCAGCCATCAACGCATTGAACGTGCTAGACGCCACCCGGCAGGCCGGCATTGAGGAAATTTTGCAAGTGCGGCACCTCTACTCGCACCGCAACGGTATCGTAGACGAAAGATTCAGGGAATACTTCCCGTCCGCCCCACTCCACACGGAGCATCAGCTCTCCCTCAAGGACTTCGTACAGAGATTCACATACTTGGCAAAGGCGGTCGACGACGTCGATCGCGCGGCTGTAACAAAATATCAACTCGTCCTCAGTCCATAAGTGCGTTTACCTGTAGGCATGTAAGCATGTGAAGTCCGCATGAGGACGTCTGTTGAGGATTAACTAAAAGAGTAAGTTAGTAACCATTTAAATCGTCAGCGCATTTTCGCGGTGGATAGCATGGATCGGCCCCAGAGATCTGATGGTAATGTGGCGAGGAAGGGCCACAGTTCCATGCAGCTTTCAGCTGAATCGCGTTGGTTTTGGAGCGGAAGCGCACCGGACCGGTTAGAAGAATGGTTCCGCGGACGACATCCGGACGGAATCCCGGCGGGCGGAGGCAAAGAACGGCGGGATGAGTATATCCGTGACCCCAACCAAGATGAACTAGGAATTAAGCGCCGCGGTGAAAAGCCGGGAGTCGAAGTGAAAGGTCTGGTTTCATCGGAGCCGACAAACCTTTCGATCAAACCGTTCATTGGACCCATTGAGATCTGGACCAAATGGACCAGTGAGGCTCTAACAATCGACCCAGAGCTGACGATTGCCATCCGCAAGCTGCGCTGGCTTCGCAAATTCAATACTGGCAATGGTTCACCCCGAGAAATTAGAGTTGACGAGTACGAGCAGATCCAAGGGCCTTTACCGCAGAATGGATGCAACGTTGAGCTAACGCGTTTAACCATGCCCGATGATGAACAGTGGTTCACACTCGGTTTCGAAGCGTTCGGCTCACTTCTCGATGTAAAAACCAGCCTGCAGCTTGTCGCAGAAGTCATGGCTGATCGTCGGCCTCCGAAACTGACGGGAGCAATTTGTCTCAGTTACCCTCAGTTTGTAAAGCGTTTCCTGGCTGAACGCAGGAAGCAGTAGCGGCTCCAGCCCCAGCCGTCTTAATACTGTCCGATTTGCTCGGCGGCCCGTGATAATAGCGAGTCTTTGCATTCGCGTTGTCCTCCGGGACTCCTAACCGTAGCTGATGTTCTTGGTGTCCTTACGTTTCGGCCGAGTTGCCTGGCACAGCATCGGGCGAAAACCCTGCGCCCGGCACCGGCGCTCGTTCTGCTTTCAATGGATGCCACCGTAACAATTTCGTTTTCATTGCTCGCAAGCTCGCCGGAGACTGCCGGATGAAATTCTTACGGTCCCCCATAGAAAGCACTCGCTGGTCTTGGGAGCAGCCGCCACTCGCTTCAAAGTGCCCAGGCAAACGGGCAGAAAGCGAAAAACACTCAATGAACTTTAATCAGCTCACAATTATCGGCTTCATCGGCAAGAACGCCGAAACCAAGCAACTACCAAACGGAACACCTGTCACCAAGTTCTCCGTCGCTACCACGCGCTCTTGGAAAGACGACAAAGGCGAGTGGAAAGACAAGACGCAGTGGCACACTGTCGTCGCGTACGGACAGGGCTTCGCGCAGATCGCCTCACGTCTAACCAAAGGTACGCACGTTTTCGTGCAGGGTGAACTCACCACTCGTGAATACGATCGCACGGTTCAAATGCCTGCTGGCAAGAAGTTGATCGAACATGTGATTCAGCAGCTTGTAGTCGAACTGAAGGCCGACATCATCCGCCTACTAGATCGCTCCACCAGTTCGGAGCAGGCGAACGCAGACGAATACAACACTCGAGACGAGGTCCCCCGCTAAGGGACCTCTTTCCTATCGGCAAGAGATTTAATCGGTCGAGCGGTTATTTACCAAAGCCGGGTACGTGAGTACGCGCGTATTCTACTAGGAAATGCGCTCCCTCTCATCTCATCGCCCCTACGAGCATAGGCCGATGGTGCGCCCGGGCATCTATTGCTCAAGTCGCCGCCGTTCTTCAAATAATTCAGCGTGGCTTGCCCACGGAAGAAAGACTTCCCGAATTCGTGACGCGTTGCGTCACAAATGGAGATGCATCTCCGGCAGCATCTCGGCAGATTCAGCACCAGATGCATCGTGTGAACCTCGTGCACCGAATCGCATATATTCAAGTGCTATGAGCATCGATTTGCGGGCGTACTCCCAATCGAGAATCGGGTCGGTATAGTCGAACGAGGACCACAATTATCTCGTTCAGACGCTCGCGGAGATCGATGAGACCTGCTTCTCCATCTGGCAACAAATCCGGCGCGAGACACAGGGGAAGCCAAAACGATTGCGTGAATTGCTCGACCTACAGCCGATTCAGCCTCGCATCGACAACGATACGATAGCACTTCCGTTTGACGTTGAAGCGAAATCCGACGATGTCTAACCGACGCGCGTCCTCCGCTGCCGACCACCCCGCCATTCGACTGTCAAAGGCCCGACCTAGTAACCATTAGGCAAGCAGCGGCCATTTGGACCACCTTGAAGAAATCGTACAACTAATCGCACATACGCGTATCCGAGTACGCCTATTTAATAGGAAATCCGCTCAATCTCGTCTAGGGAGATTTCATCGTTGCGTCGATCATAAAGAGCGGCGGTCCGCGGGCTCGAATGTGCGGCCATTTGTTGCGCGTCTTCGAGAATGCCGCCGTTCTTCAGGTAATTCGTGATCCCGGTCGCGCGAAAGCTGTGGCAGCCGATCTTCGTTCGAATGTCAGCTCGGGCCGAGCGGCGCCGGATCATTTTATGCACGTTCGACTGATTCAAGCGTTTTCGGAGGAGCAGTCCGTTGCGCCAAGCGCGAAAGAGCGGGTTCTTCCGCGTCGCCACTGATGCCGGCCGCTTGCAAATATTCCTCCAAGTACTTTCCAGATTGTGGGTGACAGGGGATCTCATTCACCTTGCCGCCTTTTTCGTGCAGCCGAATCCAACCGCGCCGCTTCTGCACGTAGTAGTCTTCCACTTTGAGGCTCAGGACCGCGCCAATGCGGGCGAACGTGTATGCCATTAACGCGAGTAAGGCGCGATCGCGCAGATCGAGCACGCACCGGTTGGAATGCTGTCGAGCAAATCACGCATCTCTTCGCTCCCCAGAACGGGCGTCTTGCCGCGTTCACCGTGTGCTTGGGGCCGCGCACGGCATTCGCCGGATTGACCGGCAGGACCTGGCCGGTGACCAGCCAGTCGAGGAGCATGCGAATAGCGGCGAGATGCTGTTTCACAGTTGGCCGTGAGCGGAATGTACCGGATTCTTTCACCCAAGCCGCGACATGGACCGGCTGCACTTTGCTGAGGTCCTCGAGGCCGTAGCGGGCGCACCAGGTCGAGAACTGGCAGGCAGCCGCGTAATAGGCGCGGCGGGTGTTGTCTTTGGGGATGTTGGCGGTGAAGAACTCCCAGAAGCGGCGGCTGGCCATCGCATCCCTTAGAAAGAGGCGCGGCGGAGTTATCTGTTAACGTCCTTTATCGGTTCCGACCGGATCGACTGCTCTTCAGCGTGTGGGCAAAGACGCTGCAGTGAGCGTTCCTGCCCCACTTGCGGACTCCTTGGGCTCCGCTCCTTGAACAACGTAAGCGGCCCAGTGAATTGGAGAACTGTTTGCGCCGAACTTCGTCAAAACATCTCGTTTTGCAGACGACATCGCATCTGCAACTGATTGCCCGGCTCCGAGATGCTGGTAGAACTGCTTCAT
This sequence comes from Bryobacteraceae bacterium, assembly GCA_035502635.1. GTDB lineage: Bacteria > Acidobacteriota > Terriglobia > Bryobacterales > Bryobacteraceae > Bog-105. The sequence continues at coordinate 8,371 of DATJUG010000030.1, forward strand.
CAGGATTAGGGATGATTTATCCTCAATGGGCCACAGGGTCGATACAACCGTTTTCGCGCCAGCCAATAAGAAAGCGGTTGAAAGAGCTGATATCCCTTCTTCTCCTTGAATCGGGCCCACGTTCGTGTCGCAAGCCGACAAGACGACCAATTTAGCGCGTAAGCGCATCTGAACGATTTCTGAGGCTTCCACAAATCCATCTTCGCCGCGAGACGGATCACTCAACACGATCAGTGACGCACGATCCGGATCATCGCTCGTAATCGCGTGCACAGCCAAATGGACGTACTCGTATCCTCCCGCTAGGGCGCTTTTTAGATTCGATTCAGTTGCGGCGGCGCCCTCAAGCTGTCTACTGTGAGAAATCTTCAATTCCGTTGCCGCGATGTCCGCTTCCGCCGCGGAGTTGGGCAAATCTTCGAACTTCTGATCGGATGAATACGGCTGCGCCGACGTCTCTCCGCTGTTTGCCGCCAACTCATATGGAACGCCGCCAACAGACAGCAGTCCACTTGACGGCTTTCCAGTCAAATGCGTCGTTCTTAACAGGTACAACGTTGTACACGACGGTTCATATGCAGTCACGTGCCCTTCAAGAACGAATTGGTCGTGTTCATCGATTAGCGCATCGAGCGGGACAAGATTGAGAGATCCATCGGGAACAACTAAGTAGTGGGAGTTGCTCTGGATCTCTGAAATGGGCTCCAGCAGAGCTTCATACAACTGGCGAGCCTCTTGTCTAGCGCTTACGGACTGTTTCACTGCTCCCGTGTAGGCCCCGACCAGCTTGTCAATATTCTTCCTTCCAGTTAGCTTCACGATTCGCCGGGCACCTCGGGTAACCACCAGCACGTAGCTATTCGGCTCAGCAACAACGTACTCTAGGACGACCTCCGAAGGGTTCAGAACAGCCTGAAGATTCTGCAGCGGAACAGCTCGAAAACGCCTGGTGCGAAGGATAGTCAAATCCGGGCTCACCGCGCGCGCTTGCTCGTCCAAGAAGATGGCATTTCGAAGCTTAGCTATATCAGCAGGTGATTTGGCAGATGCCATCCGAAGACGTAACTCCGAGATACGCCGCTCAGTCGCGACGGCTTGCGGTGATACCGCTGCCTTTGACAAGAGTAGGTCAGCAACAGCACGGCCCCGGGCTTGCTCCACCACGTTATAAGCCGCCTCTGCATCATGGAAGTGTTCGGCAATCAACGCGAAGTGATGTGCGTACAGTTGATCTGCCCCGGTGATCAAAGCTGTCTTTACGATCACCGAATCGGCTCTGCCGAGGAGCGTATCTTGCAGCGCTTCCGCACGGTTATAGGCGCTGCTAGCAGCAGAGTACAGCTTTCGCGCAATTAGAACTTGAGCAAGAGCGTCCAGCTTAGCTGGTAGCAACATCACAGCGCCGGCGTGCCCAAGAGTATTGACCGCGCTTCTCGCGCACTGTTCAGCTTCGACAAGGTTTCCCGTCTTCAGGTAAAGATCGGAAAGCTCACTCTGCAGATCCGCAGCTTCGCGATCAGCGCCGCGACCCAGCGCTATACGAATCGCCTGCTGAAGATCTGCAATTCCGCCTGTATATTCGTGCTGCGCAATGGCGACATCTGCCGCTGCAGTGAGATAGTTGACTCGCTCTGCGTAATCCAGGTTGGGATTCGCGAGTAATGACCGTACAAGTTGCTTTGCCTCTGCCACTCGCCCTGACTCGGCAAGCGCTCGTATGAGGCAGGCCTGAGCAATCATCGGCGATCCAGCATCAGGATGCGCCGAAGCGAGAGCAATTGCCTTATTCGCGTAATCAATTGCCACGGGCAGCAATAACCGCTGCATCTGATATCCATGTGCAATCGTTGAAAGGAAGAAGATCTGGGCCCCTACATCCTGTGCCTTCATCGCTGCTATTAGAGCGGCAGCCACACGGCGTTGGCAAGACTCGAGATCACCATCGTAATAATCGGCGAAGCCAAGTTGACCCTCTGCTCGGTAGACCCACTTCGTCTCTCCCATCTCAGTGGCAAGTCTGCTAACTTCTGTCCAGTCCTGTCTCGCAGCGGCTTGATCTAATTCGCCGTCCAGATCGCCTTTTACCGTAAGGGCGAAAAGCCGAAGCTGCTTGTCATGGGCAATAAGTGTATTGGTGCTCAGAAGCTGAGCTATCTCATCCGATCGCTCGTTTATGGTGGCGCTTGATGTCAATCGGAGCACGCCAATGTGCGCGTAAAGCGTATTTCGCTCGTCGCCCTTCTGCCTGAGCTGCGCTTCAGCTCGTTGGAAGAGCGGCGATGCCACACGCCAATTGTAGAGATCGGCAAAATGCTGGGCGTTTTTGAGCAAATCGGATGGGGACTCGCTGGCGCTGCAACGAGGCAATACAGCAGAAAAGACGAGAGCCGACGTGAGTGAAATGCTTTTCAGCCTCATAGCTGTTGGGAACCTACTTCCTGCAACTACTTCTTAGCGACGTGGCGAATGATTTCGAAGAGTACGATGGCGAGGATTACAAGATAGGAAGCCTTTGTGGATCGACCGATGAAGCGATTCCACTCCAGATCTTTGGCGTGGTCTCTATATTCGCGGGCGCACCACTCGCACTCTTCCACGTGCCGCTCCAGCATTTTGTCGCCAACAATGTCACCCTTCGCGAGCGCCCGGACTTTTTCGTCCGGAGGACATTGGCTTCTATCGGGGGCGTTATCCGTTTCGACCGCAACGGCGGCATCCTTTTTACTCCAGGACTTCGATGCCATCGCCCTATATTGTCGCAGAGCGGTTTATTAGGACGTTCGTATCCGGGATTGTTCCATCAGCTCAGGAATCGCAAGTTGTCGAAAACGAGAAAGGCGAACAGGACCGGGAGGTACAGCACGGAGGCAAGAAGTAGACCACGCGCTCGCTTTCGGTTACGCTCTCTTGCGAGTTGCCAGCCGAAATAGACGAAGACGGCGTCCAGAAGCACTGCCGCGACAAAATACACGTGGCCTGCCATGTGCAAGAGCGTCGGCGCGAGGGTGATCGGAACGAGCAAAAGCAGCGCACTCAGGATTTCGATCGTTAAGCCGACGCCGAATGGCCGAGCTACGGCCAACATCTTCACGCCGCCGCGTTCGTAATCCTCGCGATACATCCATGCGATCGCGTGAAAATGCGGGAACTGCCAAAGAAAGAGGATGCTGAACAAAACCCATGCATCGATGCCAAGATGTGAGCTGGCAGCGGCAAAACCGATCAGCGGCGGCATCGCGCCGGGGAGCGCGCCGACTGTTGTACATACGGGGTGCTTCCGCTTGAGTGGAGTGTAAGCAAGAACGTAACCGACGGAAGTGAGGATTCCAAGCCCAGCCGCCAAAATATTGCAGAAGATCCAGAGCTCTGCTGTACCGACAGCAGTCAATACAAGGCCAAATAAAAGAGCATCTCGAGCTGTCACTAGGCCAGCCGGAATCGGACGGTTCTTCGTTCGGTTCATCTGAGCGTCCCACGTGCGTTCCCACCATTGATTAAGCGTCGCAGCTCCGCACGCTAATAGCGTGGTGCCCACGAGAGCGTGCAGAAACGTGATGACGTGGAAAGTCGAGCCGATGCCGTAGCAGTAACCGACAGCCGTGGAAATGACAATTAGAAGGGCGATTCTGGGCTTCGTCAGCCGAACATATTGTTTGAGAGTTTGAGTCGTGCTCAGCGAGCCCGATAGGGCCTGCTCAGCGCTCTGAATTGTCGTATCCACTAGAACTTGGTTCCGTTCACAATGTTAACTGACCCGCCTTGACGCGCTTCGGCCCTTCGTCCCAACGGATAGAACCCGACAACATCGGCCTTGAATCGTCTAGAAAACTAGCAGCCGGCTGCGTGGGCCGGGATTACTAAACGGTAACTCCGTCTGCCGTGCCTCATTCTTGCGAGCACCCGCTCTGTTCCACTTGCCCCTGTTGCGTGTCAGCGTCCGATTCCAAATTGCCATCGCCGACGAGCCTGTACAGCCATTGTGGTCCTGCGATGACATATCTCCTTGAACAGACGCGGCACCCGAATTCATAGCCAGCTCTTACCTCATCAAAAGGCAGGTATGTACTTTCACCGCAATCGCATACGAAGGGCGGTGCATCCGGAAAGAACGTGATGCTGTTTCCAGTGCGCTCCGCCCGATACTGCATGCCACAGGTCAAACAAACAGCTCCGCCACTCGCGGCAACAGATTTCTGCATGACCTTGACCTTCGTCTTGCAAGCTTGACAGTAAAACTCAATCGTGGGTATTAACGTGGCCGAGAACGCGTTTGCCACTAAAGGCGCGATTTCATCTAAAGTTTTCTCAAGGAATTCACTAAGAGAGGCTGGTGCCTTCTTTCTTTTGGCGAAAGGCCATTCTGCGTGCAGATAGAAGCCGAGCTTATTCCACGTGTCCTTCACCCATTTCGCACGGGGGCGCTCGTCCAATCCAATCTGCTGAAACGGTCCGTTGGATGGCGTTAGCAAATCCTTCTGTGGGCCGACCGCGTAAGTGAACGTTTCTTGGGCTTCTGGTTCCATTTGGATAAGCGCGTCGAAGGCTTTCGAAGGCTGCCACCTGTACACTGACGCCTCCGGAAGGAGTTCTCCGTAGGTCGTCAGCTTGTCGTAAACAATCGCTTCAAGACATCGCCGCAACTCGAGCGCAGCGTAACGCAGAGAAGCATCGTCGCCCAACCTCGACAATCTACTCGCGGCTTCGTAAGCGTCTCTTTTCTCCCGTTGAGCTCGGAACCCATTAACAGCCATTCATTCCAGCGTACTGTGGTCTTAGGGATGCATGCTAGTCGCCCGAGTCCGGTGTTCAGGGGTGTCCAGATGAGAAGAGGGACTGGTGGAATCGACCGTAGAGGTGCGAGTGCAATAGGCAGAACGAGTAAGGCCGCCGCAGTTAATACAGCCTAGATCCTGGATCCGAAAAACGCGAGCAGAATTGATGGTTACGCCACAAAAAACTAAGCGACAAACGAGTTACCTTCGGGTAACAAGCGCCATTCGATACCAAAGTGAAATGCGCAACTTCGGTTGCGTGACCCCCAAAGTTCTTAAGGGTTTCACCCTCGCAGCGCGCAAGGCCGTCTGTCCTGCTGATTTTGGTTCCTCCCGCTGGAGCGGGCACCCTCACAAAAAGCTTCGCTCAGAGACCTTTGACGCTTCGCTACCCCGCTCTCGCCGGCGAGGGCCTCGAGGGTGTTGGCGCAACACCCAACGCACCATTTCTAAGAAAAGGAACCAACGCCATGTTTATGAATCGCGTTATTCTCATCGGCTTCACAGGGAAGGAGGCAAAGCACTCCAAACTGCCCGGCGGTCGCCACGTCACTCGACTCTCTTTAGCTACGACGAAGCGGTACAAGGAAGACGAACAGTGGAAGGACAAAACGCAATGGCACGATTGCGTCGTATACGGAGCTTCGGCTGATTTTGCTGCAAACATCGGTAAAGGTGCACACTTGGCGATTGAAGGCGAACTCGCTTACCGGGAATATGAGCGTACGATTGAGACCAGTTCTGGACCGGTCCAAGTGCAATGGCCGGTAACGGAAGTAATTGTTCATTCCATCAAGCCGCTTGATCGCAGCTCAAAAGAGGACGAACCGGAGGAGGCCGCGTAAGCGGCCTCTTATCCAGCTTCAGCGTTGAGCCGTGTTTGCTATCGAGTGCGTCTGCGGACGGGAGATCCAAACAGAAGAAGTCGAGGGAACTTGCGCACCATGCTTCCGTCGATTCGTCATTCGTTGGGAATCGTCTGAGGGAGACGGTTCTGCGTCGGAATCTGAATGTCCGCAGAACGAAGCGGCGGTGGATCTTGAATCGTCGCAGAGCCGCTCTGCTGCAAGTGGATAATGGATCGTTTCAGCGCTTGCTTGAAGTCCCTATAGAATTGTTCAGCCGCAGATCTCGCCACCAGCTCAATTTGTGATTCCGAAATCACTGGTCCGAGCGAAGCCATCCCATTTGACTGCACTTGGGACCTTGAATGTTGCTCTTCGATCTCTTGCTCAAGATCGCTGAGAAGTCCGGCAATTGCTGAGTCCCCAAGGCGCAGTTTTTCGATCTTCTGTATGGAGTGGCAAACGGTCGAGTGATCTCGATGATTGTAGAAGCGGCCAATCACTGTCGTCGACCATCGACCGACACGACTCGCCAGATACATTGCGACCTGGCGGTTGAACACAACGGGCTGTGAGCGTCCGCGCCCGCGCGTTTCCCCCAGTTTGGCCGAGACCACGGCATCAATCTCTAACATTGAGATCCTACGAATCGCGAGCGGATGACGAAAAGCGATGGCGGCCATTTCAAGCTCCCTTCCTGATCAAGGCATCCGCTGAACAGATGGCGCGCGCCGGACCCACGAGCAAGCCGCTGCCATCATCCGACAACTTCGCCGGGCAATCCGGCCAGTAAAGCGCCACAGTATGCAACCACTCCTTCAATCGCTTGCGAAAGTTCCGGTCGCGTGTATATTCGAAGACGCCCAACTGAGCCGCCAACCCGAGAGCACCGAACAGCGGAATGCTTTCCGTTCGCTTCGCACTGAAGCAGCGCCACACCAGCCACATGTACAGGTCGAGACATCCAGGATTGTTCGTCAATCCGCGAACGACGTTGAGATCGACTGGAATCGGATGCGCCTGAATTTCCTGCCAGAATGATTCGCTCAGGCTGATGATATTGCCCCGCTCCGCAGGCTCGGCCTCGCCATTGTCGGAGTACTCTTTCGCGTACCAGACCTTCAGCCGGTCAAAGAAATGGAAGCGTCTATAATCCCAGAGCTGATTTCGAGTTGTCTCCGTCTGCGTACCGAAGTAGATGGTGCTCGTGAAGATCCTCTTGAAGCCGTCAACCAAACGCCGATAATGCGGACCGTCTCTCGGCAGGTCGAATTCTTCCAGAATTTCGGCCGCAGACCGGAAAAGAATCGTTTTGCTCTTTTGTCTTACAGCCAGTGTCGCCACCCACAGCGGAATCAAACGATCCTGCCCAAATGGCAATCCGAAATCGGGATGAGCGACAATTTCCAAAACAAACCGGCCGTTTCGCCGCGTGTATTTCAGCGTTCCGGCTTCCGGCCGGCGGATCGGAAGGCCGCAAAGCACAAAAGGGCGAGAGTGGAAGGCCAGATCCTGCCGTTGCTCATCACGCAGTTCACGGACCAGCTCGCAAGATTCGATTCTTTTCCTCTCGTGCGTCGTGAGCTGGAATTCAAGCTGGCCGATCTCGGCCAATGCCGGAACCACGCTGGAAACGTGCTTCATCGGCCAAAGCTAGACTGTGGTTTGTACCAGTCCAGCCCTCCGGAAAAACGGCGGTTCTGACCGCTTCGTTTACAAACAATTCCGTCGAACATGATCGCGGGCGCGATCGTTGCTTTGTGCCGCTAATGTGTCATTGAGGCCTAGTGATCCCACGCGATCCCACACGGTTTATCCCCGTAAGTGGTTGCAATCGCGTGCGATCACGCCGTACGATTAGCTTGAGGTGCTAGCGGGTAACACCGTGGGGGTTCAAGTCCCCCTCTCCGCACCATACAGATTCTTAAGCAGTAAAGGGCCGCCCGGAATGAACGGAGCGGCCCATTATGTTGGCGAGTGTAACCGTTTTTGTAACACTCGCGTTCAAGAGGGCCACGTGAGCAGCAAGAAATCCCCGATCGATGCCATTAACGAGTTCGATAATTTCAACTTTGAGCAGATCAAGAAAGGCTTGGGAGCAGCGACCCTCTTGCCCGATGATGTGCTGAACCTGTACGAGATGCATGCGGGCGCTGTTGCGCCGTATCTCGCTACTGCCCCAAAATCGCAACGATATTCCGGCGCTCTATATTTTGTCTGCCGAAAGCATTTGGCATTGGGCGCAACCGCCTTGTTCCGGGTCTATTCTGCGCAGACATTTCGCGAAACACGAGCTGCCGTTGAGGCTGCGGGCATTGCGTATGCCATTCGGGACGACCCAGAGAAATTTAAGATTTTCGCAGAAGACGACGGAACAGAGCCCAGGAGGCGCGCGGCAAGGAATGCATTCAAATCACATGTTATCTTTCCCAAAACGATTCCAAAACTAGCTCTTCTAAAGGAGTTCTACGATACTGCTTCCGAGTTGTCCCATACCAATCTCACTTCGTTCTTGCGGCACCTCAGTAGGGATAATCCCAAGCCGCACCGATTTTCATATCAGGATTTTCAACCGAAAGACATAAACCGGGATCTTCCCAAAACGCTCTTTTGGCTGTGCGATGCACATCTCGCAATCCTAATGGCCGCAGACTTGGTTTTTCCTGACATTCCCGAGGGCCATATCGCCGCATTCAAAAAGGAACGCCAATACGTTTTTGAGCGGGTCCATCGATTCCATGAAGCTCACGGCGACAGCATCTCAGCCGCTCGCATGCTCATCAAGGCCTACAACGAGCAGGGCGAGCAGCTTGAGGCTTAAAGATAAGAGCGCTGGAAGAAACTAACCGCGTCATCGCTTCGCGGGCTCTCGAATCGCCCATGGGACGCCCAGCGCGAGACCAAATCCGATAAGGGCGTCGCGCTGAAAACTGCCGCCCTTGCCGGTAACGATCCAGCTCATCGTGTCCTGGCAATTGCTGGAGAGGAAATCCCAGGGAAGCCCCTGAATGCCACGTGCCCGACGAATGCGTGCGTTGATTTCCTCGACAGTTAAGGAATGGCTGACCACCTCGACGATAAAAGCCCCTGCAAGAAGCGAAGCCAAATCATCTTCTCTGAAGCATTGCCCAGGCCCGGGCGAATGAAAGCAGCGGAATAGGTAAGCAGCCAAGACGTCGTGTGCGACGCCAGCCCAGTTTCGCCATATTCGCAGATGAGCGCCCGGCCCAAACACCACAATAGATCCGTTCGGATTTACGAACCAGTAAGACATGACCCTACCATTGTCTCCGCCCGCATGGCGAATAAAAGGCGAATATCTTGGGTTACAATCCCGATATGGCCCGGTGCCGGGGTGAGCTATACCGATTCGGAAGGACTTGCGCATGCCATCGATGTCGAAGCCGAATTCTTATATGAAGCCGTCGCGCTGGCCGTGGCCGAGTTCCGCTAGGTCGAGCTCATAAGTTCATGCCGGGAGCAATGACCGAGTTCACGGTTGCCGTTTACCGCAACCCGACTCAGCATCGACTCCGGCTCAGCCAGGTCGCCAAATGGGCCGAGCCTACCGTTAAGGACGGACTCGCCGGGATTATGAAGCGGCAAAAAGTCAGAGCCTGGGCGCGAAAGACTGACTCGTTCTACCCCCCTGCCCTTCTCAGGCGTCTCTCTCTGTATATGGACGGTCAGGGATTCGGATTACGCAGATAGCGCTTTTTGCAGAAGCCGACGAATGCCTTCCCGGGGAATCCTAATTCAGGCATCCCGCTCTCTACCCACCAGTCACGCCATTCCTGCTCCAGAAAGTACACGTCGTAGCCCGGAGCGACGAGCTTTGCATCGTGGTACGCCTCGGGATCGAGAATCGGATAATTGACCGCTATCTTGGGCTGCCAATTCATTCGATTGCGGAAGATCACCATGTCGTCTTGCAACGCTATCCGGTAATCGGGCAAATGATCTTGCTCGGCCAGTTCGCGCACCATGGATTTGAATTCGCGGTAATGGCTGCTCGCCCCGGTTTTTTTATGCAGCAGTTCCAGGGAAATCTTCCACTCGTCCTGCTCGCCGCAGTGCTTGCGCGCCAGTTCATATATCCGGCGATCGGTAGGCTTTCGCAGCCGGAAGTAATCTCTGCTCAACGTCAATACTTCCGAACCCTGGATAATTCGGTAGACCCAATCGGACAGCTTGACCTGCAGCTCGCTCATCCTTCCCGATCGTGTCTCGCGGATTATTCTGAAGCTCTCGATGAGGCCAAAGCCCTGGACGTCATCCTCTCCGTTCGTCTTGATGTTGGTAGTGATCGTCGTGCCTCGTAACCGTTCAAACGCATCTTTCAGTCTCCGGTATGCGTCGCCGCTCGTCTCTCGGTTAGTCCAGATGAGCAAATCGTGGGCATTGACGTGAAGCGTCTGCGCGAGCGGCTCTCCGGCATTCTTTTTCGCCATCAGCTGCGAGATGCAATAGATCAGAATGTCCTTGTCGTAAATGGTGGCGAGCCCGCGCACACTCGGCGCGATCTCAACCACGACGTTCTTGTGCTCGTAGCGCAAAACCCGCGTATCCGGCTTGGTGGCGAGAGAGAAAATCGGATGCTCCATGCTCGCCATGTCGTCTTTCGGAATCGCGTCCAGCACGTCGCAGATGAACAAATCATGGTTCGGATGACGCTGCGGCAGCAATGACAGCTTGCCGCCTGCCCGTGTTTCCTCCGTCTCGATTTCCGCGCTCTCTGCCATCTGGGTTTCGCTGACGCGTCGTGGTTTCGTTGACAGGTAACATACAAACGTGGTTTCGTTGACGCAAGCGAAATCTTCGTGGTTTCATTGACAGGACACACATATTCGTGGTTTCGCTGACAACCGTCTGATTTCGTGGTTTTGTTGACGCAAATGATGGGTTCCGCTGACGGTTCTTCGTGGTTTCGTTGACGCCCTGATGACTATTTAGTGAGTTACTCCAAACGGTTCCAGATACTCATCCACCACTTAACACGTTTCTAACAAAATTATTTAACACTTATGGCGCTAGGTATTTTTTGTGACTCAGTTTCCAAAGTTGGTCCAAGTTCCATGCTGGAAGCTCAAGGCCATCGAGGCCTTTCGCTTCCCAAGGAAGGGATTCTAAATAGGCCATCCCTTCCTTGACTATCCCTGCCTAACCATTGCCCCACAACGAGCGCGTTGCACAAAGCAGGCTCGGCAGAAGAGGCATCGCTCCGATCGACAGAAGCGAGACCGAGGCAAAGGCTCTTAAACCGAAACCACAAGCCTCTGCTATGCCTAGGGGCGCTAAATCCGGCTCCCGCTAACGTTTTTGTTATTGCCGGCCACGGGACGCCGCAACGATTCTATAAATACTGCGGAGTCTGACGACACTCATTAGTCTGATGAGAGTACACAGTCTCAATCGCGCTTCAGACGTCCGTCCAGACGCGAGGCATGCCAATAGGCTTCGAGAAATTCGCTGTTGGTCTTTGCAAAACGCAATGCCGCCCGGATTACCATGCTGTCGCTCGGACGCAGGCCCTGCCCCGCCAGCCACGCGGACAGTTCCCGAATCAATTTACGGTCCTCGTCGTGCATCCAGAATTGCGAGGGTTTCCCGAGTTTGCTTTTGATTGCGGGCTCGAGGGCGCCCGGTTTTTCGATTTTCTTTTTTGCCGAATGCCGAGGTGCCGGCTCACGCCGCTCCTGCGATGCCTCTGCTGTCGGGGCCCCCGTCGCCGGCGCAACAATCGGCTGCCGCTTTATAGCGGCAAGCAGCGTATCGACATTGCCTTTCGATTTACTCATACTGTGGAGACTGCATTGTCTGTTGAGAGTACATAGTCTCTACTGTTGCGATATGAGCGCGACGATAAGTTGCAGAATTTCCTGGCGTGCCTCGCTGTCCAGAGCTTTCCAGCCTTGCGCCACGGCGTGCTGGTAACACTCGCGCGCACTCAATGTGACGGGCAGGGCAGGGACACTCACCTGCTTCGCGCTCTCTTCAACCAGCCTGCCGAGCCTCGTTGCTCTGCGAACTTTGTTGAATACGACGCGCACCGAAGCCTTGGCGTTTTTCTCCCTCGCAAATCCGACTGCGGCTTCGGCCTCCCAAATATCGGCAGGGGAGGGGGAGGTGACCACAATGACAATATCGGCGTTGCGAACCGCAGTGGCGGTCGCGGTGTGCTGCAGGTTCGGAGGAGTGTCGTAGATGACGATGTTGGTTCTCTCCGGCTCTTTCGGCCGCGCTCCGTGGATGAGCTCGAGCGATTTGCTACTGGTGCCCTGGGCGTCCCAATCCTTTATCGAGACCGACTTTCCTGCTTGGCGAAAGGCTTCGTGGAGCAGGATGGAAACGGTGCTTTTCCCGACACCGCCTTTTTTTGCCAGGAGCGTGATGTTCATGGCGATGGAGACTAGCGATTCTCAACACAGTACGCAAGCTCCATTTATTGCGGTGGATACATAGTCTCCACAGACTCATCACTATCGACATTCTCCGCATGAAGTTGGGAAGGCTGGATTTGCCGCAAGGCAAGCTGCTGGAATGTAATCGAAAGATTCCGCGAACGGGGCGAGGGAGGGGTCGTTGCACGTCCATCTTGCCCTCCCTGACAAGCCGAAGCAATCAAATAGGCGACAGTAGACGTAGAAAGAATCCAAACATGACCTTCACGCGATTCTACACATCATGATGAATAATAATTATTCGTGTATGATGATGAAGACTAGGGGGTAAAACGCCCATGGCGAGTGCTAAAGTCGCAGCGCTGACACGGCAGGATGTGATCAAGGCTGCACGCACCCTTGCATGGTCCAAACGTATGACCAAGTGGTCGACTGTCATCGACGGAAAGGAGTTACCTGCGCGACCGCTCATTCTCCATGCAGCGGGAGTCGCACCAAACGATGCGACAAATTCGCATCAGGCGGTGGCGATTCTTAAGGATCTTGGCTTCGAGACTCGTTATGAGGGAAAGCCCGCTTGACGAGCCTTATTGATTCGGTTTCTAATGAACATGTGGCGAACAAAGGGCGAATAGGATGAACCTCGCGGTTCCACAGTCCGCAGGAACATCACTACTGCTTTGCGGGGAGCAGAATAGAGCCATCGGGATCGCCTGCCTCCACTTGCGAGGGCCGGTATGAGCAGCTCGGCATTCAGGAAGGCTTTAACCATAACGGGTTATCTCCAGTCAGATGGTAGCGCTGTACCTGGGCTGACCAGCGCGGATGACAGAACGAGCTCGCGCCTACGGCCGATTTTTTCGGACACCCGGGTTGGTCTACATGCTGATGCCGTATTTTTTGCACAAAACACGCCTACGGCGATCTTTAAAGACTCGGGCGGCGCACAACCCACAGAGCAGGAGATTCGTGGCTGGCATGAAGCGGCGTGGAACGTCGGTTTGGCTCCATTGCTATGGATTGTTACACCAATAGACATCCGCCTCTACGATTGTTATGACTCGCCGCTCAGGCAAACAGGCCAGATCTCTGCCCCGCCGCTCGATAGCTTTCCGCTTGAGATCGATGAACGTCTGAGGGCTCTCGACGCGATGTGCGGTCGTTTTGCGACTGAGACGGGAGCGTTTTGGTCGAGTCCGATCGGTCAAAGAATCGATCGTCGCCACCGTGTCGACCGAGAATTGCTAGGAGAGATCAACGCTCTTGAGGAACGCCTCACGCTGCTGCCTCCGGCCCACATGCAGGCGTTGCAAAACCCAAAAGAGGAGATTCGGGCTTCCCGTGACTTTGCCCAGCGCCTAATCGGACGCTGCATCTTTACTTCGTACCTCATTGATCGTGGAATCGCACAGCCTTTTCTACCGAACGATTTTCCAACAAATGTAGTGCAAATGTTTGGCACCGTTAATGATGCATTCTCGCTCTTTGAATGGCTGCGCGATAAGTTCAACGGCGATTTGTTCCCCATGGACGATCCTGGCGCCGAGCATCAGCGGCTCGGGGAGGCCCACTTAGCTCTGATCAGGGACTTTGTTGAAGGATGGAGTTTGGTGCCAGGAAACCGCGGACAGGGTAGACTATTCCGTTTCAGATTCGATGCGATTCCGATAGATCTTATCAGTTCGATATATCAGCAATTCGCGAGGTCGAGTGCTGCTGAAGAAGCGCACGTTCAGGGTCTTCATTACACGCCCGTCGAGCTCGTTCACCTCACGCTCGATCCTGTCTTCGATGGATTGTCAGCGAATGCACGCATCCTCGATCCGACCTGTGGCTCGGGAGCCTTTCTGGTTGAAGCTTTCCGCCGGCTTGTGTGGAAAAAAAGCCGGGGCCACACGGTAAGCCGCAGAGTAGTACGCCAGATTCTGTATAGCCAATTGTTCGGCATCGATATCAATCGATCGGCACTCGGCATGGCCGCTTTTAGTCTTTATCTTGCAGCCTTGGAACTCGATGAAGAACCTATCAACGACGTCCTGGATCTAAAGTTTGACCGCCTTATCGGCAAGACCCTATTTGAAGCGGATTCCGTCAGCGACGAGTTGCCGCCGGAAGTGACGGAGCGTTCGTTTGACGCGGTCGTTGGCAACCCGCCGTGGACGTTCGTGCGACGCGCCAAATCCCGATCCAGAACGCAGCGACAGACGACAATACGTCCACGGCGTAGCCCTGATCAGAAGTTCTTAGCTGCAGCAGGCGATTTAGCTGGTGACACCGGACGGATAGGCATGATTATGAAAGCCTCGCCATTCTTCTCTAAGGACCAATATGCTATCGAAGCTAGAACGGCCGCCTTGAAGAGACTTTCACCGGCTGCGCTCGTCAATCTCTCCGCACTACGCAAAGAACATCTCTTTCCCGATGCTACAGGGCCTGCATTGCTGTTTTTTGCACGGTGTGCGCTTATCGGCAAAAAAAACCGCTTACTCGTAGGGTCGATTCCAAGGACTCCCGATTTTGCCCGGACGGGCGTTTTTCACGTGGGTCCGGGTGAGCTACGCACGGTCTCTTTGGACCGGGTCTTGCAGACGCCAGCGATGCTGAAAGCTTTTACTTTCGGAACTGCTCGTGATGGCTGGCTTATCGAGAAACTCGAACGAAGTTTTCCAACACTGGATGATGTGCTTGGGAGTGCAGGTTTCCGGCCGCTGGAGACACGAGGACAGGGATTTCAGGTAGAGGGAGACGAGAATCCGCCGCCAGAAAATTATTATGTTCTCTCAGTCCTCACGCCCGATCAGTACACACCATTTCGCATTGATCACAGCCGCCTGGAACGATTTCAGCATTTAACGCTGCATCGACCTCGCGAGGCTTCAATTTTTCGTGGACCGCTTCTAATTTGCCCCAAAGCGAGCTTCAGGAGTGCTGCAGAACCAGGTCGGTACAGCGCTGCTGTCAGTGAACAGGATGTGCTGTACACGGAAAGCTTTTACGGCATATCCTTTTCCGGACGTGACGGTCGCTGGGCGAACGTCTTAGCCGCGATTCTCAATTCCAGCTTGGCCTCTTTCCAGTTCTCGTTCGGCGGTGGGGCATGGGGATTAGAACGCCCGACCGTTGAGCCAAAGGACTTACTTTCCCTCCGATTGCCCGATTTGCAATCTGTTGATCCAAATCTGCTTGAGGCCGTTCTTGATGCGGAGAGACGAGCGGCGGAAGCACCGTCACGGGATCACCTCCAGAATCTTGACCGGGCGGTGTTTGAGCTTTACGGTCTCGAACGTGATGAGGTCGTCATCGCCGAAGAAAGCGTTACTCGTGCGCGAATGTTTCTTTTTGACAGCCGGGCCGAGCAGCAGATCTTTCTTCGCCCCCCAGGAGCAGAAACTCTCAACGCTTATGCCGATGAAGTTTTGCAAGTGGTCAACGCTTATCTGCACGCACGAGGAGAGCGCCATTTAGAGGCAATTGTGTACGCTGATAGCATTCCGCATGCCAAGCAAGCTCTAGCGGTGCCGGGCATCGCGGTTGTCAGATTTGTCGTCTCCCCAGGATTACCAGCCAAGCAACCCGTTCGTCAGGGTAACGATTCAGATATCGATCGACTTGCCGCACTTTTTCAAGGTCAAGCAGTACCGAATGCGCCGCCTTATCTAAACGAGCGTCGTTTGTTGCGTATTTACGGTGATCACGACCTCTTTATACTGAAGCCCGCTGAGTCTCGATATTGGACGCGCACTAGCGGACTGAACGATGCCGACAGTATTCTGGCAGATCACTGGATTAAGGGACGACATGTATCTGTCAACTGACTACCCGGTCGGCCGTCCAGCGTTCGAGCTTTCCCAAGATCAGCTTGCAACCGTCATTGATCTCCTCTGCTCTGGAGCAACAGAAGCCCGAAAACTCGTGACGCCAGGAATGCTTGAAGTCCCAATCACAATTCAAGTTAGAAAGGCTATGTTGAAACTGAAAAAGAGACGTAGCCTTACAAATCTTCAGATTGTTGGGGAATACGAGCTTCTCGACCTCCAGAGCGATGATCCGGACGTGCTCGGACGTATCGACATCATTCTCCAATTCCTTCATCAATTCGGAGATGAAGAAGCCTATCTTGGTGTAGAGTGTAAACGCGTTTCGCCAGGTAATAATACTCTAAATCAACGATACATTACGCAAGGCGTTGCCCGTTTTGTAACTGGAAAGTATGCATTGGGGCACCATTGGGGCATCATGCTTGGCTACGTTCTTCAGGTTCCCTATCGAGACTTAGTTAATAATATTGATTCCCGCGTCCGCAGCGCGTATGGAGACGATGCAAGGCTCCATCCAAACGGCGGGCACCCTTTGGCATTATCGCTGCATACCTGTATGCTTCCTCAAGGAGAAGGAGGGCATAGAATTCGTCTGTTGCATATCTTCGTGGACATGGCCGCCGCGCGTCCGCACAGCAGCATACCTTGAATCACTCTAAACCGAAATCCTGTCCACGATGTTCTTTTTCACCTTGCGCTCCCGGCGATCGTAGAGATTCGTCGTGCGCGGATCGGCGTGGCCGGCAAGGTGCTGCACGTCTTCCCTGGGTACATTCTGCTCCAGCAGGTCGGTTATCGTCGTGACGCGGAAGGAATGCGGCGAGTAGAGCAGGGGGAGCCCGAAGTCCTTCAGCCGCCGCTTCATCATGCGGCAGATATCGTTGATATGGATGGCCCGGCCGGTGAGCTGCCGTTTTTTCTTCAGCGCGCTTTGAAACAGCGGCATAGCCTTTGGCGCGTCACCCAGGCCCGCGGCATCGAGATAGGCGGCGATGATGGCCTGCAGGTCCTGCCGCACGGGGATCTCGCGCGACTTGCCGCCTTTCTCCTCGAAATGCAGCATCCACTGTTGCCCGGCGTGATAGAAGTCGCCGAGCTTCAGCTTCGCGACGGCGCCTGCGCGCGACCCGGTATAGACCAACACCGCCAGGATCGCCCGGTCGCGCAAGCCCACGACGTGGGAAGTATCCACGGAGTTCAGAAGCTTTCTGGCGTCGGGAATCGGGATCTCCGGTGTCTTGCCTTCGAGGACGCTGTAGCGCTCGCCACGGACGGAGAGGGCGGGGTTCAGTACAATCGCGTGACGCGTGACGAGCCCGTCGAAAAAATGCCGCAGCGCCGAGAGGCGCAGGTTGCGCGTGGCGATGCTCGTCGTTTTCGCGACGCTCTTGAAATACCTCCCCACATGCCAGGGAGCGATTTGCGTCAGGTCCCCGGCGCCGTGCTTCTCGGCCCAGGCCAGGAATAGCTTGACCGCATGAAGATAGGCACGCTGCGTGTGCTCGTTACGTAGCGTGCCGAAAAAGAATTCCTGCGCGGCGAAAAGGGCGTTCGAGCCGGCACGATGAATGATGTCGGGCAGATCAGCGCACATTGCGGAGGGAACCTTCCCCGAAGGCGAGGGTAGAGCAGGGGGCCCGCGGGTCATGGCTTGAGCGGAATGAGAGGTTGCATCAAGCGGTCTCCCAGGGATTAAGCACGCTCACGCCGAGGCCCGCGAAATCCTTCACGTTGCGCGTAACCAGCGTGAGATCATTTTCCAACGCCGTCGCTGCGATCATGCCATCAGCAACGCCAAGCGGCTTTCCTGCAAGTTGCCGCTGAGCGTCCAAGATACCCCAGCGCTCAGCAATGGCTTGGGTCATCGGAAGAATGCGGCCGGAGAACCACGAGGGAATAAAGCTCTCCATGAATTGTTCGATCTGGCTACGCTTTGCGCCGGGAGGAAGAATCATCACTCCCTTGCGAAGCTCGCCCAGAGTGACCACGCTCAGAAACAAATCGCTCTTAACCTGGCTTTTCAGCCATGCGGCTACGTTCGCGTCGGGACGGAACCGCAGCATCTCCGACGGGACATTGGTGTCGAGGAGAAAACCGCTCACTCCAGGTCCACCGGACGGCCGGCCGAGGGGTTACGGCTGAACATCACGTCAATTTCTTCATCGGTAAGCAAACCGCGGACAGGCTCGAAAAGTTCCACGAGGTTCTTTGCGTCGGACGCGGCAGGTCTGGCAGCTGGCGGCTTTGACGTTCTGAGCGCATGCAGCAGGACATCTTCCACGTCGTGGAACGCGCCGGTTTGCAATCGCTGCTGGATCAGGGCTTCAATTTCCGGCTGGTGGATTTCAATGGTCATGGCGTCCTCGTCCTTATTGTCTCCAAAAGCGTCTTGCCACCTTACCGGATCGCCGCCTTCCCGTCAATCGCCTAACGCCTAATAATGTCCTTTATCATGCGTTAAAAGGGAAGGCCAGTAACAAGCCACTTACTGTGACGGTAAGCCCACAGGCGGCTGGCCAATTGACGCGGGACAAATAAAAGAAGTTGACCTAGCCCGCGGAGCCGTTCTCGCAACTCCCAACGTCAGCAGCGCCGGAAAACGTCGTGTTGACCCTCGCGCCGGAACCCGATAGATCCGGGTCATGGTCCACCCGAAGAAGCCGCCCGCCAAAACCATCGCTGTCACACAGCCGATCGAGAAGCTCATCCACATTATTCGTGGCGAGAAAGCCATGCTCGATGCCGACTTAGCGGCGCTCTATGGCGTACCGACACGCGTATTGAACCAAGCCGTTAAGCGCAACCTGCGAAGATTCCCCGAAGACTTCATGTTTTCTCTTACACAGGAGGAGGTTAGAGCTTTGAGATCACAAATTGTGACCTCAAAGGGCGGCCGCCGCTATCTCCCGCACGCGTTCACCGAGCACGGCGTTGCCATGCTTTCTTCCGTGTTAAACAGCGAGCGCGCCATCCAGATGAATATCGCGGTCATTCGTGCGTTCGTCCGTATGCGCCAGCTGATTGAGAGCAACCAGGACATCGCCGTCCGCGTGGAAAAGCTCGAACGCTCCCACGATCGCACGGCGTCCGTCATCGAGGTATTGGCGGAGGACATCGACCGCCTCGCTCACGAGGTGAGAGAAATGAAGGCACTGCCGCCGGTGACGAAGCGCAGGATCGGCTTCCGTCTGGGTAAGGAAGACTGACGGCCGTAAAGCGAAAACCCCCGCAACTGGATCGAACTCACATGAAGATGTGCCGGATACGTTCGTGCGTTAGGTAGACACACGGCCTGCCATCGTATCGGCTACGATGGTACGTGACGCAGGCCTCGTCCTTGAGATCTATGCCTGCCGACCCAGGCTCAGCTGCCGCCTGAATCGAGGATACGCAGTCATCCAGGCCCACCAGGCCTATCGATCGGCGCGCAGCGGCGTAGCTTATCGCGCGAGATCTCCTGACCATTGCCCGGACTTTTTCTTCCTCACACGTAAGGCAGGAGCCGATATACCGCATGCACCAACCACTATCCGGATTGCAAGGCATGGTCAAGACAAGCCCTGTTCAGTCGGAATCAGCCCTGGCCTGCGTTTGGGGGGCACCGAACATTTTATAATGAATTTGTTCGACGCGGCCCTTCCCGTCGCAACGCACCTGCATGGACAATCTTCGGAGGCTCGGCAATCAGTTCAGCATTTCCATCAAACCGGATGAAGACGGCTATCTGGGGCGCGAGTGTCCGGTTGAAGCCTGTTTAGGATACTTCAAGATCACTCCCGGAACCGGCGTCAAAGGCCCCGCGCCGTGCCATTGCCCCTATTGCGGGCACAGCGGCGAAAACAATACCTTCACGACCCAGGAGCAAATCGAGTACGCCAAATCGGTGGTCATCCGGCAAGTCACGGACGCGATTCACAAGGATTTGAAGTCGATGGAATTCGACCACCGGCCCCGTGGCGGCTTTGGCATCGGCGTCAGTATGAAGGTGACTCGGGGCGCACCCCATCCGGTCCGGTACTACCGGGAAAAAGAACTCGAAACCGAGGTTGTCTGCGACAGCTGCACGCTGCGCTACGCCATTTATGGCGTCTTTGGGTGGTGCCCCGACTGCGGAATACACAACTCCATTCAAATATTGAAGAAGAATCTTGAGCTGGCCAACAAGGAACTCACCCTCGCCGAATCCGTCGATAGGGAACTGGCGGATCATCTCATTGGTGATGCGCTTGAGAATGTCGTATCCGCCTTCGACGGTTTCGGGCGCGAGATCTGTTTGCAAAAGGGCGCCGACATACGGTTTCAGAATCTTCCTGCTGCGCGACGAAAGGTTCGCGAGACGTTTGGATTCGATCTCGGCGACGGCCTTGAAGGCGATCAATGGGAGCATGCTTGCCGCATCTTTCAAAAGCGCCATGTGCTGGCCCATAAGATGGGCGTCATGGACGACGAGTACGTTCAAAAGGCAAATGATCCAGGAGCAATCGCCGGGCGCAAGATCACGATCAGCCGCGAGGAGGTCGTAGCGGGGATAGCGATCGTAGAAGCGCTCGGGCGCCAGCTCTTTGAGCGCGTCCTTCCCCCACCTCCTCAGCTTGCTATTCCGAACCGCCGATGATTATCCGCATTCCCCAACGCCGGCTGGACGACTGCGTCATCTGCGCCGTTGCCATGGTCATGGGGCCGCCCTACTCATACGAGCGCGTCGCGGCAGACAGCGACAAATACCCGAAAACCTCTGTCGAGGGGAAGTTTCCGGCATGGTGGGAAACATATCTCGTCGAGGAAGGATTCGATGCATGTTACTGCCGGTTCAATGGTCTTTACGCTCTGCGTAACTATACCGGGGCTGTCGTGGGCTTGCTTGGCATGGATATTCCACATCTGAATCGAGGCCACGTTGTCGCTGTGGACGAGGTCGGAGTCGTGGACCCAGCGGACAACGCGCCCGACCATGTGGCCCTTGCCGACTACATTGCGAGCAGGTTGCCCGATGGCATAGTTTTTCACGACGTGTTTCTTGCCGTCAGAAAAGGGACAAATAGCGCGGCTCAAGCTGCCGCCTTGCTGACTCCTTGTGCCTGATGTGCTTGTCGCGACGCCCCTAAAATATTCCGACGTCTCACGTCCCTACACGTTCAGCGATGGTATTTCCATCCGCGAACTATCTCCGATATTGTGGGATACTTCCATCGCGAAGATATACGTTTCCGAACATGAGCGTGGTGAGCTTGCCAAAGTAAAGTATTGGCTCTGTGTCGCTAAAGAGGTGGAGTACCCTTATGGCGGCCCAGACAAGGACCTGTATGAGAAGGCGCAACACGCTATGTCCGCCCTACAGATCATCTGCCCGTCCGGCGCAAAGAACATCTTCCTTAAGTTCCTCCGCGCCGAACAGGGATATGAGAATATCGGCGACCTTCGGCCCAAGGAACTGTGTAATACGCTTCTGGGGCGCATCGCCTCTTTGGAGCGGCAAGGCCTTGAGCGAGACTTCGAGGCCGTCTACGCGGGCGTGCGCCGCGCGTTCATTGAGAAGATCGTGCGGCTCCAGAACCCCATCCTGCTCCTGGGCCACGGCTCTCAGATCGGCAACGTGAATCTCGGCGCGCTAATGTTCGTCATGGGGTTGGACGTCCTCTTCATGGCGGGCGACACAAACACCTTCATGAAGCGCGTCGGCGGATTCCTTGGGCTTGATTCATATGTATTTCCGGCCACCTCGCTTGTCCATCGGCAGCCCAGGACGCTGGTTCGCGATGTACTCAGCCATCTTTACGAATTCCGCAACATCCTGGCACACGGGCAAGAAGTACCCAAACAGTTCTTTCGGCAAACGTATGATCTCCTCAGCACGGAGGGCGAACGCATCAATTACGAGGACTATTACGGGGCGGAGCTCATGCTGGAATCGGGTCTCTTTACACTCACCACGGCTCTCCGCAAAATTTTCGTGGAAGGGTTGGTCGATGAGGTGAAAGACCACACCAAATGGAGGGTGAAAATGATGCTCTACGAGCATCGTTATGTGGACTCCGGCGGTATCTTAACGGTCAAGAAACACGGGCGCTAATCAGGGACGAGTGAACGCGATAATCGCTTTTATCGCATTAGGGTTAGGACAAAAAGCCCAGGGTTGAGTGAGCCGACCTAAACGGCATGTTATGGCATTTTCTCGTCCCACTCTAGTCAATGTCTGAGAATGCGCGCCCTCATCGACTGGACCAATGTCCGACTCGCGCGTAACACATGTCGTGTCGTAAGGGAACTACAGTAATTATCTTTGTGTAACGTGAAGGCACGTCAATCTCCAAAACACAGGATCAATTACTATCCGGAGGTACTAGGCCGTGACTAGCGAACTCCAGCGTAAATTTTTCCTTCTTAAGAGGACCTGTGTGACTCAGAAGATCAATGTTTCCACGTGCATCGCCACCGGGGACATTGCAGCTCAGATTAACACTGCCGGATATGGTTTCCCCATTTCTCCGGTTATTCTTCACGGACGCCGTGATTTGGATATGATGTCCGAGAGAGCAATCCGTAAAACTTGCTTTTGACACGTCCTTCTGTAATTTCATCTGTTTAGAAGACAGTTTACCTGTCACAAATATGTTGTTTGCCCGTTCGTGGTTGTGCATAAGAGAGAAAGCGGGCTTATCATCGACAGTCACCAACAGATCCCAATCGGGATGATTACCAGTCGCCTTTGGCCTAATGTTCTCAAGCACCACTTCTTGAGCGATCCGGTTGGGTGAGGCATAGTAAGGGTCTTTGCCCGCCGGCGCAGCTAAAATACGGACAATCTCTCTATCACTTGTGGAATAGGCCTTCCATCCGTCCTGCTCAGTGATTGACGTGCCCTGTTTTCGTCTCAAGGCAACGCCCCACACATAGTCAGAGCCATTCTCGCCCGCTCCCCCATCCACGACGGCTATCACCTGGAGTTTGTTATTCAATATTGGCGCACCTGATTGACCCTTAGCCAACGGCCCTTGCAAATAAATTCCGGACGCGGAAAGCGCAGGACTCGTTTGCCTTTTGAGTATCTCGCGAACCCACGGAGGAACGATTTCTCTTAGCTCTTTGAATTTGCTCGCGTCAGTCGCTACGAGAATTGACTCCATCGTGGATGTCAGTGAATATGCGTAACCAGGAACTGTAAACGTCTGACGCGGCGTGATAACTGGCGTCTCGG
Source organism: Bryobacteraceae bacterium (assembly GCA_035502635.1). GTDB lineage: Bacteria > Acidobacteriota > Terriglobia > Bryobacterales > Bryobacteraceae > Bog-105. The sequence goes on from DATJUG010000030.1 coordinate 31,402, forward strand.
CTAATTCCAAGCCGTAGCCTTTCATTGACACTAGATCGTCGGCACGCAAGAAGGCCAGATCGTTTGCGATGTCGACTCGATCCAATCGTAGAGATCCTCTAATCGCGTGTTTATTGTCGCCCGATAACGCTTCAAAGGCGTTACAGCCAACAACGCCATGGAGTGAAGAAATCAAGCCCGCCTCACCGGCCAGCTTGAATGCAGTCGAGACGCGGCCTTCCTGGGCCTTGCATTGAGTGGCCTCTAGACGGTAAATCCCCTTCGACCAGGGAGCCTCGTCACTTCGGGTTCGATCATCAGCGCCGGCCATCAACACAGCGCATATCGAGATGCACATGAACCAGCGGCAATTCATTTCTTCTTGCCTTGAGGACTACTCTCGTCCTGAGAACTACAAATGTCTTCCACTATACTCTTCACGTCGTCGTCTGTACGCTCCTTTGCCAGTTCCGCGATGCGCTTCCAGAACGGAGGCCTCTGTTTCTCCAAGATCTGCCTCATTTCTCCTTTTGGTGCTCCTTCAAGTTTCGTGCACACAGAAACCGCATCGCCGCTATAAAAGTATGGCTGTGCTCCAGCCGAACCTCCGGATTGTTGCTCACCTGATTCCTTTTTCTCTCCCTTCGAGCCCTCCACTGGATATTCCATTTGAAATAGACGACTCGCCACAGCCTGTTTGTCAAGATTGAACGGATCGCCCGTCCATCGCCGGAAGCTCACGTCAGGAGACGTGCCAAGAATTCTAGCGGTCCGCATACGGACGCCTATAAATCCACCTATGAGCAAAGCCATCACCAGGGTCGCAACCGGCCACATATGGACTGACAAGTTCTCCCCTAACTTTGGATGCTTAATTCCGGCTATCAAAGAGATGCCCGCGGTCACGACGCCTAGGATCACGGAGATGACCGATTCGACGACCGGCGATGCGCTCATGCCCATCATTACTCCGATAGAAAGGCCCGCGAGTATGATGGCTGTGATTTGAGACATTGGATAAAATTATCAAATTCAGCCTTTCCAATCCCATAGGTATCTTTACTAGAAATGCCCTCTACCAAGTGTTTTTAAAGATAATTAACCGCCTTCCGAAGGAGAGAGCAGAAAGTAGTCATAGGATGCGCAATCGCAACCTTCACCATTCGCGTTTGCCGCCGTCGCTGAGCACGACCGCGAACTGACATCGAAGCCCTCCCGGGCGACGATCGACTGCCCGGGTGACCGCAAAAGCGCCGCGGATCCGATCCAGCGCAATTGAGGAAAGACTCGCGGGTAAGCATAGATCGCTCAAAGGATCGCTCAGCATAGCATTAAAATCGGCTTCATGCCTCTCAGGGAAGAGCCACCCAGCATCGGATTAGCGGAGGACCGGCGTCTTATCGCAATTCTGATCATTATTGGCGCTGTTTTTCTACTTGGCGGAAGCGCCCTCGTCTATGTAAACCAGACCTTTACAGCACTCCGGCCCTCGATCATACTTGCAAAAGATTTGTTCATCGGCTTTTTCACCGTGTCCGGGATCCTCGTAGCGGTTGAGACCCTTCGTCGCAATGCTCTTTCCAGCCGAAAATTACTTGCGCTCCGATTTGTCGAGCAGTGGAATGCCGAACGGTTGGATGTTGAACCGCATCTCACGGAAATCTTTAGAGACGATGGGTTCCGAGCCTCAGAGTCCCTTCAAGGCAGCCCGGTCGCTCGCCAGAAGATAATAGACCTACTTAATTCGTGCGAGCGCATAGGAATCGCTGTCCTTGACGGGTCCGCCGACGAGCGGACAATCCGTGAACGGCTAAGCCCAGCGATGGAGAGTTACTTTTTTCGGCTCTCGCCACTGATACAAGCCTTCAGAAGCCAATATAACGATCACCACCTATTCAAAAACACCGAGCGACTGTTGAAGCGTTGGGGCACAAAATAGACTCATTCTAATTGCCTATTCCCGCCCCACATCCCTCGCCTTCTTGTCCTCGCGAAGCGCTACAAACTTCGTGTGCCGGAGGTGATCGTCCGGTGTCCACTCAACAAACTCGAACTGACCGACCAACTGCGGCCTCAGCCACCGGCACTCGGCCATTTTCGCGGCGGTGAGCCCCGCGCCCCACCGCCCGGCTTTCTTCTCCGGGAGGTTCGCGAAGGGGCATTCGCCGCTCTCCAGGGGCTTGATCTTCTTGAAGAGCTCCCGGCGCGAGGCCGGCGTGAAGCCGTTGCGCGTGCGCGCGGCGTAGATCAACCGCGAGCCCTCGTAGTAGCCGATGACCAGCGCATCGAAGTTATTTGGGCTCGGCGTGTAACCCCCGATGACGAATTCCTGGCCGCGATTGACCCGCATTTTCCGCCACGCGCCGGATCGCAGGCCGGGCTCATACTTGCTGTCGCGGCGTTTGGCGACCAGTCCTTCAAGCCCTTGCGTCTTCACCGATCGCACGAGATCCGGCAGGCTTGCCGTAAGCTCCAGCGAATAGCGGATCGGCTCCGAAAGTTTCGGCAGAACGTGCTTCTCCAGTAATTCACGCCGCTTTGTCAGGGCCTCGCCCATGACATCGCGGCCTTTGAGCAGCAGAACGTCAAAGACATAGAAATGAAGAGGCGCGTCGGTTGAGCCGTAATTCTGCAGCGCGTTGAACGAGGGCCTGCCATCCTCCCCCAGCGCCACGATCTCACCGTCAATGACGGTGTTGTCCGGCATCGCTCCGAGCGCCTGTGCGATGCCCGGATAACGGCCATTGAAATCCTTGTCGTTGCGGGAGCGCAGATCAACCTTGCCGCCACTCTTAATAGCAAGCGCCCGGTAGCCGTCGAGCTTTATCTCGTAGAGCCACTCCTTGCCCTCCGGCAGCTTCTCCGTGCGAAGCAAGAGCATGGGCTCGACGAATTGCGCCGTCATAATTGCCATGGGAACGAGCTTACAGGTTCGCCTCAGCCTTGAGTAGCAAAAAGCTTCGTGCGCTACGGCTCGTTAGGACACGCGCGCCGTCATGAGCGGCCGGAGTTTTTTGGCGTGTTAGAAAACGGGTGCCCGGACAATCCGCTCCGCAGCATGTGAGGAACGCTGAAGCACGGCGGCGGCCTGCCGGGATGCTATCTATCTCTTCCGCGTCAGCGGCCTGCTTTCCTGAGCCGCACGCCGGGGCGCTCATCATCCAGAAACTCGACGCCTGCCTTTTCAAGGGCCCGCTTGACGCGTGAAAGCGTGGACGTCCGGGCGCCTACTTCGCCGTCAAAGGATTCCATTCGGCGAATCGTTGCGATACCAACGTCCGATTTTCTGGCCAGCTCCGTTTGCTCCCATCCTATAAGTGCGCGCGCTGCTTTCAGTTGCCTTCCCGTGATCAAAGGGAACTCTAGCATTTGCAAGCAGTTACGATATCTTTTATATGGATACTGGTATTTGCGATATCACTTGTGGCAGGATCTGATCCAGAGCGGCGAGACTTCCGTCATGGACGACCGCAACGAAGAAAGCGACGAAGAACTCCTGGCGCACGAAATCTTTGAAGACCGCCGCCTGGTGCGCCTCGGCATCGACCCGGAGGGCGATCCCGTGGACATCATGCTCAAGCTCCGCCAGATGCGCGAGGAACTGCACAACAAAGACAAGCGGCCGAAGAGCCGCGGAAAGGCCAAAAAATGAACGGAGTGAAAATCGCGACGGCGCTCTTGGGAGCGCTGCCGCTGCTGGCGCAGCAATCGAGCGATTGCCCGCCACCGACCAGGACGCAGAGAATTGCCGGTTTGCTCAATCGCGCGCGCAATCCGAACGCGTCGGCGAACCCGAACTGCAATGCGACCGCCGCTTCAAACAGCAGCCCCACGACGGCAACCGCCGCCGCGGGCAATGCGCCGGAAGGCGCCGTTATCGGCAGCGGTACCTTTACCGGCACGTTCCTCGGCCGGCCCGCAGGCGCAAAAGGCTACACCGGCTATGTGCAGCTTAGCGGCAACGCGATTCTCTATTGGACCTACACGCGTAGCGTCGAAACCGCGCCGAACGTCGGATGGCGCACCGGCAAGGGCGATACCGACATGAGCTTCTTCGGCAGGAAAGGCGATAAATACTACCTGAGCAGCGGTACCGGAAACGGCTATGTCGTGGCCGAAGTGAACGGCAACCGGGTGACATTGCGCAGCCTTGCCACGCTGCCGCAGGGGCTTACCAATCTCGACGGCTCGCCGCGCGAGGTCGATCCGCCGAAGGTTAACTACAGCTACAGCTTCATGCCCTATCCCGAGCAGATTAACGACGCGCTGCGCCAGCAGCATGCGCATGACCCGGAACACGGCCTTGCCGCCAATCAGAAGGGCGGCAAGCTCGTGATGACCCCGGAGGGCGGCGAGCCTGTTCATATCACCGTCGTTCACACACAGTTCGACGAAATCAATTTCTGGGTCAATAGCGACGATGCCAGCAAGGCCTTCATCATTGTCGGCACCGACAATGCAACCGTCACTCCGCTCTTCCGGCAGCAGGACGGCTCATGGCTGACTGAGGACGGCAAGCCGATGCCTCGATCCGGGGTGCTGCATTGACGCCCTCGCGCGCTGCCCTGACGAGCTTTGTGTTAGTCGCAGCGCTTCTCTCCTGCCGCAAGTCCGATAAGGTCAGCGTCCGCAAGCCCGATAACCCGATCGATGCCGCGCTCTCCCGCGCCGATTATGCGAAGGCCCTGCAACTCGCACAGAGCTCAAACACTCCCGAGGCGAAGTTCTATCTGGGGTGCATGTATAACAACGGTTGGGGCGTGACGCCCGACCCGCGTACGGCTTTCCGTTATTACAAGGACGCTGCCGATGCGGGCTACGTCCGCGCCAAGGTGTTTCTCGCCGGCGCCTATAGCCAGGGCCGCGGCGTTAATAAAGATGCGGCAAAGGCAACGCAACTGCTGCAGGAAGCCTCCAGCCAGGGCGACCCCCAGGCCAAATATCTGCTCATGATGATGCAGGCAAATCCCAACCAGCAGATGACAGCCGCCGACGAGGCGCGCAACAAGGAGATGCTGACCAGCGCCGCCGATGCGGGCGACCCTATCGCGAGTCTAATCGCGGCCATGGCCTTCGCCGGTGAAAGCGCGCAGAAACCCGACTCGGGGAAACTCGCCGCCAAATACTTTCTCGCCGCCGCCGACTCCAATGCGATGTTTCCCGGCGGCTTCGCAACCGGGCAGTTGCTCGACAACGGCATCAAATGGGGAGCCAGCCCTGATGACATCAAGGCCGCCCTCTACCGCTACATGGACGCGGGCAGCGGCGGCCTAGCGCTGGAATATGTGCGGACCTGTATGCACGACAAGGCCAACCCGCTTTGCGATGCCGTCCAGGTCATCAAGTACAACCGGGGGACGGATGCAACCACACTGATCGGCCGTACCGGACCTGCCTACTTCGCCTCACTCAGCGACAGCCAGAAGCAGGAAGGGCAACGTCTCGCCGCAGCGTGGAAGCCGCTCAGGAACATGCCTTCCAACCCTCCGGATTACTACGTCCCGCCGCTGTTCTGAGTGGCCTCATGGCATGTCCACCTATGGACGCTCACCCCAACCGCCTGAACCTCGCGCTGCTTACCGCCGCTCTCGGCTGCGCTTCCCTGCCGCTCATCCGGTTTCCTTTCTTTGAAGACAACCTGATAACGCTGACCGCCCGCGACCTGCTGTTTGGGCGCATCGCCACGGTCACCTACTCCAACGGTCATAATGAAACGCTCCGCCTTGCACCCGATCCCTATGCTACGGTCGTTTTCGCGGCGCTTCTAGCCGGTTTCGTCGTGTCGCTCTTTCCCGGCTGGGTGAATCGTGCAGCATCCTCACTCCTTGCGGCCGTCTCCGCCCTCGCTTTATATCGGTTTCGGATTGCATGGGGCGAAGTTGTCAAAATTGACGATTTCATAGGCCGGGCGGAATATCAGCCTGCCTTCTATGTCCTGTTGGGCCTGCTTACTATAACCGCTCTCACCGCCCTGCCCTTCGCCTCGCTCGTGAGGCTTCTCAGATCCATGCACATTCCGCGCTACACGCTTAAGCGAGTCGGTAACTTATTCTCTTAATTCTCGTTTGCTTTCATTTACGGGCGGCGGCTGTAAGCAAAGCGAGAGGCCGGATAATTTTAGCTTATGTTTACAAGCAAATGATGGAGCGAACAAGACAGATATACCGCCGTATACGCCGGGCCAAACTTCATAAGATACTGCTCCTTCAACGCAAAAAGGGCCCTGAGTGGTCTGTACATCTGCGCTAACTTTGCATTCATGACTTGTTCCGTTCGCATCACATAATCCAAACCCTCAATGAAGTATAAAGGCTTCACAACGCCTTCTTGATTTCTTCCGAAATCTTCACCTCGAGACTGTCGTGATAGACGAAACTAGAGTCCGCCGGAATCGCTTCATAATATACCTCAAATTCGTCTTTGTCACCACGGTCCAAGAAAATTGTCTTCAATCCTACGACTTCGACTAATTGATGCCTCACGAGATTTCCATCCGCGTTCGCATACTCGTGTTCACGGCTTTTGCCTATACCCAATGCGTGCTCCAGCGCAGCGCTAATGTCGGAGCAAGAAAAGATAAATACGCGATCCTCAAACTCTCTAAAATCGTAGTTGTCGATTGAGATGGCGAACCGAAGTTTGACGCCGAACCACGTGCGTCCTTGGATCGAAGCCATCGAGAACGCGTTTTCATTCATCTTCTAAACCTGCCATCAAGCAATAGTTTACGAGCTGTTTGAGCTGCTGGATTGCCTTGTTGTGCCAAATTATCGATTTCCGCGAATGTGTCATCGAGAAGTTCACCAGGAAACACAGACTTAATAGATCCTTTAAGCCAAGTTGTAATGATTTGTCGAGCGGTCATGCTTCGGAATTCCTCATTTTTGGGATTGGGCTTAGAAATCCCTTCTCCGTCGCCATTACCGCCTCCCTTCATATAACTTACAAGCGATTGCAGAAGCAACTGCTCAGCGGTAAGCGGCAGAGCGAGGACTACAATCAGCGATTGTGTGGCCGCATTCGGATAAGCTATCAGCGCCCGGACGGTAATAGCTCCTACTACTGCGGCGCATCCAGCTACGGCAACCGGTCCGGCGGCGCATGCTTCTGCGGCTGCCGCCGCAGCCGGAGACAAACGAGCCAGTTGAACGCCCATAATTTGGAAGATCGAAGGAGTTAAGTCGGCCGAACGGAGCGCGGGATTCTGTACGCTGAGCAGATAGCCGCCGCCCGGCAGCATCGCGCGTGGCTGTGACTGAGAAAGGATGCGGATTTCCAGCCGATTATCCCTCGCCATATTGCCTCCGCCGACGATAAAACGCATATAAGCGACGTCAGGGATGAAAACCGTCCACGGAGTATCTTCGGGTGTTAACCCGCGCGCGTCGTCGGGCCCCTGCCGGTCTATTAGAGTTTGCTCTTTAATTTCGTCACGGGTATTCTTTTGCTGCAGAATGTCTTCCTGCTTTTCCGCGTCGAGCGCCAATTCGCCCGGCTTGTCCATCCTGCGCAGAACGTCGTCGAGCGGCGGTGTGCCGGGATGCGTCTTTGCGTAGCCCTGGTATTTATCTTTCAGGCTCTGAAAGAAGTTGCCCTGGAGTTGTTTGCGGTATTCGTCTTCGGGAAGTAATTCGGCAATCGTGCGCTTGAGCGAGTCGGGCATGCTGTTGTAAAGCAGCCCTGACTGGATACCCCAGGAAGTTGCCTGCAGATGCGGCTCACTGTACTTGCCGCTCATCACACCGCGCCAGAGTAGAGTGCTGATCGCGCCTGCGGCTCGGCCTTCGACGGGTTCAAGCTTATAGCGCACGCCCGGAGCTCGTCGGTGAATGGTGTACTCGGTGCAGAAGGCGAGGACGGGAAGCCAGTAATCACCGGGCGGAGGCGGCTCGACCAGATTTCCGATGGTCAGGGGAAGCGGTTTGGGATGAAAGGGTCCACCGGGCAGACGGCAGACCGTTGGGTAAGTTTGCGATTTGGCGTCTATGTTGAGGGGTAAGTCGCCGAAAACGGGCTTAAGCACCTCCTCCAGGCCGTAATTCTCTGCCGCATGCGCCCCCTGTTTTATGGCTTTACCGGGATCAATCTTGACGCCTTGATTGAGTGCGCCTTGCGCCCTGTTTAGCCAATGTCCCAACTGGCCTCCGTGAGAATTTGCCGGTGATGACGGAGTCGAGCCTTGAACGGGACAGTTCCAGTCCTGTGCTTGCACACTCAAAAGAGAAACGGCGAGAAGAAGCGCCAAACCGCCTTTGAAAACAGAAAGCACACAAACCTCCCGTCGCGAGAAAGAATTTAATTGGATGAATAAAAACTCACGCTGATGCATCTTTATTCATGCACGCGGGAGCCCATTTCCAACTCTTTGCATTCAGTTGGTTTTCTCCTCCCCAACAACGGCTTACCTGCCCAAGAACCACCGGATGTGGTGCTAATCAGCCAACGCGAAATACTGACATCAACTTCTCGCTTAACTTCGAGCGGTGAACCGACGCCGTGACGCCTCTGCTGAAGGGGCGTTGCCCCTCGCGCCTGCAAGGGCGCGGCCTCAAGGGCTTTTGGTTCCCCCGCTCGCGGTCCCCCCAAAATTCCTGCAAGCAGGAACGCTAACCCTTGTCCAACGCTACCCCCAGCCCTCGCCGGTCAGGCAGGGGTCATGCGCGAGCATGAACCCCATTTCTACAAAGGAAAACCCATGACCTACGAGAAAGCAGACGTTTACACCCGCATCACGAACCGCATCATCACCGACCTGGAGCAAGGCGTCCGGCCCTGGATGCAGCCCTGGAACAGCGAGAAGGCGGGAGCGCGAATCCTGCGTCCGTTGCGTCATAATGGCGTGCCCTACCGCGGCATCAACATAGTGATGCTGTGGGCGGAGAGCATCGAGCGCGGCTATAAGTACCCGACCTGGATGAGCTACCGGCAGGCGCAGGAACTCAAAGGCCAGGTGCGCGGAGGCGAAAAAGGCGCGCTGGTCGTGTACGCCGATCGCATCATCAAGACCGAGGCGAACGAGGAAGGCTACGACGAGGAGCGCGCGATTCCTTTCCTGAAAGGCTACACCGTGTTTAACGTGGCCCAGATTCAAGGATTGCCCGAGCAGTATTACCGCAAACCGGAATCACCGGCCGAACCGATTGCCCAGCGCATCGAGGCGGCCGAGCGGTTCTTTGCCAATACGGGCGCGCATATCCGTCACGGAGGCGACCGCGCCTATTACGCTCAAGGCTCGGATCATATCCAGATGCCGCCTTTCGAGGCCTTCAGGGATGCCGAGAGCTACAGCGCAACCCTTGCGCATGAGGCGACGCACTGGACAAAACACCCTGCCCGCCTCAATCGCGAATTCGGCCGCAAGCGCTTTGGCGACGAATTCTATGCGCAGGAGGAACTGGTAGCCGAAATGGGAGCCGCTTTCCTCTGCGCCGATCTCGGCATCACGCCGGAAGTGCGCGAGGACCATGCATCGTATATCGCAAGCTGGCTCAAGGTGCTGAAGGACGACAAGCGCGCCGTATTCACGGCCGCGAGCCACGCGCAGAAGGCGACGGATTTCCTGCACCGTTTTCAGCCCGCCTTGCAAGTCGCCTCTTAAGCAGAGTCGATGCGCCTGCCGAAGGAAGCCCGCGCTTTCAAAAGGGCGCGGTAGGGCTTCCGCAGGCAGGCTGGACGGAAATTTCGCGGCCGACGATTAGCCCATTTGTTTTCTGCGCCGTCGCCGGCTGAATCGATGGCGGCCAGATCAAATATACTTGGCGCATTGCCGCGTCCGAGTTCGAAGAGGCTGTGGGAGCAACCGACGTTACTCTCCCCCTATCGGCGCAAGAACCGGGAGCCTAAGCAATTTGGCTGTTAACCCAAGCGCCCAGCCGAATGCGAATAACCCATAGCTGCCAATGCTGGCCCAAGCCTCTCGCCGCTCTTGTTGTTCCTGTTCTTTCTCGGCGAGATCGACTATTTCCTCGTTGAAATCGAAGACATCGCCGACGACCTGGACGATTTGATGCTGTCGCACCGAGACGAGTCTGCGCTCCATATCCTCGACTGTTTTGTCATAACCGGGATCATCCCAATCCAATGCATCCATTTTGTGACTCGTATCTTCTCCAACGCTCTCGAACTTTTGAACTTCGTCTCTTATCTTCCGATCGTCCGCCAGAAACTTCTGTGGCTTCACTGGAAGCTTTGCGAAGAGCCGTTCAGTGAGATAAAACGTTCCCTTTTGCTCGTCGAAAGTTCGCTGAATAGTGCTCTCGTCGTTGAACAGGTCATCCAACGTTCCAGGGCTGGTCCTTTGTAGCTTTGCGTTGCGCACATTTGTTCTTTCCCTTTCGAAATGGGTAGTAATTTGCTTCAGATCTGCGAGAACCAAGTAAGAGGTTTGAGCCGCGTCCAGGGAGACTGCCAAATCGTGGCTTGTTTCACGAATGCCTTCCTTAACGAAGAATCCCCAAAAAACGATGAATGCGCCTAGTAGCGTGAAGGCCGTTTCGTGCTTGGTGACAAAGCGTCTTACACCACTCGTATCATTGCTGCGCAAATTTGACATGCGTTATATCTTTTCAATTATCCGCGGCGCCTGAGACGGCAACCATGCGGACGGCCCAACATTTCCGCGGACTGCCAAAGTTTTGTCGCGTATCAGAGACCTACTTCCCCAAGCAGTAGCGATACATCGGATGTTCGGCGGCCAAGATGAACCCGCAAAGGGAAGGAGCCCCTTCCCTCGCTGCAAGCCTGCGGCTTTCCGCTACCTATCCCAGCGGGGCTTTGGCTGCCGCCGCCCCGCAACGCCCCCGCTTTTCTTGAGTGGGCCACGCCCGTCGCGGAAGTCAAGACGGGAACTGCCCTGATCGGGTTTCGGCTCCCCCACATCTTTTTGCAGATGGCGCGTTCGCAGGCGAACGCAAAGCCTTTCTCTTTTGAGGCGCAAAAAGACGCGGTGCCCCCAAAAAGGTGCAAGCACCTCAGTTCCTTGACTGCCGCGAGGCCGCGTCCGAACCGCCTCCATCGGTTTTATGAGCGCGCCTCCTCGGGCAAGAGCCTCGGAAGCGACTCATAGAAACCGTTAACAACTTGTTTGAAAAGGAGAACTACCATGGCAACCATCGGAACATTCACGAAGAACGGCGATTCCTATACGGGCATCATCACGACACTGACGCTCAACGTCGCGGTGGCCGTCGAGCCCATAGCCGACAGGAAGAGCGATAAATCGCCCAACTTCCGCTTTCGCACAGCCGATAGCGGCATCGAGATCGGAGCCGCCTGGAACAAGACCAGCCGTGAGGGCGCCGAGTATCAATCGGTAAATATCGACGATCCGAGCTTCGCCGCGCCGATTCAATGCAGCCTGGTCAAGAACGGCAGCGACCATAGCTACAAGCTGATCTGGGACCGCCCGCGCGGCCGTGACTAACCACTCGCTTAAGGGGCGGCACTCTGCCGCCCCTTCTCTTCCCATCCTGCACGCAAGGAATTGACCTATGACCAATACCAACTGTTTAGCGAACATCCGTTGTCCGGAATGTTTAAGCGAAGACGAATTTTATATCGAAGCCTCCGTACTGGCCGTTGTCAGCGATGACGGGGCTGAGGCAGCAAACGGGGATTTCTATTGGGAGGAGCAAAGCACGATCCGCTGCTCGCAATGCGCCCATTCCGGCACCGTTGCCGAATTCACCTTCAAATCCAACCCGCAATAAAGGAGTTCCGCTATGACGATCCTCGCCAATACCATCCTTCGCGCCGATTGCGTGAAGGCCATGAAGATGCTGCCGGATTCAAGCGTGCAGTTCATATTGACCGACCCGCCCTATATCACGCGCTATAAGTCGCGGGACGGCCGCAGCATCGCCAATGATGATAACGGCGCATGGCTGAAGCCTGCCTTTGCCGAAATGCACCGCGTTCTCGCGCCGGACAGCTTCTGCGTCAGCTTTTACGGATGGCCGCAGGCGGATCGGTTCATCGCGGCCTATAAAGCCGCGGGATTCCGCGTCGTGGGCCACGTGATATTTCCGAAGCGCTACGCATCGAGCACGCGCTTTCTGCGCTACCAGCATGAATGCGCGCACTTACTTGCTAAAGGTAATCCCAGACCGCCTGAGAAACCCATTGGAGACGTTATCGAATGGCGATACACCGGTAACGCGTACCATCCCACGCAGAAATCGCTTGCGGTTCTGAAGCCCCTGATTGAGGCCTTCTCGAAAGCCGGAGACACGGTGCTTGACCCGTTCGCCGGCAGCGGCTCATCCCTGCTTGCGGCAAAGCAGCTCGGACGGAGTTACATCGGCATGGAACTCGATACACGCTATCACGCGATTGCGAGCAAGCGCCTGTCACGAAATCCCATGGCAGCGGTGGCCGCATGATGCGGACGGATAAAAAAGAAGAGGTTGGCGGGAGTATTTCTACTCCCGACCAGACCCGGCCTCCAGCGCGGCGCTCGGGTTGTTCCCACAGAGCCCTATCCTCCGGCTGGCCCAGGCGCATCATAAACCAACCAGATCCGGCATGAAAGCGAAATCCCGGAGGGTTCGGGAGGCAGAGCCTCCCGCCCGCGAAATGCCCTTGCATTTCGCGGCGTTTTTAAGCGCTTTTTGAGATCGCCGCGCCATCGGCGGCGCGAGACCGCGAATTGTCGCCGGGGGTGATTTCTACGGCTTTCACGCCCTGCCCTTCGAGATCGCGCAGCCAGTTGGGCTTTTGGCCTTTGGCGTTCCAGACAAGCGTTTCGTTCCCCGGATGCTGATAGAGATGCCCGGCTTTGTAAGTCGGCGCTTTTGCCGCTCTACCTTTACCCTGCGCTATGTCCTTCCAGTTCAGCCCCACGGATGCAAGCAGGGCGCGCGCATCATTTACCGCCTTGGCCTTCCGCTCTTCGTCCCTGAGCTTCAGCAGCTCCTGCGCGCGGGCGATAACTATCCGCAGCTCGTCGTCATTTAACCCGTCGAGGGTATCGAATCTCATCCTCTTCCTCTCCTTTGATGGCGCTTAGTATCGTCTGAAAATCCGGATCGACCGTCACGCGGCTGATGATGGGCAGGCGGTGGGGATTATCGCGTTTGAGCTCCTGCACCTTGCTGTGCGTCATCTCCTCAATGTGGGTGAGCCTGCCTTCATTCAGCAGGTCCACCGTTCCCGCCAGCAATTCGCCTTCGATGGTGAGCGCGCGCATCCCGAAAAGAATGACGAGTCTCTCCTTGTCCCCTTCGTCCGTCCATTCATAGTCGGAGTAATGGGACATGGCGAAACCCCGTGCCCGCCTTCCGTCCTTGAATATGACTTGCACATTAAAGGAAAGCGCCCCCAACTGGCGCTCCCCTGATACGCTGCTCCTGGAGTCGTCCAAAGGACCTCTCGTGCCCGCGAGTATGCGCTCCGCGAACCGCTCAGCCATAGCTCATGCCCTCCTGCCCTTTTCTTCTGCCGCGCAACTGATCGGCTAATGCCTCGGCGTGCCTGCGAAGGAAGCTTCCGACGCGGATGCGCTCGAAAGATTCCTGGAACCGCCTGCGCCAGGACGAGCGTAGCTTGGTCCGCGTGAGTTCCACGGCGGACAGCCGCTCGCCCTTGCGGGCGATCGCATCGCGCATCTCTTCCTTGGAATCGACATAGACCTTGGCCATTTCCCGTCCGCGCGTCGTGCTCACATACCAGGCCTGCTGACCCATGGCCGGCAGCGACTGCCCGCCCGCGGCAATGAATACGCGATCGACGGTCTTGCCCTGGGCGGCATAACTCGTATCGACATAGCCCAGCGCGAAATGCCCGAAAGTCTTCGGCAGCAGCTTGCCGTCCCCAATGCGGATATTGCCGTCCCGGTCGAAGCCTTGGACAGTGTAGATATCGCCGTTATTGAGGGCGGTGGCTTTGGGCTTGCCTTCGATCCTGGCCTCGCCGTTCTTGGTGATGCGGATGCGGTCGCCCTGGGCGATTGCAACATCAAAAGGCCGATAGACTTCAAACCGATCCGTCGTATCGAGCGGCAGCGGCGCCCGCGCGCCATCCTCCTTTTGCAGCAGCGGGCCGGCCGGTCCTTGAATGACCACGGCCTTATCACCCTTGGTGATGCCTTTCGCGTTTTGATGGAACTCGACGATCATGCCGGGTTCATAGTTGCGGCCATCGCCTTTCTGCGCTTCCGACCAATCGATGTGTTTGCGGATTTTAAAATCGCGGTCCTTACCTAAAGCACCACGGGCGCGCAGCGTATCGCGCAGTTCGGCTGTGAGCCTTGCGGCCTCGGCATGGGTTGGTGAAACGATTAATGCGGACTTGCCCTCATCGACGGCCGTGAGGTAATCGCCGACCAGCATGCCGTGCCGATCCTCGCCCGTGGCTTCGACGATCCAGCCCATCCTGTTCAGAGCGTCAAAGCCTTTTTGCGCGGCTTGCCCGGAGCCTTTCGCGATGGCCTCGACGGCCTTTTTGTAACCGGGCTGGGTTTGCCGGCGCACTTCCGTCAGACGCGCCATCCGCACGCCGGCCTCCTGCTCTAAGAGGCGAAAAGCATCACCGGCCTCGACGCTCGCATGCTGCGTATAATCGCCCGAAAGAATCACGCGGCTGCCCGAGCGCATGACGACATCCATGAGCCGTTTCATATCGCGGCTCGAGACAAGGCCCGCCTCATCGACCCAGATAATCTGGCCTTTCACCCGGTCCTGCAGCTTCTCGCTCTTGAGCAGCGTTTCGAGCGTCGTCGCATCCTTAAATCCCTCCTTCGCCAGCACGCCGCGCGAGGCCTGCGCGGACGGCGCGAAGGCGAATACCTTTTTCCCGGCCTGACCTTCAATGACATCGACGGTCGCGCGCATCATGCGCGTTTTGCCGGTGCCCGCCTTGCCGACAATGCCGGTCACCGTATCGCGGCTCGTCAGCACGTGAAGCGCGGCTTTTCGCTGTTCGTCGGAAAGGCCGTGCAGCGCATCTTCCGGCAGATCCTCCGCATGGAGCAGAGGCCGGCATTGCCGCTGGCCGTCCTTGGCGAATTGCAGCATCGAGACTTCATCGCGCAGCACGGTCCGCGTCGTCGTCATGAGCTGGCCGTCCTTCATTTCCGCAATGACCTCGGGATGCCGCGCGATATCGGCGACATCCTCGGGAAGCACGGAGCCGACGGCAAACTTCAGCGCCTCGGCCTTCAGGCGCTTTTCCGAAACGGTCGAGGCCTTCTCGAAGGAGTGCGCAAGCGCGTATTCCTTGGCTTCAGCGGCCGTATAACGGCGATCCCCGGATGACTCACCCGCGATGACCGCATTCATCGCGGCCGATTCATCGGGTTTCAAACGCTCACGCCAGCGGCGGCGCAGCTCCGCTTTGGCGAGATCGACGTTCTTATGCTCGCGGCCGTAATAGCCGATCGCATGCTTTCCTTCGGCCGACGTGATGCCCAGCTCCGCGGCTTTGTGCTCAATCGCGTCGCGCCGACGCGAAAACTTGTCGATGATGGAGATTGGGACTCCCGCGATCTCGAAGCTGTAGCCGGTCTTTTGCGTCGCATAGCCGAGCGCTTCGAGCCGGTGCGAGAGCCGCGCGTCGAATGCCGCTTCGTAATAGGAGGCGTCGCGTTTCAGATCGCCGAACTGCCCCGCCTTGAACCGCGCCTCCGCTTCATCGAACGTCGTGTTGAAGGCGAAGCAATGCACGTGCAGATGCGGGTCCGGCATTCCATTCACCGGGCGCGAGGTAAAGTGAACGAACTCCGCCCAGACCATATTGCCCGTGAGCCGATCGGCGTCCTTGCCGTTTTTGCGCACGCGCGTCTTCATCTCGCGCTCGATTTCCTCCATCGTTTCCCTGACCGAATCGCGGACGGCCGCGAGGATACGCTCATCGCCGGATAGTTCATAAACGGCCGATACGGATTTGGGAGCCGAGAAGGTGAAATCGAAACCGACGCGGCGGTTGTGTTTCGTGCGCGGCGTAAGCGACGTGCCGGTCTGCGGATGCAGGTTGTCGCAGAGCGCAAAGTAACTCTTCTGATCCACCTGTCCATCCAGGCCCAAGCGCATCGCGGCTTTGCCACCCCATAAGCCCGTTACCTCTTGACCGTCCATGTAGTAATCGGAGCGCGTGAGGTTTTCGCCAAAGTACTTCTTGGCGGCCTCGCTATGCGTGCTTGGCGTGACTCTCAGCATCAGCGGATGTTCTCGGCGTTGTTACAACCCCTAGTAGTTACAGCGGCTAAACAAACACAAATTCTTGTAAGTGTCATCAGGAAAGTTGTGTTACCCATAAACCTCTGCATGCGTCTCCCCTAAGCTCTGCTTTAGGCAGGTTTAACGGTCCCGGCGCCGGCCACCTTTTTTGGAAACGTCGGCCAAGTCTTCTTGCTGCCATCGATCGATTTCGCTGAACTCCATCGCTGCCGATTCGCGCTGCCAGGAGAAGGCTTCACGAACGCCGCGAAACGCCTTTTCAACATCCGCCTCTAAGCGATTCCAATCCGCAAAGGGGGCGTGCTCCCTGGCATCGAGCGCCTCATACAGACGGTCGATCGTCCGAAAGACCGTGCGCTGATGCACCTGATGCTCTGCGACGGGCGCATAATCCTTGAAGCATTCATAACGCTCGCGCCAGCGCGCCTCGAGGCCGTTGACGGTGTTGCGCTCCTCTTCGGTCATCACGAACTCCACGTGCGCCCAGGGTTTGCGGAACCGGAATGGCAGTGCACCCTGATCGATCGAAGAAGTCTTCGTCTCACCATCGCGGGCCGACTCGACTGCAGCGCCATCCAGGCAATTCACGGCCATCTCCAAAGCCGCTAGGTGTGCTTTCTCTTCCTTTGCAAATCCATCGCTCCAATAAAACGGTCCCTCACCTCCTCCCGGCGAGATCTCCAGGCCTCCGTGATAGCCTTCAACGCTCCTGCCGACATGCTCGCGGAACTCGTATCTGCCGGTAGGGTCGGAATGCCATCCCGAATGAAACCAGGACTCTATCGGATTGCCGTTTTTCGTGTAGTGTAGAGGTTCGACCGGCTCGTCTTCGGGCTCAATTCCCTGGGGCGGGTTCACTGACGTTTTGCGGCTCAGGGCACCCGTTGCGGCGGAAAGGAGTTTTATAATCCGGTCTTTATAACTTCCTTCACCAGCGGGCATTCTTAACCTCCCTGACGGGTTTACAATGTTCGTGCGAAAAGTCGATTCCGCTTGCTTTTTCCTCGGTGTTTAAGTACTGTTCTTTCGAAATGATCCTCGCTTTTGGCAGGCGCTTAATGAGCACGGAAACTATTCTTCCCATCACTTCCGCCTATCTATCGGATGCTCCGCTAACGACCGGCCAATGTCTCGCGCTGGTGAAGCATCTGAACCGTCTGCTTGAGCGCTGGGACAGCCTGCCCGAAGCCGAAAAGCGTCGTTTAGGCGCGGAGGATAGAAGGGTGATTGAGCTAAGGCTCGACTACCTTCTTGACGCGGTCGAAGCGGCGCAAGACGACAGGCCCGCTCCAGTGTGTCCGCCGGAGTTAGCGATCCCATCCTGATCGCCCTTTCCTTTGCGGAAGCGGCGCGCTCTTTTCCGCATTCTTATCCCTCGGCGTAGCCGCTGACTGCCTATCGCTCGTATCGAGATTCACTTTGCCTTCCAATGCCGTAGCTTCCTTCTCCGGTGTCGTTGGACTACCTGCCGACTGAGCTACATCCTTGTTTCTTCCCATGGATCGTTGAGCCCTCGGCGAGCCGTCACTCGTGGAATCTTCGGCGCTATCGGCATAACCTTTATCTGCGACGCGGTGCTGAGTCGCCTCGTAGAGCAACCCGGAATTGGCGGCAAGCCTGGCTTGCGTTTTCACTTCGTCGGAGAGTGGACGATTATGAAGCTCTCGAGCTTCTGACTGCTCGAGGCGCTGCTTGCGTTCACTGACGCTTCCCGGAAGCGGAGCCTTTTCGCTCCCGGCGATATGCGCCGTCGCCAAGTCCAACTTATGGGTGGCGCTTTGGACTTTTGCTTCCTCTCGCTGAGCCTTATCGTGCTCTTTCTTCGCGCCCGCCTCGAACTTCTTTTCCTCGCTCCGCAGCGCATCGCCTTTGCGCTCCAGGTCAACCCTTTTCTCCCTCGCGCGGGCTGCCGCATCGCCGTTGCCGCCGAACTCGGCCGAGCGCTCTTTATCGCCCTCGCGGCGAGCGGCGTTGAGCGTGCTTTCGGCATGGCGTTGCGAGTCCGCCGCCTTGACGCTCAGCTCGTTTGCCTTCAGTTGCGCCGCATGCCAGCGCTCTTCACTCTTTTTCTTCCCGAACCCGAAAAGTGCCATGAGCTTCTCGTTTCTCGTCAATTGCAGTTACTGGCCCTGAGATCGTCACGGGCGGCATCAGCCTTTCGACCAGCCGCCCGCGAGATTGCATCAGGTTCTTTGTTAAGCCGCTTCCCGCTCGTCCACAGGCGAGACGAGGCTTGCGATGTGAGGCGGCAGCACACCGGTCCGCTGCGCGATGGCCGCGGCCTTTAGCTCGGGCGAAAGGCTCTTGGGGAATCCAGCGAGATGGATGCGCGCCATATCATCTTCGGTGGCGGTTCCCTTAATGGCGGCGGCGATGATGGGCGCCGCGGCCTGCCCGTCGAGCAGGATGCGTATATGGAGCCAGGCGCGATACCACTCCATCGCGCATTTAATAGACAGAAGCACCGCGGCGGTGAGCAGGTACATGGCCGCCGGGCGGTTCAGCACGCCCAGGACAGACAGCGTCACAGTGGCGATGATGATGGCCAACGGCTCATAGACGATGCGCACGGGCCAGAAGCGATGGCCGTGCGGAAGCCGTGCAAACAGCGCGGCGAGAAACGGCAGCGCCGGTCCCTCGAATTCGCTATGCGCTTCCCGCTCGGGGTGAAGCATGCGCCGATAGACGCGCACGCCGTGGATGATATTGCCCAGGAAGAAAAGGGCTGACAGGGTGGCAAGCCCGATTAGGCCACGGTGAACGACACCGGCGGGCGGGCCGCCAAAACGCGACGGCATAAACGAGCCCAGCGCCCCCGCCCCCGCCAGCACAAACATCAGCACGCAGCTGAAGAAGGTGGTGATCGGGTTGAAATAGCGGCTGCCAAAGAGCGGCCTGAGGGCATATTCAATCGGCAGCGCGATGATACTGCAAATGCCCTGCACGACTTTGAGGCCTAGCTCATATGTCTGCTGGACGGACAGGTTGCCGCCGCCCAAAATGCTTTGCTGGGGTGTTTGCGCTTGATCTGTAGACATGTAATTGCGTCCTTTCTTGTTTGTTGAGGTTTAGGTGATATCCCGCGAAAAATGCACCGTGAGATGGTTGCTCCCGTCGGGCGCTTGACGCGTTTTGCTTGCGTTGAAGATCTTGCCGCCCTGATAAACGATGGCGGCACAGAAAGGCTGCCTGCCGTCGGGCTTGAGCAGGCGCGTGAAAATGTCGGGCTCGATCTTGTGGACGAGCTGGCTGGAGCCGCCGACACTCGGGCCATCGGCATTGCCGGAGCCGTAGCTCGGGATGAATCGCCAGTGCTTGCCGATCAAGTCGGCGGCGTATAGATTTGTGTCCGGATCGTTCTGCTGCCCGAAGATCTTGAGCGCCAGATTACCGAGGAACGCCTTGGTCTTTGACCCCGGCTGCTGCTCGCCCAGCTCCTCCGACAGGTTCAGGATGTTCTGCGTGATGCATACAACCGCGGAGCGCGCGCTGCGACAAGTCTGCTGGAAGAAGTTATCGCGCCGCGTGATGAAGTACTGAAACTCGTCCTGCCACAGAAAGACCGGAGAAGGAGCCTGACTCACGTCGCGTCTGAGCCAGGCGCGCTGAAACGCGAGCTTCATCAGAACGTTGATGAGGCGCCCGGTTTCGTGACCGTATTCGAGCATCGGCCAGTCGACGATCACAACCTTGCCTTGATGCGTCGTCATTTCCGGCACGAAGGTGCATTTGCCTCCGCAAAAGACGCGGCTCAGCGGATTGAACAGAAATTTATCCGCCATGCCCGACCAGGTCATCTCCAGCGAGCTACGCGGGCGTTCGTCAAAGGCCGGCCACTTCTTCAAGGCGTACTGCGTGGCAATGTCGAGATCGCTCCATTGCGCGGCGGTCAGCGTGTCTTTGCGCGCCCGAATGGCGTTAATCAGCGACGCGCAAAACGAGTCCCGCTGCCATCCCTCCTCCGTGAATTCGCCCGGCCGCGACGGCAGCGATTTGATGACCCGATCGATATTGGCGATCGACAGGCGCTCCTCCGAAAGATCGAGGAGCTTGATGACATTGCGCATCAGCTGCTCGTTGCCGCGTTCCCAGAACGGATCGTGACCGTGACCGACCTCTTTCTTGCCGATTGACTGCAACGTCGAGAAGAGATCGATGATCGTTTCCTGGTCCCCGGCGCCACGTCCAGGCCGGTTCCATTCGTAATAGAGCGGGTCGAAACAATGGCCGCTCTTCTCGTTGAAAAGGATCACGTCGCCCGCGCGTCCGCAGGCCTCGGCATAGGCAATCCAGTTGCGCGTTTCCTCGGGCTTGGCAACCAGCACGAGGCCTCCCCAGCCTTCTCTGAGGAAGCTGTAAGCGAAATTCTTTCCGATATTGGCCGTTTTCCCGCCGCCTGGAGCCGCCGCGATAAACGCGCCTTCGAAACTGTCCCGCGCGGAGAGGAAATCGGATTCGGAGAACGGCAGAATCGGAGTATCGAGATCGTAGTCGCGGAGTGGGCTCACATCCCGCAATGTAGAGCCAGGCCCCTTTTTTGAAGCGTTAAAAAGCGTTAAAACGGTTCGACAAATTTCGAATGGTCACGATCTCAATTAGGAAAGGGGGCGAGGATGCAGCCTGTTGGAGTCACACTTGACCACTTCTTAAGGAACGGCTAAATTCGACGCAAAGTATTTCTCATAGGCGCTCCGTGTCGAAGAAATTGCCTACCAAAACCTCGGACGACATTCTTTCCGTGAATGATATGCAGCGCTGGTTGCTGCAGGAAGTCCGGGATGTTACCACTGCGACCCGAATACGTCTTGAGCAGGCGACATCGCTGGTTAACGATTACGCGACCGGTAAGATCTCACCTCAAGAAGCAGCGGACGCGATGGTCCGCTACACCCTTGTGTGGGGCGATGCGCTCGACGGTGTCGTTGCGGTGCCTGGCAAAACCGACGAAGAAATTGCCACCGAGCTAAAAACGGCATTTGATGAATCTTTCGCCAGTCGAGTGCAAAAGCACTCCGCGGGAAGCCGTTCCGTTCGCACTCGCTTACAGGACAAGAGGGACCGTTAAGAGTCTTCAGAACGCTGTCGTAAATGTTCCGAATTTGTGGTTTAGCTAAGCGTTACAGTGCAGATGCGAATCTTTAGCAAGCATTTCAGAATACTCTCGATATCTTCCCGAAGTCCGTCATCGGGCAGTGGCCGAATATGGCGCGGAAAAAGCCGGAGAAGTTTTCGGGTCGGTGCATCAAGGGCATCGGTTCCTTTCAACAGATTGCCCCACGTCGTAGACAGCATCCGGTATTTGCCCTTGTCCATGAGTTCCGTGCCGGCTGTAAGATTCTGTACCACAAAATCTTTCCAACCACTCGGCTGAACTCGAGCGGCGGCCACGCTACCGATGAGGAAGAGGTCTGCTAGCGGAGTCAGATCTACATGACTGAGCTTGAGCCAATCGTTTTCCAGCGCCAAGGACTTCTTGTACTCGCAAATCAATGGAGCAAGTTCCTCAAATGCAATCACGGATGCAGTGTATGAGTTTTGCTTGAGACAGCGATACGCATTGAGAGTCTTGAGAATCATCAAGCCGCTAAGATTTCCGTTTCTATTCTCATCAGCTTGCGCCAATAAAGGTATAGCAGCGCGATCGTAGGGGTTCGTCTCAATTACTGCCTGAGCTCTTCTGCGGTAATGAGAAAAGCGACTGACTTGGCGTCCGGCGAGGAGCGCTCTGAACTTTCGGCTGATCCGGCGATCCACGAGGTCCAGCCAGCTCTGCGCAAGATCAATGTAATTGAGGTCAGTGCATAGAGCGGCGAATTCAAGACATAGCCGGTATGCGCAAACAGGATCGATTCTGTCGGCACTCCGCAGAATAGGCCAAACATCGTTTCGCAGGGTGAATGCTACTACTTCGCTACTGAATCGATGGCGGACGTAGAAAAACGCGGCGCATAAACGCTCAATCCTTCTATCACGGGACTCAGCGTAGGTGCTAGTGCCTCCCATGTGGAAGGCGAGATGGGCACAGGCGTAAGCCCGCGAGACCTTCCAGCTCCGGTAATAATTCGGCGCCAGCTCATCGGCTAAATACGAAGGATCGAGCTCCGGCGGACGAGCTTTTGCGTTGCCGCTGTATATGCGCTTAACATGGCTACGGAGCCGGTCGCAAAGCGGCAGCAAATTTCCAAAACCGGGAGCCATTCGGTTGTCCAGCAAGTGCCAAGAGGCGGGTTCCTCGGTGATCACACAACGCAAGCCGTGATCGCCCTCTTCCCTGAAGAATCGTTCCAGCGATGTGAGGAATTGTGGCTCGAAGGGAGTTGGCGGAAATAATTTATGTGTCTTCTTAGAATTCCATCGTGCGATTTGGTCCCACTTGGGAACCTCTAAGATCAGGTCCTCTCCTCTTCCCTCACCTTGGTAATACGCCTTGAGAAGGCCTCTTAGCTGCACCTTTTTCGTACGCAAAATGCTCTCGCTAACTTGCGCACCGTCGGGATAACGAAGTGCTTTGAGAATGTCACCATCGCTTCGTGCTCTTCCGCTAAGACCGTCTTCAATCAAAGCTTGGAGGAGAAGGCGCAAGCTACGGGACCGTTTAAACGTACCGCTTCCAAGCACCTGTTTAAGTTGAGCTTCCACGGCCTGACGCTCGGCGTCCGTGATCTCCATCGTGCTATGCCTCACTGAATATCATCCCTAAAGTGAACCTGCATTCTTTAGCAATTTTTATCGGCAACGCCGGTCAGGTTAGACCGACAATGGCTGCGAAATGCGGCGCAGTCCTACCAAAGCAAGAACAACGTTTTTCCGACCAACTGAAACGGTATCGCGTGATTGCCCCAGTCTTGCGCCCGCAGCCAATTTTGAGCAGATTGGCAACGCTGCCCTTTACCTGGGCAACGCCTTCTCTGTCATGCCGCGCGTCGGCGAAATCGACGCCATCATCACCGATCCGCCCTATAACCCGAAAACACATAAAGGCGCGCGCTCGGCAAAGTCTCTTAGGACTTCACAGATTCATTTCGACAGCCTGACGGAAGAGCAGTTCATTGAATTCTGCGGCAACGCCGTCGCGCAGGCGCGGCGCTGGGTGATCATGTCGTGCGCCTGGCAATATGCGGCCGAGCTTGAAAAAGCGGGCGTGCCTTTGGTCCGGCTTGGCGTATGGACGAAGAAAAACGCCGCGCCTCAGTTTACGGGCGACCGACCAGGAGTCGGCTGGGAAGCGATTGCCATTCTTCACCGCGAAGGAAGAAAGCGATGGAACGGTGGCGGCCACCACGCGGTCTGGGCCTGCAATGTAGAACATGGCGAGCATCCGACACAAAAGCCGCTGAATCTGGTCATGGACTGGGTCGCTAAATTCACCGATGCCGGCGAGACGGTGCTTGATCCCTTCATGGGCAGCGGCACGACCGGCGTCGCCTGCGCGAAACTCGGGCGACGCTTCATCGGCATCGAGAAAGAGCCAAGGTATTTCAAGCTGGCACTGCGGCGCATCACGGATGCTTACCGCCAGGCGGAGATGTTTGCCGCGACCGGCAGCTGAAGGGGAACCGATATGACGAATCCCGATTTCTCGATTCTCATCAAGAGCATGGCAATTGAAATCGCGTCCCTGCTGAAGACGGAGCTCGCCAGGATTGCCTCTCCTCAGATTCAGCCGGTCCTTCTCACCGTAAAGCAGGCGGCCCTTTATATCGGCCGCAGCGAGCAGGCCGTCCAGCATTTGATTTTTGAAAAGGAATTGCCGGTCGTGCGCAAGGGTCGGCGCGTGCATCTCGACCGGCGCGATCTCGACGCCTGGATCGAAAAAAACAAATATTAAAACAGGATCGTAGTCCCGCGTTTCGGGTTACGATCCGATCAGCATGGCTACCAAGAACTCCGGCACCATCTATCGGCGCGGCGATATCTGGTGGGTAAAAATTCGTGTTAACGGCCGCCCGGTGTATGAATCGAGCAAGTCTCCGAAGAAGACGGACGCGGTTAAGCTTCGCGACAAGCTTCTCGCGCAACGCCATCGCGGCGAGCTTTCGGGCGGCGCGCCCGACCGGGTGCTCATCGGCGAATTGCTCGACGACGTGCTTAAGAGCGACATCAAGGAAAGCACCCGCTACGTGTGGAACAAAGTGGTTACTAGAAACATCCGCCCGTTTTTCGGGAACCTGAAGGCCCAGCGGCTCTCAACGGACAAGATGGATGAATACCGGGCGCTCCGCACGGCCCAGGGCCGCTCGCACGCGACCGTCAACCGCGAGCTATCGATCCTGCGCACCGCCTTTCATAACGCGCGCAAGCGCACTCCTCCCAAGGTGGTGACCGTGCCGTATTTTCCGATGGTGCAGGAGACTACCATCCGAAAGGGCTTCCTGTCGGATGAGCAGTATGCCGCGCTGCTTTCGGAGCTGCCGGCCGAACTCAAGGCGCTCTTCGTCACCGGCTATCTCACGGGCATTAGGAAGGGCGAGCTCCTAGTAATCGAATGGCCGCAGGTGGACTTTGAGTCGGGATCAATCACGCTGGAGAAAGGCGAGACGAAAAACGACGACGCCCGCACCGTCCCCATCCTGGAGGGCGATATGCGGGAGCTGCTGCTTACGGCCAAAGCCGAGCGCGACGCGCATTGGCCGCAGTCACCCTGGGTGTTCCACCGAAACGGTGAGCCCATCAAGGATTTCCGGGCCGCCTGGGACAAAGCCTGCGGGCGCGCGGGCATAGCCGGCTTCAAATTTCACGATCTGCGCCGCACGGCCGTGCGCAATATGCGCCGCTCGGGCGTCCCGCAGGTAATAAGGATGAAAATCAGCGGCCACAAGACCGACAGCATGGAGCGCCGCTACAATATCGTCGATGGCGAGGACTTGACCATCGCCAAGGCTCTGATGGAACAGCGCATAAAGGCCGCCGCGACTGTAACCAAAACTGTAACCGCCAAGGGAAAAACGGCGAAACCGGAGGATACCGCCGCTTAAGTGAAATCACTGCTTTACCCCCTCGGCGATACCCTGAGAAACCGGCTATATTGGCTTGAGGTGCTAGCGGGTAACACCGTGGGGGTTCAAGTCCCCCTCTCCGCACCATACACAAAACAAATAGCTTAACCTCCTCCTTTCAATTTGGGTTTCTAACTTGTTGTGACGTCATTTGTGCCACAACTTCCTGTTCCCTTGCCAGGAACTCTTCTGCTTTGCGTCCAGCTTCGATTGTGTCGGAGTGATCAGTGATGTTGTACCGTTCGAAGACGCTGCGGGTCCGGTGACCAGTGATCTTCATAATGACCGTC
>DATJUG010000031.1:0-5629 GCA_035502635.1 Bryobacteraceae bacterium
CAGCTTGAAGCAGGCAAGAGTGAAACCCTGACCGCGTATCTGAACGCAATGGCACGTTTCCATTCCTACAGTTTCGGAAACATTTTGCAGATCGCCAGACAGAGAGCAGTGACATAGTGCTATACCTCGCTGGAGTCAGTAAACATGCGGGTTTGCGCGTCATTGGATGCGCACGATGGAAGGGTTGCAGCAGTTCGAAGCAATTGGGCGCACCTTAGATCGTTAAACAGACTAGCTCTAGTTGAGTCCGACGGCAATATCAATATGTCGTCGCGATCCTTTCGTGACACGTACCAGTGACTGATTCAATGGCATAGATCTGAAGTAACCGCGGAACGCCGCCCACAGCCCGCCTCTCTTTTGCTGCTCAAGCCGTGCGTTGTTATCTTCATTTTTCGGCAGGCAGGCCATCGATCTTTAGACCGTAGCCCGTGTCGTAGGTGTGGTGCGCATCCTTAGCGGTGAACTCGCCCATCGGCACAAATGTCTTTGGGTCGGCACCCGGTATCACCCCGAGGACGCAATACACATGAACGCCGTCCGTTGCAAAAGAAGCATTCGACCCGTCTACCAGAGCAAACGTCTTCGGATTCGCTCCGGGCAAGAGTTCGCCATTTCGGTCGTAGACGTGCTCGCTGTCCTTGTACCAGAACCCGACCATTTCGCCGATCGCTCCAAGTTTAATGGCTGCCCTGTGGATGGTCTCTGCCTGCACCTGCTCGCTCGCTGGCTTACCCGCATCTTGATGGGTGCTGACAACGGTCGTTGCCAGATAGTTGTGGTCCAAATCGCCGCCTGCTTGCATTGTGCTGATTGCGAGAAAGTGGGATGCGTCAAGCGGCACGATCACATCTGCTCCACCCCGTTTTGCGCCCACGAAGATTGGCAGTCCGCCCATCGTCTTCCACATCTTCTTAATGTCCACGGGGTGGGCCTGAGGAGGTGCTCCGTCGGGCGCCTCCGACAACTGCGCATACACCCACCGGTGCGTTCGGCCATCGAAGAGGTATCTCTGGTCTATGCCGACAGGGCTTGCGGACATGGTATGGCCAAGCTCGGTCAGGCCCGTCGGCGCCAACAGTTCTTGGATTATGACACCGTCAGCTCCATCTTTTCCCTCCATTTCGGGATCGACCACATCGAGCTCTTTGATCAACTTTGCATGCGCAAACCATCCCCCTTTCACCCTGGGATCAACCGGTTCCTCCTCCACCTTCCAGGCCGTGGGATACCAGAACGAAAATCCAAAGCCGCGATCCGTGAACCGGCTCATTCCGGAGACGTCCGCCTGCGCTTGCGCGAGCAGGCCGGCGCAAGGGAACGCCCCGAACATAAGGATCGGGCCTATGTGCCGTAGCCACCGCCGGTCTCTCTGGCTTCCTCGCGCCATACCTCACATCCTGACGTCGCCATCTTACACCGTTTCACTTGTTGGTAAAAACGCCCGACCCGGATAGTTGAGGGACGCGTGAAGCCGCGCTCAGTTCGTGAAAAATCCCCGCCGCACTCATTCGAATTACTCATCAGCATTTGAAAACATGCGGATCTGCGCGCCGTTAGGCATACGCGATGTATCGCGTCGACCGGTATGTACGAGACGAACTGCTCTGTGAACAGCAGGAAGGTCGAGATGTGCCCGTTCGATCATCCACGGTGCGAACTTGACGATCTGTCTTGCGGGGAGCGTCTTTTGCGCGACTAGTCTGCGCACGACGGCATCGCTGACCTTCAACGCCACCGCAGCCTGTTGCATGGTGATCCAGCGACGCTGCTCCGGAGGCGGACATGCCGGGAAGCCCTTGGTGTGGCGAACGTGTTGTACGCGCTTCTCTGTCCATGTGTTCCCGTTGCCGGTTCGATACCCCAGCCTGTTCAGGATAGAGACGATTGCGCTGTCTTCACAGACCAGAGCTAGCTCACGAATCAATTCCGTTACTTCTTCCGAGTTGATGTGGTTGTGATAGCCGGTCCGGTTTTTGCGCACGGTGAGTTCGGTATGAGTACCGCCGGCCCAGTGCAGCTTGAGATGCACCGTGGGAGGATCATCCGTGGTATCCGCCACGACTTCTTCAAGGACCGTCCGAAGAATGCGTTTTTTCAGGGCGGCAGGAGCATTCGGATGATCCCACAACCGCTCCAGATCATCGCCAAGCGTGAGCAGTTGTTCTCGTTGTTCAGCAGTCAACTGCGGTGCTGCGGTGGCGGCTTCTTCCAGACGGCGATCCATCTCGGCGACTTGGGCCAGAGCGTTGTTCCAACGCTTCTCCAACTCGGCCGCTACGAGGCGATTTTCCGGCTCGGTGGCCTGATACTGCCGCTCGATGCGGCTGGCTTCATAGCGTGCCTTCTGAACCGCAAGCTCAAGCGAGCGCCGCTTTTCGTCGGTCTGGTTCTGACTCTTTTCCAACGCTTCGAATGCAGCTTGTATGCCGACAGGCCGTAGCGCTTCGATAACTTCGGCAGCAACTTCCTGGTCCACGCGTGTTCCAGCAAAGGTAATGCAGGAGCGCACCATCTGCCGGCCTCGGTCTCCGCTACACCAGTAGCGCGGCAGCGGTCCATGCTGCTTGCTATTCGTATAGGTCACCTGCAGGGCACGTCCGCAGCGGCCACAGCGCAACAAGCCCGCGAGAAGGGCTGGACCGTTACGCGCCGCTCCCTGGGTCTGTCCCATGCGCGCGTTCCATCCCGCGTTCGATCGGATCTGTTCTTGGTTGCGCATAAACTCTTCCCACGTAATATAACCTTCATGGTGGTCAGCAATCACCACCTCCCACTGTTCCTGCGGGCGAACGTGGCCGCGGGTCTTACGGGCACGGCCTTCGACGATGGAAGTACGTGTCTGCTTCCTGCCCCAGACGAAGACGCCGGCATATGTGGGGTTCTTCAGAATGCCGAAGATGCTTGGGTAAACCGGCTCGGCCCAGACGACCTTGCGGTTGCCGGACTCGCGCGACAGCACCGGGATCGGCAGCTTCTCTTCCCGATACCAGAGCAACACCTGACGTACACTACCCAGTTCGCGGAACTTGCGGAAAATACCCGCGATAGCTTCCTGTATCTGTCGGTCAGGCGTCTTCTCGATGCCTTCACCTTCTGTGCGGATGTAGCCAACAGGAACCTGCGTCATAACAAGACCGCGCCGTACCTTCTGTCTGTGGGCTTCCATCGCTCTCTGTCTGAGCAAGCTTATCTCGAATTCGCTCATGGTGCCTTTCAGCCCGAGCAAAAGCCGGTCGTTCAACAAACAGGGATCGTAGACACCATCGTGATCGATGACCAGCGTGCCTGCCATGGCACAGAGATCGATCAAATGGTGCCAGTCGCGGTTGTTCCTTGCCAAACGTGATGCTTCCAGTGCCAGCACTGCTCCGACCTTGCCGGAGCATACTGCAGTCAACAGTCGGCCAAAACCCAGGCGCTCCACCGATCCGGTGCCGGAGCGGCCCTGGTCTTCGTCGATCACAGTGATGCGCTGGAAACCAAGCGCATGAGCGCGCTCGCGTAGATCGTACTGGCGACGCTGGCCTTCCAGGCGTGTGCGCACCTGCTGCATCGACGACTGACGAATATACACGTATGCATCACGCTCCGTGTGAATCGGTTGGATCTTCTCGCTCATCACTCTCCTCCTCTGTTGTTCTGCTTATGGCTGCGAGCAGCAAATGGCTGAGCAGCTCACGGCAGCGTGTCTGCGTCGTCTCTGGAAGTTCGAGCGTGTTGGGAATCTCCCACAGAATGACTCCCTGGCGTGGTGGACTCATGAGCACCTCCTGGCGAAGATGCTTCTGAAACTACCGGACCGAGGCCAGAAGAGGCAGGCGGTTGCACATCGAGGAGGGAACGAAGCGCTAAAAGAGCCGACAGTGCCACGGTGGGATGTTCAACGATCTCCATCCTCTGGCAACGCTCCTCATCCAGCATCCACTCCGGAATTACGAGTTGATAGCCACTCGAAAGAGCTACCTGAACATGATGAGGTCCAAACGGACCAGACCGCCGCACAACGGTCACCGCCTGACCGTGCAGTGGGTGATGCGGATAGTGAACCGTCAACAAAACATGCGTAGTGTGTGGGTGCTTTGCAGAAGCCCACGGCAACACGCGTCGCCGGGTTCGGTACATGGAAGGAACTGGGCCGTTTCGTGAAGCGGGGCGAGAAGGGTATCCAGATTCTCGCGCCCGTGGTCGGCTTCCGCCGCCGGAAGGACGAAGCGGAGCAGGAAACGGACGCCAAGCCGCAGCGGGTTCTCATCGGGTTCCGCGCCGTGTACGTGTGGGATTACGAACAGACCGACGGCGCGGACCTGCCGGAATTGAACCACACCATCAGCGGTGACGTGGGCGGCAATCACGACCGGCTCATGGAATTTCTCGCCGCGCAGAACATCGCGCTTGAGTTCAACGAGCGGATCGCCCCGGCGTTGGGCGTCTCCTACGGCGGCAAGATCGCCTTGCTGCCCGGCCAGTCGAAGGCCGAGGAGTTCACCACGCTGGTGCACGAGACGGCGCACGAGCTTTTGCACAAAGCCGAGCGCCGCACCTTCACCACCGCCACGGTGCGCGAAACCGAGGCCGAGGCCGTGGCCTTCATTGTGGGTCAGGCCGTGGGCTTGGACATGGGCGCAGCATCCAGCGACTACATCCAGCTTTACAAGGGCAACGCGGCATTGCTGGCCGAAAGCCTTGAGGTTGTCCAGCGCACCGCTTCCACCATCCTCCATGCCCTCCGCGTGAAGGATACCGCCTTCGCAAGCGAGGCCGTTCGGGAGGTGGCGTGATGCACACCGTGGCCCTCATATTGATGGAGGCCGGGGAACCCGAACCCGGCTTTCATCTCCACATCGACAATCCGCCGTGGATGCCGCTCGACATTGAGGACATTCTTACCAGCGGCCCCAATGGTCTCCCGACCCTCTCCGTTGCGCATTACGGGCAGCAGAACGGCGACGCCATGCGCGACCCCGAGATGCTCTTTGAAGTGCGCCGCGAGGGAGGGGAAATCGTACTCGCCCCGTACTACTGGCGCAACGATTACGTCGGCATCGAGCGGTATTCGAGCTTCCGTGACGACGAACAGCATCTTTTCACGCTCCCCGCGCTCAAACGCCAGCACGAAGAGTTTGCGCGACTTTGGGACAGGAACCTGCGCGCCCAGGGCTACTTGGAAGCGTTCCTGCGCAGCCGCAGCCGGTAAGCCCCGCCAATCTCACGGGCGGGCGCTCGGCAATCGTCCGCCTCTGCCTTCACGCTCGACAACCCAAATTAGGAGAATCCCAAATGACGAACACAGTTGAAGTCCAGTCCGAATACCGCGACCTGCCGATTGATTGGCTGGTTGAATCGCCCACTAACCCGCGCCAGATATTCGACGATGACGGTTTGCAGGAACTCGCAGCCAGCATTCGCGCCAACGGCGTTTTGCAGCCGTTGCTCGTCCGGCCCCGCGCCGAGCGCCGCTTCGAGATAGTCTTCGGAGCGCGGCGCTATCGCGGCGCGGCGATGGCCGAGCAGGAAACTGTCCCGGTCTGCATTCGGGAGATGACCGACGCGCAGGTGTTGGAGGCGCAGCTAGTCGAATACCTCCAGCGCCGCGACGTGCATCCGCTGG
The DNA here is from genome assembly GCA_035502635.1 of Bryobacteraceae bacterium. GTDB lineage: Bacteria > Acidobacteriota > Terriglobia > Bryobacterales > Bryobacteraceae > Bog-105. The sequence continues at coordinate 5,612 of DATJUG010000031.1, forward strand.
ACGAAGCACAGGGCTACG